>NZ_JANNOD010000015.1:0-11302 GCF_031398885.1 Hymenobacter sp.
GGTCGTCGAGCGCAGCATCGCTTGGGCTGGCGCCAACCGCCGCCTGGCCAAGGACTACGAGCGCAAAACCACCCACGCCAACGCCTGGCTTTACCTGGCGAACATCCGACGACTTGCCCGATTAACTTAAACAGCCTCTAAGGGCGCGGGCGGCGGGGCCCCGCGGCGGGTGGCGGCATTTACTTCTTAATGGTGGAAAGCCGGCCCGGAATTTTGGGCCAGACGGACGAAAAGTCGGCCGATGCAGTGGCGCCGGTCAGCCCAACGCTACTTGAGCGGCATCAGCGGCTGGGCGGCGTTCAGGTGCTTCTGCTGGGCCAGCAGCGTCGCGGCGGCGGCCAGCTGCGCGGGGGTGTGCGCGTTTACCAGGATGAGCGGGCCGTTGGGACCGTTGGTGCTCAGCACAAAGCTGTGCTTAGGACGCAGGTGGTGCCGGCGCAGGGCGGGCAAGTGTTGGCGCAGGTAGCGCAGGGTGGCGGTGTGCTGGCGGGTGACGGGAATAACCGGCAGGTACTCGCCGCCCCGGGCCCGGCTCAGGGCTTTGGCGGAATTCAGAATTGGCGTGGCCGTGTAGGTGAACGTGCTTCTGAATTGGTCTTTGAAGGGCTGCACGGCCGCTTGGTAATCGTCGGCGTCGGACCAGTACAATACTTGGCGAAACAGGTTGGCGTAGTCCGTCGCGGCCCGCGGGAAGGTGCGCTCGAAGAGGCCGATGGCTTGGCCGACGAAGAGGCTGTCGATGGTTTGCCCGCGCTCGACGTAGCCCTTCATGAGCGGATACAGCGCCTGGGCGTAGCGGTTGATGTAGTCGTCGCGGTACCATTCGCCGGTTTCGGGCCGGCCGGTTTGCTGGGCGTGCATCCACTCGCCGGCCACCGTGGCCAGGGCTTCCTCCATGAGGTTGTAGGCCCCCCGACGAGCCGGCGATGCGCTGCCCAAGTACCAGCCCTGCAGTTGCTGCTGCAAGCGCTGCCGCTGCTGCACCGACAGCGAGTGGCTCATTTCGTGAAAAACCACGGCGCTGCCTGCCACGAAATCGCGCGAAGTGGGGTGGCAGTCGAGCAGCACCACGTTCCCGCTCACCGTGGCGTGGTTGGTAAAGCCTTTGCCCTGGTCAAGCTGGGGGTTGAGCTGAATGCGGTAGGGCACGGCATCGGGCCACACGCTGCCGTAGAAGGTCCGCAGCCGGCCAAACTGGCCCATCAACTGGCCCTGGGCTAAAAACTGGGCGTAGGCCGTGCGCTGCCGGCCCAGCTCGGCCGCGTGGGGCTGCCAAGCCAGGGTGTCGAATGCCGGCGTGAAATAGCGGTACACGCTGTCGAGCGCGACCAAAACCTCGTTGGGCAGCAGCCCCACGGTGCGGCGCTGCAAGTCGGCCAGGTCCTGGGCATCGGCACTGGCGGCCATGTAGCTCGGCGCGGTGGAGCCCTGGCCGCCGATGCGGTCGGTGGGGTAGCCTTCCCGGTCGTAGCCGGGCTCGTGGTCCAGGCTTTGGTAGCGGCGCAGCCAGCGCCGGGCGGCGGGCGTGTTGAACCGGCTTTTTTCGAAGACCCGCCGCGAGCCGCCGTAGCCGCCGCTGCCGCCGGCCAGCGTTTCGACAAACCGCACCAGGCAATACGTTCGGTTGACTTCGACGGTGACTGCCGGGCCCGGACCAGCGGCGGACGCTTGCGCCCGAACCGGAGCATTGCCCAGAAGCAGAAATAATAAGAACAGCCTGTGCTTCATGTCGCTAAAATTCACGGGACGCAAAATTTTTGAAGCCGTTGCACCTGCGCCCTACCGCGCCAGCAGCCAGCCCAGCAGCCCGGCCCGGGCCGTCCAGGCCAGGGTGCGCAGCCAGTTGGTGCGGACGAGGCCGTCGATGGCAATGTAGTCGTAGCCCTGGCCCAGGCGGTTGTGGAAGGGCACGGAGATGAAGAACGTGACCGCCCAAATGACCACGACCAACCCGAAGCTCCACCAGCCGCTGCCGCCGGGCAGGGCCGCCCGGCCCGCCCAGGCCAGCCACGCAGCCAGGCCCAGCTCGGCCACCATGGGAGCCAGCACCACGTAGCCCATGCGGCGGGTGTGGGCCGCGTGGAAGGCCGCCCACGCCGCCTTGGGCACCAGCCCGAAGGCGGGGTAGTGCACCACCTGCACCGTCCAGATGAGGCCGGTGAGGTACAGGGCGGCGGCAAAGTTGAGCAGGAGCAGGAAGCGGAGCGACATGACGACGGAAAAGCTAATTTCGGCCTCAACATACGGCCTTTCCGCTCGGCCGCTCCTTCGCAGGGCCCACCACCGACGCCCGGTGGCCCCGTTCAGGCAAAGGGGTGGCGTTGGGGTAATTTCACCCGCTGGCTCTTATTCTCGGGCGTAAGTTCGCCCAGCCCGTTGTTTTTGCAAGCCACGCCCGCTGCCACCCCAGGCCGGGCTACGCTCTTTCCGCCAGAGGCAGGGATTCCCGAGGCTCAGCGCGGCGGGTGGGCAAGAACGGCGCCCGTTTGGCGTTGGGAAGTACATTGAAGCCCGAGGCCACGCCGCAGGCAACTGCGAACCGGCGCCGTGCATTATACTGACTCACCCGTCTTTTTCACTACTTCGCAGCTCCTGCCCATGCCACGCCTGATGCTCTTACTTATTGGCTTTCTGCTGATTGGCTCAACGCTTCGGGCCCAGCCCACCCGAACCAAAGAGGAGTTTGCTGCTTATTGCGCCGCCCTGTTTCCGAAAATACAGGCCTTGTCGGCCGACAAGCAATACCGCCAAATTCTGGACCGCTACGCGGAATGGGAGCAGGCTTACGGGGCACTTGCTCCGGCCACCAAGCAAAATTTTAGCAACCTGCTGGCTGATGTTCACTACAACAAAGCCTGCTACTACGCCCTGCTGAAGGACCGCCCCAACGCCGTGCGCAGCTTCGAGCGCGCCGTGAGCAGCGGCTACCGCGACTACAACCACGCCAAGGCGGACAGTGACCTGGACTTCATCCGCGACGACAAGGGCTTCCGGCAGCAGCTGGCCGCCATTCGGGAGCACGGCGACTACGTTTACGTGTTGCAGCAGGCCAAAGGCTACGCGGCCAAAGACGACCAGAAGTTGCCGGCCTTCCGCTACCAAGATGCTGATAATCCGCAACTGGTCGCGCTGCGCAAAACCTACAAGCTCGACTCCGTTGCGGGGGCCGGCAATGAGGTGTCGCGCTTCATCAACTTGCTGCACTGGGTGCACGAGCAGGTGCCCCACGACGGCAACCGCGAGAACCCGGCCTTGCGCAACGCGCAGGATTTGCTCACGGTGTGCCAGCGCGAAAAGCGGGGCCTGAACTGCCGGGGCCTGGCCACGGTGCTGAACGAAGTGTACCTGGCCATGGGCTACAAGGCCCGGTTTGTGGGCTGCCTGCCCAAGGACACCACCGACCAGGACAGCCACGTCATCAACGCGGTGTACTCAACCACCCAGCAAAAATGGCTGTGGATGGACCCCACCAACGACGCTTACGTGATGAACGAGCAGGGCCAGCTGCTCGGCATCGAGGAAGTGCGCGCCCGGCTGGTGGACGGCCGGCCCCTGCTGGTGAACCCCACGGCCAACTGGAACCACAAGGTGTCTAAAACCAAGGAGGACTACCTCTACCAGTACATGGCCAAGAACCTGTACCGCCTGCAGTGCCCGGTGAGCAGCCAGTACGACCTGGAAACCCGCACCCCGGGCAAAGCGCTGCACTACGTTTCGCTGGTGCCGGCGGCCGCCAACGTCACCCCTTCCGCGGCGAAAACCCGGCAGGTAGGCCCCGTCACGTTCACCACCTACACCACCAGCAGCCCGGCCGCGTTCTGGCAAAAGCCGTGAGCGGCCCCTCCGCCTCGCGTGGCCCGGGCTTACCGCTGGTAGCTTTTCACGGTGCGGGAGTACGCGCGCGGCGCGCGGCAGCAGCTGGCGGTGGAGGTGCGCTAGCGGCGCTTGCGGTTCTTTTAATTCCGGGCAGTTACTTTTCTGGATGAAACGTTTCTTGCTGCTGCTCCCGCTGCTGGCCGCCATCGTCGCGGGCTGCCCGTCCAACTCTTCCCAGACCGCCGGCACCGGCAACCCGCCCGACCTGCTGCACGCCGCGCTGGATACCACGGTGGCGCCCGGCGACGACTTTTTCACCTACGCCAACGGGGCTTGGCTCAAAAGTCACCCCATTCCGGCGTCGGAAAGCAACTGGGGCATTGGCAAGGAGGTGCAGAACGAAATTTATGCCCGCCTGCGCGAAACCAGCGTCGCAGCGGCGCGCAACAGCGCGGGGGCGGGCAGCAACCAGCAGAAAATCGGGGATTTTTGGGCCGTGGGGCTTGATTCGGCGAAGGCCGATAAGCTGGGCGTGGCGCCCATCCAACCCGAGCTGGACCGCATCGCGGCCCTGCGCACGGTGGCGGAGGTGCCGGCCGTTATTGCCCGCGAAATTCCACTGGGCGTGAACGCGCTGATTGGGCCCCGCGTGGGCCAGGACGATAAGAACAGCGAAAAGATGGTGCTTTACCTGCGCCAGGCCGGTCTGGGCCTGCCCAACCGCGACTACTATTTCAACGCCGACTCGCGCACCAAGAACATCCGCCGCGAGTACCTACTGCACGTGGCCAACACGCTCCGGCTGTTGGGCCAGGACCCGGCCACGGCCGAAGCCAACGCGGCCCGGGTGATGGCGCTGGAAACGGCGCTGGCCAAGTCTTCCCGCAAGCTGGAGGCCCTGCGCGACCCGTACGCCAACTACCACAAAATGAGCGTGGCCCAGCTCAATAAGCTGACCCCGAACCTGGACTGGAAAAAGTGGCTGGGCCAGATGGGGCTCAAGAAAATCGACACGGTAATCGTGGGCCAGCCGGAGTTCTACCAAACGGTGGGGCGGCTGCTCAAGACCAAGCCGCTGGCCGACTGGCAGGCGTACCTTACCTGGCAGGTGGCCCGCGAATTTGCGCCCACGCTCAGCCGCCCGCTGGTCGACGAGAACTTCCGCTTCTACGGCACGGTGCTGCGCGGCGCCAAAGCCATTCGGCCCCGCTGGAAGCGCGTGCTCGACATGCAGGAGAACGCCTTGGGCGACGCCCTGGGGCAGCTTTTCGTGAAAGAATACTTCAAGCCCGAGGCCAAGGCCCGCTACGACACGCTGGTGCAGCGCGTGGTGGCGTCCTTCGCCGACCACATCCGGCAAGTGGACTGGATGAGCGCCCCCACCAAAGTGGTGGCCCTGGAAAAGCTCCGCAAAATCACCCCCAAGGTGGGCTACCCCAGCAAGTGGAAAAACTATTCGTTTTTGCAGATTGACCGCAGCTCGCTGGCCGCCAACGTAATGCGGGCCAACCGCTGGGCCTACCAATACGAGTTGAACAAGCTGGGCAAACCCGTGGACCGCACCGAGTGGGGCATGACCCCGCAGACCTACAACGCCTACTACAACGGCTCGAACAACGAAATTGTGCTGCCCGCCGCCGCCTTTGCCATCCCCGGCCTGCTCGATGCCGACGCCGACGACGCGCTGGTGTACGGCTACGCGGGCGCCAGCACCATCGGCCACGAGCTCACCCACGGCTTCGACGACGAGGGCAGCCAGTACGACGCCCGGGGCAACCTGCACGAGTGGTGGAGCAAGGGCGACCGCCAGCGCTTCAACCAGCGCGTGGCCGGCATCGTGCGGCAGTTCGACGGCTATACCCTGCTCGACAGCCTGCACATCAACGGCCGGGCCACGGCCGGCGAGAACATTGCCGACCTGGGCGGCATCGTCATCGGCCTCGACGCGTTCAAGAAAACCAAGCAGTACCGGGAAGGCAAGAAAATCAATGGCCTGACCCCCGTGCAGCGCTACTTTCTGGGCTACGCCCTGGGCTGGCAGAACCACACGCGGGACGAGAGCCTCGCCAACCAGCTGCTCACCGACGTGCATTCGCCGGCCCAGTACCGCGTGAACGGCCCCATGGCCGACGTGCCCGCTTTCTACGAAGCTTTCGGCGTGAAGCCCGGCCAGAAGCTCTATCGCCCAGATTCGACACGGGTAGTGATTTGGTGAGACGCTGCGCTTGATGAGGAATGAAGAATGAAGGGCCAATAATTCCTCATTCTTCATTAAGCGCTGCGTCACTTCACCGCTGGCAGGCTCACCGTGACGTTGGTGCCCGCGCCGGGGCGGCTTTGGATGACCAGCGTGCCGCCGTGGCGATGCACAAAAGCGCGGGATAAGGCCAGGCCCAGGCCCAGGCCGGTGGCGCGGGGGGTGGGCGTGGGCTCGGGCAGGGCCGGGCCGCTCATGAGGGCCGCCACGGTGGCCGGGCTCATGCCCGGCCCGGTGTCGGTGCAGCTGAGCAGCACCATTCGGTGGTCGTCGGGGTCGGGGGCGGCTTCCAGGTGCACGTGGCCGCCGGCGGGCGTAAACTTGAGCGAGTTACCCACCAGATTGCGCAGCACGGTGCGGGTCATGTTGCGGTCGGCCAGCAGGCGCAGGCCGGCGGGGGCGGCCGTGGTGATGTGCTGCCGACTGGCGGCGGCCGTGGTCTGGTACAAGGCCTGGCATTCGGCAAACAGCTCGGACACCAGCAGCGGCGCGGGCCGGCACTCCAATTCTCCCGTTTGGCTCACGGCCCAGTTCAGCACGTTGTCGAGCAGGTGGTTGAGGCTGTCGGCGGCTTGGCGAACCAAGCCGGGCAGGCGGGACAAACCGGCTTGGTCGTTCTGCGCGATGTAGGAATCAATCAGGCTGGTGACGCCCGCGAAGGCCATGACCGGGCCGCGCAAGTCGTGGGCCACAATGGCGTACAGCTTGTCCTTGAACGCGGCCACGCCCCGCAGCTCCGCCGACGCTTTTTCCAGGGCCTGGTTGTTGGCGGCCAGGGCCGAACGGTTGCGGCGCAGGTTGCGGTACAGGTAAACCGACACCAGCAGCCCCAACGCCAGCACGGCCACGGCCAGTCCCAGCAAGCGGCTGTGCCACCGCTGCTCGTCGCGCTGTTCGGTGAGCTGGCGCAGGCGCCGGGTCCGCTCCTGGGTTTCGTAGCTGACCTGGGCCGCGGCCAGGGTTTGCATGGTCTGGCGGTTGTTCAGGGTGTCGTTCAGCTCCACGTAGCGCTTGTTCCACTCGTAGGCCTGGCGGTAGTTGTTCTGCTCCGCCGCCTCGGCCGCTAAAATGCTGTAGGCATCGAGCACCCGTTCCAGGTAGTCGCTTTGGCGGGCCAGGCGCAGGGCTTCGCGCACGGCCCGGTCGGTGCGGCTGGGCTGGTCGGTTTCGATGTAATACATCGCGAACAGCATCAACTGGTTGGCCTGGTTGCGGGCGGCGCGCTGGCGGCGGCTGATGGCCAGGGCCTGGGTGAGCAGCCGCTTCACCCGCGGCAGGCGGCCCACCCGCATCTGGTAGGTCGCCAGGCTGGAGAGGTACGTCGACTGGGCCGTCGAGTCGCCTTCGCGCCGGGCCAGGGTCAGGGCCAGCGAGTCAAAGTGCATGGCTTGGGGGTACTGCTGGCGGTAAAACATCAGGCTGCCCACGTTGCCCAGCAGCCGCATGCGGGTGCGGGGGGCCACGCCGGCCTGGTCGGCCAGCTGCAACGCGCGGCGGTAGTGCCGCCAGGCCGTAGCGGAGTCGCCCCGCTCATGGTAGACGCTGCCCTGGGCCGTGAACGCGCGCGCCAGAGCATCGGGGTCGTCGAGGCGGCGGGCCAGTTCCTGGGCTTCGGAAAGCAATTCGAGGGCGGCGGGGCCGTTCGAGAGGTTGGCGTGGCAACTGGCCAGGCACAGCAGGCCGCGCAGCAGCCCGGGGCCCTGCTCGTTCGGGGCCAGGGTGCGGGCCAGCGCCACGGCCGCTTCGCCGTAGCGCACGGCCCGGGCGGGCTGCTCGTTGTGCAGCAGGTAACACATGGCGCTGAGCAGGCGCAGGCGGGTGGTGTCGGGCAAGCGGGCGGCCAGTTGTTGCCGCAGGGCATCGGCCCCGGGCGGCGAAGGCTGCGCGGCCAGCGCCGGACCCGCGGGAGCCAGCCCTAACCCCAAGGCCAGCAGCCACATCAGCAAAAATCCGGGCCGCGTCATAATTTGGCTACATAGGGCTAGTCAAAGATAAGCACCTTCCACCAAGTTTCACGCTTTAATGCTATTTGTAACCGCCTCCTCCGCCTGGGCAGCCCAAGCAAGCAGCCCGGCATAAATTCAACTGAGCCGGACTCAGCTGTTTATTTTTGCCACGCGGAGCTGGTGCCGGCCGCCTTCAAAATCCGTCGTCAGAAAAGCGGATACAATTTCCTGGGCCTGCGCCGCGCTCACGTAGCGGGCGGGCAGGCACAGCACGTTGGCGTTGTTGTGCTGCCGGGCCAGGGCCGCCAGCTCGGGCAGCCACGCAATGGCCGCCCGCACGCCGGCGTGCTTGTTGGCCGTGATGCACACGCCGTTGGCCGAGCCGCAGAGCAAAATGCCCAGGGCCGGCGCGCCCGCCGCCACGGCGGCCGACAGCGGGTGGGCCACGTCCGGGTAATCCATCGAGTCGGCCGTGAACGTGCCAAAGTCCTGCACTTCGTGGCCCTGCTCACCCAGCCAGGCGCGCAGCATTTCTTTGTGAGCAAAACCGGCGTGGTCGGAGCCAAGAGCAAGAATCATATTAGTGATTAGTGGTTAGTGATTAGTGATTAGTGATTAGTGTCGTTCAACGATATCATACCCGTTAACCACTAATCACTGACCACTAACCGTTATTGACTGAGTTTAGCGTTGAGGCGGGCCGTGTCGCCGCGCCGCACCACGCGGGCAATGTGAATGCTTAGCTCGTAGAGCAGCAGCACGGGAATGGTGACGATAATCTGAGCGGTGATGTCCGGCGGCGTGATAACGGCCGCGATGACGAGAATGACCACGATGGCGTGCTTGCGGTAGACCTGCATGATTTCGGGCGACACGATGCCGGCCTTGGCCAGGAAGAACACTATCATCGGCAGCTCAAACACCAGGCCGCACGAGAGCGTCATGGTCGTGAGCGTGCCCAGGTAGCTCTGCAGGTCAATCTGGTTCTCGATGCTGGCATCGACCGAGTACGAGGCCAGGAAGTTGATGCTGAGCGGCGCCGCCACGTAGTAGCCGAACAGGATGCCCAGCACGAACAGCACCGATACGAAGAACACGGCCCCCTGCGAGTTCTGCCGTTCGTGCGGGTACAGGCCGGGCTTGATGAAGCGCCACAGCTCCCAGAACAGGTAGGGAAACGTGAGGATGATGCCCGCCAGGAACGAGGTGCTGATGTGCATCGACAGCTGCCCGCTCATGGTGCGGTTCTGGATGATGAAATTCACCTGGTCGGCGCACGGCCCGGTGGGGTCGAAGAGCCGGCCGAGCTTGCACAACATGCGGTAGGTCCAGAAGTCGTTGCGCGAGGGCCCCAGAATCAGGTCGTGAAACAGGAAATCCTTTGCAAAAAACGCCCCGGTGGTGAACACCACCACTGCAATGGCCGCCCGGATGATGTGCCAGCGCAACGCCTCCAGGTGGTCGATGAAGGACATTTCGTGCTGTTCGCCCGGTGCTTTTGCTTGTTGTGGTTGTGGTTGCACGGAAGAATATAGAGGGGGAAAGATTAAGCGGCAAAATCAGAACGTCATGTCGAGCGCAGTCGAGACATCTCGCCCGGAGTAGCAAACCAATCGAATGGATTACTGCCGCACGCGAGATGTCTCGACTGCGCTCGACATGACGTTCTGACTATTCAGACGCTCTTACGTAAAAACCTACGCAAAAAGCGGGTAGTCCTGGAGCCAGGCGTTCACCCGCTGCCGCACCTGCCCAATGCGGGTGTCGTTGTCGTGGTGGGTCAGGGTTTCGTCAATCAATTCCACGATGCGGCCCATGTCGGTTTCGCCCAGGCCCCGGGTAGTTACGGCGGCGGCGCCGATGCGGATGCCGCTGGTCACGAACGGCGACTTGTCGTCGAAGGGCACCATGTTTTTGTTGAGGGTGATGTCGGCCCGCACCAGCGTGTTTTCGGCCAGCTTGCCACTGAGGCCCTTCGAGCGCAGGTCAATCAGCATGAGGTGGTTGTCGGTGCCGCCCGAGATGAGGTCGTAGCCCAGGCCCACGAAGCCGGCGGCCAGCGCCTGGGCGTTGCGCGCCACCTGCCGGGTGTAGTCCCGGAAGTCGTCGGTCAGCGCCTCGCCGAAGGCCACGGCTTTGGCCGCAATCACGTGCTCCAGCGGCCCGCCTTGGGTGCCGGGAAACACCGCCCCGTCGAGCACCGCCGACATCGGCCGGGTTTCGCCCTTGGGGGTTTTCAGGCCGAAGGGGTTGTCGAAGTCCTGGCCCAGCATGATGAGGCCGCCGCGGGGGCCGCGCAGGGTTTTGTGGGTGGTGGTGGTCACGATGTGGCAGTGCTCGAACGGGGAGTTGAGCAGGCCGGTGGCGATGAGGCCCGAGGGGTGCGAGATGTCGGCCAGCAGCAGGGCGCCCACCTCGTCGGCGGCTGCGCGCAGGGCGGCGTAGTCCCAGTCGCGCGAGTAGGCCGAGGCCCCGCAGATTATCATTTTGGGCTGCTCGCGGCGGGCAATGTCCTTCACCTTGGCCCAGTCGATGAGGCCGGTTTCTTTTTCGACCCCGTAGAAGCTGGGTCGGAAGTACTTGCCCGAGAAGTTCACCGGCGAGCCGTGGGTGAGGTGGCCGCCGTGGGCCAGGTCGAAGCCCAGGATTTTGTCGCCCGGTTGCAGGCAGGCCAGGAACACGGCCGCGTTGGCCTGGGCACCGGAGTGGGGCTGCACGTTGGCCCAGGCCACGCCGAAGAGCTCCTTCACCCGGTCGATGGCCAGCTGCTCCACCAGGTCCACGATTTCGCAGCCGCCGTAGTAGCGCTTGCCGGGCAGACCCTCGGCGTACTTGTTGGTGAGCACGGAGCCCTGGGCGGCCATCACCTGTTCCGAAGCGTAGTTTTCGGAGGCGATGAGCTCCAGGCCGTGGGTCTGGCGGGTTTTCTCCCGGGCAATGAGGTCGAAAACGGCGGTATCGAGGCGGCGGGCGGGGGCGACGGTTTGCATAAGCGTAAAGGTAATAAAAGGACGGGGGTGATGAGGGGAGGTGAGGAGGTGGGATGGAAGAACGTCATGCTGAGCGGAGCGCAGCGCAGCCGAAGCATCTCGCGTGGGATAGTAACCCAATCGTTCAACGATGCGAGCGAGATGCTTCGGCTGCGCTGCGCTCCGCTCAGCATGACGTTCTTCCGCCCCCCCCCCCCCCCCCCCCCCCCGCGAACCCCTAGACCAACCCCCCCAAAAACGGGAACGGTTTTAATTGCCCCGCCCGTTGGTAAGCCGTACAAATGGGGGCCCCC
>NZ_JANNOD010000050.1:0-42362 GCF_031398885.1 Hymenobacter sp.
GGCCAGCCCGTGTGGGTCACCATGACCATGCCCATCACCTTCCGGGCGCTGTGACGCTGCGCTTAATAGGGGAATGTGAATGCGCAGACGGAACGTCATGTCGAGCTTGCCGAGACATCTCGCGTGGGGGAGTAATCAAAACCGGCGCGCGATTGGATTACTCCCCCACGCGAGATGTCTCGGCAAGCTCGACATGACGTTCCGTCTGCGCATTCCTCATTCCCCTATTAAGCGCAGCGTCACAGCGCCCGGAAGGTGATGGGCATGGTCATGGTGACCCACACGGGCTGGCCGTGGATTTTGCCGGGGTTCCACCAGGGCATGAGGCGCACGAGGCGCAGGGCTTCCTCGTCGAGGCCAGAGCCGAGGCCGCGCACTACGCGTGGGTCGTGCAGGTGGCCTTCGGGGTCGACGGTGAAGGTGAGGTACACTTTGCCCGACAGGTTGCGGTCGAGGGCGGCGGCGGGGTAGTTGAGCTTGCTGCTCAGGAATTTCACCAGGCCGGCGTCGCCGCCGGGGAAGGTTGGCATCTCGTCGGCCGTGAAATAGACGGTCGGTGCGGCCGGGGCCGGCGCCGCGGCGGCCGGCGCGGTAGTCGACCGCGACGCGCCGCTGTCGGTTTGGGCCACAATGGCCACCGAAGCCGTTTGGGCCCCGGCCTGGCCCGCCGCTGCGGCCACTAGCCCACAGGCAAGAGTGAAATAGCGAAGCATGGGCAAGACCGGGTAAAAATGAAGTATCACAAAGCTACCGCATGGTTAAAATGGTCGAGCTTGGTTGAAATTATCCTTTTGTTGCGCTTTTGTTGGTAACGTGCCCGCGGGCGGCTGGGTCGGGCATCCTTTCGGGGCCGGATGCAGTACAATGACCGATTGTTTCTGCTCGCTTGACCGCTTCCCATGTCCACTGCCCTGCCCCCCGATTCTGCTGCGCCGCGCGACCCGCACCTGTCCGAAACGGCCCTGCGCCAGGCGCTCGACGAGCTGGACGCCAAAATCCGCACCCTGCACAACCGCACCCACGCCACGGCCGCCGGCTCGCCCAACACCTACGCCGCCCACGCCGCCGCCCTCGAAGCCAAACGCGCCCGGCTGGCCGAGCAGCTCGGCCAGGCCCCCGCGCCCGCCGGCGGCCCCGAGCCCAGCGTGTGGGAACAAATCCGACGCGGCATCGAAACGCTGCGCGACGACGTGCGAGCTCTGCTGTAGGCAAAGGCCCGCTGCTTCTGACGAAGCAGCGGGCCTTTGCCTACAGCAATGAGGAATGAAGAATGAGGAATGAAGAATTGTCATCTGCTAATTCCTCATTCTTCATTCTTCATTAAGCGCAGCGTCTAAGCCGGTTCGCGGAAGCCGACCCAGGTGAAGCGCTTGATGACGAACTCCGGGTTGGTGAAGCTGGCGTTGCCGGCGGGGTTGCCGCCCGTCACGTGAAAGTCGGAGAAGCCGGCGTTCTGGTTCACGTAGATGCCGCCGGTGAGGTTGAAGCTGACGGGCGTGCCGGCCAGGCTCATTTCGTCCATAATCTGCTCCTTGGTGGCGGGGTCGGTGGTGTAGGCACCGCAGGAAATGGCGCCGTGCTCGCGGGCCAGTTGGGCCGCCAGGCGAATGCTCTCCTGGGTATCCTTGGTCTTGATGACCAGCACGATGGGCCCGAACAGCTCCTGGCTGAACTGCTCCACCTTATCAGAGCTGATTTCGTGGATGCTCGGCGAGCAGGTGCGCGCGTTCTGGAACAGCGGGTTGTCCACGGTGCCGTGGGCCAGGATGCTGCGGCCGCCATCGAGGGCCAGCTGCTTCACCCGCTCGTGGGTGGCGGGGTTCTGAATGGCGCCGAACACGTGCGGCCCCGCCTTGGGGTTGGTGGCCAGGCCCGTGACGGCGGCCGAGAGCTTCTGCACCACGTCCTCGTAAGGCACCATTTCCTCGCCCACTTTCACGCCCGTTGCGGGGATGAAGAAGTTCTGCGGGGCCGTGCACATCTGGCCCGAGTAGAGGCTGACGGAAAAGGCCAGGTTCTGGACCACTTTGTCGAGGTCGTCGCAGGAGTCGAGGATGATGCTATTGACGCCGGTTTTTTCGGTGAACACGGTTTTGCCCTTCAGCCCTTCCACGTACTCGCCGAACTGCGAGCCGCCGGTGTAATCAATTAGCTTCACGGCGGGGTCTTCGGCCAATTCCTTGGCGATGAGGCGGTCGTCAGCGTCCACGGCCAGCTGGCAAATGCCAGGGTTCAGGCCGTGCTCTATCAGCACTTTCTGCACCTCGGCGATGACGATGGCAATGGGCAGCACCGCCTTGGGGTGGGGCTTGACGATGGTCGGGTTACCGGTCACGAGCGAGGCGAACATGCCCGGCACCGTGTTCCAGGTCGGGAACGTAGAGCAGCCGATGACCAGGGCCAGGCCCTTGGGCACGGCGCGCCAGGTTTTGTGCAGGGCGATGCTGTACTTGCCCATGGGCTTCTCCCAGCGGGTGTCTTCGGGGAAGCGGGTCTGCTCCTCGTAGCCGGCCGCAATGGCCTCCAGGGCGCGGTCGGCGGCGTGGGGGCCGCTGGCCTGGAACGACATCATGAAGGCCTGCCCCGTGGTGTGCATGGTGGCGTAGGCAATCTCGAAGAAGCGGCTCCTCATACCTTCCAGCGCCTCGGTGAGCAGAGCCGCGCGCAGGGCGGGCTTGAGCTTGCGCCACTCGGCGAAGGTTCCTTGAGCGTTGGCAATGAGCGTTTCGGGAGAATAAAACGGGTACTTGATGTCGAGCGACACCTGCTCGTAGGGCGACTCTTCCTGGCCGGCCCAGCCCTGGGGCTCGCCCTGGTGCAGCTCGGTGAAGTGCGGGCCGCGCAGGGCCGCGAACTGGGCGCGGCCCTGCGCGTCGGCGTCGGCCCCGTAGATATCGGGCGAAGGGTTTTCGGGGAAAGCGGCGAAGAACGTGCGCCCGTGCAGGGCCTGCACGGCGGCGTCGAGGGTGGCTTGGTGCTTCTGAATCATCGGGGTGGGACGGGTTGATTACGGGGGGAAAGGCGTGGCCGGAGGCCCGCCGCGCAAGTTACGGCGGGGCCGCCCCTTTCCCCCGCCGGCGCGCGTCTCCGACGCGCTGCCAACTGGTTCCGGGTCTCTGACGCGGTCGTTGGACGAAGCACGCGCGACTTGTTTCGGCAACGACAACGAGCCCGAAGGCTCGAAGCCAGTGGGCAGCGCGTCGGAGGCGCGGGCCAGCAGGCACTGTTGAAAACCAGCTTGGTCAGGTTTTTGTCGCCGTTGGCCGTCCAAACGCCTTGGCAATTACGTACGGAGCTTACATTTACCGTCGCTATAACCTCCACCTATCAGGCTGATGAAAAACGCGTTACGATTATTATTTTTCCTGTTATCGATTGGATTGGGCCGGCCCCTGGTGGCCGCCGCCGCGCCGCCCACCGTGCCCGGCCGCCTGGTGCTGAAGCTACGCCCCGGCCAGCAGCCCGCCGCTTTGGAAGCGGCTTTTCGCACGCTGGGGGCCCGCGATGTCCAGCAGAAATTCCCCCATACCCAGGCCCCTAACCCGGACATAGCCGGCAGCGTGGACCTGCGCGGCATCTACCAGTTTCAGATTCCGGCCACCACCCCCCTGGCCCGCGCCCGCGCCGTGCTGCTGGCCACCGGCGTTGTGGAGTACGTGGAGCCGCTCTACATCCGGCTGCCCCAGTACCAGCCCAACGACCCGATGGCCGACTCCACGCTGACCAGCCTCACGGCCAGCCAGTACTACCTCAAGCAAATCGGTGCCTACCGCGCCTGGGACGTGACCCGCGGCGACAGCAGCGTCGTCATCGCCATCGTCGACGGCGGGGCGCGGCTCACCCACGAGGACCTGCGCCCGCAGCTCAAGCACAACTACGCCGACCCCGTGAACGGCCGCGACGACGACGGCGACGGCTACGTGGACAATTTCACTGGTTGGGACCTGGCCAACAACGACAACGACGCCGGCTACGACATCACCATCGTTCACGGCTCGCTGGTGGCGGGCGTGGCCGCGGCCCGGGCCGACAACGGCGCGGGCATTGCCGGGGCAGGCAACCAGTGCCGCTTCCTGCCCCTCAACATTTACCCCAACACCCCCGGCGGCACTTTTGCCGGCTACGAGGCCGTGGTGTACGCCGCCGACCACGGCTGCCAGGTCATCAACATGAGCTGGGGCGCGCCGGGCGGCTATTCCCGCTTCGAGCAGGACGCCCTGACCTACGCCGCCGTGAACCGCGACGCCGTGCTGGTGGCCGCCGCCGGCAACACCAACGCCGACCTGCGCTTCTACCCCGCGTCCTACGACCACGTGCTGTCGGTATCGGGCGTAAACAGCACCGACCAGAAAAACGCCAGTGCCACGTTTTCTTACCGCATCGACCTGGTGGCGCCGGGCATCAGCATCCTCACCACCTACGGCTACCACGGGCCCACTTCGAGCGGGACGGCCGACGCCGACTACATTGCCGTGGGCGGCACTTCGTTTGCCGCGCCGCTGGTGAGCGCGGCGGCGGCGCTGGTGCGCTGGCAGTTTCCGCGGCTCACGGCGGCCCAGGTGGGGGCCCAGCTGCGCCAGACCACGGACAACATCGACGCCCTGCCCGCCAACGCCGCCTGGGCGGGCCGCCTGGGCACCGGCCGGCTCAACATGCGGCGGGCCCTGACCCAGACCACCGGCCGGGAGGTCCGCGTGGCCACCAGCGCCTTTGCCCCCGCCCGCGTGGCCTACGCCCCCGGCGACACCCTGCGCCTGACCGCCGACGTGCAGAACTTGCTCCAACCCGTGGCCGGCCTCACGGTCACGCTCACCTCGCTCTCGCCCTACCTCACGGTGCGGCAGGGGAGCTTCGCGGTGGGCGACCTGGCCACCCTGGGCCGGGCCACCAACGCGGCCGCCCCGTTTCGGCTGGCCGTGGCCACCAGCGGCATTCCGCTGAACACCACGGCCACGCTGCGCTACCGCCTCGCGGCCAGCGACGGCTACCAGCGCGACCAGTACGTGGACGTGCTGCTCAACCCCGACTACGTGGTGCTGGACGCCAACGACCTGGCCCTGACGCTCACCAGCCGCGGCAACCTGGCGTTTGATAACCTGGCCGGCACCGTGGGCACGGGCCTTGCCTACCGCGGCGGCGTCGGGGTTTTGTACGAAGGCGGCCTGCTGCTGGCCACCAGCCCGACCCGGGTGTCGGACCGGCTGCGCACCCGCAACGGGCAGTCGCGGGAGTCGTTCTTCAGCCTCGGCCAGGCCACCCGCCAGCAGCCCGGCCCGCGCGCCGACCAGGAAGCCCGCGTCGCGTTTCAGGACACGGTGCCGGTGGCGGGCAGCCGCGTGCGGAGCGTGGGGGTGGTCGTGCGCCAGCGGGCCTACGCCTGGGCCACGCCCGGCCGCCGCGACTTCGTGGTGCTGGAGTATTCGCTGCGCAACCTCACCGCCGACACGCTCAAGCCCCTGCTGGCGGGCCTGTTCATGGACTGGGACCTGCCCACGCCCAACGGAGCCGGCCGCAATGCCGCCGCCTGGGACAGCACCCGCGCCCTAGGCTACTGCTACGCGCTGGACCCGCCAACGGTGCCCGCCGTGCCGGCCCAATACGCCGGGGTCCGCTTGCTGCGCGGCGGCGCGGCGGCCACCTACGCCCTCGACAACAACGCCCCGGCCGGCGCCCCCGTGCGCTTGCTGGACGGCTTCTCGCTCGCCGAAAAATTCCTGACCCTGAGCAGCGGCACCGCCCGCGCGCAGCGCAGCACCGGCCTGCCCAGCGGAACCGACGTGTCGCAGGTGGTGGGCACCCGGCTGGCGCAGCTGGCACCCGGCGATTCCGCTACCGTCGTGTTTGCGGTGCTGGCCGCCCCCACCCTGCCGCAGTTGCAAGCCGCGGCCGATGCGGCGGCGCAGGTCTACGCTACCCTGCTGCCCACGCGGCCCAAGACGGCAGTAGCAGGCTTTGCGGTGTATCCCAACCCAACCGCTGGGCCGCTGCGGGTGGAGCTGCCCACGGGGTTTGGCTTGTCGGCGGTGCACGTTTTCAACACCTTGGGGCAGCAAGTTCTGCGCAAGGAAGCGGGGGGCGCTTCGGTTGGCGTAAGCCTGGCTGGCTTGGCACCGGGGCTGTACACGCTGCGGGCCCAGGGAACAAGTGGCGTCTTGACACGGGCGGTGGAGGTGCGCTAGGGCCGTTGCCAAGACAGGAATACGGTTTTGGCGAACGACGTTTTATTTGCCGGCCATCGGTGGCGGGCCATTTTGTTAGCCCAACTGCCACAGGTCATCCCAGTCGGTGGTGTAGAGCGGCGAGCGGTGGGCCGAACGTCCGGTCCAGGTCGGTGGCTTGGGCTGGCCATCGGCCGTTTTGGAAACCCCGGCGGCGGCCAGGCGCACCGTTTGGCGGCCGAAGCTTGCGTTTAGGTTGTCGAGGGCGCCCATGAGCTGCTGGCGGCGCTGCTGGTCGGCGGCACTGCCCGCAAACAGGCCGAGCTGGACCTGGCCGGCGGGTTCCAAGCCGCTGAACAGCACGCCGGCGCGGTGGTAGGCCACGCCGGGCCGGCGCAGTTGGCGCAGGCCGCGCAGGGCAGCCCGTGTGAGTTCGCGGACATCTTGCGACGCGGTACTCAGGCTGACCACCGCGGTGTGCGTTTTGGGCCCGGCCAGCGGCGCGTACTTGTCCGTGCCCAGAATCACCGTCACCAAATGGGCCGCCAGGCCGTGCCGCCGCAGCTTCTCCGCCGCTTTGGCCGCGAAGGTGGCCAGGGCTTCGGCCAGCACGGCGGGGTCGTGCTGCGGCCGGCCAAAGGAGCGGGTGCAGGTGACGCTATGGCGGCTGGTGGCATTGGACTGCAGCTGGTCGTCGTCGTCCCACTCGGCGGGGTTCCACTCTTGGCAGGGCTGGCCGTGCAGCTCACGCCACAGCCGCTGCCCCACCACCCCGCCCAGGTGGCGGCGCAGCCAGGCCTCGGGCAGGGCCGCCAAGGCGGCCCCCGTGCGGATGTCGAGGCCGTGCAGCTTGCGGGCGTAGCGCCGGCCGATGCCCCAGATGTCTTCCACCGCCGTTTGGGCCAGGGCTTCCTGCCAAGCCGCGGGCGTGCCGAGCACCAGCACCCCCTTGGTGCCGTGCTTGCCGGCCAGGCGGTTGGCCAGCTTGGCCAGGGTTTTGGTGGGCGCAATGCCCACGCAGGTGGGAATGCCAGTATCCCGCGTCACGGTATCCTTCACTTCGGTGCCGTAGGCTAGCAGGTCCGGTTGCAGCAGGCGCAGGCCCCGAAAATCCAGAAAAGCTTCGTCGATGGAATACACTTCCACGCCCACCGTGAACCGGCTCAGCACCTGCACCACGCGGCGGCTCATGTCGCCGTACAGGGCGTAGTTGGACGAAAACACGTGCACCTGGTGCTGCTCCAGCAGCGGGCGCACCAAGTGGTAGGGCTCGCCCATTTTCAGGCCGAGCATTTTGGCTTCGCGGGAGCGCGCAATCAGGCAGCCGTCGTTGTTGGACAGCACCACCACGGGCCGGCCCTCCAGGTGCGGCGCAAAAACCCGCTCGCAGGACACGTAAAAATTATTGCAGTCGACCAGGGCAAACATGGCGTTTGTTACCGGCGCACAGGCCAGTGTGAGCATGAAAGCAAGACAGAAGTCCTTGGAAAGCAGAAGTTCCTGAAACAAAGCCGCCGCCGCACCGGCCCTTGCTACACCGCGGCCACCTGGTGGTCGCCCAGGGCGTGGATGACGTGCGTGACCACGCCCCACACGGCCAGCCCCTGCTCCTCGCCCACGGCCAGGGGCGGGTAGCGGGCGTTTTCGGCCACCAGCCAGGGCCGGCCGGCCCGGTACCGCAGGCGCTTGATGGTGTGCTCGCCTTCTACCACGGCCACCACAATGCTGCCCTCCCGGGCGCGCAGGGCCCGGTCCACCGCCACCAAGTCCCCGGGGTGGATGCCCGCCCCCAGCATGGAATCGCCGCTGACGCGGGCCAGGAAGGTGGACGCCGGGTGCCGGAACAAGTGCCGGGTGAGGTCGAGCGGGGCGTCGAGGTGGTCGTCGGCGGGCGAAGGAAACCCGGCCGGTACCGGGCAACCAAACAGGGGCAACTCCCGAGTGGTGAGGTGAGCCGAGGCAATAAAATCGTGAAGGGAGGTAAGCATAAGGACGCCCGCCCGTCTGACCAGACGGCTTGGGGCTGCTATTTACTAATTAATTTAGTAAATTGTTTTCCAACCCTTGCTGAATCCAGCTTTTCACTCGCAACGTACATGAGACAGGTTCGTGGGATAGTAATGCTAACCGGCGCAAATCAAGGGAATTACCCCAAAAAAAGACTAAAATATTGTTTCCAAATTTTTTAGTCTATCGCATAATCCGTATCTTTGGCCATGTCGAAAGTTAAACTCCCCACGCCGCTGCCTTTGCAGCAATTTGCTCGTTGCGTGAACGACGCGCAGCGCCCGGCCGACTACGTTGGCGACTGGCCCGAAGCGGGCCGCGTGTATGCCGTGCGCGTGCTGCCGCACGTGCGCACCGGCCAGCCGCAGGTACACGTGCTCGGTTTTTATGCCGAGCGTCCGTACGGCGCCTTTGCCGCCCACCGCTTCGAACAAGTGGCCGACGTGTGGCTTAACTAGGCCGCGCCGGTTCGCTAATCTCGTCTTGATGGCCCCGTCGGCTCAGCGGCCGGCGGGGCCGGCTTATGTCCGGGCCAGCAGCTCACTGCGGACTGCGCACGAGTTGCCACTACCGGCCGTACTGGTGCAAAATACCTTTGTCGGAGGGTGTCCAGAGGCAGGCCCGCTGGCCGCTGGCCTTCAGGGCGTTGTTGGTCCAGGTGTTGCAGGTATACAGGAAGCTGTACACGCGGCGAGCCTCGTAGAAGGCGTCATCCGGGCCGTAGCTGTGGCCCTTGATGTGCTGCACGCGGCCGGCGGCATCGTACCGAAAACTGTTCTGGATGTAGGCGATGAGGCGGGCGTACTCGGCCCGGCTCAGGTGGAGCGGCACGGTGTCGGGACCGGGCGTGAGGCCGTGCAGGTAGGTGGCGTGCACGGCCGAAGAGCCCAGCCAGAACGCCGCCACGAACGCCGTGCTGAACTTGAGTTCGGCCCAGGTGGGCGTGTCGAGGTAGAAGCCCTTGTCGCCCCAGCCGAAGGCGATGTAGCGCATGGTGGTGTCGCCCGACGGGATGTTGCTAAACGGCAGCTGCTGGCTCCAGTCCAGCTGGTCGGTTTTGATGGGCACCACGATGTCGGTGTGCACGCCGTTGGAATGCAGGAACACGGGCACGTCGGGCGCGGCCTGGGGCTGGGTTTTGGCGACGGGGATGCGCGAAAAGACAAACGCCGAGGCCACGTACAAACCGGCTACGCCGAGGAGGGCACCGGCCGTGTAGCCGGCAGTTTTTAGCACCTTACGAGCTGCGGAGGGCATTGAAAACCGAGTGGGTGGGGACAAACGGCGGCGGGCCGCTACTGCGCGGCGCCGGCCCGCTGGGCGTCCCGCGTATTTTTCTGCACGGCAATGGCCGCGAATAGGCTCAACAAAAACGACATGGCGTAGAAGCCCTTTTCGCTCAGGGCCAACGTGGCGTTCCACAACCCGATGACCAGCAGCAGAATGCACAGCAGGGTGGAAAACCAGCTCAGCCCGTAGTAAATGTTGGTGACGGGAATGCCGTCGAGCCGGTCGCGCACGCTCTTTTGCAAAGAAATGGCCGCGAACAGGCCGTACATGAGCACCGTGAAGTAGTAGCCCTTCTCGTTGAGCGGCATCTGCGCGTTCCACAGCCCGATGACGAAGGCGGCCATGCCGGCTAATAAGGCAATCCAGGAAGCGGCGATGAAGGCATTGGACGGTTGTGGCTGAGGGTTCATGGGGCGGCGCGGTGGCGGTGAGTTTGGGCTGCCAAGTACGACAAAAATTCGGCTGGGGCCTATACCGGGTCGGCAGTTGCGCCAGCAATCACCCCTAAAATCAACGCCCGCCGGACGCGCGGGCTCGCCCGCAGAACGCAAAGCCGACGGCTCCCGGGTGCCGCCGTTGGCAATGCCGGCCACGGGCACCACGCCCGCGGTCATTCCCGCAAAACAGGGCCGTTGGGGTTGCTTAGCAGTGCGTAAAAGTCTGCTTAATGCCGCAGGAGACGACTTTTTTTGCTGAACCCTGGGCAACCCACAGCCGCAAAGGCCGGTAGAGTAGCGCAGTTCCACGCTGTTCGCCACTTTTGCGGGCTGCTCCCCTATCCCATGCACTTTTCCGTCATCACCCCCACCCACCAGCGCCGGGCGCTGCTGCCCGAAGCCGTGGCCAGCGTGCGCGCCACCGTGCGCGCCCCGCTCGATTTCTCCTTTGAACACCTGGTGTACGACAACGGCTCGCGCGACGGCACGGCCACCTACCTGCGCGAGGCCGCCGCCCAGCCCGGCCCGCCGCTGCGCCACTGGCACCACCCGGCGCGCCAGCTTGCCGGCCGGGCCCGCAACCGCCTCATCCAGGAAACCGCCCCCGACGCCTGGCTGGTGCCGCTGGACGACGACGACCTGCTGCTCCAACGCACGCTGCACCACTACGCCGCCCACATCCTGGCCCACCCCGGCCGGCCCTGGCTCGTGGCCGACTTCCTGCGCGTGGATGAGCAGGGCCGCTATTTGCCCAACGAGGACTACTACGCCTGGCAGTTCGACACGCCCGCCGCCATGCTCCAGGCCATTTTTCGGGCCGAGCACTTCATTCAGGGCAACGTGTGCTACGGCCGCGCGTTCGTGGACCAGGTGGGCGGCTACGACGCGGAGCTGCCCATGGCCGAAGACCTGGACCTGTACGTGCGCTTCCTGCTGGCCGGGCAGCTGCCGGTGGTGTGCCCGCACATCAGCCACCTGCACCGCTTCCACGCCCGCAACGTGAGCATCGGGGTGGACGCGGCCAAGCACAACGCCGACTTGCGGGTGATTTACCGGAAGTACCAGCCGCAGCTGCGGGCCCTGGGCGTGGCCGAGCCGGCGTAGCGCGCCAACGCCTGGCCCCGCGAGTGTTCGTAGTTTCGGGCATGCCTACTCACCCCCACCAACCCATGCCTTCGGACGAACAGCAGGCCCGCGCCGAGGTGCAGGCGTGGCAGCAGCAGATGCAGCGGCCGCCCTCGTTCATGAACCGCTTCACGCGCCGGGTGCAAATTCGCCTCAACGCGCTGCTGCCCGAGCGGGTGCACCAGGCTATTACCACGGCCATCAAGCAGATGGTGCGCGGAGTACTGTTTGGCTCCATTCACACCACGCGCCGGCCGCTGCTGGCAGGAACCTTGCCGGCGCGGGAAGCCGCCGTGCGCACCCAAATCATCAACTACCGCACCATGGCCACGGCCGAAGGCGCCGTGACGGGCGCCGGGGGCTTCCTGCTGGGGTTGGCCGATTTCCCACTGCTGCTCAGCCTCAAGCTCAAGCTGCTTTTTGAAGTGGCCGCGCTCTACGGCCACGACGTGCAAGAATACCCGGAACGGGTGTACCTGCTGCACGTCTTTCAACTGGCTTTCAGCAGCCAGCACGCCCGCAACGCCACCTACCGCCGCCTCGCCGACTGGGACGCCTACCGCCATACCCTGCCCGCCGACGTGCACGAGTTCGACTGGCGCACCTTCCAGCAGGAGTACCGCGACTACATCGACCTAGCCAAAATGGCCCAGTTGGTACCGGTCATCGGGGCGGCCGTGGGCGCGGTGGCCAACTACAAACTCATCGAGCAGCTCGGCGAAACGGCCATGAACTGCTACCGGATGCGGCACTTTGCGGCCGCAGCACCGGGGTTGAAGTAGGGCAGCAGCAAAAGCTCCCCGCCGCCAGCCCCGCAGATGCGGACCGGGCGACGGGGAGCCAGGACGACAAAACGTTTATCCGACTGGTTACTTGCCGGGCATCAGCACGGCGTCGATGGAATGCACAACGCCGTTGGTGGCTTGAATATCGGCCTTGTTCACGGTGGCAGAACCGCCCTTGGCGTCTGTAATCGTCACGGTGCCGTCTTGCTTTTTCACCGTCAGGGTCTCGCCCGTTACGGTCTTCAACTTTTGCCCGTCTTTGAGGGCCGCCGCCTTGTAGCTACCGGCCACGACGTGGTACGTGAGCAGGCCGCTGAGCTTGGCCTTGCTGGCGGGCAGCAGCAGCTCGTCGAGCGTGCCGGCGGGCAGTTTCTCGAACGCCTCGTTGGTGGGCGCGAACACCGTGTAGGGTCCTTTGTCTTTGGCTTTATCGGCCAGGCCGGCGGCTTGCAGGGCCTTGAGCAGCGTGGTGTGGTCGGGCGAGATGGCGGCACTGGCCGCTAAATCTTTGTTGGTTGCCTGGGCAGCGGCGGTCAGGTGGGTGCCCAGCAGCAGAAACAGGGCTAGAAAAGCGGCGAAAAATGATTGCTTGCGCATACGGAAAGGGGGGTAGGTAAAACAAAAAGTTTGGTACAAACGGCTTGTTCATACGCAATCGCCCGGAGGTAGTTGGCGTAATACCGGAAATTATGTTGACCTCCGCCTCACTGGGCTGGTCCCCAACGCGTCCGGCCAGCGCGCGTTCCGGCTGAAATCCGGGGGCTAGAGAGGCACGGCAACCGGCAGCACGGCCCGGATGAGCCAGTGCCGTAAGAAGGACGAAAAAGGTATTGCTCATCCGGCATCCGCACGCCGCGGCATCTTGCTCGCAGCAGTAGCCCAATCGACCGCAACGAAGCAGTTGGAACACCCCGCCGTTGCCTAGAAGCTGTTAGAGTTAAGTTTTAAGCCATCCGAACGGGGTAGAGACGCATCATTGCGTCTCGTCGTCCACGCCGGTTCAACGATTACCGTTCAACCGAAGGCCAGTGAAGCTAACGGCGAGACGCAAATATGCGTCTCTACCCCATTCGAAAGATAATCCAAACAGCCTCTCAGAGGAGTTCTTAAGCGAGCGGCGCATCACTAGGCTGTACTGCCACTCCATTGGAGCTGTTCTTACTGCTTCGGCTCGGGTTCTTACGGCTGGTACTGGCTGAACATGCCGCCGGCCAGCGGCGTCCAGAGCACGGCGCGCTGGCCGGCGGCCTTCAGGCCGTTGTTGGTCCAGGTGTTGCAGGTGTGCCAGAAACTGTAGGCCCACTGCCCCTGGTAGAAGGCGTCGTGCCCGGCGTAGGTGTGGCCCGGCAGGTACTGGACCCGGCCGTCGGCCGCGGGCTGGAAGCTGCCCCGCACGTAGGCCACCAGCCGGGCGTACTGGGCGGGCGTGAGGTCGAGCCGGACGCACCGCGGGCCAGGCTTCAGCTCCGCGGCCGTGTGAAACGTGGTGTGCATGGCGGCCGTGCCCAGGTGAAACGCGGCCCGGAAGGCAATGGGCGCGGTGAGGTCGCCCCAGCCGGGGATGTAGAAGAACCCCTTATCGCCCCAGCCAAAACCCAGATAATCGTAGCCGGCGCTGTCGCGGCTGGTGGTGTGCGCGTACCTGATTTGCCGGCTCCAGTTGGCCTGGGGCGAACGCACGGGCAGCACCAAATCGGTGTGCACCCCGTTGGCCGAAAACAGGTACACCGGCACCCGCGGCCCACCCGCGGCCACCGGCTCGGCTGCCACCGGCACCAGGGGCAGCGTGAAAGCCGCCGCGGCGTAGAGCACTAGAAACAGCACGAACCCGCCCAGCGCGTACAGGGTGAATCTAACGGTTTTGCGAAGAAGTGGGGGCATTGCGGTAGTCGGGGGAAATTACGTCCCGAAACTACGGCCGGCGAGCCATTCCCCGCGCGGCAAGTCCTCTGGCCCTGCGGCTGCACCCACCGGCCCTATTCCGCTACCCGCGGCGCAACGGGCGCAAATCGAGGACAACGCCCGGCGGCACCAGTTCCGCGTTTAAGGTCCGCTCGAAGCCAATCAGCTCCTCCGACGCCTGCTCAAACGCGGCCTGGCTCAGCCACGTTGCATCGGGCGAGCACACCGAGTTGTAGGGCAGCGTGAACCCGGCTGACGACTCGTAGACATGACCCAGCCAACGCTCACCGTTTCAGAGCATGAGGAAATGACCTCGCTGGACTTGCGGCTGGACTCGGCACCGACGGGAGCACAAAGATGATATTGTGTTCGGCCGCGCTCCAGACGCGCGGCGGGGTTGCGCTGGCAGAGGTCAAAGAATTCTTCCTCCCTGCGATGGGCTTCGCAGCACTACCAAGTTGTCGAGAGCGACGAGGGTCATGGAAAGAATTGCAGTTCTTAAAAAAAAATGTCGCATATTATGCAATTTGCATCACCGTTCAATAATCCCGTTGATTCTCTAATGAATTTATTTGAGTTTATAAATTGGCTCAATTATTCGAAATTTAATCACCGACGGATTAGTTATTGGATTTGTATAGCCATACTCTTCAAAAGCGCCCGCCCACAGCGTTTTTGGCTTTTTAACAAGCTTCTCAACAATCATTACGGACGCTGGATATGGTATTGTGTCCTTGATTTGATTAAAGTTAAACCATTGAAAATGACCTGCTTTTTTGAAAGCATCTTCATTGGTAAAACCAGCGAAAACCATGGTGAAATAAGGCCGGATAATCGTTTTGTATCGATTGGGATAATGGTAAGTAAATAACCCTCCCAAGCTAAACTTGGTGTATTTAATACCAAACTCCTGAGCCGCTTTGTCTGCCAGTTCTTGAAAGCTAATTGGCCCGGCGTACTGCAGCCCTGGCACTTCCCATGCTTTGCGATTCTCGTCGTACACCAATAAGAGTTGCCCTTTCTGATTGCGAACGAGAAATTTAGGATTCGTAGTACTAATACTATCAACTATAGTTTGAGCGTACAACGGATTTGTAAGGCTAAGCAAATAAAAAACCAGGGAGCTTAAGTACCCAAACAATGTGCTTTTTTGTAACATAAGTTTGTGTTTGGTTCAACAAGTCCATCTTCCTGTATTGCTTTGCGAGGCGTAATCTTAACCCACAACGGCCGCCCCAGATTCCTCTAAGGCGGCCGTTTCAATTAACCGAAAAGCGACAGAATTACTGCTGCGACAGTTGCGCGCCGCCGCTCTCTTTCAGCCGAATCAGGTTCAGCGCCGAGCCGGCCTTGAACCACTCGATTTGGCCCTGGTTGTAGGTGTGATTCAGCGTAATCAAGTCGGTGTCACCGTCGGCGTGGTGCAGGCGGGCCTGCAGGGGCTGGCCGGGGGCGAAGGTGGTCAGGCCGAGGATGTCGATGAGGTCGGCTTCTTCCACCAGGTCGTAGTCGGACTTGTTGGCGAAGGTGAGGCCGAGCATCCCCTGCTTCTTGAGGTTGGTTTCGTGGATGCGGGCGAAGCTCTTCACAATCACGGCGCGCACGCCCAGGTGGCGGGGCTCCATGGCGGCGTGCTCGCGCGAGCTGCCTTCGCCGTAGTTCTCGTCGCCCACCACCACCGTGCCGATGCCCACGCTCTTGTAGACGCGGGCGGCCTGGGGCACGGTGGTGTAGCCGTCGCCCTGGGTCACGTAGTCCTGCACCTCGTTGGCCTTACCATTAAAGGCGTTAGTGGCCCCGATGAGCATGTTGTTGGAGATGTTGTCGAGGTGGCCGCGGTACTTCAGCCAGGGGCCGGCCATGCTGATGTGGTCGGTGGTGCACTTGCCCTGGGCCTTGATGAGCAGGCGCAGGCCCTTGAGGTCGCTGCCCTCCCAGGGGCGGAAGGGTTCGAGCAGCTGCAGGCGGTCGGAGGCGGGGCTCACCAGCACCTGCACCCCGCGGCCGTCGGCGGCCGGGGCCTGGAAGCCGGCGTCCTCCACGGCGAAGCCGCGGGGCGGCATCTCCACGCCCTGGGGCTCGTCGAACTTCACGGGGCCGTGGGTGCCGGGCAGCGTGTCGGTGAGCGGGTTGAAGGTCAGGTCGCCGGCAATGGCGAAGGCCGTCACGATTTCGGGCGAGGCCACGAAGGCGTGGGTGTTGGGGTTGCCGTCGTTGCGCTTGGCGAAGTTGCGGTTGAAGCTCGTGATGATGGAGTTCTTGCGCTTGGGGTCGTCGGTGTGGCGGGCCCACTGCCCGATGCACGGGCCGCAGGCGTTGGCCAGCACCACACCGCCCATCTGCGAGAACGTGTCGAGCAGGCCGTCGCGGGCCACGGTGTAGCGCACCAGCTCCGAACCGGGCGTGATGGTGAACTCAGCATTGACGGTCAGGCCTTTGGCCACGGCCTGGGAGGCGATGCTGGCGGCGCGGGTAATGTCCTCGTAGCTCGAGTTGGTGCAGGAGCCGATGAGGCCGACTTCGAGCTTTTCGGGCCAGCCGTGCTCGCGCACGGCGGCGGCGAATTCCGAGATGGGCCAGGCCGCGTCCGGCGTGAACGGGCCGTTCACGTAGGGCTCCAGCGTGTTCAGGTCGATTTCGATGAGCTGGTCGTAGTAGCGCTCGGGCTGGGCGTACACCTCGTCGTCGGCGCGCAGGTGGGCGGCCACGGCGGCAGCGGCTTCGGCGATTTCGGCACGGCCGGTCCCGCGCAGGTAGTCGCCCATTTTCTCGTCGTAGGCAAACACCGACGTGGTGGCCCCAATCTCGGCGCCCATGTTGCAGATGGTGCCCTTGCCGGTGGCGCTCAGGCTTTCCGCACCGTCGCCGAAGTACTCCACGATGGCGCCGGTGCCGCCCTTCACGGTCAGGATACCGGCCACGCGCAGAATCACGTCCTTAGCCGACGTCCAGCCGCTGAGCTTGCCGGTCAGCTTCACGCCGATGACCTTGGGAAACTTCAGCTCCCAGGCCATGCCGGCCATCACGTCCACGGCGTCGGCGCCGCCCACGCCGATGGCCACCATGCCCAGGCCGCCCGCGTTGGGCGTGTGCGAGTCGGTGCCAATCATCATGCCGCCGGGAAAGGCGTAGTTTTCGAGCACCACTTGGTGAATGATGCCGGCGCCAGGCTTCCAGAAGCCGATGCCGTATTTGTTGCTCACCGAGGCCAGGAAGTCGTACACTTCCTTGTTTTCGGTGTTGGCTTCGGCCAGGTCGGCAGTGGCGCCGTCCTTGGCCTGGATGAGGTGGTCGCAGTGCACGGTGCTGGGCACGGCGGCCGTGGCCTTGCCGGCCTGCATGAACTGGAGCAGCGCCATCTGGGCGGTGGCGTCCTGCATGGCCACGCGGTCGGGAGCGAAGTCGACGTAGGAAACGCCGCGCTCGTAGGCCTGCTTCACATCGCCGCCGTAGAGGTGGGCGTACAGAATTTTCTCGGTGAGGGTGAGCGGGCGCGCCACGGCGGCGCGGGCGGCCTCAATGCGGGCGCCCATGCCGGCGTACACCGCGCGAATCATTTCCAGGTCGAAAGCCATAGGATATTCAAAATTGAGTGGTTGCGCAAATGTAGCACCGGCGGCAAGTCGGACCTAGCCCCAGAGCGCGAGTGCGGGCTTGAAGCCGGTTTTGGGGACGGTGTTTTGGGGGCGGCGCGGGGCCGAGTTCCCGCAGAGGGCGCGGAGGCTTGCGCAGAAGCCGCAGAAGCCGACGGCAACCTAATGGCGCGGGGCGCGGTTGTCGGGCTTCCGTTCGCATTTTTGCGGTTACTTATGAATACCACTTCCTTCCGCCTGCTGGCCACGGCCGTTGCGGGCCTGAGTCTCGCGGCCTGCCAGTCGTCGGGCACCAAGTCTGAAACCGACCGCTTCACCGTGCCCGAGGCCGACGCCAGCGGGCTGCCCGGCGGCCTCAAGCCGGGTCCTTGGCGCGGCGTATTGGCGGCGCAGGGCCAGGAAATACCGTTCCTGTTCGAAGTGAGCACCGCCGACAACAACCAGCGGCCCACCCTCACGCTACGCAACGGCGCGGAACGCCTTGTGCTCGATGAAATCAGCGCCGCCGGGGACTCCACCACCATCCGCCTGGGGGCCTTCGATGCCGCGTTGGTGGTCCGCGCCGACGGCGTCGGCAAGTTGCAAGGGGCCTGGGTGAAGTACGACGGCAAGGCCCCTTACCGGGTGCCTTTCACGGCCACGCGGGGCGGGCAGCGGCTGTTCCCGGTTGCCGCGGTTCAGCCCGCGTCCTTTGCGGGCACCTGGAAAGTGACCTTCAAAGACGAAGCAGGCACAACGTACCCAGCAGTCGGAATTTTTGAGCAAAGGGGCAACGACGTAACGGGCACCTTTCTAACGACCACCGGCGACTACCGCTACCTGGCCGGCCAAGCGGATGGCGACACACTAAAAGTCAGCACCTTCGACGGCAGCCACGGCTTCTTGTTTACCGGCATTAAGTCTTCGGACCCCCGCCCGCCCGCGGCCGCCCGCCTCACCGGCGACTTCTACTCCGGCAGGTCCGGTCACGAAACCTTCACCGCTGTGCTCGACCCCACCGCTAAATTGCCCGACGCCAACACGCTGACCTATCTCAAAAAGGGCGAAAGCCGGCTGGACTTCAAATTCCCCAGCGTGTTCGAGGGCGGGGCCATCTCCCCCACCGACCCCAAGTACCGCGGCAAGGTGGTGGTGGTGCAAATCCTGGGCTCGTGGTGCCCCAACTGCATGGACGAAACCAACTTCCTGGCCCCCTGGTACGAGAAAAATAAGGCGCGCGGCGTGGAAATCATTGGCCTGGGCTACGAACGCAGCCCCGACTACAAGGTGGCCTCGGCCCGGCTGCGCACCATGCGCGAGCGGTTCAACATCGGCTACGACCTGGCCGTGGCCGGCGTGTCCAACAAGGATTCGGCCGCGAAGTCTTTGCCGCAGCTGGCCCAGGTGCTGGCCTTCCCCACCACCATTTTCCTCGACAAGAAAGGCAACGTGCGCAAGATTCACACCGGCTTTTCGGGGCCCGGCACCGGGAAGTATTACCAGGAAGAAATAGCCGGTTTCGAGCGCACCGTGGACAAGCTGCTGAAGGAGTAGCGAAGCAGTAAATTGGAATTATCTTTGAGAAAAAGCCAGATTTATGGAAACACAAGCCATTGAGATTATCGAGACTGAAGTTGTATTAGAGGAAGCTATGTCGTTCAATCATTCCCGTTTGATTCACCGCCTAAGCCTTGCGCTCGCGCCCTTCGAGGACCGGTTTGACGTGCTTCCCGAACTAGAATTCGAGCTAAACACGGGTCGACTAAAACCCGACGTGGCGCTGCTACCCAAGCGTGCGCTGGACTGGGAAAAGGACGTCATTCGCTGCCCCGACCCACCATTCACGGCCATTGAGATTCTTTCGCCCACGCAGGCACTCAGCGGGTTGGTAACGAAAATCAGAGAATATTACTTTCCAGCCGGGGTGGCTTCGTGCTGGCTCATCCTGCCCGAATTGCAAAGCGTCAATCTCTATTTGCCCGGGCAGCCAGTAGCCAAATTCACGGACGGAAAGCTAAACGACCCGGTGAGCCAAATAGAAATCAGCATCGAGGCGCTGTTCCGCTAACCCGGCCGCGCCCGCAGCCGCACCCGGAAGTCGCCCCGCGGCCGCAGCGTGATGAGCGGTTGCATGGTCACGGGCGGCTGGCCCGGCACCCACTCCACCTCGAAGCGCCGCAGCAGCTCCAGCGTCACGAGCTGCATTTCGGTGAGGGCGAACTGCATACCGATGCACAGGCGCGGCCCGCCGCCGAAGGGCGCATAAGCGAAGGGCGGCGCGGCCTGGGCCTCGGCGCCGGGGGCGAAGCGGGCCGGTCGGAACTCCTGGGGCGCGAACCAGTTTTTGGGGTCGTGGTGCAGGCCGTAGAAGTAGAGCGAAAACAGCGTGCCTTTGGGAATGCGCAGGCCCTGGTATTCGTCGTCGGCCAGGGCCACGCGGTCGGTTATCCAGGCGGGCGGGTAGCGGCGCATGGTTTCCTGCACCGCATGTAGGGCTTTGCCGAGCTGCGGCAGGTCGTTGAACGTGAGCGGTCGGCCGGCCAGCACGGCATCGGCTTCGGCCTGAATGGCGCGCGCTTCCTCGGGGTGGTGGGCCAGCAAATACAGCAGCCAGGTGAGGGCGTTGGCGCTGGTTTCGTGGCCGGCCACGAGCAGAATCAGGGCTTCGTCGAGCACCCGGTCGGGTGTCATGGGCTCGCCGGTGTCCTCGTAGCGCGCATCGAGCAGCATTTGCAGCAGGTCGTCGGGCGGGGCCGGGGCGCCGGGGGCGGCGCTGGCCTGCTGCCGCCGGGCAATGTAGCCGGCCAGCAGGGCGCGCATCTCAGCGGCCAGCGCGTCGTGCCGCCGGAAATCGCCGCGCAGCCAAAACAGCGGCTTGAGGTAGGGCTGGCGGATGGAGCGCACGAAAAACGCCTGAATCTGCGTAATCAACCCGGCCAAACGGTCCAGCTCGGCCTCGGGGAAGCTGGTGCTGAACACCGAGCGGGCGATGATGCGGAACATGAGCCGGGTCATCAGCTCGTGCACGGGCACCACCACGGCGCCCCCCGCCCCGGCGGCTTGGGCCGCCAGCGGCGCCAGCGTGTCGGCCGTAATTTCCTGCATCAGGCCCGTGAGCCCCGCCACCCGCTGCCGGTGGAAACCGGGCTGAATGAGCCGGCGCTGGCGCAACCAGTCGGAGCCCTCGTTGGTGAGCAGGCCGTGGCCCACGTAGCGCGAAAAGCCCTGGGTGAAGCGCGACTTGGCGTAGTTGCGGTGGTTTTTCTGCAGGATGTGCTGCGTCAGGCCCGGGTCGCGGGTCAGAATGCTCTTTTCCACCCCGCCAATGAACAGCTCCACGGTGTCGCCGTAGCGGGCCAGCACCTTGTCGAGCACCGGCAGCGGGTCCTTGGCCAGCGCAAACGAGCGCAGCAAGGAGCGCCAGCGCGGCACCCGCGGCAGCCGGCAAGCGCCCTCCACGGCTTTAACAGCGAATGCAAAGTCGGCCATTTCCCCGGGCCGCAATCAGATGCGGCCACCAAAAATAACCACGGCAGGCTGTCGGCTCATCTTTTTTCAAACCGGCCGCGTACAGCCAACCGGGCCCCGGGCCCTTTTCCTTCCTTTTCCACTCACTATTCTTTTGCCTCATGTGGATTCCGCAACAGCCCAGCACGCCCGTCCCGCTCGCCGACCTGCAGGGCCGCACCGTCGGCCTCAGGTTTGAATGCGCGCACTGCCACACCGAAGTCTTCACCGACCTCATCGGCGTGCCCGCCCCCAACGACCAGGCCGACTCTCCCGCGCACGCCGAGAACCACGAAATCGAAGAAATAAAGTGCCCCGGCTGCAACATCACCCACTCCCTGGAAGTCGACAGCTCTTTCGACGGCGTCACGTTTAAGGTGAGCGACGCGCAGGACGTGAGCTACCAAGTGTCACAATAGGACCACGGATTTACCGGATTTTCACTGATAAAACGGTTTTTTTGTGGTTCGTCCTTTCCGCTCTTGACAACAGAAAAGCCACTCGAACTGAGTGGCTTTTCTGTTGAGCGACAAATAGCGCGACTTCCCCCGCTGCAAAACCACAGAAAGTTCGTTTCATCAGTCAAAATACGATAAATCCGCGATTCTATTTCTCCCGCTCGATGGTGTAATTAATTAATTGTTCGAGCGACGTGCGGCTGGCCGATTCGGGGAAGGTATGCAGGATTTCCAGGGCTTCGTCGCGGTACTGTTTCATCGTATTAATGGCGTAGTCCAGGCCACCCGATTTCTTCACGAAAGCAATTACCTGCTGCACCCGGTCGCGGTGGCCTTCGTTGTTTTTCACATTGAAAATTACCTGGCGCTTTTCCAGCCAGCTGGCCTGCTGCAGGGCATAAATCAGCGGGAGTGTCATCTTTTTTTCCTTGATATCGATGCCCACCGGCTTGCCAATTTCGGCGGTGCCGTAATCAAATAAGTCGTCCTTAATTTGAAAGGCAATGCCCACCTTTTCCCCGAATAAGCGGGCGCGCTCAATGGTTTCCTTGTCCGCGCCAACCGAGGCGGCTCCAACCGCCGTGCAAGACGCAATCAGCGAGGCAGTTTTTTGGCGAATAATATCAAAGTAAACGTCTTCGGTAATATCGAGCTTCCGGGCTTTTTCAATTTGCAATAATTCGCCCTCGCTTAATTCCCGCACCGCGTTGCTGACGATTTTTAACAGGTCGTAATCGTCGTTTTCCAGCGCCAGCAGCAGGCCGCGCGATAATAAATAGTCGCCCACGAGCACGGCAATTTTATTTTTCCACAGCGCATTGATGGAAAAGAAGCCACGGCGGTAATTGCTCTCGTCCACCACGTCGTCGTGCACCAGCGTGGCCGTGTGCAGCAGTTCGATGAGGGCGGCGCCGCGGAAGGAGGCCCCGGGGAGCGGGTCGCCGGTGGCGGGCTCGGCGCGGGCGGCGCGGGCCGTGAGAAACACGAACATCGGCCGGATTTGCTTGCCTTTGCGCTTCACAATGTAGCCCATTATCTTGTCGAGCAGCAGCACCTTGGTGCGCATCGACTGGCGGAACTTGTGCTCGAACTCCTCCATTTCGGCCGCGATGGGGGCCTGAATCTGGTCGAGGGAGAGAGTGGGAGTGTGGGGCATTGCGGCGACAATATTACGGCGGAACGGGGGAGATGGGGAGGCCGGAAGGTGGGGGGATGGGGGAAAGCAATGGACCTTTCTTTCTTTCCGAGTTTTACATACTTCCCGCCTCCCCCCGTCCCCATCTCCCCCGCCCCTACCTTCGCCCCCATGCTCACCCATTCGCCCATGCTGCTCACCGGCGCGCGCCACGGCCGGGCCTTCGAAGCCGACGCCACCTACCGCGCCGATGGCCGGCCCAAGCCGGTGGTGGTGTTCGTGCACGGCTTCAAGGGGTTCAAGGACTGGGGCCACTTCCCGGTGCTGGCCGATTTCTTCGCTGAGCGGGGCTTCGTGTTCGTGAAGCTCAACCTCTCGCACAACGGCCTGGTGGTGGGCGGCACCGGCGATTTGGAGGACCTGGACGCGTTTGGCCGCAACAACTTCAGCATCGAGTTGGATGACATCGGCCAGCTCATTGACGCGCTGTGCACCCCCGGCGCCACGCCCGTGCCCGCCGCCGAAATGGAGCTGCGCTGCCTGTTTCTGGTGGGCCACAGCCGGGGCGGCGGCCTGGTGCTGCTGAAAGCCGCCGAGGACCCGCGCGTGCGCGCCGTGGCCACCTGGGCCGGCATCGCCGACGTGGACCAGCGCTGGCCCCAGGCCCTGCTGGACGAGTGGCAGCGCACCGGCGTGCTGCACGTGCCCAACGCCCGCACCGGCCAGGAGTTGCCGCTGCACTACCAAATCGTGGAGGACTACCTCGCCAACCGCCCTCGCCTCGACATCCCGCACAACGTGCGCCGCCGCCTGCGCCAGCCCCTGCTGCTGGTGCACGGCGACCAGGACGAGACCGTGCCGTTGGCCGCCGCCCACGCCCTGCGCGCGCTCCGGCCCGACGCCGAGCTGCTCCTGGTGCCCGGCGCCACGCACATGTTCGGCGGGGCCCACCCCTGGCCCGCGGCCGCGCTGCCCGAGCCGGCCCGGTTCGTGGCCGAGCGCACGGCGGCATTTTTTCAGCGCCAGGCGTGAGCAACTCCGTAACGGCTTACCTGCTGCTGGGCGGCAACCTGGGCGACCGGGCCGCGCTGCTACGGGCTGCCCAGGCCCAATTAGCGACTGCTGCGGGTGAAATAGCCGCCGCCTCGGCCCTTTACGAAACCGCCGCCTGGGGCCGCGAAGACCAGCCCGCTTTCCTCAACCAGGCCCTGGCAGTGCGCACTGCCCTACCGGCCGCCGAGCTGCTGGCGCAGTGCCTGGCCACTGAGCGCCACGCCGGCCGCGAGCGGCTGGAGCGCTGGGGCAGCCGCACGCTCGACGTGGACATTCTGCTTTACGGCGACGCCCTGGTTGACCAGCCCGGCCTCACCGTGCCGCACCCCCGGCTGGCCGAGCGTCGGTTTGCGCTGGTGCCGCTGGCCGAAATCGCGCCTCAACTGCGGCATCCGCGGCTGGGCCTGACTGTGGCCGAGCTGCTGGCCCGCTGCTCCGACCCGCTGCCGGTGCGGCCGTGGCCGGGCAAGTAACATGGAGCAGCACCTGCCAGCCGAATACCGTGAAAAATGAGGGGCAGAGCTCACGCAAACAGTTCGGATTTTAGCCCCGCCGGGGTTTAGGGTTTGGTGAAGTGCGTAAGTCCTGCGAGAATATCGGGGCTCAAGCTACTGGCTGGGCCGGGCGGCACCGAAACGGGCGGTAGCCGCTGGCCTCCGTCGCTATTCAGCCATTGCCTGGTGCAAACCTAGCCGGCCGTGCGTAGCTTTAGCTTTACTGAAACCGGCTGGCAGCGCTTTTTAGCAATAATTGACCATCCGGCTCCGTTTCTTAAGGGCGGCGCGCGGCACTTTTTTTTCCGAGTCGCGCTTACCTGTCCGCCTTCTTACCCATTCCACTATGCCCGCAGAGCTACCGCATCCTGCCCTGTCCAGCCCCAACGTTTATTCCCTGCATATGCCGGAGTCCGGCCCGCCGGCCCGCGTCGGCCGCCGGTGCCCGGCCCAACGGGCGCGACCGGCGGCCGGCTGGCTGCTCGCGTTGCTGCTCCTGCTGCTGAGCGGCGCGGCCACTACGGCCCTGGCGCAGGGCACGCCGCCCCCGGAGTGCGCGGCCGATGAGAAGTTTGCCAACACTTGGTACTTCGGCTTTAAGGCGGGGCTGGACTTCAACCAGGCCTCTGCCGACTCCCTTCCGAAGGTGCTCACCGATGGGGCAATGGATGCCCCCGCGGGCTCGGGGGTGATGTCGGATAAGGACGGCAAAATTCTCTTTTACAGCAACGGCGAAACCGTTTGGAACGGCGACGGCACCGTGATGACCAACGGCACGGGGCTGGCGGGCAACCGCTTCACCACCGACGGCCCCCTGCCCCTCAAGATGCCGGGCATACCTCTGCCGGGCCAACCGACGCGCTACCTGCTCTTCACCCTGGATAGCACCGTGGGCCTAAGCTATTCGGAAATAGAGATTCCCGCGGGTGGTGGGCCGGGCACCGTTATACCCACCACCAAAAACACGCCCCTGGCCCGCGGCACGGCGGAGAAAATAACGGGTGTATTCCATAAAAACGGCTGCGATATCTGGGTTATCACGCACGGGTGGGGCGATGCGACAACCGGCAATGACAACCGGGGCGACGCCTTTCTGGCCTACCGCGTAACGCTGGCCGGTGTACAGCCTACTCCCATTATTTCAGTCATCGGCAGCCTGCACGCGCCGAGCGTGGCGACCCTGGGCTACAAAGGCCAGATGAAAGTAACCCCCGATGGCCGGCAACTGGCCCTGGCCCGCTACAGCGAAGCGGTAGGCGACAGCAGCAGCACCGTCGAACTGTTTGGGTTTGATACCGACCTGGGCCAGGTTAGCGCCAACCCACTGGTTCCGTACATCGTGGACAGCGGCGAAGGGAAATACTATGGGGTGGGGTTTTCGCCCGGCAGCTACCTCTACGCCACGGTGCGCAACCCGCCCAAGCTGCTGCAATTCGATATCAGCGGCACCGGGCCGGTTACCAGGCAGGACATTCCGCTCAATCAGAATACCCCTGCCGACCTGGGCTCGATGCAGGCCGCGCCCGATGGCAAGATTTACGTGGCCCGCGACAACCAGCCCGCGCTGGGCTTCATCCCCTACCCGGACTCGCTGGGGGCCAAGGTCGGCTACGCCGACGATAGCCTGCAGTTGGGCGGCCGCCTGAGTGGCCTGGGCCTGGTCAACTTCAACCAAAGCTCCCTGCTGCGCGTGGGCCCTAGTGCGCAGATAACGGGTTGTCGGCAAATTACATTCAGGGCCCCGCCCATTGAATTTGATGGGAAGACCTATGCCTGGAATTTTGGCGACGGTACCACCTCAAACCTTGAGAATCCCCCTCCTCATATTTACGCCACGCCCGGCAACTACACCGTAACGCTACGCATCACGACCGCGTGCTTTTGCCGCGAAAGCTCGGGCACTATCCAGGTACCAGACTTGCCGGTGCCGGGTAGCATTGCGGGCCCTCAAACGCTGTGCGCCGGCACAGCGCCGGCCCCACTTACCAGCACCGCCAGTGCTTCAAGCGACGCCGGCCTGCCGATTACTTACCAGTGGGAATCTTCGTCAGACAATGCCACTTTCACGGCTATAGGCGGAGCTACTGGTCTTGGCTACCAGCCATCAAACTCGCTACCGGTTGGCATAACCTACTTCCGGCGGCGCGTTCAACTGCTGCTGCCTAATTTACCAGGGCCTTACTGCGAATCCAGGGTTACCGAGACCGTAGCCATCACCGTAACGCCGGCCCTGACAACGGGCAGCATCGCCGACAACCAAACGGTGTGCGCTGGCAGCCCCGTCGCGCCGCTGACGAGCACGGCCCCGGCCACGGGCGGCACGGGCACGTTTGCCTACCAGTGGGAGTTTTCGCTGGATAACATCGCCTGGACGAACGCGCCCGGCGCCGCCACCGGCGAAACCTACGCGCCCGGCCCGCTCACCGCCAACACCTTTTTCCGCCGACAGGTTAGCTCCGGTCCTTGCACTGCTACTCCCTCCAACGTGGTGACGATAACCGTGGTGCCCGCCCTGGCAGCCGGTACCATTGCCGCTGACCAAGCTCTCTGCGCCGGCGTCGCCCCGGCCCCCCTCACCAGCGAAACCTCGGCCACGGGCGGCACGGGTAGCGTCGACTATCAGTGGGAGTTTTCGCTGGATAATATTACCTGGACGCTCATCGGCGGGGCCACCGGGCCAGCTTACGCGCCGGGCGCGCTGAATGCCACCACCTATTTCCGGCGCCAGGTGAGCTCGGGCACCGCCTGCGCCCCGGCCTTCTCCAATGTCGTTACCATCACCGTGACGCCGGCCCTGGCCGCCGGTACCATCGGCGCCGACCAAACCGTGTGCATCGGCGGCCCCGTCGCGCCGCTGACGAGCAGCGCCCCAGCCACGGGCGGCACCAGTACGTTTGCTTACCAGTGGGAGTCTTCACCGAACAACTCGCTTTGGACGGCCATTGCCGGCGCTACCGGCGCCGACTACGCGCCCGGCCCGCTCACGGCCACTACCTACTACCGGCGCCGGGTGAGTTCGGGGTCTTGCGGGCCGGAGTATTCGCCCTCCGTCGTCGTGACGGTGTTGCCGACGCTCACTGCCGGTACCATCGCCGCTGACCAGGCTCTCTGCGCCGGCGTCACCCCTACTCCCCTCACCAGCATCAGTGAGGCCGGCGGCGCGAGCAATATTGGCTACCAGTGGGAGGCATCTGCGGATAATACAACCTGGGCGCTCATCGGTGGGGCCACCGGGCCGACTTATGCGCCCGGTGCGCTTACGGCAACCACCTATTACCGGCGCCGGGCGAGTTCAAGCAGCGCCTGCGCTCCCGTTTTGTCCAATGTCGTCACCATTACCATAACACCGACGCTGACGGCCGGCAGCATCGACGCCAACCAGCTGCTGTGCCTGGGCGCTACCCCGGCGCCGCTCACCAGCACGGCCCCGGCCACGGGCGGCACGGGCGCCTTTTCTTACCAGTGGGAATCTTCGCTCAATAACGCTACCTGGAGCGACATTGGCGGCGCTACTGCCGAAACCTACGCGCCCGGCCCGCTCACAACCACTACCTACTACCGCCGCCGGGTGAGCTCAGGGCCCTGCGGACCAGAGTTTTCGCCCCCCATCACCCTGACGGTGCTGCCGGTCCTGGCCCCGGGCGGCATTGTCTCCGACCAGGACATCTGCGCGGGGACCGCGCCCACCCCCTTCTCCAGCACCAGCGGGGCCAATGGCGGCACGGGCACGTTTGCCTACCAGTGGGAATTTTCAACGGATAACGCCACCTGGACGAACGCGCCCGGCGCCGCCACCGGCGAAACCTACGCGCCCGGCCCGCTCACGGCCACCACTTATTACCGCCGCCGGGTGAACTCGGGCACCGGCACTTGCTCTTCGGCGGTTTCCAACGTGGTGACGGTGCGGGTGGAGCCCCTTGTGACGACCGGCGTGAGCCTGGCGGCCCCGCCCACGCAGTGCCCCGGCACGCCCCTGACCTTCACGGCCGTGCCGACCAACGCGGGCACCGCGCCCACGTTCCAGTGGTTCGTCAACAACGTGGCGGTGGCCAGCGGGGCCGCATTCAGCAGCAGCACGCTGGTTACCGGCGACCAGGTCCGGGTGGAGGTGACGCCCACGGCGGGGCTGTGCAGCACGGGCCCGGCCGCGGCCACCGTCGCGGTGACGCGCACGCCCACGCCGGCGCCCACGCTCGCCATCGACGCGCAACCGAACGGTCCCGTCTGCCTGGGCGAGCCGCTGTCGTTCGGCATCGCGAACGTGACCGAACCCGGCCCGGCCCCCGAGTACCAGTGGCAGGTCAACGGCACCGACGTGGCGGGCGCCACGGGCCCGGTCTTCACCAGCACGACGCTGCGCGCGGGCCAGACCGTGACCCTGCGCCTGCGCACGACCAACGCGTGCGCGCAAGCCGTTACGGCCGTTTCCAATGGCATTGCGGTGCGCATTCAGCCGCCGGTGGACGTGGATGCCGGCCCCGACAAGGAGATTCTGGCCGGCACTTCCGTGACGCTGGAAGGCCGCGCCGATGGCACCTACCCCGTGACGTGGACGCCGACGGCGGGGCTGACTTTCCCGGGCAACAACCGGCTGCGGCCCGTGGCCTCGCCCACGGTGACCACTACCTACACGCTCTCGGCCGGGACGGGCGGCTGCGCCGACTCCGACCAGGTGACGGTGACCGTGCGCCCGGCCATTCGCATTCCCAACGCCTTTACGCCCAACAACGACGGCCGCGACGACACCTGGCAGATTGAGTTCATCGAGCAATTCCCCGACAACACGGTGAGCGTGTTCAACCGCTGGGGCAACCGAATATTCTCGGCCAACAACTACGGCCGGGCCAATGAGTGGCGCGGCGACATCAACGGCCAGCCCGCGCCGGTCGGCACCTACTATTACGTCGTCGTCACGAAGGGCACGCTGGGCAAGTCCTACAGCGGGTCAATTACGATTCTGTATTAACACAATTTTCTGCTCATCCGACATCTACTTGTCGCGGCAGGACCATCTTCCCGCAGCGGTTTCGCGTGTGAGAAGTTAAAAGTTGAAAGTTAAGCACTCGTGCATAAATAATTCAGATGACATAGCACGTTCTGCTTCGGCAAGCTCAGCAGAATGTTCAATTTATTTTTCGGATAGATTCTAAATTCCAAAACGTACTCAGACCTGAAAACTGCTCTGGACAGACAATAAGAAAACAACCGCTATGAAAAAAGCTCTAACTATACTACTGCTCCCGCTGCTGCTGGCCGCCGCGCCGGCCCGGGCCCAGCAGCAGGCCCAGTACAGCCAGTACATGAACAACAACTACATCCTCAACCCCGGCGCTACGGGCGTGGAGGACTACATCGACGTCAAGCTCAGCTACCGCACCCAGTGGACGGGCCTGGAAGGGGCGCCCAAAACCTACTACGCCAGCGCCAGCTCCTCGCTGGGCAAGTGGCGCAGCACCGGCAAGCGCACCCTGCGCGACCGGCGCCGGCCGTTCCACGCGGTGGGGGGCATTGTGTACAACGACGTGACCGGGCCCACGAGCCGGACCGGTGCCTACCTTTCCTACGCCTACAACATGGTGCTCCGGCCCAACCTCCGAATGGCGCTGGGTGTGTCGGCGGGCATGCAGCAGTTTGCCGTGGACGGGCAGCAGCTGCAATTCTTCGACCGCACCACCCGCGCGGCCAGCGCCGCCTCGCGGGTGCTGGACGGGTCGGTGGGCCTGTGGGTGTACAGCTCCGATTTCTACCTGGGTGTGTCGGGCGCGCAACTGCTTGGCAACCAGCTCAACTTCTCCTACGGCCCCAACCTGCTGGGCGAGGGCGCGCCCGGCAACTCCCTCAAGCGGCACTACTTCGCCACGGCCGGCGTGCGACTGCCGCTCAACGACGACTGGTCGCTGGTGCCGTCGGTGCTGGTCAAGGCCGTGAACCCGGCCCCGCTCTCGCTCGACCTCAACGCCAAGCTTAAGTACCAGGACCTGCTGTGGGCCGGCGTGTCCTGGCGTGCCTTCGACTCGGCCGTGGCGATGGTGGGCCTGAGCTACGAGCAGTACACGCTGGGCTATTCCTACGACGCGGGCCTCTCCGAGCTGGCCGGCTACAACGGCGGCAGCCACGAGGTGCTGGTGGGGCTGCGCATCAAGAAAAAGGCCCAGGTGGTGTGCACCAACCGGTTCTGGTAGGATGCGGGGGCGGCCCTCCTCAACCCACGGAACTCGCCGCCGCGGCGGGCGCAATCTTCTTTACGAGGCCCTGCAGCACCTTACCGGGGCCGCACTCCACAAACTCGGTGGCGCCATCGGCAGCCATTTGCTGCACCGCCTGGGTCCAGCGCACGGGCGCGGTGAGCTGGCGCAACAGGTTGGCCTTGATTTCAGCCGGGGCCGAGTGGGGCCGCCCGTCCACGTTCTGGTAGACCGGGCAGCGGGCTTCGGCGAAAGCGGTTTTTTCGATGGCCGCGGCCAAGGCCGCGGCGGCGCTCTGCATCAGCGGCGAGTGGAAAGCCCCGCCCACGGGCAGCGGCAGGGCGCGCTTGGCCCCGGCGGCTTTTAGCGCCTCGCAGGCCCGGGCCACGCCCGCGGCCGAGCCGGAAATCACCAACTGGCCGGGGCAGTTGTAGTTGGCGGCCACCACCACGTCGCCCGCGGTGGTAATTTCCTCACAAATGCGCTCCACCGTGGCGTCGTCGAGGCCAAGAATAGCAGCCATGGTGCCGGGCTGCTCCTCGCAGGCGGCTTGCATGGCCTGGGCCCGGCGGGCCACCAGCAGCAGTGCGTCGTCGAACCGCAGCACGCCGGCCGCCACCAGGGCCGAGAACTCGCCCAGGGAATGGCCCGCCGTCATGGCCGGCACCAGCTCGGGCCGGGCCACGAACTGCGCCACCGAATGCACGAAAATGGCCGGCTGGGTAACGTCGGTGCGGCGCAGGTCCTCATCCGAGCCGTTGAACATAATGTCGGTGAGGCTGAAGCCCAGGATGTCATTGGCCTGGGTGAGCAAGGCGCGGGCTTCCAGGTTGTGGTCGAACAGCTCGCGGGCCATGCCCGGAAACTGACTGCCCTGGCCGGGGAAGAGGATGGCGGTTTTAACCACAGGAAAAGAGGTTGAAAAGACAATGGATGGAGCGCGAAAGTAAGCCAACAATTATTTCAACCGAATCCACCCCACGCGGCCGTTCGTGCTTTTCAACCCCATGATGACCTTGCCCGGCTCGCCGCCGCGCCGCGTAGGAATTGTTACCAGCCAAACTTTCCCGCTCGGCTTTACCGACGCACTATCCAGAAAATAGCGTGCCGCAGCGCCTTCTTTCCGAATTAAGTATTGAATGGCCGCCTCACGGGCCGCGGCCGGAGACCCAATGGAGGCTTTGCTTCCCGTTGCAAAATCCCGCTGCCAGCGCACCAGCGAGTTTGCGCAGCTACTCAGCAACACCAGCAACATGCAAGTTAGACAGCGCTTCATACAAACAAAACAAGGCGAACCCAACGGCTCGCCTTGTGCAATAAAGCATTAAAATGCGCCCGCCTTACCGGACGATTTCAACCCAGCCCTTGTAAGTGCGCCTGGTGTTGGCGAAGTCGGCAAACTCCACCTCGGCCAGGTAATAGTAAATGCCCTCGGCCACCCGGCTACTGGACCCACCGCTGGACTCGCCCACCGGCCCCCCGCCGTCCCAATTGATAAGGATTCGGTCGGCCGCGGTAGTCGTGTTCTGGAAAACTTTTACGCCCCAGCGGTTGAAGGCTTGGAAGCGGATGCTGCGGATGGGGCTGCTGTTCTTGGGCCGGAACACCGCGTTCTGGTTGTCGCCGTTGGGCGTGAAAATATTGGGCAGCTTGAAGAACACGCAGTTGTCCTGGCAGGCCACGTTGCTCGTGTCGCTCACCAGCCCGGTCGGGGCCACGGCCTGCACGGCGTAGCATCCCCCCGAAAAGGCCAGGTCGGTGTGCACAAACCGGGGCTGGGTGGTGGTGGCCAGCAGCGTGAAAGGGCCCGTGAGCGCGGGGCGGTAGTACACCCGGTAGCTGGCAATGGTGGCGTCACAGCCCTCGGGGCGGTTGCTCAGCGTCCAGGCCAGCCGGTTGGTGTAGCGCTCGTTCAGGCGCGGGAACTCCTGCAGCGCGGCCAGGCTGTCGCAGTTGGTGGTTTGCAAGGCCAGCACCGGGGTGCACGGCGGGCTAACGAGCACGAGGCATTGCCGCTGGCTTTTGTTCAGCAGATTATCTAGGAAAGCAAAGTTGGCGTAGCGGCCACTCGTTTCCACGTAGTAGCAGTACGTTTCGCCCTTGGTCAGCCCCGGGTCGGTGTAGGTGCCGCCGGTAGCGGTGGTAGGCGCATTGCCGATGCGCACGTAGGGCGCGCTGGCGTTCGTGCCCACCCGCCGGTAAATGGTGGCCGGCCGCGTGGTGTTGTCCCAGGGCACATTGTAGGTCCAGCTCACGGTGACAGCGGTGGCCGCCGGGCTAGACGGTACCGCGCTGGTGCGCACGCTGCTGGCCGTGGGCGAAACCTCGGGCACGGAAACGCCGCCTTTGGTTAGGATGAACTCCAGCTTGTACGTGTACTGCTTGGTTTCAGTGTCGAGCTTCAGGTCGACGTATGATGTATCAGTCAGGGCCGTGAAGGGAGCCCGCACCGGCGTGAACACGGTGGGGTTCAGCCCCTCGCCCCGCGACAGCACGTACGACGGCGTGCCGTCAAACGTATTGCCGACCGCCGGCTTGGGCTGCGTCCAGCGCACCGTAATCTCCCCGTCCGTGGGGCTGGTGGTTTCCACGTCCACGTTGGTCAGCAGGGCCGAGCGGCCCCCAAAGGTGGCGCAGGCTTCCTGCGAGGCGATGCTGGCCCCGCCCGCCGGCAGCGGAAATTCGGCGTAGATGCGGTAGCAATACGTCTTGCCGCGGTCCAGGCCCTGGTTCGCGCCGCTGGCCGACCGGTTGGCATCGATGAAAGACGTCTCGGTGGCGGGCACGGAGGCAATGCGTACGTAGCCCGTCGAGGCCGGAATGCCGGTGACGCAAAACTCCGGGTCGGGTCCCGAATTTTCTTTGCGGTAGATGTGAATCAACGAGGCATTGGCGCACCGGTAGGTGTCCCAGTTGAGCTGGGTGGTGTTGATGCCGGTATTCACGGGCACGGCCCGCAAGTTTTGGGGCGGGGGGCCAACAACGGTGATTCGCCAAACCTGCTCGTCAATCAGCGGTGGGTTAGCGGGCGTGATGGGGGTAGGGTTGTCCTGGGCCTTGAACAGCACCTGATAGGGCAAGCGGGCCACGTCGTTGCATTCGGTCAGCCAGCTGAAGGTGCCCCGCGCGATGGGCGGGCCCGTTTGGTTCTGGACGAAGGTGGCCGGGGGAATAATGCCCGAATAGGCAAACAAAGAAACCGGCGTCTGGGGCGTGCTCGTGGCCGACACCCCATCCACGGCCGTCACCACGCCCGTGACCCGCTCCCCGGCGATGACGCAGATGTCCAAGGGAATGGTGAGGATGGGCCGCAGATTGTTGGTCGCGGTCACCGTAATCTGCATGTCCCGAATCACACTCCCGATTTTTTGCCTGCCTGGCCTCCCCGGCGTGCGGCGCCACTCCTCCACTATCATCGCCACATTGTAGAGGCCGGCCCGGGCTGGGGCGTTCCAGACAATCTGCCCATCGTTGACATCCATTACAAAAATGGCCGGGGCACCCGGCACACCCACCGGCGGGCCAGGATACGGCACCTGCACGGCTCCCGGCGCAATGCTGGGGTCGGCCGGAAAACGGTAGTTTGTGCAAGGTTTAGGGTCAGGTGTATTATTGCCGGTGGCACCCGCGCAGGGCAAGCCAACGATGCTCTCGACTGGCCGGGTATCCTGTTGGCTGCTGAGCAATTTGTAAGCTAGCGAATCGCCATCAGCATCAAAAGCCCCGGGATTGTGCTCAAACACCTGGCCTATTGCCGCTTTATCTATCGCCGGAGCGGTCAGAATTGGTGCATTGTTGCGCCCCAGGGCTGCACTTATGGTAATGGTAGTACTGATGAAAAATCTCTGATCTCTGGAATCACTCATATTTACTACCCCCTCATTGCGGTTCTCACCCACAAAGCTGATTGTGTAGCCAATGTCCGCAGGAAATGTATGCTCGAAAAGGTAGAGATTGGAACTGGTGTCGCCGTTGTTGCCGGGAATAGGCCGCTTGCCCCCTACCCTTGGTATGGCGCCGTCGATACAAGTGGAGGTGCCATCCCCAAAGAAAATCGTCACCTTTTCTTGGTCCACTACCTGGCCACCATTTCCGATGTTATCCAAATACAGAATCATCCTGAAGAATATCCGGCGCCGGTTACGGTTCTCCACGGGCAATGTGGTATCCGTTTTGGCCTGGATGTCGCCGGCGCGGATGTGGGAGGCCCAGGCGGCGTCCGGCCGCAGGCTCAGCCCGGCGGCCAGCACGAATAGCAGCAGCGCCACCCGCCGCAATAACCTGACCCGAAATGGAGAAATCTGTATCATACCAGCTTGCTGACAGGAGAAAAAAGAAGAACGGTTGTAAACTCGGCTCCGACCGCCGGGAAGCGGCAAAAACTAAACATCTGGCACCTCTGGGGGTTGTTTAATGGCCACGCCTGGGCGTGTAAACGATGCCGGCCAGGGATAGATTCACCACGCCCGGCAATTGTTTACCGCGGGCAAATTGCCCTGGCAAAAATCGGGCCCGCTCGTTGGCCGATTAGCGGGCGGGGCCTACCTTTGAGTCTTATAAACGTACTTCCTCACTTCCATATTTTGGCTACTTTATGAGTTGGATAACAAAAACTTTAACCAGCAGCATCGGCCGGAAGATAATAATGTCAGTCACGGGGCTGTTTCTGTGCACCTTTCTGGTGGTTCACCTCGTGGGCAACCTGCAGCTCTTCAAGCACGACCAGGGCGCCGCTTTCAACACCTATTCGCACTTCATGGGCACCAACCCCATCATCCGCACCATCGAGTGGGGTTTGGTGCTGGGCTTTGGCTTCCACATTTACGAGGCCTTTGCCTTGTCGCGCCGCAACAAAACGGCCCGCGGCCAGGGCTACGTGACCAACCACTCCGAGCAGAACAGCGAATGGACCTCGCGCAACATGGGCATTCTGGGCACCATCATCCTGATTTTCCTGCTGGTGCACCTCTACAATTTTTTCTGGCGCGCCCGCTTCGGGGGCCTGGACAAGATTGGCGGCGAAAACCTCGAAACCCGCGACCTCGACAACCTATACCTGGCCGTGGTGTCGTCATTCCACATCTGGTGGTACGTGCTGCTGTACGTGGCCGCGCAGATTAGCCTCGGCTACCACCTCTGGCACGGCTTCCGCTCGGGTTTCCAGACCCTGGGGCTCAACCACCGCAAGTACACGCCGGTAATCAAATGGGCCGGCTACGCCTTTGCCGTGGTGGTATCGGCCGGTTTTGCCTCGATGCCGCTGTATTTTTTCCTGTTCACCGACAACCAGGGCGAATTGGCCTCCGGCGCGCCAGCGTTTCTGCAATCCGTGGCCTCGATTTTTTAAGTCCGATTTGATTGTGCGCCGGAAAATAGCCGCCCGTTGGGCAACACCTGCGTCCTTTGGCTGTTCTACCGGTCCTTAACCACTCCATCACTCCGTCCTCTATGCTGTTGGATTCCAAGATTCCCGAAGGCCCCCTCGCCGAAAAGTGGGAGAAGCACAAGTTCAATGTCAAGCTCGTGAACCCCGCCAACAAGCGGAAGTACGACGTGATTGTGGTTGGCACGGGCCTGGCCGGGGCTTCGGCCGCTGCCTCGCTCGCCGAGCTGGGCTACAACGTGAAGGCCTTTACCTACCACGACTCGCCCCGCCGCGCGCACTCCATCGCCGCGCAGGGCGGCATCAACGCCGCCAAGAACTACCAGAACGACGGCGACTCGGTGTTCCGCTTATTCTACGATACCATCAAGGGCGGCGACTACCGCGCCCGCGAGGCCAACGTGTACCGCCTGGCCCAAGTGTCGGTCAACATCATTGACCAGTGCGTGGCCCAGGGCGTGCCCTTCGCCCGCGAGTATGGCGGGTTGCTGGCCAACCGCTCGTTCGGCGGCGCCCAGGTGAGCCGCACGTTTTACGCCCGCGGCCAGACCGGGCAGCAGCTGCTGCTGGGCGCCTACTCGGCTCTGAGCCGGCAGATTGCCTACGGCAAGGTGAAGATGTACACCCGCTCGGAAATGCTCGACCTGGTGACGGTGGACGGCGTGGCCCGCGGCATTGTGACGCGCAACGTCATCACCGGCGAGATTGAGAACCACGCCGCCCACGCGGTGGTGCTGGCCACCGGCGGCTACGGCAACGTGTTCTACCTGAGCACCAACGCCAAGCAGTGCAACGTGACGGCCGCTTGGCGCGCCCACAAGAAAGGCGCCTACTTCGCCAACCCCTGCTTCACCCAGATTCACCCCACCTGCATTCCGGTGAGCGGCGACTACCAGTCGAAGCTTACGCTCATGTCGGAGTCGTTGCGCAACGACGGCCGCGTGTGGGTGCCCGCCACCAAAGAGACGGCTGAGAAGCTGCGCAAGGGCGAAATCAAGGTGGCCGACATCAAAGAAGAGGACCGCGACTACTTCCTGGAGCGCAAGTACCCCGCCTTCGGTAACCTGGTGCCGCGCGACGTGGCCTCGCGCAACGCCAAGCAGATGTGCGACGAGGGCCGCGGCGTGGGCAGCACCGGCCTGGCCGTGTACCTGGATTTCGCCGAGATTATCCAGCGCACTAGCGCCGAGGCCGTGAGCCAGAAGTACGGCAACCTGTTTGCCATGTACGAGAAAATCACCGGCGAAAACCCCTACGAGCTGCCCATGCGGATTTACCCCGCGGTGCACTACACCATGGGCGGCCTGTGGGTGGATTATAACTTGCAGACGACCATCCCGGGCCTCTACGCCACGGGCGAATGCAACTTCTCGGACCACGGCGCCAACCGCCTCGGCGCCTCGGCACTGATGCAGGGCCTGGCCGATGGCTACTTCGTGATTCCGTACACCATCGGCGACTACCTCTCGCAGAATGCGCCCAAGCCGGTTGACATCAACCACCCCGCTTTTGCCGAGGCCAAGGCCGGGGTGCAGGCCCGCACCGAAACGCTGCTCAACATCAGGGGTACCCGCACGCCCGATGACTTCCACAAGGCCCTGGGCCACCTGATGTGGGAGTACTGCGGCATGAGCCGCAACGAAGAGGGCTTGCGCCACGCCAAAGCCGAAATTCAGAAGCTGCGCCAGGAGTTCTGGCGCGACGTGAAAATTGTGGGCAGCGGCGAGGAGCAGAACCAGACCCTGGAAAAAGCCGGCCGCGTGGCCGACTTCCTGGAGCTGGGCGAGCTGATGATGGACGACGCCCTGGCACGCAACGAGAGCTGCGGCGGCCACTTCCGCGAGGAGTACCAGACCCCCGAGGGCGAGGCCCTGCGCGACGACGAAAACTTCGCCTACGTATCGGCTTGGGAATACCAGGGCGACAACCAGCCGGAGAAACTTAACAAGGAAGAACTCACGTTTGAAAACGTGAAGCTCACGCAGCGGAGCTACAAATAATTAATTAAAAATTAAGAATTAAGAATTGAAAATTAACCGTTGGTAATCGGCTGTGCTGGGTTTCCAATTCTTAATTTTTAATTCTTAATTTTTAATTCAAAAGACATGGCTGGAAGCAACCCCAACGCAAAACCGATGAACCTGACCCTGAACGTGTGGCGCCAAGCGGGCCGCAACACCAAGGGGAAGATTGTGGAGTACAAAGTGAAGGACATTTCGCCCGAGATGTCTTTCCTGGAAATGCTCGACGTGCTGAACGAGGACCTGCTGCGCAAAGGCGACGAGCCGGTGGCCTTCGACCACGACTGCCGCGAGGGTATCTGCGGCTCGTGCGACCTGTTCATCAACGGCCGCAGCCACGGGCCGGAGAAGGGCACCACGACCTGCCAGCTGCACATGCGCAAGTTTTCGGACGGCGACACCATCACCATCGAGCCCTGGCGCGCCAACGCCTTTCCGGTGAACAAGGACCTGAGCGTGGACCGCTCGGCCTTCGACCGCATCATCCAGGCCGGGGGCTACGTGAGCGTGAACACCGGCGGCGCGCCCGACGGCAACGAGATTCCAATTCCCAAGGAAATAGCCGACCGCGCCTTTGAGGCTGCTACCTGCATCGGTTGCGGGGCCTGCGTGGCCGCTTGCAAGAATGCTTCGGCCATGCTGTTCGTGTCGGCTAAGGTGTCGCAACTGGCGCTGCTGCCGCAGGGCCACGTGGAGCGCCGCACCCGCGTCGAGAACATGGTGGCCCAGATGGACAAGGAAGGCTTCGGGGCCTGCTCCAACATCGGCTCCTGCGCCGCCGAATGCCCGGTGGGCATTTCGCTGGAAAACATTGCCATCCTGAACCGCGAGTTTCTGGCGGCCAAGGCTACGTCGAACAACCTGGCGTAGAAAAATAGTTAAAAGTTGAGAATTAAAAGTTAAGACACTGCCCGTAGGATTTTTAACTATTAACTCTCAACTTTTAACTTCTTTGTCACAAAGCGCGGCGGTTACTCGTCGCGCTTTTTTTATTCTCCTATGAAAGACTTACTGCTTACCGGGCTGGGCCGCTTACGGCTCGTCGCTCTTTTGGAAGGCATTTCGCTGCTGGTGCTGCTTTTTATTGCCATGCCTTTGAAGTACCTGGCCGGGCAGCCGCTGGCCGTGAAGCAGGTGGGCATGGCGCACGGGCTGCTGTTTGTGCTGTACGTGTTTCTGCTCATTCAGCAGACCATCGAACGCGGCTGGGCATTCAAAACCGCTGCTTTGGGCTTTATCGCCTCCGTGGTGCCCTTCGGCACTTTTTGGGCCGACCGCAAGCTGTTTCGGCCGGTGGCGGAATAGGTCAGTGGCTTGCCCGCGGGGCAGCCGTAATTTTGGCCAACGACTGCTTCCATGCCCGCCCCTGCCGACCGCCGCTTGCCGCTACTCTATGCCATCATCCTGGTCGACGTAATTGTGGGGGCGGCGGTGGGCCCGGTGATGCCGGAGTTTGTGCGGGGGCTGCGCGAGCCGCAGCTGTGGCTCTCGGCGGGCACGGGGCTGTTCCTGGGGGTGCAGTTGTTTTCGGCCCCGCTGCTGGGGCGGCTGAGCGACGGCTATGGGCGCCGGCCCATTTTCATCCTGTCGGCCGTCGGCACGCTGCTGGCCAACGTGCTGCTGCTGCCGGTGCGCGCGGGGCTCTACTTCGCCAACCGGGCCTCCGACGGCTTCACCAACGGCATGTACGCCACCGTACGCTCGGCCATCACCGACATTTCGCCGCCCGAGCGGCTGTTTCGCAACCTGGGCATTGAGGGAGCCGTCATTTCACTGGGCTTTGTGCTGGGGCCCATGGCGGCGGGGCTGCTGCTCACCGGGCTGCGGGTGCCGCCCGCCCAACAGGCCACCTACGTGGTGGGGCTGGGCGTGGGCCTGGCAGCCCTCAACGTGCTGCTCAGCATCTGGCTGCCCGAAACCCACACCCGGCGCAACGGCGTGCGCGGCGCCGAGCTGCGGGCCGAGCTGGCCCTGAGCGTGAACCCGCTCACGCTGTGGACGCGGCTGCAAGCCAAAAACGCCAGCAACCCCGGCGTGCGCCGCATTGTGCTCACACAGGTGGCCCTCACGCTTAGCACAGGCTATTATTTCTACTTTGTGCCCTTCGTGAGCATGGGCCCACTGCGGCTGGATGCCCGCGGCATCGCCTACCTGTTCATGTTCTTCGGCGGACTGAGCATCGCGCTCAACTTTGTGTTTTACACCTACTTCGCCGACCGGCTCAACCAGCGGCGCGCCATCGTGTGGCTGGCGGTGCTGGGCGCGCCGGTGCTGCTCGGCTACGGGCTGGTGGGCACGTCCAAAACGGCGTTTTACGCACTAGTCACCCTCGACTGCCTCACGCTCTCGCTCATTCAGGGGCTGCTGGAAGGCCGGCTGGCCCGGCACACCACCGAAGTGGACCGGGGCGAGATTTTTGGGTTGAACCAGGCGTTTCAGGGCTTGGCCAGCTTCGCCACAGCCCTGGTGTTCGGGGGGCTGTCGGTGCTGGATTTGCGGTTGCCGTGGGCGTGGTTTGCGCTGTGCCTGGCGGCGGTGGCCGTGCTGGCGGCGCGGAAACAGCCGGCTCGGGCCACCCAACGGCAGTAGCGCTCCCGCGGCCGCTCCCGCCTCCAAACCCTGTCTCAACAGTGCAGATGACCGCCTGGCAACCGCTCCGGCCGAGGGACTTAGAATCTATCCGAAAAATAAAAAGAACGTCCTGCTTACTTTTTCGGATAGTCCCCTCGTTCGGGTGCGCCACCTGTTGCGGCGATGCTCCGCTTAATGATGCTCGTTGCCTCCCAACCCACCAAGCCGGAATAGTTATATTATCTTTCCTTATCAATTCGATTAATGCGCGCATTTTTTCATCTTCAGCCCGGTTTGCAAGGAAACTTACCCCGCCTGATGCAACTCAGGCTGGTCGTATCGTGGTTGAGCGGGGCCGTCCTTCCCGGTTTCTTCTGCTTCACTTTCTGAGCCGCCGGGCAGGTGCGCCCCGGGCGTGACGCCGCCATCCGGGCCTTTTCCGTTTGCGCTTATTTTCCAAGCTGCTATTCTTTTTCCGGCTATTGTTTTCTTGTTATGAAGCTCCTCACTATTTCCGTGCTGGCCTTGCTGCTGCCGGCCGCCGCCCGCGCCCAGCAGCCGGTAGTTCCCCCCGACTCGGCACAGGCCGCCACGGAGCCCGCGGCCCCAACCGCTCCCCCCGCCCCAACCGTCCCCCCCGTGCTGGCCTGCCAGGTGCTCACCGGCCGCATAACCGATGCCTTTGCTCACCCGCTGACGGGAGCCACGGTGATGCTGCGCACTCCCGACAAGGGGTTCCGAACCGACCCGTCCAGCACCAACGCCGAAGGCCAGTACCTGCTCACGTCCCCGCAACCCATTCCCCGCAACTCGGTGCTGGAATTCACGGCCGCGGGCTACAGCAGCGTTGAGCTGCCGCTGGCCAACTGCCAGCCCCTCGACATCACCCTGGAGCCCCTGCCCGGCACCCGCTTCAAAGCCAGCGGCCGCATCAAGAAGACCCGCGCCTCCGGCAAGATTCGTTAGCCCGGCCTTCCCTCCGACGCCGCGCCCGAGCCGTGGCGCGCCGCCCGTCGTGCAGCAACTGAACTGGCCACGGGCCAGCTCAGCGTAACGGCCCCCGTGGCGGGCGCCGCCTACCAGTGGCTGCGCAACGGCGCCCCGATTGCTGGGGCAACCCAAGCCATTTACCCGGCCACGGGCGCGGCCCCCCAGCTGTCGTGCTGGCTGCGAAGACGGCCTCGGCGCAAGCGCTGCGCCTCTACCCGAATCCGGCCCGCACGACCGTTTGGTTAGAGCGTCCGGCATCGAATAGCTCGGCCACGGTCGAACTGTTCGATGCCGTGGGCAAGTGCCAGTGGCGCGGCGAGTGGCGCGGCACGCAGCTCGCAATTCCCGTGCAGCAGTTGCCCGCGGGCCTGTACTTGGTGCGCGTGCTGACGGCGAACGAAATGCCATTTGTTGAGCGCGTAATGGTCGAGCATTAGGCGACGAGCATTTCCCGCCTTTTCTTGAAGCCCTACTAGCAGTCTTCTTGCTTGATTTGCTCTGCTACTCCGGGGCGACGGGCAGGCCAAAGCGAGTGCGCATGGGGGCCCCTGTGTGCCTGTGGTAAGAAAGCTTCGAAGTCGCCGAAGAAGGCCGTACTTAACCAATGGCTGGGCTTGTGGGTTAACCGCAGATTCTTACCTCGTTCCCCTTCGTTTTGATAACCCTGCTCGTCGGTACCAACCGACCCAACTCCCGCGCCCGCCGCATTGCCAACTACTACCGCACCGTGCTCACCGAGCTGGGTGCCGAAAGCCAGATTCTGGATTTAGCCGAGCTGCCCGCCGACTTCACCAGCACGGCGCTGTACGCCCACGCCGGCACCAACCCGGAATTTAACCGCCTGGCGGGCCTGCTTGATGCGGGCAACAAGCTGGTTATTATCATCCCCGAGTACAACGGCTCCTTTCCCGGGGTGCTGAAGGCTTTTATTGACGGCTTGGCCTATCCCGGCGGCATTCAGGGCAAGCGGGCGGCGCTGGTGGGGCTGAGCAGCGGCGGCCAGGGCGGCTTGCTGGCCATGGCCCACCTCACCGACGTGCTCATGTACCTCGGCACCACCGTGCTGCCCCAGCGCGTGCGCCTGCCGTTCATCAACCAGGACCTCAACGCCGAGGGCGGCCTAAACCACGACCTCTCGCGCCAGCTGCTGCGCGAGCAAGCCGTGGCCTTGGTCAATGAGCAGTGAACAGTGAGCAGTGAGCAGTGAGCAGTGAGCAGAAAGAACGTCATGTCGAGCTTGCCGAGACATCTCGCTCGCTTCGTTGCACGATTGAGTTACTTCCCCAAGC
>NZ_JANNOD010000002.1:0-37214 GCF_031398885.1 Hymenobacter sp.
CGCCGCCCCCCCCCCCCGCCCGCGGGCGGGCGCCCCCCCCGCCCGGGCCCGGGGCCCGCCGGGGCCCCCCCCCCCCGCCGTGCAGGCCGCCTGGGCCGACCGCCCGGCGGCCGACAAGCTGCACTTCCTGGAGCAGGCCCTGGCCAAGAGCGACGACCTGGCCCGGCAGTTCCTGGGCTTCGGCCGTTCGCCCGCACCCGCGCCCGCCGCCGACCTGCTGGCCGACCTGCCCCAGCGCCTGACCGACACGCTGGCAGCGCTGGAGTTCGACGAGGAGTTCTGGGAAAACAGCGAGGCCTACTACGAGGAAGACGAAGGCGACGCCCTGCAGGAAGCCACCGAAGATGCCCTCCGCGAGGCCCTGGCGCCCTTTGTGGCCGAGCTGCTCCGGCTGGCCCGCGGCGGGCAGCTCACCACGGCCCTGCGCTACTGGGCCACCGCCAACGCGGCCATCTACCGGGTGGACGAGCCGGCCAGCGACGACTACGGCACCTTCGGCCACTACGGCACCGACGTGCTGCGCCACTGGCACGCCGACCTGGCCGCTGCCGGCTGGCCCGCCAATCTGCTGGCCGCCGTGGTGCCGCCCGCCGAGCTGGAAGCCGCCCTGCAGTGGCTGGGGCCGCACCTCACCCGGCCCACCGGCCAGTGGCCTGATTTCGAGCCGAGCTGGTTGCCCCTGCTCCTGGCCCTGGCCGCCGACCCCGTGGCCGCCCCCCTGCTGACCGACGCCCTCAAAGAAGCCCCCCTCGGCCCCGACACCCGCGCCCGCCTGGCCCTGCAAGCTGCCCGCACCCTGCCCAACGACGCCGCCTGGGCCGCCGCCGCCGAAACCCTGCTGCCCACCGACGCCGCCGTGGCCCAGCAACTGCTGCACTTCTACGCCGCCCAGCCCGACCGCCCCCGGCTGCTGCGCGCCGCCATCGCGGCCTTCACCACCTGGCCCGACCGCTTCGCCGACTACGTCCTCACGGCTTTCACCGCCGTCCAGGCCCCCGACCTCTTCCGCGCCGCCCTGCGCCACCGCGCCCTGGCCAATAATAGCCTCGACGACTTCCGGCGGCTGCGGCCCCTGCTCCAGCCCGCCGCCATTGGCGCCTTCGTGCAGGAGGCCGTGGCCGCCGCCCGGGCCCGGCGCGGCAGCGTGGCTTTCGCCGCCGAGCTGCTGGCCGCCGAAGCCGATGCCGCCGCCCTGCGCGACTTCGTGCTGGGCCTGGAGTGGCTGCACGTCAGCCCGCCCTACCACACCGAGCAGGTCCTGATAAGGCTGGCCGAAACCGACCCCACGCCCCTGATGCTGGAGCTGGAAACCCGTGCCCGCGCCTACCTTACCGGTCGCGCTGGGGCCAAGCGCGGGGCCGTGCTCTACGAGCGCATCGGCCGCTGGCTGGCCACGGTGCGCGGCGCGGCGCCCCGCCTCGCCGAGCCCGTGCTCCGCCTGGCCCAGGAGCTGCGCCAGGAATTCCCGACCCTGCACGGCCTGCGCGAAGCGCTCCGGCAAGAAGGGCTGCTGGTGGACCAGCCGGCACCAGTGAAGGAGCCGGCGCGGCGCGGCCGTAAGCCGAAACCAACCGGTTAGAGCGGTTTCGGGGTTGGTGTACCGGTCGTCAGGCTCCCCTCTCCGCGGGCTTCGCGCCTCAAGCGAACCGGGGCCCGCCCCGCAGGGGTCTCGTGAGGTGAGCCCGGCCGGAGCAGGTACACCGATTCCGAAAACGCTCTAGGCGGCAAAGGACCCTTTGGCGGACGAGCGAAAAAGCTACCGATACCAGATAGACCCTCCAAAAGCCGTCCGCCAAACGGCCGGCCGGGGCCCCGCCGAAAGCCAGCCGTTTGCCTACGCGCGCGGCAGCGGCCCGTGAACTAAGGAGGCGGCCCATTCCTTACCTTCGCCCCATGCGCCCCGCCCTATTTCTCGCCGCCCTGGTCCTGCTCGCCTGCTCGCAGCAGCCCGCCGAAACGGCCACGACCACCGTTGCCCGCCCGGCTGCCCGCCAAGCCCCGGCGCCCTTTCCCGAAACTTTTGAGGCCGGGACCAAAGGCGCGTATGAGGAGGCCGACGAGCCGCTGGCCACCGGGGCCTGGCACTTCCGGGACGCCCTCATCGGGAGTGGCCCGCAGGACCACAAAACCGGCGAGCACGCCGCCCGTCTCCGCAAGCTGGGCCGCATCAGCATGCGGTTCGACGCGGCGGCCGGGGTGCGCCAAATCCGCATCAGCAGCGCCGCGTACGGCACCGACGGGCCCAGCACCTGGGAGCTGTGGCTGAGCCGCGACGGCGGCCGGACCTACGCCCGCACGGGCGCCCCGGTGGTTACCAGCGGGCCGGCCCTGGTGCCCCACGTGTTTGCCGGGGTCGCCAGCCAACCCATTCGCCTGGAAATCCGCAAAACCAGCGGGTCCAATAACCGGCTGAACATCGACGACATTGCCCTCGAAACCGCAGGCGGGCCGGCCGTGGCGACGGGCAGTAGCGTGACCGGCGGCTATTTTGAGAACCGCACGGCTCCTCCCGCCAGCCCCCGTACTCAGCCGGGCGGCGCTTCCGGCACCGCGCCGGCTTCGGTCCCGGGCGACAACCTCGCCCTGGGTAACCCCAGCGGGGCCACGTCCGACCCGGCCAATGCCAATAACTACCTGCTCACCCACCCTGAATTTACCATCGGCTACCACGCCGCGCGCGGCATCCCAACCTGGGTGAGCTGGCACATTGGCCGCGGCGACCTGGGCCAGGCCCCGCGCCAGGACAATTTCCGCCCCGACCCGGCCCTGCCCCGGCCGTTCTATTCGGTGGCGCCCGCCAGCTACGCCCGCTCGGGCTTCGACAAGGGCCACAACTGCCCCAGCGGCGACCGCACCGCCGACCTGGACGCCAACAGCGCCACCTTTCTGATGACCAACATGGTGCCCCAGGCCCCGCAGAACAACCAGCAGACCTGGGCCCACCTCGAAGAATACGCGCGCAGCCAGGTACGGCGCGGCCAGGAGGTGTACGTGGTGATGGGCAGCTACGGCCGCGGCGGCACCGGGGCCAACGGCTTCGCCCAAACCCTCGACCAGGGCCGCGTCACCGTGCCCGCCCGCATCTGGAAGGTCATGGTCATCCTACCCGAAGGCCCGAACGACCTCCAGCGCCTCGCCACCGAGCCCGCCGTGCGGGTGCTGGCCGTGGACACGCCCAACGACAACGCCCTCGACCACGACTGGCGGCGCTACCTGACCTCAGTCGACAAAATCGAAGAAGCCACCGGCCTGGACTTGCTCAGCGCCCTGCCCCAAGCCACCCAGGCGCGCTTGCAGCAACTGGTGGACAGCGGCGAGGCACCGTGAGCCGGCACGACTTACGACACCTCAGAACCGGCGCTTGAGCGACAAGCCCGCGCCGCCTGCTGGTCCGGGGAAGTTCACCACTCCCACGGCCGTGCGCCCCAGAGCGGCCTGGCGGTGGCTGATGAGGTTCCAGGCGCTGAGGGCCAGCGTGGCCGTGCCCGCCCCGATGTTCAGAAACGACACCGCGCGCTCGGCCGCGTAGGACCTGCCGGGGACCCGACCTCCCCATCCAAAATAATCTACCCCGGCTTGGTCAGTGGGCAAATGGAACGCCCCGAACAGAATTTGCCCCGTGCCGCTGAGCGCTCCCGCGTATGCGGCCCCTCGCCCCGGGCTGGGCTGGTTGAACTGGGTGGCATTGGCAACCGCGAACATGGCATTGACCCCACCCCAGATCGCCGAGCCCACCGCGTAGCTGGTGGTAACCCGCACTTCCGTGGGCGCTATTGGGGGCCCAGGGTACTGAGGCTGAATCAGCGCACACTCGGCCAAAGTCAGGCCCGACGCCCGCACCCAGGCCGCCAGCTCGGGCGCGCGCATGTCGGCAATCAGGTCGTATTGGTGCGCTTGGTTGATGCGCGCGGCCACGCGACGACCCGCTGTTTCGGCCACCAGGTAGCCTACGGCACACAAGCGCCCGTCGCGGTCAATGAAGCAGGGGCGCCGCTCGCCGGGGTGGTCGTAGTTGCGCGGAAACACGCCCGCGGTCCAGTAACGGCGCAGCAGGTCGAGCATCTGTTGCCGCCGGTTCACCAGCGCCGGGTCGAGGCCCGCCGTTGGGCATTGGCGCAGCACCCGCTCGGCATACGCCAGGTGGGCTTGCACCCGTGCGTCGTCGTTGGTGCCGGCCGCGGGCAGCTGGCCGTGAATGGCCAAGTAGCCTTGGTTGCCCACCAGCACGTTCACTTGGTCGGTGGCGTGGGCAACGGGTGTTGGCTGGGACTGGCAGGCACTCAACACCAGCAAAACGAAGACACACAGCTTTTTCATGGAGCAGGGAAAACGGGCGCCGCAGGAACATTCCCGCGTACCCGTCTGACCGCCGCCCCGCGCCCGGGGTTGCACAGCCCGCTGACGGACCGACCGCGCGATTGACTGCTTCGGCGTGCTGCTGCTTTAGCTTTTTGCCGCCAAGAACCGGCTGATTTCTCGCACGTACTTGTCGCCAAAAGCCGCTTCTGACAGCACCGGCATGCCCTGCAAATGACCACCCTCGAAGCTGAGCACCTGCCGCCGCTGGCGGCGCCGGGCCACCCGCGCCACGGCCACCGAATCGGCCAGGGGAGTGTGCTGGTCAGCGGTGCCCGCAATGAGCAGCCAGGGGCACCTGACGCGGGGGGCGTGCTGCGAGTAGGCCGCCGCCGCCGCGGGCAGGCTCACCACCTTTTGCCGGCTTTTCAGCTGATACGCCACCAGCCGTTGGGGGCTGGCCACGTAGCCCTCGGCCACAAAAAAATCGCACCGCGTCCGGGCCGCTACTTCGGTGCCCATAATGGTGCCCATGGAAAAGGCGATGATGCCGGTGCGGCTGTGCGGGTAGCGCCGCCGGGCGTCGGCCAGCGCCGCACCCAGGTCCAGCGAGAATTCGGGGTAATACAAGCGCTGCTCGTCAATGCCAAAGTCGGCACTGTGCCCGAACCCCCGGTAGTCGAACAGGTACACCCGGTAGCCCGCCGCGGCCAGGGCTTGGGCCTGGTCCAATTCGTAGGACATGTTCCCGAAGTCGCCGTAGGCCACCACCATCGTGGTGTGCCGGTCGGGCACGTTGGGGGCCGGCGCCACTACCCAGGCCACCAACTGCGCATGGTCGGGGGTGGTGAGGGCCACGGTTTGATAGCTGAGGCCTCGTGAGTCGGGCGTAGCCAGCCACACCCGACTGGGTTTCAGGGCCCAGGCCGGAACCGCGAGCACCAGGAAAAACAAGAATAAGAGGCGACGCATGCGGTGTTGGGCTCAAAAGGTGGAAACTGCTTGCACAGACACCCCTGAGCTGCCAACGTTGCGTCGTGGCCATCTTTTGCGGCGGCTGCTTTCTAGGTTTCTGTCAGCACCGTTTTGAAACCGGCCAGCGTGCCGTCGGCCGTGCGGCCCAGGGCGTAGGCCCGCACCTGCGGGCCGGGGCCCACGCGGTACACCTTGGTTTCGCTCAGCTCCTGCTTCATGAACAGTTGCAGGGCCTTGTAGCGGTTGGCCATCGCCGGGTCCTCCAGCACGCCATCGTCGGCCGTGTGGTTGCGCAGGAACTGCGTGAGCTCCCTGGTTTCGACCGGTAGGCCGGCCGGCTCGCCGACCGCTTTGAGCAGCGCCGCGTGGGAGAGTTCGCCGCCGGGCGCGGCGTACGCCACGGCTTCGAGCGGCGCGTCCGACTCGCTCAAAAAGAACAGGCCCTTCACCAGGTCTGGGAGCGGCGGCGGCACCGTAGCGGTCGATTTTTCACCGGCTTTGGCGGCGCTCAGGCCACTGCCGCCTTCCACATTGGCGGCAATGGCGGCGGCCAGCTCCCGCATTCTCGCCTCGGCCACCTTGATTTTGGGGTTGGCGAAATTCAGGTCCGCCACCTTCTGCATCGGGATGAGGTGGATGTGGGCGTGCGGCACCTCCAGCCCAATCACGGCCACGCCGATGCGCTTGCACGGCACGGCGGCCTGCACGGCCTTGGCCACGCGCTGCGAGAAAGCGTGCAGCGCCGCCAGCTCGTCGGTGGGCAGGTCAAAAATATAATCGACTTCCCGCTTGGGAATCACCAGGGTGTGGCCCTCCACCAGCGGCGTGATGTCGAGAAAAGCCAGGTGGCGGCCGTCCTCGGCCACCTTGTGCGCCGGCAGTTCGCCGGACACGATGCGGGAAAAAATAGAAGGCATTATTTAGTGATTAGTGATTAACGATTAGTGCAAATAAACGTGGCTGCAACGAAAGAGACTCATCGCCTGACAAAAGCAAAGGACGGCATCTACCGACGCCGCCCTTCCACTAATCACTAACCGCTAATCACTAAAAAACCTACCGGCTGATTTCCAGAATCTGAAACTGCAGCTTGCCGGCCGGCACGGTAATTTCGGCCGTGTCGCCGGCTGATTTGCCCAACAAGCCTTTGCCAATGGGCGACTTCACCGAGATTTTGCCGGCGGCCAGGTTGGCTTCTTCCTCGGCCACCAGGGTGTAGTCGAGCACCATGTTGTTCTTCAGATTTTTCAGCTTGACTTTGCTCATGATGAGCACCTTGCTGAAGTCCATGTTGGTTTCGTCGATGACGCGGGCGTTGCCGACCACCTCTTCGAGCTTGGAAATTTTGAGTTCGAGCAGGCCCTGGGCGTCCTTGGCGGCGTCGTACTCGGCGTTCTCGCTCAGGTCGCCCTTGTCGCGGGCCTCGCGCAGGTCCTCGGCCGCCTTGGCCCGGCCCCGGACTTTGAGGTCCTGGAGTTCTTCCTTGAGTTTTTGCAGGCCCTCCGGGGTGTAATAATTGATGGTGCTGGCCATAAGATGTAAATGCTTGCGGGTTTGGCTAAAAAGCAAGGAGAACGGCTGGCACTGCCAACCGTTCTCCCTCCTTAGGTTCGCAGCAAAGATACGCAAAAGGGGCTAGCCTCCCGCGGGGCCCTCCGGCTGGCTGGCCCGGAAGGCCCGGATTTTCTCCACCAGCACCTCGTTGATGCGGACGTAGCTCTGGTGCGTCCACCCGCCAATATGGGGCGAAAGCACCACGTTGGGGGCGTTTTTCAAGAAGTCGAACGCGACTTGCTGCGCCCGCGTGAGCGCGCTCAACCGCTCGTTCTCCAACACGTCGAGCGCCGCCCCGCGCACCGTGCCGGCTTGCAGGCCGCTCACCAGGGCCGCGTGGTCGAGCACTTCGCCGCGCGCCGTGTTGAGCACCCACAGCGGTTTGGCAAACGCCGCAAGCAGGCCCGCGTTCACAAAATGATGGTTGGCCGCCGAGTACGGGATGTGCAGGCTGAGCACGTCGGCGCGCGCCTGCAGTTCCGGCAGACTAACGAGGGCGGCGTACCCATCGGCGGCGCATTGGGGGTCAACGTCGTGGGCCAGAACGGTGCAGTCGAAGCCCGCGAGGCGGCGGGCAAAGGCGCGGCCCATGTGCCCGTAGCCCAGCAGGCCCACGGTTTTGCCCCCGATTTCTTCGCCCCGGTTGGCCTCGCGCCGCCACTGGCCCCGGCGCACCTCGTGGTCGGCGCGGGCAATGTTGCGAAACAGCGCCAGCAACAGGCCCAGGGCGTATTCGCCCACGGCGGCGCGGTTGCCTTCGGGCGCGTTGAGCAGGGCCACGCCCGCCGCGGCCAGGGCGGGCTGGTCAATGTTGTCGGTGCCGGCGCCGGCGCCGGCGCGGGCCACGTAGCGCAGGTGCGGCCCGCGGGCCAGCAACGCGGCCGTCACGCGCAGCTTGCTGCGCACCACCAGGCCTTCATAGGGATGGGCGGCGAGGGCGGCGGGGATGTCGGCGGCCGTGAGGTCGGGCCGATAATCTGCCTGCACACCGATTTCGGCCAGCAGTGGCAGCAGCGAAGGGTGCATTTCGTCGACTACCAGGCACACGCCACCGGTGCCCGGGGCCGGCGGCGGGCTGGGCACTGCCTGACCGGCTTGACGGATGTTAGATGAGTCTGCTTTCACCTTATTCCACGATGTCGTCTACGGTCCGGTCCGGCAGGTCGGCACTGGCTGCGGCTTGGTGCTGCGCCACCCGCTGGGTCAGGCCCACGAACTCGGCCACGCCCAGCTGCTCGGCACGCTGGTCGAAGATGGCATCGGTGGTGGCTTCGGCCGGCAGCCCGAACGGTTTCAGCGCGTTGCGCAGGGTCTTGCGGCGCGTTTGGAAGGCCTGCTTCACGACGCGGAAAAACAGCTTCTCGTCGCAGTCCAGCCGCCCGGTGGCGTTGCGCGTGAGGCGCACCACGGCCGACTCAACCTTGGGCGGCGGCACGAACACGTGCGGCGGCACCGTAAAGAGGTACTCAATGCGGTAGTACGCCTGCAAAAGGACGCTCAGAATGCCATAGGTTTTCGAGCCGGGCGGCTCGGCCAGGCGCTGGGCCACTTCCTTCTGAATCATGCCCACCACCTCGCGCACCTGCTGCCGGTGGGCCAGCACCTGGAAAAATATCTGGCTGCTGATGTTGTAAGGAAAGTTGCCGATGAGGGCCAGCGGCTGGCCGGGGAACATCGCGCCCAGGTCCTGCTTCAGGAAATCGGTGGCGTAAATCCGTTCAGCCAGGGCCGGGTAGTGCGCCTGCAGGTAAGCCACCGACTCGGCATCGATTTCCACCACGCTGGTTTCGTAGGCCGGGTTTTCGAGCAGGTGTTGCGTCAGCACGCCCATGCCAGGCCCAATTTCGAGCACGTGCCGCACGCCCACGGGCAGCTGCAGAGCCCCCACAATGCGGCGGGCAATGTTGGGGTCGGCCAGGAAATGCTGGCCGAGGTGTTTCTTGGGGCGAACGGAGTTCAAATTTTTGAGTGATGAGGTGATGGGGTAATAATAAGGGGATGCGGTGATGACGGAAAGCATGAGGCCGGGTAATCTCCTTGTGCCCAAGGCGGATTCGTTACGCCGCCGGCTTCATCACTTCATCACTTCCATCACCTCATCGCCTTGCTGCTACCTTGCGAGCTCAAATCTACGGCTTTCACTCCCACCCATGTCCCCAGCCCTTGCCCACGCGGCCGCCGCGCCGGCCCATTCCACGCAGGTATTCATCCTCCCGCCCGGCACGGCGGCCCTGCCCGAAGCCGCCACCGGCGACCTCTCCGCCGAAGCGCAGCAGTACGTGACCGCCGCCCTGGCCGACGACCAAAAGCTCGTGCACCTCAACCACTTCAGCCACCACCACTACTTCGTGGTGCTGGCCGACAAGCCCGCCCCCGCGCAAGTGGCCGAGGCGCTGCGCCGCAGCGGCCACACCCTGCACGGCCTGCTGAAAACCGAGAAAACTACCGAGATTTTCCTCCACAACCTCAGCGCAACCCCGGACGCGGCCCTGCGGCTCGCCGAAGGCCTGGTCCTGAGCGCCTACCAGTTCGAGGGCTACAAGACCGATGAGAAATCCCGCAAGGCCGCGGCGCTGACCAAAATTTCGGTGGTGGGCGACGCGGCCACCGGGGACGCCCTTGCCGAGCTCGACGGCTTGCTGCAAGGCGTGCGGCTGGCCCGCGACCTGGTGAACGCGCCGCTCAACAAGCTCAACGCCGCGCAGCTGGCCGAGCGCATGGCCGCGGCCGGTGACGAGGCCGGCTACACCACCGACATCCTCGACCTGGCCAAAATTGAAGCCCTGCGCATGGGCGGCCTGCTGGCCGTGAACCTGGGCTCGCCCGAGCCGCCCACCTTCAGCATCCTCGAATGGAAGCCCGCGGGCGCCCAAAACGCCCGGCCCTACGTGCTGGTGGGCAAGGGCGTGGTGTTCGACACCGGCGGGCTCAGCCTCAAGCCCACGCCGGGCGCCATGGACCTGATGAAGTGCGACATGGCCGGCGGCGCGGCCGTGGCCGGCACGCTCTTCGCCCTGGCCAAGAACCACGTGCCGCTGCACGTCATCGGCCTGGTGCCGGCCACCGACAACCGCCCCGGGGGCCTGGCCTACGCCCCCGGCGACGTGCTTACCCTGCACAGCGGCCTCACCGTGGAAGTAAAAAACACCGACGCCGAAGGCCGCCTGCTGCTGGCCGACGCCCTGAGCTTCGCCCGGAAGTACGACCCCGAGCTGGTCATCGACCTGGCCACCCTCACCGGTGCCGCGGTGCGCGCCCTGGGCACCGAAGCCTCCGCCGTGCTGGGCACCGCCGAAACCGCCACGATGCAACGGCTCACCGAAGCCGGCCACGCCGTGCACGAGCGCCTGGTCGAGTTTCCGCTCTGGGACGAGTACGCCGACCACATCAAATCCGACATCGCCGACCTCAGCAACCTGGGCAAGGGCGAAGCCGGCCACATCTCGGCCGCTAAGTTCCTGGAGCGCTTCGCCGAAGGCTACCCCTGGATTCACCTCGACATCGCCGGCCCCGCCTACCTCACGGCTGCCGAGAGCTACCGTGGCAAAGGCGGCACCGGCACCGGCGTGCGCCTGCTGTACGAGTTTTTGACGAGTCGACTCCCTGGATAAATCGTCATGCAGAGCGCAGCGAAGCATCTCGCCGGGCTCGTTGAATGATGAAATTACTGCTGCACGCGAGATGCTGCGCTGCGTTCTGCATGACTGTTCTATTCCGTAAAACATGCCCCCATCCCTTCCCCGCCTCGGCTTTTCCGTCGGCGACCTCGCCGGCATCGGCCCCGAAGTCATTTACAAAACCCTGCTCGACGAACGACTGCTGAAGCTGTGCACGCCGGTTATTTACGGCACGGCCACGGCGCTGTTCGATGATTTTCCGGTGGCGCCCGACGCCGAGCCCCTCACCTTCCGGCAGCTGCGCGACGCGGCCGACATTGCCCCGGGCCGCCTCAACGCCGTGACCTGCTGGGACGAAGACTTCGCCCTGGCCCCCGGCCAGCCTTCGCCCGCCACCGGCCAGGCCGCCCGCGAAAGCCTGCTCGCCGCCAGCCGCGACCTCAAAGCCGGTAAGCTCGACGCCCTCGTTACGGCCCCCATCAGCAAAGACAACACCCAGGCCGACGACTTCCGCTTCCCCGGCCACACGGAGTTTCTGACCAGCTTTTTTGATGCGCCCGAGAGCCTCATGTTCCTCGTGGATGAGGACTTGCGCATTGCCACCGTCACCGGCCACGTGGCCTTGAAGGACGTGCCCACTCGCCTCACGCCGGAGCTGCTGCGCACTAAGATTCACCTGCTGCTCAAGTCGCTCAAGCGGGACTTCGGCATCCTCAAGCCGCGCATTGCCGTGCTGGGCCTCAACCCCCACGCCGGCGAAAACGGCCTGCTGGGCCGCGAAGAGGGCGACCTGGTGGCGCCGGTTATCCAGCAATTCGCGCAGGATGGCCACCTCGTGTTCGGACCCTTTCCGGCCGATGGCTACTTCGGCACCCAGCAGTTCCGGCAGTTTGATGCCACACTGGCCTTGTACCACGACCAAGGGCTGATTCCCTTCAAGCTGATGGCCTTTGAGCGGGGCGTAAACTTCACGGCCGGCCTGCCGGTGGTGCGCACCTCCCCCGACCACGGCACGGCCTACGGCATCGCGGGCCAGTTCCGGGCCGACGAGTCGTCGTTTCGGGCGGCGGTGTACACGGCCTGCCAGGTGTGGCGGCAGCGCTGGAACGACGCCCAGCCGCGCTCGGCCCGCTAGTGTTCCGAAAGGGTTGGGAGTGGGAAAGTTGGGTGGTTCTTTTGGCAAAAAGCCAGAAATTCACTACTTTTGCCCCCTGCTATCCAGCCGACCGTGAAAAAAGAAAGTCAATTCGACCTCAACCTTGCCAAGCTGGCGCTGAAAACGCACCGGTTTGAATACGAGCTGGGGCCCGATTTTTTCGCCCTCTTCGACCAACCCCTGGTGGAAGAAGGCCGGTTGCACGTCGACGTGGAGCTGCTGAAAACGGAGCGTCTGCTGACCCTGAATTTCCACATTGAAGGCACCGTGCGCCTGACCTGCGACCGCAGCCTCGACGAGTTTGACCACCCGCTGGACCTGCGCGAGCAGTTGCTGGTGCGCTTCGGCGACGAGGCCAAGGAGCTGGACGACAACGTGCTGCAAATTACGCCCGACACCCAGGCCCTGCCCCTGGCCCAGCACTTGTACGACTACATCGGCCTGGCGCTGCCCATGAAAAAGCTGCACCCGCGCTTCCAGAACGAAGCCGACGACAACCCCGCCGCGCCCACCAAGCTCATCTTCAGCACCCGTCCCGCCAACGAGGGCCCGGACGACGACGAGCCGGCCGACCCCCGCTGGGCCGCCCTGCGCAACCTGAACTAATCCGTCAGCGCCCCGAGTCGCTCATCCAACTCCTAATTCTTAATTCTTAATTCTTAATTCCCTCAACATGGCTCATCCTAAGCGCCGCACTTCCTCCGCCGTTCGCGACAAGCGTCGCACGCACTATAAGCTTACCCCAAAAGCCGTGACCTTGTGCCCCAACACCGGCGAGCTGCACCTGCGCCACAAGGCCTACGTGGTCGACGGCGACCTGTACCACAACGGCCAGCTGGCCATCAAAAACTACTCGAAGGTGGGCGCTGCGTCCGCCGCCGACGCCTCGGGCGACGACGAATAGCGCGTCAGGTTGTTACTTCGCGGCACCTTATGGTCCGGCTTCGCTCCTTTTTTAAGCCAGCGAGGCCGGATTTTTGGTGCTTCCCTCCTCTCCTGACCTTCCAAACACCTCGTACATGAAAATAGCCCTCGACGCGATGGGCGGCGATTTCGCCCCCCAAGCCGCCGTGGCGGGTGCCCTACTGGCCGCTGAGCAACTGGCCGGCCAGGCCACCATCGTCCTCATCGGGCAGGAAAACGCCGTGCGGCCCCTGCTCCAAGCCGCCGGCCCCGCCGGCGCCGCGCTGGAGTTTGTGCCCGCGTCGCAGGTCATCGACATGGCCGAGCACCCGGCCAAAGCCTTCCAGCAAAAGCAGGACTCCAGCATTGCGGTGGGCTACAAAATGCTGCTGGCCGGCGAAATCGAGGCGTTTTGCTCGGCCGGCAACACCGGCGCCATGCTCGTAGGGGCCATGTTCACGGTGAAGGCCGTGCCCGGCGTGCTGCGCCCGGCCATCGCCAACTTCGTGCCCAAGCTGGCCGGCGGCTTTGGGGTGCTGCTCGACGTGGGCGCCAACGCCGAGTGCAAGCCCGAGATGCTGGAGCAGTTTGGCGAGCTGGGCTTTTTGTACGCGCAGTACGTGCTGGGCATCGCCCAGCCCAAGGTAGGCCTGGTGAACCTGGGCGAAGAGGAAGGCAAGGGCACGCCCAATACGCAGGCCGCGCACCAGCTGCTCAAGGCCAACCCGCACATCCACTTCGTGGGCAACGTGGAGGGCCGCGACATGTTCAACGACCGCGCCGACGTGATTGTCTGCGACGGCTTCACGGGCAACATCCTGCTGAAAATGGCGGAGTCCATCTACGACATGATGGACGAGAAGCAGCTTCACGACCCGTTTTTTGACAAGTTCAATTACGAGGCCGTGGGCGGCTCGCCCATCCTGGGCATCAACGACAACGCCATCATCGGGCACGGCCGCAGCACGCCGCTGGCCATTGCCAACATGCTCGAGCAGGGCTACAACATGGCCAAGTCCGGCATTGTCGACCAAATAAAGGCTACTTTTAAATCCTAGCCGGCGCCTGAATTCGTGAAAAACCTCCGGCTCCGGCCGGATTTTTTTTAGGCCTTTTTCGGCCCGCGGCTAGTACCTTGCAGGCTTAACAAGTGCCCATTTACGTTCTGGATTCCCTTTTCCCGCTTGCCCCGCCTACTTTTGCCCGTATGAAGATTACTGCTGCCATCACCGGCGTGGGCGCTTACGTGCCCGACTATGTGCTTACTAACGCCGAGTTGGAAAAGCTGGTTGACACCACCGACGAGTGGATTATGTCGCGCACCGGAATTCGGGAGCGCCGCATCCTAAAGGGCGAAAACCAGGGCGCCTCCGTGATGGGCATCAAGGCCGTGCAGCAGCTGCTGGACAAAACCGGCATCAACCCGGCGGACGTGGAGCTGCTGATTTGTGCCACCACCACCCCCGACGTGCTGTTTCCGGCCACGGCCAACATCATTTCCAACGGCGTGGGCATCACCCGGGCCTTCAGCTACGACGTGAACGCGGCGTGTTCGAGCTTCTTGTTTTCGTTGGCCACGGCCGCGCAGTTTATCCAGACCGGTACGTACAAGAAGGTGATTGTGGTGGGCGCCGACAAGATGTCGTCCATTGTGGACTACACCGACCGCGCCAACTGCATTCTGTTCGGCGACGGCGCCGCGGCGGTCCTGCTTGAGCCCAGCACCGACGGCTACGGCGTGCTCGACCAAGTGCTGCGCACCGACGGCAGCGGCGAGGCCTACCTGCACCAGAAGGCCGGCGGCAGCCGCCGCCCGCCCTCCCACGAAACCGTGGACGCCAAGGAGCACTACATCTACCAGGAAGGCGCCACGGTGTTCAAGTTCGCCGTGAAAAGCATGGCCGACGTGGCCGCCCAGGTGATGGAGCGCAACCACCTCAGCAACGACGACGTGGCCTGGCTGGTGCCCCACCAGGCCAACAAGCGCATCATCGACGCCACCGCCAGCCGCATGGGCGTGGGCCCGGAAAAGGTGATGCTCAACATCGACCGCTACGGCAACACCACCAACGCCACCATCCCGCTCTGCCTGGCCGACTACGAGCACCAGCTCCGCCGCGGCGACAATCTGGTGCTGGCGGCCTTCGGCGGCGGCTTCACCTGGGGCTCCATCTACATCAAATGGGCCTACGACGGCAGTCAAATTAAAAATTGAGAATTAAAAATTAAAAATGCTTGACGCTCTGCGACTAGTATTTTTAATTTTTCCTTAGAATCACCACTCCATACATCAGCTTTAAAAGCGGGGAAGCAAAAGTTGTTATCAACCACAATTTTTAATTCTTCATTTTTAATTTTTAATTAACTCCCATGGCTTCCACCGCCGACTTCCGCAACGGGCTCGTGCTCAACTACAACAACGAGCTGCACGTCATTACCGAATTTCAACACGTCAAGCCCGGCAAAGGGCCCGCGTTTGTGCGCACGAAGATGCGCAACATCAAAACCGGCCGCGTGATTGACAACACTTTCAACGCCGGCGTGAAGGTGGAAACGGCCCGCGTGGAGCAGCGGCCCCACCAGTTCATCTACAAGGACGACTACGGCTACACCTTCATGGACGCTAGCACCTTCGAGCAAATTGTGCTGCCCGAGGCCATGGTGCCCTTCGCCGACCTGATGAAGGAAGGCCAGGAAGTGACCATCCTCATGCACGCCGAAACCGAGCAGCCCCTCACCGCCGAGCTGCCCACCACCGTGGACCTCGTGGTGACCTACACCGAGCCCGGCCTGAAGGGCGACACGGCCACCAACACCCTCAAAGCCGCCACCGTGGAAACCGGCGCCCGCATCCAGGTGCCCCTGTTCGTGGACCAGGACACCAAAATCCGGGTGGACACCCGCACCTACGCTTATGTTGAAAGAGTCAAGTAACGATTCGCCCAAAAAGGACGTCGCCATGAAAGCCAAAGAACTACAGGAGCTGCTCGATTTTATTGCCAAATCGGGCCTCAACAAGGTCAACATTGAAACCGAGGAGTTCAAGATTTCGGTGCAGCGCGACCCCACCACCAAGCACGTGCTGGGGGTAGCGGCCCCCGCCGCGCCGGCGCCGGTACCGGTGGCCGCCCCCGTTGCAGCAGCTCCGGCCGCCGCCCCTGCCAGCGCGCCTGCCGAAGCCGCCAGCAGCACTCACCGGCCCCTGAAAGCCCCCATGATTGGCACCTTCTACCGCAGCAGCGGCCCCGACGCGCCCGTCTTCGTGCAAGTGGGCGACATGGTGGAGAAGGGCCAGGTCATCTGCATCATCGAGGCCATGAAGCTGTTCAACGAAATTGAAGCCGAGGAAAGCGGCCGCATCGTGAAGGCCCTGGTGGAAAACGCCACCCCGGTAGAATACGACCAGCCGCTGTTTTTGATAGAATAGTTGGGACTTGGGGGCTTGGGAACTTGGGGACTTGGTTGTTCGCCGCATGGCGCAAAACCGGCTTCCAGGTTCCCAAGCCTTTTCTTTTGCACCAGCAGTGCCAAAAGCTGCCAAGCCCCAAGACCCTAAGTTTCCAAGCCCCCACCCAATGTTCAAGAAAATACTCATCGCCAACCGGGGCGAAATTGCCCTGCGCATCATCCGCACCTGCAAGGAAATGGGCATCAAGACGGTGGCCGTGTACTCGACCGCCGACAAGGAAAGCCTGCACGTGAAGTTTGCCGACGAGGCCGTGTGCATCGGCCCGCCGGCCTCGGCCCTCTCCTACCTGAGCATGCCGAATTTGATTGCGGCGGCCGAAATCACCAACGCCGACGCCATTCACCCCGGCTACGGCTTCTTGTCAGAAAACGCGGAATTCTCGCGCATCTGCGCCGAAAACGGCATCAAGTTCATCGGCGCCTCGCCCGACATGATTAACCAGATGGGCGACAAGGCCACCGCCAAGGCCACCATGATTAAGGCCGGCGTGCCCTGCATTCCGGGTTCGGTGGGCCTGCTCGATTCGGTGGAGCAGGGCCGAAAAATTGCCAACAAAATCAAGTACCCCGTCATTCTCAAAGCCACGGCGGGCGGCGGCGGGCGTGGGATGCGCATCATTCACGGCGACGACGAATTTCAGAAAGCCTGGGACGACGCGCGCACGGAATCGAAGGCGGCCTTTGGCAACGACGGCATGTACCTGGAGAAGTTTGTGGTGGAGCCCCGCCATATCGAGGTGCAAATTGTGGGCGACCAGTTCGGCCACGTCTGCCACCTCTCCGAGCGCGACTGCAGCATCCAGCGGCGCCACCAGAAGCTGGTGGAGGAGGCGCCCTCGCCGTTTATGACCGACGCGCTGCGCGAGAAAATGGGCAAAGCTGCCATCGCCGGCGCCTCGGCCATCGGCTACGAGGGCGTGGGCACGATTGAGTTTTTGGTGGACGCCAACCGTGACTTTTACTTCATGGAGATGAACACCCGCATTCAGGTGGAGCACCCGGTGACGGAGGAAATCATCAACTACGACCTCATCAAGGAGCAAATCAAGGTGGCGGCGGGCATCCCGATTTCGGGCAAAAACTACTTCCCCAAGATGCACGCCATGGAGTGCCGCATCAACGCCGAGGACCCGCGCAACGGCTTCCGCCCCGCCCCCGGCCGCATCACCACGCTGCACATCCCCGGCGGCCACGGCGTGCGCGTGGACACGCACGTGTACGCCGGCTACCAGATTCCGCCCAACTACGACTCGATGATTGCCAAGCTCATCACCGTGGCCCAGACCCGCGAGGAGTGCATCGTAAAAATGAAGCGCGCCCTGAGCGAGTTCGTGGTGGAAGGCGTGAAAACGACCATCCCGTTTCACCTGGCGCTAATGGACAACGAGCAGTTCCGAGCCGGGAATTTCACGACGGCGTTTCTGGAGCAGTCGTTTGATTTCTCGACGATTTAGGCAGTTGCTGCTGCTGGTCGTGAAAAAGGTCCGCTTTGCCGCGGGCCTTTTTTATTTCTCGCCCGAAGGCCAGGTCGCCGCCGCCCGTTATCTTGCCGCCATGAAAACCTTCACCATTGAGCTAGCCGACGAAGAGCAGTACCAGCGCCTGTTGCAACTGGCTCGGGCCCTGGGCATGGGGGTGGGGGCCCCGGCTCCGTTGTCGGCGGCCGAGCAGGAACGCCACCAGCGCATCATCGCCAAAGGCGGCAGCGGCACAAGCATCCCCGACCCGGTGGCGTGGCAGCGCGAAATTCGGGCCGACCGCCCCTTGCCGAACCGCGACTGATGGCGTACTTGCTCGACAGCAATCTGCTGATTTACTCGGCGGGGGAAGCCTACGAATTTCTCCGGCCAATGGTGCTGAATACGCAGAATTTTGCCTCCTTTATCTCCAAGGTAGAAGTGCTGGGATTTCACAAGTTGGAGGCGACGGATGCCGTTTACTTTGATTCGCTGTTTGCAGTCGTGACGCTTTTGCCAGTTACGCCCAATGTCATTGAGACGGCCATACGCTTGCGGCAGCAGCGGCGCATGACGCTGGGGGACTCATTGATTGCCGCCACCGCGCTGGAATTTGACTTGGTCCTGGCCACGCGCAACGTCGCTGATTTTATTGCGATTTCGGCTCTGACCGTTTACGACCCTTTCCAGCCGTGATGATTCGCTTTGTACTTTCTTCCGGCTTTGCCATTGCTTTGCGAGCGGCGACCGGCGTTGTCGCAACCACCCTCCTCGCCGGCTGCGCCGAACCGTGCACCGGCAGCATCGAAACTACGGTGCTCTACGCTAAGCCGGGGCCGAAAGGCCTGGGCCGCACCGTGTACGTGAACGTGGTGAACAAGCCCGACTTGGGTATCAAACAAAGCCTGATGTACGAGGGCAAGGAATTCGGCACGTTTGAGCACGTCGTCATCATCAACGACCCCACCAACCGCTTCGCCTCGAACCGCACCATTTGCTTCTCAAAGTTTCGGGCGGAGGCCGCCGTCTCGGGCGGCGATTTGACGGAGGTAAATCTGCCCGTTATCACCGTGGAGTAGCGCGCGCTGCTGCCTTCGGGTCGAGCTTCCTGCATCCTGAACACGTTCCAAATGTCCTCGTGGCTCCCTGCTGCGGGGATATTGCTTCCTACCCGTGCAACGGTTTTCGCTCCCAAGGTCTCCTCAATGCAGCTATTTTAATCATCATCTTCCATGGTTAGACCACTGCTACTATTTTCCTTGCTAACCAGCTGTGCGCTGCCTGGTTTCAGCCAGGGGCGCGACACGGCCCTGGCGGTGCATAAGCTGTTTGTGCAGCGGCGCGGAGGCGGCGAAGGTTGGGCCGCTACCGGCCTCGGGACCGCGGTTGACGAAAGCGTTGGCAAGCGCTCCAGCACCGACAAAACCCATAGCAATGTGGCATCAGCGGCTTTTTATGGCGGGGTACCGCTTGCGCTGGGAATGCGGCAAGCCATTCGCTTCAGCGAGGAGCGCGAGGCTTTCATCCTAAAGCAGTATGCCGAAGGATGGTCCATACCACCCGACATTCGCCGGAAGCTGAAACGCAAGCACTTCCGGCGCACGACGCGCGATGTACTGAATGCCAAACCCTGATTTGAACGCCCCCGCCGCCCCGCGCGCCGGGGGCGTTCGGCTTTGTGGCTACCTTTGCGCCACCAAAATCCCGCCCACCCTTATTCCCAAAATACCCCTCCTTACTATGGCACGAGTGGAAATGACGATGCCCAAAATGGGCGAAAGCATCATGGAAGGCACCGTCCTGAAATGGCTCAAGCAAGTCGGCGACGCGATTGAGCAGGACGAATCGGTGCTGGAAGTGGCCACCGACAAAGTAGACACCGAAGTGCCGGCCATTTATGCGGGCGTTTTGCAGGAAATTCTGGTGCAGGAAGGCCAGGTCGTGGCCGTGGGCGCTCCCATTGCCGTCATGGAAACTGACGTGGCCGCCCTTGCCGCGCCCGCCAGTGCGCCGGCCGCTCCCCAAGCCGCCGTGCCCTCGCAAAACGGCAGCGCGCACGCCGTGCCCTATTTGCCAGAACAGGGCGACCCGCGGACTGCTCAACCGGCTGACCAGGTTGCTCAACCAATGGCCGGCGCCGTGCACCAGCCCGGCCGTTTTCTCTCGCCGCTGGTGCTCAGCATTGCGCGTGAGGAGGGCGTAAGCATGACGGATTTGGAATATCTGCCCGGCACGGGCAAAGAAAACCGGGTTACCAAGAAAGACATCCTTGACTACGTGGCCAACGGCAAGCAGCCGCTGGCGGCCAGCACCGCCGCGCCTGCGGCGGCGGCCCCCGAAGCTGCCCCGGCGCCCGTGGTTCAGCAGCCGCAAACCACGCCAGCCCCTCAACCTGAGCAGCCAGCAACCCCCAATCAGCAACCGGCAATTCCTACCCGGCCCGCGCCCAGCGTAAGCGGCGGTCAGGAGCTCATCGAAATGGACCGCATGCGCAAGATGATTGCGCAGCGCATGGTAGACTCCGTACGGATTTCGCCGCACGTGACCAGCTTCGTGGAGGCCGACGTGACGGACCTCGTAAACTGGCGCAACAAGCACAAGGACGCTTACAAAAAGCGCGAGGGCGAAAATCTCACCTTCACGCCCATTTTTGTGCAGGCCGTGGCCCGCGCCATCCAGGACTTTCCGCTCATAAACGTGTCGGTTGACGGCGATTACATCGTCAAGAAACGCGACATTAATATTGGCGTGGCCGTGGCCCTGCCCAGCGGCAACCTCATCGTGCCGGTCATTCACAACGCCGACCAGCTCAACCTCAACGGCCTAAGCAAGAAGGTGAATGACCTGGCCAATCGCGCCCGCGCCAACAAACTCAGGCCCGAGGACCTGGAAGGCGGCACCTACACGCTGAGCAACGTGGGCTCGTTCGGCAACGTGATGGGCACGCCCATTATCATGCAGCCGCAGGTGGCCATCATGGCCGTGGGGGCCATCAAGAAAAAGCCCGCCGTGATTGAGACGCCGCAGGGCGACCTGATTGGCGTGCGCCACTTCATGTTTCTCTCACACAGCTACGACCACCGCGTGGTCGACGGCTCGCTGGGCGGCATGTTCGTGCGTAAAGTGGCCGATTACCTAGAACAGTTCGACCCGAATACTGCGATTTAGGCGGTCATTTTTGCGGGGGTAACGGGCCCGGGCCACCCGACCAGGCTAGTTGGTTTGGGAGACGAGGCCAACTGATTTAGCCAGCCCGGCCGGACGTTTTTTTGTTGCAGTACCATGAGAAACATCATCACCATCGCCGCGCTGGTTTTGGCGCTGGGCCTTATCGGGTACCTCTACCAACAGCTTTCGGCCACCGAAAACGCACTCCGCTTGTCCGAAAAGCGCTTTGCTGACTGCGAAAAGGTGTCGTTTCAACTGCAGAACCAACTAGCTACGTTGCAGAAGCGGGAGGCGGATGCGAGCGCACGGTAGCGTACACCCAAGCAGGCCGCGGTGCCGGCCGAACCAAAAAATGCCACTTCCCGCTGCTGGGAAGTGGCATTTTTAAGTACTTATGCACGAATACCTGGTGCGCTGGCGGCCAGCTACAACGACCGCAGCGCCTGCTCCAGGGCGGCAATTTTCGCCTCGGCATCGGCCAGCTTCTGCCGTTCGCGCTCCAGCACGTCGGGCTTGGCGTTTTGGGTAAACTTCTCGTTGCCGAGCTTTTTCTGCACCGAGTCGCGGAAGCCTCGGGCGTATTCCAGCTCTTTTTCCAGGCGGGTACGCTCGGCGCCCAGGTCGATATTGCCTTCGAGCGGGATGAAAAACTCGCCGCCGCCAAGCACAAAACTCACCGCCGCGGCCGGACCAACCTCGGCAAACGTCACCTCCGCGATGCTGCCCAGCTTGCGGATGATGCCCTCGTAATTGGTCAGCAGCGCGGGCTCGTCGGTTTTGGCCACCAGGGCCAGGGGCTTGTTAGGACCGAGGTTTTTCTGGTTGCGCACGGTGCGGATGCCGGCCACGATGGCCAGGGCTTTCTCCATGCCGGCCAGGAGTTCGGCGCTGTTGGCCGTTGCGGCAGCTTTCGGCCAGGGGGCCACGCACACGTAGTCGCGCTCGGCGCGCTCGGCCAGCTCGTGCCACAGCTCTTCGGTGATGAAGGGCATGAAGGGATGCAGTAGCTTGAGCAGGGTTTCGAGGTAGGCCGTGGTGTGGCCCAGGGTTTCGGCGTCGACGGGGTGCTGATAGGCGGGCTTTACCATTTCCAGGTACAAGGCGCAGAAGTCGTCCCACACCAGCTTGTACACCATCAGCAGCGCGTCGCTCATCCGAAACTTCTCGAAATGGTCGTCCATCTCCCCGATGGCGGCCTGCAGCTTGGCGCCGAACCAAGCCACGGGCTTCTCGTTCACGAACGGCAGGGTAGCGTCCACCTCCCAGCCTTTCACCAGGCGGAAGGCATTCCAAAGCTTGTTGCTGAAGTTGCGGCCTTGCTCCACCAGCTTGAGGTCGAAGAGCAGGTCGTTGCCGGCGGGGGCCGAGAACAGCATGCCGGTACGCACGCCGTCGGCGCCGTACTGGGCAATGAGTTCCAGCGGGTCGGGCGAGTTGCCAAGCTGCTTGCTCATCTTGCGGCCCTGGGCGTCGCGCACGATGCCGGTGAGGTACACGTTTCTGAAAGGCACCTCGTGGCGGTACTCCAGGCCGGCCATAATCATGCGGGCCACCCAGAAAAACAGAATGTCCGGGCCCGTCACCAGGTCGTTGGTGGGGTAGAAGTAGTTGATGTCGGCGTTGTCGGGGTCCTTGAAGCCGTCGAACACCGAGATGGGCCACAGCCACGACGAAAACCAGGTGTCGAGCACGTCCTCGTCCTGCCGCAGCTCGCTCAACTGCAGGTCCGCTTTGCCACTCTGGGCGCGGGCCTGCGTCAGGGCCGCTTCGGCGGTTAACGCCACCACGAAAGTGCCGTCGGGCAGGTAGTAGGCCGGAATTTGCTGGCCCCACCAGAGCTGACGGGAGATGCACCAGTCGCGCACGTTCTCCATCCAGGCCCGGTACATGTTCTTGAACTTGGGCGGGTGCAGGCGCACGGTGTCGTTTTCCACCGCTTCCAGCGCGGGCTTGGCCAGGTGCTCCATTTTCAGAAACCACTGCAAGCTGAGCTTGGGCTCAATCACGGCCTTGGTGCGCTCCGAAGTCTGCACGATGCTGGCGTACTCCTCAATTTTGTCGAGCAGCCCGGCTTCCTGCAAATCCTTGGCAATTTGCTTGCGCGCGGCAAACCGGTCCTGGCCCACGTAGAGCACGGCTTTCTCGTTCAGCGAGCCGTCGTCGGCCAGAATGTCAATGACCGGCAAGTGGTGCCTCACGCCCAGCTCGTAGTCGTTCAGGTCGTGGGCCGGCGTCACCTTCAGGGCACCGGTGCCGAAATCCATGCTCACGTACTCATCACCGATTACCGGGATTTCGCGGCCGAGTAAGGGAATGCGCACCTTCGCCCCAATCAGGTGCTGGTAACGCGGGTCCTTGGGATTCACCGCCACCGCCGCATCGGCCATGATTGTTTCGGGCCGCGAGGTAGCCACGGTGATATAGTTGTCAGTTGTTAGTTGTTGGTTGTCAGCAATCTTTTCATCACTGACAACTGACAACGGAGAACTGACAACTTCATACCGTAGGTAATACATTTTAGCCTGCACGTTTTTGGCAATCACCTCCTCGTCGGAGATGGCGGTGCGGCCTTCCGGGTCCCAGTTCACCATGCGCACGCCGCGGTAAATCAGGCCCTTGTTGTACAGGTCCACAAACACGCGGAGCACGGCTTGGGTGAGTTCGGGCTCCATCGTGAAGCGGGTGCGGTCCCAGTCGCAGGAGGCGCCCAGCTGCTTGAGCTGCTCCAGGATGATGCCGCCGTACTTTTCTTTCCACGCGAAGGCGTGGGCCAGGAACTGCGCGCGGGTCAGGTCGCTTTTGGCAATGCCCTGCTCCTTGAGCTGGGCCACCACTTTGGCCTCGGTGGCGATGCTGGCGTGGTCGGTGCCGGGCACCCAGCAGGCTTCCTTGCCCTGCATGCGGGCGCGGCGCACCAGCACGTCCTGGATGGTATTGTTCAGCATGTGCCCCATGTGGAGCACGCCGGTCACGTTCGGGGGCGGGATGACAACGGTGTAAGGCGCTTTTTTCGGGTTGGGACGGGCCTTGAAAAAGCCTTGCTCCTGCCAGCGCTGGTACCATTTGGCTTCAACGTCGGTGGGCGAATAGGTGGTGGCGAGGGACATAGAAAACGATGCGGGAAGCAGAAAAAGCAAAAATAGGCATTAGAACCCGGGGCCGTTGGGGGCGCCCGCGCGCCGAGGTGCCGACCCACGGCCCGTTGCTTCCTCCGCGCTTGTTCACGCAAACTTCATCCCGCAACATGCTTGGCTCAAAAAGAACTCAACCCCCTGGCTGCAGCCCGCCCCACGTTCGGTGCCCGGAATAATTTTAGCTTGACCGTCAACAAGATAAATTAGCTGCTGAGTATGTTACTGATTTTGCATCAGATGCTGTGCGCTGGCGTCCTGCTTGACGTTACCGGCCCGGCGACAATTCCCACGCAAGAAAGTTTAATCACACGATTGTACCTTCCGAATAATTACAAATTTCTTTGGTATCAAGCACAGATGGCTGCGCTGTTTTCTTTTCGTAAATCTGCGCCCGTTGCAGTTGCGCCGCCGGCCGAGGTGCCGGCCAGCCTCGGCACCATGCGCATTGGGCTGGGCCAATTGCTGGTGGAAGGCGGCGAGCCCGCCCGCAACCTGGCCCGCGCCGTGGAGCAAATTGCGGAGGCCGCCGCGCAAAACTGCGACCTGGTCCTGCTGCCCGAAACCCTGGACTTTGCCTGGACCCACCCCAGCGCGCTTTTCGAAGCCCAGCCCATACCGGGCCGGTACAGCGACCAGCTGTGCCAGGCCGCCGTCAAGCACGGCGTGTACGTGTGCGCGGGCCTCACCGAGCGCGCCGCCGACGGCCGCAACTACAACGCGGCCATTCTTATTGACCCCCAGGGCGCAATCATTGTCAAGTACCACAAAATCAATTTACTGGCCGTGGAGCAACCGTTCTACGCCGTGGGACAGACCCTGAACGTGGTGGATACCCCACTGGGCAAGATTGGGGTCAACATCTGCGCCGACAACTACCTCGACGGCCTGCCCATCGGCCACACGCTGGCCCGCATGGGCGCCGAATTTATTCTGGCCCCGGCGTCGTGGACCGTGGATTATTCCATCACCGAAGAGCACGACCCCTACGAGGAAAAATGGGTCCGCCCCTTTTCGATTCTGGCCAAGCTGTACAACGTGGTGGTGGTCAGCACGACCTCGGTCGGGTACATCGTGGGCGGCCCTTACGAAGGCAAAAAAAGCGTGGGCTGCTCGCTGGCCGTCGACGCCCACGGCATCCGGGCCCAAGGCGCCTTCAATGAGTTTGCCGGGCAGTTGGTGGTCGCCGACCTCGCGCGGCCCCACCGGCCCGAGCGCGGCACCGAAATTGGCCTCATGCTCCAGCGCAAGGGCTACCAGTTCGACCGCTTGCCCTGATACCAGCCGGTTTTACTCGCTCCCTGGCCCACCCCCACGCTTCGTCCTCCTTTACCCTTCTGCCGATGCTGCCCGCCCCCGTTCATTTTCGCCGGCCCCCAAACCCGACCCCTTTTGCTTACTCAATTACTCCCCGACAACACCCAGGTAGCTTCGCCAGCCGGTCCCGATTACCGGCGCTGCACCCGCTGCCTGATGGACACCACCGCCCCGGGCATTGCGTTTGACGCCGCGGGCACTTGTTCGTTTTGCGCGGTGCACGACCGCATGGAACGCGCCTTTCCGCTGGGCGAAGCCGGCCGCGGCACCGTACAGCGCCTGACCGATGAAATGCGCCGGACCGGCCGCGGCCGCCGCTACGACTGCGTGGTGGGCGTGAGCGGCGGCCGCGACAGCTCCTACACCCTGTGGTACTGCGTAACCCAGCTCAAGCTGCGCCCGCTGGCCGTGCACTTCAACGACGGTTTTGGCAACCCCGTGGCCGGCGAGAACATGATGCGCACCTGCCAGCGCCTGGGCGTGGAGCTGCGCACCGTCACTTCGGACTGGCGGGAATCGAAGGACCTCAAAATTGCTTTTTTGAAAGCTTCGGTGCCCGACATGGAGGAAGGCACCGACCTCGGCATTGCCACGGCCCTGTACGGCGTCGCCGCCAAAGAGGGCATTCAGCACCTGGTCATCGGCCAGTCGTTCCGAACCGAGGGCATTGCCCCGCTGAGCTGGAACTTCCTGGACGGCAAGTACCTGCGGGCCGTGCACAAGAAGTTTGGCACCGTGCCGCTGCGGCGCTGGCAGCCCAACGACCCGGGGTTCAATCTGGGCATCAAGGAGATGTTTTACTACGCCTTTGTGCGGCGCATCAAAACCGTGACCTTGCTGTATCACCTGGACTACGTGCGCACCGAAGTGGACGAGCTGCTGGCCCGCGAGCTGGCCTGGAAAAGCCCCGGGGCCCACTACTCCGACGACCTGTATCAAAGCCTGATTTACTACCTCAACCGGGTCAAATTCAACATCGACCGGCGCCTATTCAACTACTCGGCCCTGGTGCGGTCGGGCCAGATGAGCCGGGAAGTGGCCCTGGACCGCATTTCGCGGGTCAACATCATCGAAGACGAAGCCGTGATTGACCTGTGCATCAAACGCCTGGGGCTCACCCGGGCGGAATTTGAGCAAATCGTGGCCGCGCCGCCCAAGACTTTTCGCGACTACCCCAACAGCTATGCTTTTCTGCGCCTGTTCCGCGGGCCCATCAAGCTGATGAGCCGGCTGAACCTGATTCCCGAATCGGCCTACGACAAGTTCTTCAACTGCGGAACCTGAGCCTGTGGTAAGTTAAAAGCTATGAGCTAAAAGGTAAAAGGGAGGAGTTAAAAACCACGACGGTCTTAACCCTTCCCTTTTACCTTTTAACTTTTACCTGTTTTTCCCTAAGCGGCGATGTGGAGCCACTCTTTCTTTTCGAGCAGGCGCTCGCGGGTTTCACGGTAGTCGGGGTCGTCCACGCAGCAGTCCACGGGGCACACGGCGGCGCATTGGGGCTCCTCGTGAAAACCCACGCACTCAGTGCACTTGTCCGACACGATGTAGTAGTATTCGTCCGACACCGGGGTTTGGGGCGTGGTGCCGGAAACCACGGCGCCCTCGCCGGTTTTTACCTCGGTCAGGGTGGTGCCGTCGGCCCAGCGCCATTGGGCGCCGCCTTCGTAGATGGCGTTGTTGGGGCATTCCGGCTCGCAGGCACCGCAGTTGATGCACTCGTCGGTTATCATGATGGCCATGGGGCGTCGGGGGTCAGGGGGTGAAGGGGGAAACCAAAGCGGAACAGACGAGTCTTACGTAAAACGCCCGGCCCGCGCCGTTCTTCGGGCGGGCAAAATTAACCAACAACGGCCGGGTTTGCATGGTTTGACCCAATTTTGCGCCGCAATTGCCCAACCGGACCCGCCCCTACCCGCCGGCCCGCCCTCCTTTTCCATGAATCATCCCGCACGCTTAGCTGCTTTTGTGGCTCTGGGCCACCGCCTGGCCTCTATTTCTCCCGACGAGCTCACCGCGCTGGCCGCCCACGCCCGCAACCAGAACGCCTGGTTCGACGAGCCCAGCGTGACGGCCGCCGTGGCCGGCCTGGCGCACCTGCTGGCCGAAGCGCCGCTGCGCCACTGGGCCGCCCGCTACCCACCCGAGCCCACCACCGTGCACCAGATTGGCGTGGTCATGGCCGGCAACATTCCCCTGGTGGGCTTCCACGACCTGCTGTGCGTGCTGCTCAGCGGGCACGTGCTGCTGGCCAAGCTCAGCGCCGCGGACACCGTGCTGATGAGCTGGCTCCTGGAAGAGCTTACCCGGCTGGAGCCGCGCTTCGCGGATTTTATTCGGGTTTTGCCCCGGCTGAACACCGCCGACGCATTCATCGCAACCGGCTCGGACAACACGGCGCGCTACTTCGAATTTTATTTTGGCAAGAAGCCCCACCTCATCCGCCGCAACCGGACCAGCGTTGCCGTGCTCACGGGCCGGGAAACCAGTGCTGAGCTGGCGCTGCTGGGCCCCGACATTTTCCAGTACTACGGCCTGGGCTGCCGCAACGTGAGCAAATTGTTTGTGCCGGCTGGCTACGACTTCGTGCCCCTGCTCGACGCCCTGCAAACCTGCGAAGGCGTGCTGAACCACCACAAGTACAACAACAACTACGACTACAACAAGAGCATTCTGCTGGTGAACCGGGTGCCGCACTTCGACAACGGCTTTTTCCTCGTTACGCGCGACCCCAAGCTGGTGTCGCCCATTTCAATGGTGTACTACGCCGAATACGCCAATGAAATTGACTTGGTGGACCAACTCACCGATGTGGCGGCCCAGACGCAGTGCGTGGTGTCGGCCGGGGCGCGGTTTGCGGGCAGCCTGCCGTTCGGGCAGGCCCAGGTCCCCGGCGTGGCCGAGTACGCCGACCGGGTGGACACCATGGAATTTCTGGCCCAGCTTGTCTGAACCGCGAATTTATCTGAACCGCGAATTCATCGGATTGGCCGGGTTCAGGCCAGCAAATTCAGCGTGCGCTCAATCATGGCGTCGACTACCGCCCCGGCGTTTTCGGCGAATTCACCGGTGGCACGGTTGGCCACAATGGCGTTGAGCGAAAGCACCTCGTGGCCCAGCAGGCGGCCCAAGGCGTAATAGCCGGCGGTTTCCATCTCAAAATTGCTCAGGCGAAATTCCCCCTCGGCGCTCTCGTGCCGGAAGCCTCGCAGGCGCTCGATGTAGTCGGGCTGGCGCAAATCGAGGCGCAGGCTGCGGCCCTGAGGCGCGTAGAAACCGGGGCACGTGAGCGTGTTGCCCATCAGGAGGCCAGCGCCCAGTTGCTCGCGCAGCAGGTCGGAGCCGCGCACGACGTAAGGGGCGAAGGGCAGCGCCAGCGCCTGCTGCAGCCCGGTGGCAATCTGGGTTTCCAAGCCGGTTTCCACCAGGGGGTAAAAGTGCATGAGGCTGTCGAGGCCCACGGCGTGCTCGGTGGCCAGCAGGGCGCCAAGGGGCACGTCGGCCTGCAGGCTGCCGCTGGTGCCCAGCCGGATGACGCGCAGGCTCAACCGCTCCTCGGCGGGGCGCACGGTGCGGGCCACGAAATCGATGTTGACCAGCGCGTCCAGCTCGTTCATCACGATGTCGATGTTGTCGGTGCCCATGCCGGTGCTGAGCACCGTGAGGCGCTTGCCGCGGTAGTAGCCCACGTGGGTCACGAACTCGCGGTGCGCGCCTTCAAATTCCACCGAGTCGAAATGCCGGCTCACCTGCGCCACCCGCCCGGGGTCGCCCACGGTGATGATGGTGTCGGAAATGTGGTCGGGCAGCAGGTTGAGGTGGTAAATGCTGCCGTCGGCGTTGAGAATGAGTTCGGAGGAAGGAATCATATTTCAATGAGGAATGAAGAATGAGGAATGAGGAATTGTGGGAGGGGAATGAGGAAGTAAACCATGCGCGAATTCCTCATTCTTCATTCCTCATTCTTCATTGAGCCTTAGCGTACGACGCCAGGCCCTGGGCGGGGCGGTAGTGGTTGCTGGGCTTGGGGTAGGTGCCGGTGCCGTCGTAGGGGCGCTTGTCGGGGTGGGCGGCACAGGCAGCGGAGCAGGCGCCTTGCAGCTCGGTGGCGCAGGTTTCGCACAGGGGCAGGTGGGCGTTGCAGTGCGGGTTGGCGCAGTTCACGAGGCGGTTGCTGGGCTGCTGGCAGGACTGGCAGCGCGAAATGACCGTGGGGTTTACGCGGTTCACATCCACGGCCACGCGGTTGTCGAACACGTAGCATTGGCCGTCGAAGTCCTCGCCCCCGGCCTCGATGCCGTACTTGATGATGCCGCCGTGCAGCTGGTACACGTTTTCGAAGCCTTGCTCCAGCAGGTAAGCGCTGGCTTTTTCGCACTTGACACCGCCGGTGCAGTAGGTCAGGATTTTCTTGTCCTTGAATGCTTTGAGCTGCTCAACCCGCGCGGGAAAGTCCCGAAAGTTCTCCAGGTCCAGGGTAACGGCGTTTTTGAAGCGGCCGAGGTTGTACTCGTAGTCCGAGCGCACGTCCACCACCACCACGTCGGCGCGGTCCTTCAGGGCCTTAAACTCGGCGGGCGACAGGTGCTGGCCGGTTTTCTCGTACGGCCGCACGTGGCGCAGACTGCTGTGCACAATTTCGGGTTTTACGCGCACGTGCAGCTTCTGAAACGTGTGGGCGGACGCGTCGTCAACCTTGAACTCCAGCGCGGCAAAGCGCGGGTCAGCCTTCACGGCGGCCATGTAGCGCGCGCAGTTTTCCACCGTGCCCGACACCGTGCCATTCAGTCCCTCAGCCGCCACAATGATGCGCCCGCGCAGGTCCAGCGCCAGGCACAAGCGGTGGTGCTCCCCCCGAAACTGCTCCGGGTTTTCGAGCGGCGTGTAGCAGTAATAAAGCAGAACCTGATACATCTTCAATTAAAAATTATGAATTAAAAATTATGAATTGTCCACCGACGAAACCAGACCCGACTATGGTCCATTTAAATCGCCAATTTTTAATTCATAATTTTTAATTTTTAATTAAACCTTAATGGCCGGGTTGCCAAATACCGTTTGGCCAGCGGGCACGTCGGCCACCACCACTGAGCCAGCTCCCACGCGGGCCTTATCGCCGATTTTGACGCCGGCCACCACCACGGCGCCAGCGCCGATGAAGGCCAGCCCGCCCACCTGCGCGTCGGTACCGACCAGCGCGCCGGTGCCCAGTTGGGCAAAGTCGCCCACGGTGGCGTGGGCTTCCACCACGGCGTTGGCGCCCACCAGGCAGCCGTCGCCGAGGGTAGCGGTGGCCGCCACCACGGCGTTGGGGCCCACGTAGTTGCCGTGGCCCAGCGTGGCGTGCACCGATACGCTGGCGCGCTGATGAATGGCGTTGACGGGCACGGCCTCGTACTCGGAGCGCAGCATCTCGGTGAGGCTGCGGCGGCTGGCGCTGTCGTCGGTGGCCACGAATACTTCGCACTTCTTGCCCAATAGCTTGAGCAGCTCGCCGTCGTCGGTGTTGCCCATTACGGGCACGTCGAGCAATTCCGTGCCTTGCAGCTTGGCGTCATCGTCGAGCAGGCAGTACACCACGACGTCGTTAGAGAGAAAAGCATCGAGAGCGGCCGTGCCCACGGTTTGGGCACCAAGAATGATAACGGGGTTTTCCATGGGTGGGGTTCGGATTGCTCGGCCTAGGCAAACCGGCAGCAACGGGCTATAAAAATTCTACCAAGAAGAACAAAGGTACGGCACCGGCCGCAGGGGCTGTTTTGGCCCGTTGCCGGGTGCTACGGCTGCCCGGGCTCTTTGCTCATGCCCAGCCGCCGCAACACGGCCGCCGCGTACTCGTTTTGTAGCAGCAGCAGCACCGCGTACGGCAGCAGCCCACTGCGGTAGCGGTGCAACGAGCCCAGGTTGGGCGTGCTCAGCCCCAGCAGCACCGCCAAGGCAAGGCAGTGCACCCCCAGCGCCAAGGCCACGCCAAACGGCAGCTGCCCTGCCCGCCCGCGCCCCACTGCCACCAGCGCCAGCGCTATCAACGTCAGCAGCAGGGCGTTTTCCAGGCCCGCGGCAACGTACAAAAATCTTCTGGACTCGCCGAGCCAAGGCCTGGCGAAGGCATTCACCGCGGCCTTGGGCACGTGGCGCAGAATGCTGGCCGGCGTGGGCTGCAGGTCCGGGTACTCGAAGTGCGGCTGCCCGGCGGAGGCGCCCAGGTGCCGGCTGTAAATGCGCACCACCTGGTTGGTGAATTTATTCAGCCGGAAGGCCACGCTCACCTCCGAAGCCAGCCACGCGCCACTACCCAGCACCACCGCCAGCACCAAGGCCTGCGCCCAGCGACGGCGCGCCAGCCCCACCCGCTGGAGCAGTTGCACCAGGGCCAGCGCCGCGAGGGCTCCCAAAAGCGGGACCGCGAAGAAATAACGCATTTTGAAATGCAGCACCGCCAGCACCGCCAGGCTCGTTGCCTGGCCCCACAGCACCGGTTTGGGGGCCGCCGGCTTCCCGAAAAACAGGGCAATGAACAGCGCCAGCAACCACGCGCCGCTCCCCAGCACCACCGACTCCTTGGTCACGCCCGAGGCCCAAAAGACCATCGATGGCCACAGCAGAAAGCCAACCACGCCCGCTCCGCCCGGCGTGTGCGGAAATACCTGCCCCAGCGCCCGGACGAGCGCCCAGCACCCCACAAAGCTAAATGCCGACAGGTACAGCGCGTTTAGCCAGTCCGTATTGAGCGACGCCAGGTTGAGAAACGCCAGTATCTTGATGAAGAAAAAGGTGTTGGACATTCCGTAAAACACCAAGTCCTGGCCGGCATGGTGGAGTTCCTCGCCCCACAGGGTGCGCAGCGCTGCCCCCGGCTCGGCCCACATCTGAGCCGTGAGAATCCGACCATTGAAGCTCATTACTTGGGCGTCGCGCACTAGTTGCCAGCCGGTTATAAAACCCACCAGCAACCGTAAACCCAATCCCGCCACCAGGGCCCCGCGCCACCACCCGGCCCCGGCCCAACGCCACTGCCGCCCGAGCCACGGCAGCAACACGGCCAGCAGGGCCGCATTCAACAGCAAGGCCAGCGCTGTTTTCACCGGGCCACGCGGGGTTGCTGCACCAACCGGCTGCCAATGGCGCAATGCAGGCAGCGGCGCGGGGCGCAGTAGTTCTTGTGCAAGGCCAGCAGGCCCTGCGAGTCGGCCGCAGTGCGGTGAGTGAACCCCAGGCTTTCGTACGCGTGGGTGTACTGGTTGTGCTCGGCCGGGAGCTCGCTGAGCAGGGCCACGCTGCTTTCCACCAGCGCGGGCTGGCCCACGTGGCGGGCGTAGGCCACGCGCAGCGGCACCACCACGTTGGTGACGAGCAAATCGGTGCTGCTTTTGCCCAGGGCCGGCACCTTGCCGGGCCGCCCGGGTCGGAAGTGGGTGCGCCAGTAAAGCGGCACGGGCGCCCGAAAAAACTCGGCCAGCGCGCGCACGCTGCGCGCCGTCAGCAGGGCATCGAACAAGGCCGGTCGGGCGTGGAGCAGCCCCGCGAGCTGGCCGAGCCGGACGGGCGGGAAATTGGCCGGCCGCAGGCGCAAGTAGTTCCACTCGTGCGCGAGCAGCGCCGCGCTGCCCAGGTCGTACTTGTGCCGCAGGAAATCGTATTCCTGCCTCAGGTCCTGAATGTAGTTGTCGGCGGCAGTTTCTTCGTTTTCAACCAGCAAACCGGCCTGGCCAAACAGCAGGGCTTCCACCTGCCGCTGGTCGTGGCGGTGGCGGCGCAACACGGCCAGCGGCAGCGCTTTGGCAAGCCGGGCCAGGGGTTCGCTGTTTTTTTGAAAACCGAATGCCGCCAGGAGCGCGTGGTACGTGGTGGCCTCCCAGTCCTGGCCGAGGTGCCGGTGCAGCGCCATGATGACGTCGGCCTTTTGCTCCACGCGCTCCAGCAGGGCGCGCTCGGCCATCATCGTCCGGGTGATTTCGGGCACCAGGCCCAGCAACGGGGCGCAGGGCAATGGGGCCGCCGCGGGCGCTTCGACCAACGTCTGGTAGCGGGCCAGCAGCTCGGGCGACAGCCGCGGCTGCAGCGCCAGAGCCGGAATAAGGCTGCCGTTGGTGCGGGCCACGTCGGCGTCGTGGCTGCCCACCACGTGCAAAACTACTTGGTCGTATTTTGGGTCGGTCTGGTGGTTGTGCCGGGGCCAGTCCGAAGCCCGAAGGTGAATTTCTACCGCGCCGTTCCATTCTACTTCGCCGAGGCGCAGCCGCGCGTTCAGGAAATCAGGGCCGGCGTCGGCGTTGCGGTGGCCGGGGCGCAACACCTGAATTTCTTCGCCGCCCGCCGTTCGCAGGTCGGTTTTGTCGAAGTACTGGTGCTGCCAGACGTAATGGAGGAAATCTTCACGCATGGCCGCAAATCTAGTTGTCAGCTGCTTGTTGTCAGTTACTGAAAAAGCTCCGGCGTTTTCGTTCGCAAAACACCGCGGCCCGCCTCTTTCGAAGCGGGCCGCTAAAAGGCATCGGCCTGACAACTGAAAACGAGCAACCGACAACTAAAAACCTTACCGCAGGTCCACCACTTTCACATTCTTGTACTTGGCCTTGTCGAAGGCAAACGTGGTGGCGTCCACGGGTGGATTGGGCTGGAATTTCTTGATGTAGAACGTGTACTGGTTGCCGTTCTTTTTGTACATCTGCCAGCTTTTTACTGACGCATCTTTTTTGCGCACCTTCAGCCGCACCTTGAACACGTCATTCTGGCGGTTTTCCGGCGACAGCTCGATGACGTCAACGGCTTCGCCGGCTTCCTGCAACTGCTGCACGTAGGTATACTTGTAGCCTTTTTTGTACATCGTATAAATCTGCGAGGGCGACATTTCCTGCGAGTCCGGGTCCGAATCAGAGATATTCACCTCGTTCTCGTTCTTGAGGTAAGTCCAGGTCGTTTTGCCGTCGTTGATGACTTCCTGGCCGCTTATTTTCAACCGAAACTTCTGGCCACTCACCACGATGTCGCCGTTGATGTTCTGCTTAACCTTGGCGCCAGGGTTTTCCAGTGTCTGCGTAAACGTGGCCTGGAAAGCCTGCAACGCCTGGTACTTGGCGCTCATCTGGTCGAGAATTTTGCCGGCCTTGGCATCCTGCTGGGCGGCGGCGGGCAACGCCAGCGCGCCCGCGAGCAACAGCAAGAGAAATGATTTTTTCATGAGGGAGGGAAGGTACACTGAGCGCGTCGGTGTTACGCTCGGATTACGTGATACGGATTTCGTTTAACAAACGACCGGCCAAAATGCTCAAAAAGGTGCCTGGGCAGAAAATTAACCAGCCAAGCCGCTCACCTCAATCCCGCGCCCGTCTTCGTTGGCGCACCTCAGCGGGGCGTGCAGGAAGGGCGGCCGGCGAAGCCACGGCGCTACTTGCTCATGCTGTTGAGCAGCTGCTCCAGTTGGTACTCGTCCGTCACGAGCACGTCGCGGGCTTTGCTGCCCTCGAAGGGGCCCACGATGCCGGCGTGCTGGAGCTGGTCGATGAGCCGGCCGGCCCGGTTATAGCCCAGCTTGAGCTTGCGCTGGAGCAGGCTGGTGCTGCCCTGCTGGTGCAGCACGATGCAGCGGGCCGCTTCCTCGAACATGGCGTCGCGCTCGGTGGGGTCCAGGTCCTCGTTGCCGCTGCCCGCGTCGCCGTCGGCCCCGGCTACTTCGGGCAGCATGTAGGCATCCGAGTAGCCCTGCTGCTCGCCAATGTAGTCGCACACCCGGTCCACCTCCGGGGTGTCGATGAAGGCGCACTGCACCCGAATCAAATCCGAGCCGGCCGAGAACAGCATGTCACCCTGGCCGATGAGTTGGTCGGCCCCGCCGGTGTCGAGAATGGTGCGCGAGTCAATCTTACTGGTCACCTTGAAGGAAATCCGGCACGGAAAGTTGGCCTTGATGATACCGGTGATGACGTTCACGCTGGGGCGCTGGGTGGCCACGATGAGGTGAATACCGATGGCGCGGGCCAGCTGCGCGAGGCGGGCAATGGGCGTTTCCACTTCTTTGCCGGCTGTCATCATTAGGTCGGCCAGCTCGTCAATCACCAGCACGATGAAGGGCAGGAAGCGGTGGCCCTTCTTGGGGTTGAGGCGGCGCTCCACGAACTTGTGGTTGTACTCTTTGAGGTTGCGGCAGCCAGCTTCTTTGAGCAAATCGTAGCGCCGGTCCATTTCCATGCACAGCGAGTTGAGCGTGTTCACCACCTTTTTGGTGTCGGTGATGATGGGCTCTTCGGTGTCGGGTAGCTTGGCCAGGTAGTGGCGCTCAATCTTGTTGAAGATGCTCAATTCCACCTTTTTGGGGTCCACGAGCACGAACTTCAGGGTGGCCGGGTGCCGCTTGTAGAGCAGCGAGGCCAGAATCACGTTCAGGCCCACCGACTTGCCCTGGCCCGTGGCCCCGGCCATGAGCAAGTGCGGCATTTTGGCTAGGTCGGCCACAAAAACTTCGTTGGTGATGGTGCGGCCGAAGGCAATGGGCAGGTCCATTTCGGTGCGGGCGAACTTCTCCGAGCCCAGCACCGAGCGAATGCTCACCATTTCCTTCTTCGTGTTCGGCACCTCGATGCCAATGGTGCCCTTGCCCGGAATGGGCGCGATAATGCGGATGCCCAACGCCGCCAGGCTCAGCGCAATGTCGTCTTCCAGGGCCTTGATTTTGGAAATGCGCACCCCGGCTTCGGGCACGATTTCGTAGAGCGTAACCGTAGGGCCAATGGTGGCCTTGATGCTGGCGATGCTGATGCCGTAGTGGCCCAGGGTTTCCACGATGCGGTCCTTGTTAGCTTCGAGCTCTTCCTTGGTCACCTGGGCCTTGGCCTGGCCGTAGTCGTTGAGTAGCTCCAGGGTCGGAAACTGGTAGCGGGGCAGGTCCAGCGTGGGGTCGTAGTTCACGTTGGGCATGGCCTCGGCGTCCTCGTCCTCGTCGGCCACGGCGGCAATGGCGGCGCCCGCGTTGGGGTCGAGGTCGTCGCGGCCGGGAGTTGTCAGTTCCAGGTTTCTGGCGCCTGGTTTTTGGTTGCCGGCGGCGGGGGTTTTGGAGTCATCGGCCAGGTCGGCCAACGACAGCGGCGTGGGAATGGTGGACGAGGGGACGCCCACGGCCGGGTCCGGGGTGGGCATTTCAATGGAAAACGCCGGCCCCGCGGCGGCCACAGCCAGCGGCCCAGTTGCGGCCGTAGCCGTAGCCGCCGCGGGGGCTGCCAAGGCGCTAGTCACGCTCAAAGCCACGCCCGCATCGACGCGGGGCGCGGGTTCAAATTCGCGGGCGGGCAGCGCGTCCTCGGGTTCGTCGGTGCGAAGCTGCAGGGCGGGGCCGGCGGCCAGTGCTCCGCCGGCCGCCACCGTGGCCGCAGCGGTGACCGCCGACGCCTGAACGGCCGGCATTACCTTCGGCGGAACTGCCTCCGCTACAGCCTGCTCCGCTGCGATTTCCGCTTCCAGCTCGGCGTCCTCGTCGGCATCGTCCTCGGTGCCGAGGCGGCGGAAGCTGCCCAGGTTGATGCTGGTGACGTTGAAGAAGAACACCACGAACGAAATCAAGGCAAACGCCAGCAGCAGCACCGTGCCCCAGCCGATGAGGCTGTCGAGCCAGGAGGCGGCCTCGAAGCCCACGCCGCCGCAGAGGAAGTCCAGCCGGTGCGCCAGCGCGGGGTCGGCCCCGGGCGTGGCCAGGCTCACCACCACGTAGCCCAGCAGCACGCTGAGCCACGCCATCGAGAACAAGCCCAGGGCCAGCACGTAGCTCACCGAGCCGGTGGCCGACCGAAAGACAATTTTGTAGCCCAGAAAAAACACGATGGGAATGAGGGCAAACGCCGCCACCCCAAACAGCTTGTAAATGAACAGCTGCGCCGCCCAGGCGCCCAGCAGGCCCAGCCAGTTGCCGGATTCCTGCCCGGCTTCCTTGAGCGGCGTAGCGCCCAGGGCCGCCACCACGCTTTGGTCGGCGTGGCCCGTGAAGAGGAAGGACGTGAAAGCAATGGTGAGGTACAGGCTGCCGAGCAGCAGGCCAAACCCCACGAACAGGTGAAAGCGGCGGTCGCGCAGCAGGGCCAGCGCCTGGCTCACGCCGGGGAGCGGGCCCCGCGGGGCGCGGGGCGGCTTCGGGGCCAGTGCGGGCCGGGCGGGTTTGGGCACGTTGGCGGCGGGGCGGGGGGCG
>NZ_JANNOD010000020.1:0-151814 GCF_031398885.1 Hymenobacter sp.
CCTCGGCGACCTGTCGCTTGCCCCGTGGACGTTGCCGCACGAGATGGCCCGGTTGGTGTTGGCCGACAACGAAGCGGGCGAGATGCTTCGGCTGCGCTCAGCATGACGTGCTTTTATCATCGCACTTGCTTTTTCGGACAGTCTCTTAGGGGACCATTTGGAAAATAATGTACGCAAGTACGAACGTCATGTTCACTGCTCACTGCTCACTGCTCATTAAGCCAAAGGCGTCACACTTCGCTCTCCTGAATGAGCTGACGCCGGTAGCGGACCAGGATGGTTGATTTGAGAATGAAGCCGAGGTAGCGGCCGTCTTCCTCGCACACGGGCAGGGCCCAGGCACCGGTGCGGTCGAGCAGGCTCAGGGTGTGCTCCAGGTCGTCGTTGGGGCCGATGATGCCGCGGGCAGGTTTCATCAGCTCGCGCACGTGGGTGGTGGCGTAGTGGGCGTCGTCGAACAGCGCGTCGCGCACCGAGTCGAGGCTGACCACGCCCAGCAGCCGGCCCCCGGCGGCCACCACCGGAAACAAGTCGCGCGAGCTGTGCCGAAAAATCTCAACCAGCTCCCCGAGGGTGGTGCTGGGGCGCACGGCAATGAAGTCGGTTTCGAGCAGCTTGCGCGGGTCGAGCTGGGCCAGCAGGCCGCGGTCGCGGTTGGCGTACACGTCCACGCCCTTCAGCGTGAGCTTGCGGGTGTAGATGGAGTAGGGCTCGAAGTACTTGGTGATGAGGTAGGAAGAGCTGCACACCACCATCAGCGGCACGAACAAGGCGTAGCCCCCCGTGATTTCGGCGATGAGGAAGATGGCGGTGAGCGGCGCGTGAATGACGCCGGCCAGCGTGCCGGCCATGCCCAGCACCACAAAATGCACCTCGGGAATGTGGATGAGCCCGCTCAGGTTGATGATGCGGGCGAAGAAGAAGCCCGCCAGCGCCCCGCCAAACAGCGACGAGCCGAACATGCCGCCGTTGCCGCCGGCGCCCACCGTAATGCTGGTGGCCACCACTTTCAGCATGAGGCTGAACAGCACCAGCACCAGCAGCAGCCAGGGGTTGTCGTCCTGGTACACCGAGAAAATGCTGCCGTCGGTGATGTGCTCCGGGTGGCCGGTGAGCAGCAGCTGCACGGTGTTGTAGCCTTCGCCGTAGAGGGTCGGAAACAGGAAAATCAGCCCGCCCAGGAGCGTGCCGCCCACCAGCACCTTGCGCCAGTCGAGCCCCGGCCAACGCTCGAAGAACTTCTCGAACCAGTGGTAGGTCCGAATCATGTAGACCGAGAAAACGGCCGTGAACAAACCCAGCAGCACGTAAAACGGCACCGCGTTGACCGGCCAGCTGGTGGTGATGAGCACGAACGGCTGGCCGGCGTACAGGGCCTTGGAAATCACCGTGGCCGTGGCCGACGAAATGAGCAGCGGAATAAAGTACTGCGCGGGCAGCTCCAGCAAAATGGTTTCGACGGCGAACAGCACCCCCGCGATGGGCGAGTTGAAGATGGCCGCCACGCCCGCCGCCGCCCCGCAGCCCGTGAGCAGGCGCCGCCGCCGCCGCCGGTCGAGGTGCAGCACCCGGCCGGAGTTGGACCCGATGGCCGCCCCCGTGACCGAAATGGGCGCCTCGGTACCGGCCGAGCCGCCAAAAGTAACCGTGAGAAAAGCGGTAATCAGCTGCGAATAGAGCTTGGAGCGGGGCACCACGCTGCCCTCGCGGGCCGTGTTGTAGATGATGGGGCCAATGCCGCGGTTCAGTTGCCCGCCCAGAAAGTACTTGGTGACCAGCACCGTGAGCGTGATGCCGATGATGGGGTAGAGCGAGAGGGCAAACACCCGGCTGGGCTCCGAAATGCCGCCCTGCAACAGTTCCTGCCCGCGCTGCACCGACGTTTTGAGCAGGACTGCCGCCAAACCGGCCGCGGCCCCTACCAGCACGCTCAGCAGCAGCATGTACATCCGCTCGCTGACGTGGCGCGCCCGCCACATGAGCAGCGGGCGCAACAATCGGTGAACGGCGTGGTGGGGCATGGGCGCGAGCGGGGAAGTAACGCGTTTTTAGCAACGCAAAAAATGGGCCGGCAGATGCCGCCCGGCGGCGAAAGCTCGCCAGGCCCGTCAACTTACCCGTTGAACTCGCCCGGCGCGGTCGCCCGGTTGCCTATTGCTCCATGATGTCCTCGTTCCAGAGCGCGGGCTCGGCCGCGATGAACTCGGCCATCATATCGACGCACTCCTGCAGGTCGAGGTCGACCACTGCCACGCCGTGGCTTTCGAGGAAAGCCCGCGACTCGCCGAAGGTGCGCGACTCGCCCACGACGACCTTCGGGATTTTGAACTGCACGATGGTGCCGGCGCACATGTAGCACGGCATCAGGGTGGTGTAGATGACCGTGTCGCGGTAGGTGCGCTGGCGGCCGGCGTTGGTGAGGCAGTCCATTTCGCCGTGCTTGATGGCGGAGTCTTCCTGCACGCGCTTGTTGTGGCCCCGGCCCACAATCCGGCCGCCGCGGACGAGCACCGAGCCAATGGGAATGCCCCCCTGCGAGCGGCCCAGCCGGGCTTCGTCGATGGCGGCCTGCATGAATTCGTCCATAATTAGTTATCAGTTGTTGGTTGTCAGTTGTCAGATTTGTATCGGAGGTTTCTGCTCAATGTTCTTGTGAACTAACAACTGCCAACTAACAACTAACAACTGCATTCTACCGCGCGCAAATGCCCCGGTACGGGCAGTGCTCACACTTTTTGAAGTCGTCGGTTTTGCGGATGGGCTCGGCGGGGTCCAGAATGCGCAGCACAATTTTACGCACCAGCTCCTCCGAAACCTGCACGAAGTCCTGGCCTTCGCTGGTCAGAAAGCTCAGGTCCGCCGCCAGCAGGCCCTTGTCCAGGTTGCGCATCGAGACGATGGCCGTGTTTTCGGTGTCGCGTTGCTCGGTGCTGGCCAGCATGAGGCGGTAGAGCCAGAGCTGGCGGACCTTGTCGGCGCTGGAGGTGGCTTCGTAGAGCAGGCGCTCGGTGGCTTCGGCGGGGCTGAAGCGGTTGCGGTGGCCGGTCAGGTTGAGGTCGTTGGCTTCGACGAGGCCGGTTTTGTAGTCCACCACGCGCAGGCGGCCGTCGGGCAGCTGGTCCACGCGGTCGGCTTTGCCGAACAGGCGCACGGCCAGCTGCCCGGAGCCGGGCACGTCCACAAAAACCGTGGCCGCCAGGTCCTTTTCCAGGCTGAACAGGCGCAGGGGCAAGCCTTCGCTGGCCTCCAACCCTTCGAGGTAACGGACGATGAGGCGCGCCGCCACCAGGCCGTACACGTGGTTGAGGCCTTCGTCGGGGCGGGCGTGCTTCTCGGTTTCTTCCTGGCGCAGGGCCCTGCGCACTTCCTCCGGCGCCCGCGCCACCAGGGCCGGGATGTCGGCAGCGGTGATGGGGCGGGCGTCCTGCTCAAAGGGCCGCATCAGATTTTCCAACGCCTCGTGCACCACCAGGCCGAAGCTGCTGGCTTCCAGGGTTTCCTCCACGGCCTCGTTCTCGTAGAAGCGGGCCACTTTGGAGAAGTAGAAGCGGAGCGAGCAGGCCAGAAAGTCGTTGAGGCGCGAGGGCGAGATGTTGCGCTCCAGCACCCCGCGCAGGGCGGCCAGCATTTCCTCGTCTTTCTCCAGCACGAGGTCGCCAAGCTCGCCGCTGGCTTCGAATGAGGAATTAGGAATGAGGAATGAGGAATCAGCAGGCAACCCCAATTCCTCATTCCTCATTCCTAATTCTTCATTAAGGGAGGCGACGCCGACCGTCAGGTCTTCCAGCGTGAGCTGCGGGTTTTGGGGCAGCAAGTCGTTTTGCAATTGCAGCAGGAACCGGCTGCGCTCGCCGCTGCGGAGGCCCTCGGCGCCGGGCAGCACGTGCACCAGGTCCACGCGGGCCGCCCGTTGCAGCAGCCGCCAGAAGTTGTAGGCCGTGATGGCCTCGGCGTCGGCGTAAGTGGGCAGCTTGAACTCCTGCAGCACGTCGTAGGGAAACAGCGACTGCTGCTTCTTGGGCGCCGGCAGCACGCCCTCGTTGCAGCTCAGGATGATGACGTGGTCGAAGTCCAGGGCGCGGGTTTCGAGCAGGCCCATCACCTGCACGTCGGCCAGGGGCTCGCCCGAAAACGGCAGGCGGGTGCGGCCCATCTGCTCGTACAAAAACCGGCGGAACGAGCGCACCGACAGGCGCTGTTCGCGGCAGTCGAAGGCCGAGTCGAGCTGCTTTATCAGGGTGTAAAACAAGTAAAGGTACTCGGCCTCGATGCCCGACTGCTTGTCGGAGTACACCTGCTTGAGCAGGTCAATCAGCGTGTAGCAGGCGGCGATGATGTCGTCGCAGTTGTCCCAGGTCTTGAACAGGGCCTCGATGAGCGGGTGGTGGGCGCCGAGCCTGAGCAGCTCGGTGGCGGGCAGCAACACGGCGTTGAGGCGGATGATTTCGCGGCACATCTGGTCCAGAATGCCGTGGTACTGGGGCTGGTCGGCCTGCTGGTCGAGCCCCTGCTGGTAGCGGCGCAGAAAGGGGTGGCCCAGCAGCTTGCTCACGGCCAGGTGGTGGTAGCGCGGCACGCCGTAGCCCGTTTCGGCGCTGCCCTCGCGGATGCCGGTGAGGTGGACTTCGAACAGCAAGTCGACCAGGTTGAACAGCGGCGTGGCCTGGAAGCTCAGGCCCATGGTCACGTTGTAGTCGGGCACCTCGTCGGGCGGCAGGCCGTGGAGCACGGGCAGGAGCAGGGTTTCGTCGGGCAGCACAATGGCCACGGTGGCGTCGGGGTACTGGCGGCGGGCCTCGGCCAGGAGCTGGCCGGCCAGCTTGCCCTGCATGCTGGGGTTGGCCACGCCCAGGTAGCGCACGTGGCGGGGCTGGCCGCGCAGCCACTCCACGCCGCCGCCGAAGGCCTCGAGCGGCAACTGCCACCGCTCGAAGTAGCGGCGCAGGTGCTGGCCGGCGCGGTTGGGCGAGCCTTCTTCGAGGTAGAACGGGTCGGCGTCGAAGCGCACTTCGGCCCGGCCGGCGCCCAGCAGCAGGCGGATGAGCTTTTCTTCGGACCGCGACAAGTTGCCCAGGCCCACGAACACGTGGCGGGCGGGCTCCGGCGCGGCGGGGTCGGTCAGTTGCTTTTCGAGCCGCTCCACGGCGCGGCGGTAGGCCAGGCCGGGGTAGGCGAGGTGGTTGGCCAGCATGCGGCGCTGCAGCTCGCGGTACACCCGTTCGAGCTGGTCCCAGAAGCTGAACGAGTGGGCGGCAACCTGGCTCTGGGCGGGCAGCGCTTCCAGGTCCCAGCGCTCCAGGGCCTTGGCCTGGCTCAGGTACTCAAACACCTTGCGGGTGGGGGCCAGGTTCTGGTCGAGGTTGGAAAAGTCGCTCAGCAGCAGCCCGGCCCAGCCCACGAACCGGTCGAAGTCGAGGCTGAGGTCAATGTTTTTGAGGATGTCGTAGAGCAGCAGCTGCAGGGCAATGGGCTCTTCGACCTGCACGCCGGCCAGCTCCACCATGTAGTCTTCCATGGCCGCCACGCGCGGGGCCCAGAGCGGGGCGCCCGGCGGCAGGGCCAGGGCCAGCTCGTTCTTCAAGTACACCACCGCCCGGCGCGTGGGCACCACCACCACCAGGTCCGACAGCTCGTCGAGGGGCCCGGAGCCGTAGCGGTCCAGCAGCTCGCGGGCGGTGGCGGCCAGGAAGGAAACGGGCGCCGCAAGCGGCGCCCCGGCGGCGGCGGCAGGGTAAGGGGCAGGGTGGGCGGGCATCCGGGCAAAGATACCGGCCGGGGTGCGCTTGGGGCGCTACTGCAAATGTTCCTGCCAGGGCTTGGGTTCGATGTTGGCCACGAAATCGAGTAGCAGCGCCAGCACTTCGGGGCGGGTGGGGGGGCGCGGAACGAGCAGGCCCGGGGCGTCGGGGGGCACGGAGCGCAGCAGCTTGCGCAGGTCCTGGGCCTGGGCCACCCGGAAGCCCATGGTCCAGGTGGCGAAGCTGCGCTGGCGGCAAGGTCCCTCGCTGAACACCCGGCAGTCGTAGTGGCGCGGGTCGGTCTGGATGCGGCGGTACAGCCCGCGCACTTCGTCCCGCTCGCCTTCCAACACCTGCAAAAACCGGCCGTCGGGCGTGTAGAGCAAAATGCCGGTGATGCCGTGCGCCTGGTTGTAAGCCCGTGACTGGTGAAGCAGCGCGGTGAGTTCCGGCGTCGCGAAGGGCACCAGGGAGTGGCTCTGGTAAATGAGTTGATGCAGGCCCATCGCAGTAACGAAAACGTGAAACGGCCAGAGTACCCCGGCGCCGTGCCCGGCGGGCCCCGGTTTGAGGGAGCATTTACAACAGTAATGTAGCTAATAATTAACGTATGAAAATATTCAATGCCTCGGCGGTGCTCCTCGTGCCCGCCCGCCATCATGCCGCGCAAAGGGGCCGGCCGGCACCAACGGCCCGCAGGGAAGCAAGCGCCCCGGGTGGAAAACCTCGTTCGGCGTTTTCTGCGTCCTTTGTCCGTCCATTTCGGCTCACTCATATGCGCACCCGCCTACTGCTTTCCCTCGCCGCCGGCCTCCTGGCAGCCGCGGCCCAGGCCCAAACCGTGCCCGCCCCGGCCGCCGTGCCCGCCCCGCCCCCGGAGCCGCGCTGGCGCAAGTCCGGCAAAACCGGCCTCGGCCTCAACGAGTCCCTGCTCAGCAGCAACTGGCGCGGCGGGGGCGTCAACACCATCGGCTTCAACGCCCTGGCCAACCTGAAGGCCAACCGGAAAAACGGGGGAAATTCCTTCGACAACGAGGCCGACTTTCTCTTTGCCTTCTCCGAAACCAAGGGCCTGGGCTACCGCAAAGGCCAGGACCGCCTCTACCTCGACACCAAGTACGGCCGCGACATCAGCTCCGACTGGAACACGTTCGTGTCGCTGAACCTGCTCACGCAATTTGCGCCCGGCTACCAGTACGACGAGGACGCGGCCGGCAACGACCGGGCCCGGGCCGTGTCGGACTTCTTCGCTCCCGGCTTCGTCACCGCCGCCTACGGCTTCGAGTACCACCCCAACCCCACGTTTCGGGTGCGCCTGGCGCCCTTTGCCCCGCGCCTGACGGTGGTGAACCGGGCCGACCGGTTCGGGGAAGTCCTCGGCGACACGCCCTACGGCGTGCGGCCCGGCCGCAGCACCCGCTGGGAAGTGCTGGCCGCCCAAGTCCTGGCCGAGTACGACAAGAACCTCGGCCCCGGCGTCAGCCTCAAGGCCCGCTACCTGCTCTTTGCCAACTACCGCAACGTCACCGGCAAAGAAGTTGACCACCGCCTCGACGTCGGCCTCACCGCCAAAGTGGGCAAATACGTGAACGTGGCCCTCAACGGCATTGCCCTCTACGACTTCGACCAGGACGCCGGCGTGCAGTACTCCCAGGGCCTGACCATCGGGGTGGCCTACGCCTTCCAGAACTTCGTGGACGAGAAGAAGTGACACTGTCCGGCCCACTGGGTTGGGCTGTTCATAGCTCGCCCCGGTCCCAGGCGGCTATTTCGGCCGCCAGGTTTCGCCGGGCCGCCGCGTCCAGCTCGGCCCGCCCGTCGGGGGTTTGAAACAGGACCGGGGCGGCCAGCAGCTTGGCCAGTACCTGGCGCCGGCCGGGGCGGTAGAGCAGGGCCGGCACCCGGCGGTATTCACGGCGTACCTGCCGGGCGTAGGCCCAGTAGTCGGCTTCCGAGGCGCCGAGAATGCTCAGGTCGGCGTCCAGAAACGCCAGCAGGTCGGCATCGTCGGGCGGCTGGGGCCGGGTGTGGTCGGCGGTGCGCTCGATGAGGAAGGCCACCCGCTGCTGCCGGGCCGGCGCCAGGCTGGTTTCGCGCAGAAACGCCAGGGCCTGGGCGGCGCTCCGGGCTTCGTTGTCGGTGCGCAGGGCGTGGTACACCGCGTCGTGGAACCAGACGGCTAACTGCACCACCGGGGCATCGCGCAGGGGCACGGCGTCCAGGCGGCTCAGCAGGTTCTCGATGTGCCGCAGGGTGTGGTAGTGCCGCCCCGGCCCGTCGTAGGCCGCGGCCAGCTCCTGAAAAACGGCCTCGCGGCGCCCGGCATCGGCCAGCAGCGGGGCGGTGAGGGCGTGCCAGCGGGCCGCCAGGGTAGGGTGCGAGTCGGGCATGGCGCCAAGGTACGGCGGCCCGGCGGCCGAGGTCGGCGGGGGGACACTCTGCCCGCGGGGTTCCCTGGTCGTGCCGGCCGGCGCGGCACCCGTATCCTCGTCAAGTGCAATGGTTGCAGTAAAAATTGATGTTTCTGAGGCTACTGACGTTGTTTCTGGGTGTACTGGCGGTGTTTCTGAGTGTACTGGCGGTGGTGTTGCGCCCACTGGTGCTGTTTCTGAATGTACCGGCGCGGTGGCGGGAGCTACTGGCGCGGGGGCGGATTCTACGGGCGTGGGGGCGGGGGCCACCGGCGGCCGGGCGGGGGCGCCGGGCCCGCTCCCGGCCCGGCCGGCGGCTTGTGGATGCGGGATTAATTGTGGAGCTTGCCGCCCGCCCGGGTTCCCGGGCGGGGCCGCCGGACCGTCCGGGGCGCGCTAACCACCCCCTACCATGAAGCAAGTGCAAGCAACCGCCAACTACCCCATGTCGCAGGGCGACCTGCTGCTCACCTGCCACACCAAGGCCGGGTTCATGGCCCGCGACGCGGCCGCCTTCGCCACGCGCGGCGTGGGGCCGGCCCGCCTCGCAGCCTTCGAGGCCCAGACCGCCGCGGCCGCCAAGCTGCCCAGCGACGAGCAGCTCGACAACCAGAAGCAAACCCTCACTGCGGCCGCCGCCACCCAGCGCGGCGTGGTGGAAAGCGGCATGGCCACGGTGATGAGCCAGGTCGCCATCGTGCACGACGAGCGCAGCCCCGCCTACAAGGCCTTTGGCAGCGGCGGCCTCTACAACGACAGCGAAGGCGACTTCTACGTGAACATGGGCCACCTGCTGGACTGGGCCACGGCCCACGTGGCCGACTACGCGGTGCAGGGCCTCACCCCCGCCCAGCTCACCGCCCTGGCCGCCGAAAACGAGCGGTACCTCGCCGCCCTCCGGGCCCAGCGCCTGGCCGAGTCCGGCCGCAGCGCCGGCACCCAAACCCGCCAAATCGCCCTCAACGCGCTGTACGACGAGCTGAGCGCCCTCTGCGGCATCGGCCAGGGGCTGTTCAAGCAAACCGACGTGAGCAAGTACAACGACTACGTGATTGACCCCGCCCCGCGCTCGGCTGGCCCGGCAGCCCCGCCGGTGGGGTAGGGAGCGCCGGGGCCCGCAACTTTAGCAGCGAGAGAAGCGCCGGGACCTGGGGTTCCGGCGCTTTTTTTGTTGTGGTGCCATGCCGGGAGTGGGAAATGCAGACCATCGTTTCGGGGAGATGGACTAACGGTTTGGGGCTTGTCGATGTGGCGGAATTAGAAGCCCTACTCTGTCGACCAAGCACAAATGGTTATTAGAATTACTGAAATTTAATTTACCACTCAACCAGCCATTACGCCAAGCCGCTGTTAGCGGGTCGTTGTTCTTTTCAGCAATCATTTTCTTCATTTTATTTGTAATGTCCGAGTTGAATAAGCCCATTTAAGTTATCATACTCGACCCAAGTTTCCTTTATTTTTTCTTCTATTACACGAAAGAAGCAATTGAAATCCGAAGTCAGTTTTTTACCAGTTGGTGGAAAATTTATGAGTTGACCTAATTGTGTCCCAGAAAAATTTATTCTCGCAGCAACCAAATCGCCTTCTTCAATTGCAAAAATTATTATCTCTTGTAAGTCAGGAAATACTTCTAACTCTGCCTTGTGAAAATTAACTAATCCAATACTTGTTTTTACTTCTTTTGGTTCGGATGAGCTGTGTCTAATAAAATCCTCGTGAACTAATGATATAACCTTGTCCCAATTTTTTTGATTTGTAGCATTGATAAACTCGGCTACTATTTCTTTGTTGCTTTTCATTTGAGCTGTAAATAGAAAATTTGATTTTTGAAAACTCCAATTTTCATTGCTTTCAGTGGTCAAAAACTTAAGGAGTTAAATTTTTTGTGTGTGGTTGCTTCCTAAGTTAGTAGTGTCTATTTACAATGCCCGCCAACATCTGTATTACCGCTACGGCAAGGTATGACAGTAGCGTATACTCGGCTGGCGCGCGTCTGCGACGCGCTGCCGACTGGAGTGGCGTTTGCAACGCCTCCGGCGGGTGTCGTTCGCCAGCCGCATCAAAGACGCGAAACCAGTGGGCAGCGCCTCGCAGACGCCTGCCAGCCGGGGAAGCGGGAGAGATGCTTCGACCAGCTCAGCATGACCGGTATTTTTGCAAGGAGGGCATTCATGAATAGGTTCTTAGGGGAGTAGCCGGACCTACCGCAGCGCGTAAATCCGCTCAATTATCTCCACCACTTTCAGCCCTTCCAGCGCGTTGGTTGTGGCGAAGCTGCGGCGCTGCACGGTGTCCACCACGTTTTCGATGACCTGCACGTGGTTGGCGGCCGAACCCTGGAAGGGGCCGTAGTCGTTGGCGGGGTTGGTGGGGGGCAGCGTGGGCAGGGCGTAGTTTTCGAGGTGGCAGTACTCCACCTTGTCCAGGTACTGGCCGGCAATGCGCAGGCTGCCGCGCTCGGCCACCACAGTGAGGGAGCTTTCGAGGTTGCGGTCCCACACGGCGGTGCTGTAGCTGAGCGTGCCGCTGCCGCCGCGCAGCAGGTCGAAGGTCACCAGGCCGCTGTCCTCGAACTCGGTGAGGCCGGCGTGGGCGAAGTCGCGGAACCGGGCCGAAAGGTTGGTGACGTCGCCGAACACCCAGTACAGCAAATCCACGAAGTGGCTGAACTGGGTGAAGAGCGTGCCGCCGTCCAGGGTCTGGGTGCCCTTCCAGCCGCCGGGCCGGTAGTAGCGGGCGTCGCGGTTCCAGAAGCAGCTCAGCTGCACCAGGTACACCTGCCCCAGCCGGCCTTCGTCGACCACCTGCTTGAGCCAGGCGGCGGGGGGCGAGTAGCGGTTCTGCATCACCCCGAACACCAGCCGGCCGGTTTGCAAGGCCGTGTGCACGATGGTCTCGGCGTCGGCCTTGGTCAGGGCCAGGGGTTTTTCAACCACCACGTGCAGGCCGTGGCGCAGGCCCGCCACCGCTTGCGGGGCGTGCAGGCCGTTGGGCGTGGCCACGGTGAGCACGTCGGCGGCAGGGCCGTGGGCCAGGTAGTCTTCGAGGGAAAGAAAAAACGGCACGCCGGGGAACTCGGCAGTGAGGCCGGCCTGCAGGTCGGCGCGCACGTCAAGCAGGGCCACCAGCACGGCACCGGGGTGGCGCGCCACCAAAGCGGCGTGGCGGCGGCCGATGTGGCCCACGCCGCAGATGGCAAAACGGACGGGAGGGTGTTGCATGGGGTGTTGATTTCAGAAAAGATTTCGCACGGAGCCAGGGGAGGTGAAAGGAGTTGCACGGACCGACTCTTTCCTTCGTGCAACTCCTTTTACTTCCCCTGGCTCCGTGCGAAAAATAATTTCAGCCATTAGAATAGAACTGCCCCAACAACCCCGCAACGTAATCCCCTTGCTCCGCCGTCAGCAGCGGGTGCACGGGTAGCGAGAGCACCGACCGGCACAGCCGCTCGGCCACCGGGAACTGGCCCGCTCGGTACCCCAGGTAGGCATAAGCCGGCTGCGCGTGCACGGGCAGCGGGTAGTACACCATCGTGGGCACGCCGCAGCGTTGAAGGAAGTGTTGCAGGTCGTCGCGGCGGCCAGGTTCCTCCAGCGTGAGGGTGTACTGGTGGAAGACGTGGCTGCTGCGCGGGTCGCGGGCCGGCCGGCGCAGGCCGGGCATTCCGGCCAGGGCGGCGTCGTAGCGGGCGGCCACGGCCTGGCGGGCGGCGGTAGCGCCTGGCAGTTGCCGCAGCTTCACCCGCAGCAGGGCGGCCTGCAGGGTGTCGAGGCGGGAGTTGAGGCCGATGTGCTGGTGGTGGTACTTGCGGCTCTGGCCGTGGTTGGCGAGCTGGCGGAGCAGGGCGGCGCGGGCCGGGTCGCGCGTGAGCAGGGCGCCGCCGTCGCCCAGCGCACCCAGGTTTTTCGACGGGAAAAACGAAGTGGTGCCCACTTCGCCCACCGCCCCGGCAAAAGCCGTTTCCCCGCTGGCAAACCGAAACGTCGCCCCGATGGCTTGGGCGTTGTCCTCAATCAACGCCGCACCGTGCCGACCGGCAATGCTCCGCAGTGCCTCCAAATCGGCGCACTGCCCGAACAAATGCACGGCCACGATAGCGCCCGTGCGCGGCGTGAGGGCCGCCGCCACGGCCGCCGGGTCCAGATTGAAAGTGTCGGGGCGCACATCCGCCAGCACGGGGCGCAGGCCCAGCAGCGCGGCCGCTTCCAGGGTGGCCACGTAGGTAAAGGCCGGGACGATGACTTCGGCCCCCGGCGGCAGTTGCAGGCTCAGCAGGGCCAGCGTGAGGGCGTCGGTGCCGTTGGCACAGGGCACCACGTGGGCGCCGCCCAGGTACTCGCCCAGCGCCGCCGCGAACTCCGCCACCGCCGGCCCCTGAATGAACGCCGCCGCGGCCATGACCTCCCGCAGCGCTTCGTCCAGTGCCGGCTGCAGGGCGGCGTGCTCGGCCGCCAAATCAAGCAGAAGAATGGGTGCGGGCGGGGCGGGCAGAATCAAAGCAAACGACGAATGGAAGCGGCCAAAGATACTGGGCAAACTCAGGCCAGCTCCCGCAACAGCCAATGCAGCCTGAGCAGGTCGAACAACCGCAGGCGCGGCGCGGGCCCCAGCAGCTGGCGGCGCAGGGCCGGGGCCGCCGCCCCCAGGGCCACGCGGGCCGCCGGGGCCAGCCCCAGCCGGCGCAAGCGCCCGGCCGTTTGCAGCAAGCGCGAGCCATCGGCGCGCGCCGTTGCGCGGTACATCCGGGCCAGGTTGCGCACGGCCTGCGCGCTCTTGCGCAGGAAAACATGGGCGGGTTCCAGACCGGCGTGCAGCACCGGGTTGTCCAGGTGCCGAATTGGCATCCGGGCCGCGGCCAGCGCTTCGCCGAAGCGGGTGTCCTCGTGGCCGTAGCCGGTCAGGGCCTCGTCCAGCGGAAAGCGGCGGAAAACGTCGGCGCGCAGCAGCGCATTATTGATGGTAAGCTGGTGGTACGGCGCCGCTTGGCGCGCGGCGGCGGGGCGGGCTTCGCGGGCCCGGCCGTACTGCCAGCGCAGGCGCAAAGCGGGGTCCGCAGGCGGGGCAGCTTCGTAGCAGGTGCCGCCGATGAGCACGGCGGCTAGGTGGCGGGCCGCGGCGTAGCGGGCCAGGAATCGGGGGTCGGGCAGCAGGCTGTCGTTGTCCAGCAGCAGCAGCCACTCGTGTTGCGCGGCGGTTGCCAGCTGGTTGCGGATGGCAGCGCGGCCCACATTGCGCGCCAGCTCGTGGTAGCGTACGCCGGGCCGGGCCGCCAGCGGCCGGTTCAGCACCCGGAATTCTTCGCGCGAACCGTCGTCGAATAACAGTATTTCGAGTGGCCCGTCCCAATTGGGCTGCTGCGCAATTAGCGCGTCAACCAATTCGGTAACGTTCCAATTAAAAACCGGAATCAGCACCGAAAGCCCAGGCATTTTAATTAATTAAAAATTAGGAATTAAAAATTAAGAAACTTTAGTTCGCGTCGAAATTATTACAGCTATTTCCGGGCTGGCAGAAGGGTTTTTCTGAGGGGTGGCCACTGACTCTGAGGCCACCCAAACTAGCGTCGTAAAACGATGCAGTTTAGAAATAAGTAGTTATTATTTTTAATTCTTAATTTTTGACTCCATTACTACTTCGCCGAATCCAGCAGCTCGCCGTCTTTGCAGGTCAGTATGCGGTGCGGGTATTTTTCAATTAATTGGAAATTGTGCGTGGCCATGAGAATGGCGGTGCCCGAATTATTAATCTCGCCAAACAGCTGCATGATGCTGGCCGATACGTCGGGGTCGAGGTTGCCGGTGGGCTCGTCGGCAAGCAGCAGCACGGGCTCGTTGAGCATGGCCCGGGCAATGACCACGCGCTGCTGCTCGCCGCCTGAAAGACGGTGCGGCATGCGGTTGGCGGCGCCGTTGAGGCCGACCTGGCCCAGCACGTCGCTCACGCGCTGTTGCTTGCGGGCCTTGCCCTTCCAGCCCGTCGCGTTGAGCACGAACAGCAGATTTTCGGCCACGGTGCGGTCTGAAAGCAGCTGGAAATCCTGGAAGACAATGCCCAGCCGGCGCCGCAGGTACGGCACCTTGCTGGCCGGCAGCTCGGGCAGCGAAAACCCCGCCACCGTGCCCAGGCCGCTTCGCAAGGGCAGGTCGGCGTACAACGTTTTCAACAGCGACGACTTGCCGGACCCCGTGCGGCCCACGAGGTAGGCAAACGCACTTTTTTCCAGCGCGAACGACACGCCCTGCAACACCGCCTGCTGCTCCTGCATAACGGTGGCATCGCGCAGCTCGATTACGTTTTCAGTCACTGATTTTTCGGAATTAAGCGGAGTGCCCGGGTTGTGCAGTCAATTTTATCGCCGTGGGACCGTTGAAAAGCAAAATTTCAAATGACAAAACGTTGACCTTGAATGAAACGCGGCGTCGCAGCGCGTTTTATCAATGTTTGGTAAAGCCCAAGACGTCCACATAATCCGCTCGAATCCGAAAATTCGTGATTTAAAGCGCCAGAAGCTGCAATTTGCCAAACTCCAACCCGGCAATTACGGTGGCCAGCTCGGTTTCTTTGCCCTCCAGCCCGTAGCGGTGCAGGTCCTTCAGCGGCCGGTCGGCCCGGAAATAGGCGATGAGCACGAAGGCTTCGTCCCGCAACTGAATGTAGTCGGGAATTTTGGCCTTGCCTTTGACTTTGATGATGTACATTTTTGTAATTAAAAATGAAGAATTAAAAATTAAAAAAACAAGAAATTACCGAAAAGAAAAGGCGTCTTTTAATTTTTAATTCTTCATTTTTAATTACAATACTAAGCATTGACGCGTTTGTGGTCGGCCAGAAACGTGGCAAGGCCCTTGTCGGTGAGGGGGTGGTTGAGCAGCGCGGTGATGACGCCGAGCGGACAGGTGACCACGTCGGCCCCAACTTCGGCGCACTGAATCAGGTGGGGCACGTGGCGGACGGAGGCGGCCAGCACTTCGGTCGGGTAGCCGTAGTTGCTGAAAATCTGCACGATTTGCTCCACCAGCTGCAGGCCGTCGTGGCCGATGTCGTCGAGGCGGCCCACGAAGGGTGACACGTAGGTGGCGCCGGCTTTGGCGGCCAGCAGGGCCTGCCCGGCCGTGAAAATCAGGGTGCAGTTGGTTTTGATGCCCTTGTCGGAAAAATACTTGATGGCCTTGACGCCGTCCTTAATCATCGGCACCTTCACCACGATGTTAGGGTGCAGCTCGGCCAGCTCCTCGCCCTCGCGGATGATGCCGTGGTAGTCGGTGGCAATGACTTCGGCCGATACGTCGCCGTCGACCAGCTCGCAGATTTGGCGGTAGTGGGCCATCACGTTGTCGAGGCCGCGGATGCCTTCCTTGGCCATCAGCGAGGGGTTGGTGGTCACGCCGTCGAGCACGCCCAGCTCCACGGCTTCGCGGATTTCGGCTAGGTTGGCGGTGTCAATGAAAAACTTCATAAGCGGGGTCTGGGGGTCTTGGGGGCTTGGTTTTAGGGCGCCATTAGCTGGGTTCGGTCTGGGAAAACCTGGCGAAAAAACCAAGTTCCTAAGCCCCTGAGTCCCCAAGCCCCCAACAAAGAATCGGCCCCAAAGCTACTCATTCGTTCGCCAAAGCGCGAAACGGAGCAGCACCGGAGCCGACCAGAAAGGGCAAAAAAAAGCAAGCCAAAATCGCACCGCTACAACCACCTACCCTTGCTACCTTCCGGTCCTGGGGGAGTTCAGCAGGAGCTGGTCGTTCTGACTTGCCGCTGCAAAGATAAGCGAAAAAGCCTGGCAAATGACGTGTGCCGTGCCCCGAGTTCGCCTTCGCAGCTCCGGTTTTCTGGCGAAACCACACTTGGATGAGCCGCGCAAAGGGCCCGCTGGGTTTTCAAGCCCCGGTGGCTCAACTGCCAAGCTGCTTTTTCCGTGCCGGGCGAAAAAGCCCTTTCTTATTTAAGCAGGGGCCTTTCCGGTGCTGGGCTGGGCCCTACCTTTGCGCCATGGAACGACTAATCATTCTGGATTTCGGCTCGCAGTACACCCAATTGATAGCCCGGCGCATCCGCGAGCTGCACGTGTTCTGCGAGATTCACCCTTACACCCACGCCCCGACCCTCGTTTTGACCGAGGACATCCGGGGCGTCATTCTTTCCGGCTCGCCCTGCTCGGTGCGCGACGAGGACGCGCCCAACCCCGACTTGCGCCACATCCTGGGCCGGGTGCCCGTGCTGGGCGTGTGCTACGGCGCGCAGCTGCTGGCCCAGCAGGGCGGGGGCGAGGTGCTGCCCGCCACCATCCGGGAGTACGGCCGCGCCCGGCTGGCGGAGCTGAATAGCGCCTCGCCGCTGCTCCACGGCCTGCACGCCGGCTCCCAGGTCTGGATGTCGCACGGCGATACCATCCAGACCCTGCCGGTGGGCTACGACAGCATCGCCAGCACGCCGGAAGTGGCCGTGGCCGCCTTCAAAGTCGCCGGCCAGGAAACCTACGGCATTCAGTTTCATCCCGAGGTGACGCATTCTACCGAGGGCAAGCAGCTGCTGAAAAATTTCGTGGTCGACATCTGTCGTTGCACCCAAAGCTGGACGCCCGACCACTTCGTGGATTCGGCCGTGCTGGCGCTGCAAAACACCATTGGCTCGGATGACCAGGTGATTTTGGGCCTTTCCGGCGGCGTCGACAGCAGCGTGGCGGCGCTGCTGCTGCACCGCGCCGTGGGCCCGCGCCTGCACGGCATTTTCGTCGACAACGGCCTGTTGCGGCAGGACGAGTTTGCCACCGTGCTCAAAGCGTACGAAGGCCTCGGCCTGAACGTAACCGGCGTGAATGCCGCCCCCGAATTTTACGCCGCTCTGGCCGGCCTGACGGACCCGGAGGCCAAGCGCAAGGCCATTGGCCGCACCTTCATCGAGGTGTTCGACCGCGAGGCCCAGAAGGTGGAAGGCGCCCGCTGGCTGGCCCAGGGCACCATTTACCCCGACGTGATTGAGTCCGTCTCGGTGAAGGGGCCGGCCGTGACCATCAAAAGCCACCACAACGTGGGCGGCCTGCCCGAGAAGATGAACCTCAGGATTGTGGAGCCGCTGCGCATGTTGTTCAAGGACGAGGTGCGGGAAGTGGGCGCGGCGCTGGGCCTGCCCGGCGAAATCCTGAACCGCCATCCATTTCCCGGCCCCGGCCTGGGCATCCGCATCCTCGGCGACATTACCCCCGAGAAAGTGGACCTGCTGCAGCGCGCCGACGGCGTGTTCATCAACCTGCTCAAGGCGCACGGCCTCTACGAACACGTGTGGCAGGCCGGCGCCATGCTGCTGCCCGTGCAGAGCGTGGGCGTGATGGGCGACGAACGCACCTACGAGCGCGTGGTGGCCCTGCGCGCCGTGACCAGCGTGGACGGCATGACCGCCGACTGGGCCCACCTGCCCTACGACTTCCTGGCAGAAGTCAGCAATAAAATCATCAACCAGGTGCGCGGCATCAACCGCGTGGTGTACGACATTTCGAGCAAGCCGCCGGCCACGATAGAGTGGGAATAAATCACGGATTTTTCGGATTAGGAACGGATTGGTCGGATTTTGTAGGCGATTTTTGCTGGCGCTGTGGCGGGTTGATGTTGAACGGGGAGATTTAACGTAGAAATATGCTGTTGGACACGCGCCATAATGCGGTGACGAAGGAGGTTATCGGTTGTGCGATGCGCGTGCATTCGGCACTGGGGAGCGGATTCCCTGAAAATATTTACCACCGGTCGCTGGCGTTGGAACTGAGCCGCAGCGGGTTGGTTTTCGAGCAGGAAGTGCATTTGCCAGTTTTCTACCTGGATACCCAGGTAGGGGCCAGACGGGTTGATTTTTTGGTGGCCGGATGCGTGTTGGTAGAATTGAAAGCCCTCACCGAACTCACGCCACTGCAATACGCGCAAATCATCAACTACCTGAACGCCTACCGACTGGAAGTAGGTTTGCTAATCAATTTTGGGGAGGCGAGCCTACGTTTCAAGCGCTTCATCCGAAACCATGCACGCACCTAACCTAAGCATACCCAAAAAAGAAAAAGCGGCCAGAAATGCAGTCAGAAATGCAGTCAGAAATGCGGTCAGAAATGCGGTCAGAAAAGCGACCAAATGCAACACAACGCCGTCCACAAAATCCGACTAATCCGTGATTTGGCATTGCCTCCAACATTTGCCCAACGAAGGCCCCGGCCACGCGGCCGATTGGTTGGCGGCGCACGGCCACGCGCTGACCTTCACCAACTTGTTTGCGCCGAACCCGGAATTTCCGGCCACGAGTGAATTCGATGGCCTGCTGATTTTGGGCGGCGCCATGAGCGTGCACGACGAGGCCGGGTTTCCGTGGATGCGGGCGGAAAAAGCCTTTCTGCGCGAGGTGCTGCGGGCCGGCAAGGTAACGCTGGGCATTTGCCTGGGTGCGCAACTGCTGGCCGAGGCGCTGGGCGCCGAGGTTCGGCCCAACCCCGAGCCCGAAATTGGTTTCTGGACGGTGCGCTTCTCGGCCAAGGCGTTGGAGCATCCGCTGCTGCGCGGCTGGCCCGAGAAGGCCACCGTGCTGCACTGGCACCTGGACACGTTTACGGTGCCGCCGGGCGCTATTCGGGTGGGCATGTCGGCCGGGTGCGCCACGCAGGGTTTCGTGTGGGGCGACGGCATCATCGGCCTCCAATTTCACCCCGAGATGACGGTGCCAATGGTCGAGCAGCTGCTGGAGTACGAAGGGCACGAAACGGCGGAAGAGCAGGAATTTGTACAGACCGCCGAGCAGATTCGGGCCCGGCTGAAATCGATGTGGAAGGGCCGCAAGCTGCTGGAGTTGCTGCTGGCCAACTTGGTGGCCGTGCACGAAGGGGAGGAAACGAGTTAAAAGTTAAAATAGTGGTGAGTTTTAACTCGCAACTTTTAACTCAGCTTAAAACCCTTTTGGCAGCTCAATTCCTTTGATGGTTTTGTACAGGCTCAGGGCGTGCTGGTCGGTCATGCCGGCCACGAAGTCGGTGAGCAGCAGGATTTTTTCGTAGGCCGACACATCGGCCTGGCGGCCGGAGGCGCGGAACTGCTCGGGCAGCAGCAGGAGCAGCTTGCGGCTGCGGTGGCCCTGGCCGGCGTCGAACACGGCGCGCAGAAACGCGTCCAGCAGCCCGCCCAGCACCTCAAAACCGGCGGCTTCGATTTCCAGCACCGGGCGGCTGCGGTAGAGCTGGTTGATGCTCAGGCGCTGCACTTCCTGCAAGTCGGTCCAGCAGGCCAATTCCTTGATGATGGGCTGGTCGTACTCGCCGCGCAGGATGGCGGGCGCGTGCCGGGCAAACAGGCCCGCGAGCTCCGTCACCAGCTTGCCGATGAGGCGGGCCCGGACGTAGCCCAGCTCCTCGCCCCAGTCGTGCCACTGCACGCTGCCCACGCGGCCGGCCGGGTCGTTGAGCATTTTTTTTAGCAAGCCCAAACCGGCCCGCGGCTCAATCAGGCCCAGTTTCAGGCCGTCCTCAAAATCGATGATGCGGTAGCACAAGTCGTCGGCGGCTTCCACGAGGAAAGCCAGCGGGTGCCGGTGGTAGAACCCCGCGGCGGCGTCTTTCGGCAGCAGGCCCAGCTCGGCGGCCACGTGCCGAAAGCGGGCGCTTTCGCTCTGAAAGTGGCCGTATTTCTTTTCGGAGGCCCCGCCTAACCTCGCTTCCGTGGGCACAAGGCTGGGCTTCGGATATTTGGTGAAGGCGCCCAGCGTGGCGTAGGTGAGGCCCAGGCCCGCGGTGCCGGTGCTGTGCGCGGCGTAGGTGTGCGTGAGGATGCGGAACCCCGCCGCGTTGCCTTCAAAGTGCTGCAAATCGGCTACTTCGGCGGGCGTAAGGCCAGCCAGGTAGGGCGCGGCGGCGCCACTTTCAAAGTAGCTGCTGATGGCGTCCTCGCCGGAGTGGCCGAAGGGCGGGTTGCCGATGTCGTGGGCCAGGCAGGCGGCGGCCACGAGGTCGCCGCAGTCCTGGTCGAGGTTGGGCAGGAGCCGGGCCAAAGCGGCGTCGTTTTCCAGCAAATGGCGGGCGGCGAGGCGGCCCAGGGAGCGGCCCACCACGGCCGTTTCGAGCGAGTGGGTGAGGCGGGTGTGCACGAAGTCGGTTTCGGGCAGGGGCATCACCTGGGTTTTGCGCTGCAGGCGCCGGAAGGCCGAGCTGAACACCACCCGGTCGTAGTCGGCCACGAAAGCGCCGCGCACGGGGGCCGCGCTGGGCGACGGCAGCTGCTGGTCGGGAAAACGGCGCTGCGAGAGCAGGCGTGGCCAGGACATGAGGGGCATGATGTTTTCTGAGCAGGGGGTGTTGGAAAACCGTAGAAGGTGAGGGGTGAAAGGCAACATTCGGCGAGGCGTAATTTTACCTTTCACCCCTCACCTTTTGGCAAAAGAATTATTTGAGAAGACGTAACCGAAGAAGTTTAAACGTCGTGCTGAGCTTGCCGGAGCATCTCGCCGGAGCTAGTAATTCAATTGTTTAGTAATGCGGGCGAGATGCTTCGGCAAGCTCAGCATGACGTGCTGTCGACTTCCCGAACCGCCTTTTGTGTAGACAGGACGCGAGCCCGCAGCTACAACTCCGTTCATGCGGCTGCTACTGGGCTAGTTTGCGGTCCAGCAGTCGGAAAGGATTTGCCTGGTTGAGGTTGAGTACGAAGCGGATGCGGTCGGTAAAATCCCGGCGGTTGTTGGGCAAGCCGTCCGCGTACTGCGAGCCGGCCACGGGGAGGTACAGCTCCAGCAAGTCGCGAATGACCGGGACCACCAGGCCCGCGTCGTAGTACAGGCGCTGCCCAGGAGCGCCGTTCACTCGTTGGCGCTCGGCGGTGGCCCCAAAATCGGCAAACACGGCCAGCCCCGTGACGGGCAAATCGGCGCGCAGGTTCAGGGTGCTGAGCCACCGGGTGCTGGCGGCGGGCAGGTAGGCTTTGAAAGCGCCGTCGCGGTCGTCGGTCTGGTGCACCTGGGCGGTGTAGGCGCGGGAAATTTGCTGGCGGTCGAGAAAAGCCGTCTGGCGCCGGTAATCGGGACTGCCGCTCAGGCCCAGCACGAACACGTTGGAGCGCGACTGGCTCAGGAAGCGTCCGCCGAACAGGCGCGCACTCACCCGTTTCTTCAGCGCGTAAAACCGCTGGTAGGAAGCCTCGGCGCGGAGCAGGGTGGCCGTGCCGGCCAGTTGCTCGGGGCGGGGCTGCTGCTCCAGGTCCTGTAGCTCGACGTGCGCGGCCCAGCCGTGGAGGGCATTGCCGCCCCGCACATCGTACTCGGCGGCGAGGCTGTTGGTTTGGCCCCGGTCCTGGTCGTCGATGGAAGTCAGGGCCACCTTGACCTGCTGCTGGGGCCGGTCGTAGGCCGAGTGGGGCAGCGTCACGGCGATGCTGGGCTCCAGCTTGCGGTAGCGCTCGAAGCGCTGCAGGGTGAAGCCCGTGACCACCTGCCGGGTGAAGCGGGTGGGCAGCACGTTCAGGTTCACGGTGGCAATGCCGTTGAGCTCGTTGCGGTGGAAGCTGTACATCGGCATAGCCAGGTACTGCAGCTTTTTGGGCACCAGCAAGCCGTTGGAAAAGGCCGCGCCCAGCAGCAGCTTGTCCGACGTGTTGGCCCCGATGACCGGCAGCCAGGTGAGGGCCGCCCGGTCCCAGCGCTCCACGCTGGCCAGGGGCTGCACGCGCACCGGCTCCCAGCGGCGGCGGCCGCCGCCGAGCCGCAGGCGGTCGTCGCGGCGGTTGAGCTGGGGCGTGAGGTACTCGGCGTCGACCACCACGGCGGCCACGCGGTCGCGGCGGAAATTGAGCTGGCTGGTGGCGTCGTCCTCGGGGTTGCCGAAAGGGGGCGTCCAGAGCGTTTGCAGCACCTGACCCTGTGCGTCCACCGTCGAAACGGGCACCGCCCAAAGCACCGGGGAGTCGGTGCGCACCAGCACTTTCACTTCCTCCCCAACTTGCTGCGCCGCGAATACGTCGGCGTTGTACGCGCGGGTGTTGGTCAGCATTTCGCGGAAAAACCAGTCGAGCTTTTGCCCCGTGCTTTCCTCAAACGACGCTTCCAGGTCCTCGGGGTAGGGGTGTTTGAACTGCCACCGGGCGTAGTAGGCGCGCAGGGCCTGGTCGAACTTCTCCTGGCCCAGGTAGCCCGCCAGGTACCGGAGCAGGGCGCCCGTTTTGGCATAGACAATCGCCGAATAGTTGACCGACCCAAAAGCGGCCGAACCGGGGCCCTGCACCGGCTGGTCGAGCCCGCGGCTGGCCATCACCTGGTAGGGGAGCTGGTTGAGGGCGCTGCCCGGCAGGTTCTCCAGGCCGAGGGCGCGCGCGGCGGTTTTGCTGCCGTAAATATCTTGCAGCAGGCCGGCCTGGGGGTTGTTGCGGCCCTCCACCCGGAGCTGCACGTAGGTGTTCACGCCCTCGTCGAGCCACGGAAAGTCGCGCTCGTTGCTGCCCAGCACGCCGTAGAACCAGTTGTGCCCCACCTCGTGGATAATGGCCGCGGGCTGGGTCACGGTCACCATGGGGTACTCCATGCCGGAGCCGGCCGAGAGGGCGCCGTCCACGGCGGTGGCCGACGAATACGGGTACTCGCCCACCCACTGCGAGTAGTAGGTGAGGGCGTCGTTGACGTCCTGCAGACCCTTTATCCACTTCTCGGCCTCTTGGTTGGTGAACAGTACCCACGAAGTCACGGCCCGGCCCGAAGGCAGCGTCACGGTGTCTTTGAGCACGTTAAAGCGCTTGTCGGCAAACCAGGCGAAATCGTGCACCCGGTCCTGCTTGTAGCGCAGGGTTTTGGTGATAGGTTCGGAGGCCGGAAAAGCCAGGTCAGTGCCGAAATCCTTGGCCGTGGTTTTGCGGGCCGTGGCCGCGGCCAAAGCGTCCAGGCGGGCGCGCTCGTCGGGGTTTTGCAGCTCGCCGGTGGCGCCCACGGTGTAGTTGGTGGGCAGCGTGATGGTGACGTCGAATGAGCCGAACTCCGAGTAGAATTCGCCCTGGTTCAGGTAGGGCATGGGGTGCCAGCCGCGCCGGTCGTACACGGCCGGTTTGGGATACCACTGGGTAATCTGGTAGCTCTGCCCCACGTGCCCCAGGCGCGAAAACGAAGCCGGCAGCTGCACCCGAAACGGCGTGCTGATGGCGACGCTGGCCCCGGCCGCCAGCCGCTGCGGCAGCACCAGCTTGGCGATGTCCGGGTTCAGCGGGTCCGGCTCCAGCTTGGCCGCCTGGCCGTTCACCTTGAAGTCGAGCCCGTCGATGAAGCCGCGGTCGGCCGCTTTGGCGAACTGAAATTTGCGGTCGCCGTTGCGCAGCTGCTGCCGGGCAAACGCCGTGGTGTTGTCGCGGTAGGCGTTGGGCCAGAGGTGAAACCAGATGAAGGTCAGCGACGCGGGCGAGTTGTTGACGTAGGTGAGCTCCTCGCGGCCCGTGAGCTGGTGGGTTTTGTCGTCCAGCGTAACATCGATGGAACAATTGACCTCCTGCTGAAAATACACCGCGGGGGTGGGGCGGGCCGGCTTGGCCGGTTGGGCTCGGGAAAGGACGGGCAGCACGCTCAGAAAAATGAGCAGTAATCGGTTGTTCATGCGGGGGTAGAAACGTCCGCCAAGCTGACGGACGGGCGAAAGTAGCGGTTGGGCGGCCAGAGAGTGGGAATTGCCCTCGCGTTGCCCAGCGCTTCTCGCCAGGCGCTAGCCCGCTTGCTCCTCGTGCGCCCGGCCCAGCAGGCGCACGGTGCCGTAGCCGATGAGCAAAAACACGCCGAAGACCAGCGTGACGCCCCAGGTTCCGGGGAAGCTGAACGGGTGCAGCACGCGGTTCATGATGTCGAAGAACAGCGTGAGCGGGTTGGTGAGCACGTCCCAGGAGTTGAAGCGCAGGTAGCGGCCCAGGTAGATGCCGAAGCTGCTGAGCAGCAGCGCCACCGTGGCAAAGGCCCAGCCCGCGCCCGCGCCCAGGCGCACCGTCACCAGTTGCTGCATATCGGAGAGGGAAGCGTAGGCCAGCATCAGCCCGTTCCAGGCGCAGCTCAGAATCAGGGCCAGGTCGTACCAAAGCGGCACGCCGGGCCGCGCGTCGAGGTGGAACAGGTCGGTGATGAGGTAGGGCGCGTTGGGGAAAAACAAGAGCCACGCGGCCCCGGCCGGCACCAGCAGCCGGGCCCGCTGCGGGCCCCTGGCAATGCCCAGTAAGGTGCTGATGGCAAAGGGAATCAGGGCCAGAAACAGGTTCCAGGCCAGGAACAGAAACAGCAGCCGGCCCGTCATCACCACCCGCACCGCCACCAGCAGCAGGCTCAGGGCAATGGAAGCGCCCAGCACAAAAACCAGCGTGAGCCGGGTGCGGGTGAAGGACTGCGAGGAAGAAACCGCGGGCTGCATGTGAGCAAAGATATGGTCAGCAGCCCGCGGTTGGCGCCGGCCGGGCGGTGGGCATCGTCAGGGCCCACCGGGGCCCGGGGCTTCAGCGGCAGGGGGGCTAAATTCCGCCGGCCGCGTAGCGCAACTGGGCCTGGTTCTGCGCGTACTTGGCTTGCAGCTCGGCCAGCTTCTGGCGGGCGCTGAGCAGGCTGGCCTCGCGGGAGTTGATGAGGAACAGGGTGCTCTCGCCGTTATCGAAGCGGATGACCTCGCCCTCGCGCAGGCGCTGGTAGTTTTCGGTGGCCCGCTGCTGCAGGCGCAGCTGTTCGAGCAGGGCCTGCCAGTCGTTGGCGGCGGTGAGCAGGGCGTTGTTGACCTGGCGCTGGTCGTTGTCGAGCTGGAAGCCGGCGTCGCGCAGCTTGATTTGGTTGAGCTGGCGCTTGGCCCGCTCGGCGCGCAGCAGCACGGGGTAGGCCAGGCTCAGGCCCAGCTTGTAGTTGTTGGCGGAGTAGCCGCCCTGGAACGGCCGGGGGTTGCCCTCGATGGCGAAGGGCTGGCCGGGCAGCAGCAGGTTGTAGTCCACGTTGAGCTTGGGCAGCAGCTTGTTGAGCAGCAGGCGGTTTTCCAGGCCCAGCTGCACCTGCTTCACGCGGGTTTTCAGCAGGTCGGGGTGCTGCTGCTGGGCCTGCGCGGCCAGGGCGGCCAGCGAGTCGGGCCGGAGCGGGCGCCAGGCCAGGGCCGGCGGCAGGGGCTGGGGCCGGGCACCCGGCGGCAGCTCGCGGGGGCGGCCGTCGGCGCCCCAGAGGTAGCTGGAGGTCACCAGGGTGGCGTTTTGCCATTCCACGCGGGCGGCCACGCGCTGGCTCTGGCGGTTCTGCAGCTCCGCCTGGGCTTCCACCGAGTCGATGGCGGCCAGGTCGCCGGCCAGTACCCGCTGGCGGGTGGCCGCGAAGCGCACGGCGGCCACCTCCTCGTTGGTTGCGAGCAGGCGCAGGCGCTCGGTGGCCAAGGCCCAGGCCCAGTAGTCCTTGCTGGCGCTCAGCAGCAGCTTGTTGCGCACGGCCCGGCGCTCGGCCTCGGCCAGGCCGGTCAGGGCCTGGGCCACGCGCAGGGCGATGCGGCGCTCGTCGATGAGCAGGCCCTGGGCCAGGGGCACGCTCAGGCCCACGTAGCTCAGCCCCCCGGTGGCCGTGAACTCCTGCGGGTTGATGTAAGGCCCGGTGCCGCGGTCCCAGCCGGCCTTCACGTCCACCCCGAACCAGGTGGGCACGCGCAGGTAGGTTTCCCAGTCGTGGTAGTACTCCGAGCCCTTGAGCTGCTTGCCGGAGTACTTGCCGTTGAGGTTGGGGTCGAAGGCGCCCCGGGCCTGGCGGATGTCTTGCTGCGCCCGTTCCGGGTTCAGGGCCGCTTGGCGGGCCACCGGGTGAAACTCGCCCACCAGCGCCAGAAACTCGTTGTGGCGCAGGGCCACCGAGTCCGTGGCCGGGATCGTTTGGGCGCGGGCCGGCAATTGAATTAAAAGTGAAAAATTAAAAATTAAAAATGCCCAGTACCAGCGCCTTGAACTGCCCACTTTTAATTTTTCACTTTTCATTTTTAATTGCTCGCCGCCGTTATTCTTCGCCACCATAGCCGTCGGTTTTTGCCACTTTTGCCCCCTTGCCTCCCTCTGGCTGGCCGGCGGGGTAGGCCGTGACGTCGCCCACGTAGTTGGGCGGGAAGCCGTTGATTTGCCGCCACAGCTCGTACCACACCGGCACGTCGTCGAGCAGGGCCCAGCCGTACACGCCGGAGCCCACGCGCAGCGGGGCGGGCCAGACCTCGGTGCCGGGTTCCTGCGTCACCAGAATGCGGTACTGGCCCTGCGAGTCGATGTTGTCAATCACCTGCACCACGCCCCCAAAGGTGCCAAAGCTGCTGCCCGGCCAGCCCGAAAACACCAGCGCCGGCCAGCCGTCGAACTGCAGCCGCACCCGGCGGCCCACCCGCAGCAGCGGAATGTCCATGGGTTTCACGTAGAGCTCGGCGGCCAGGCGCGGGTTGGCGGGCATGAGCGTCACCAGGTCCTCGCCTTCTTTCACGATTTCGCCTTCGCCCTCCTTGAGCGCGCGCACCACGTAGCCGGTCTGGGGCGCGGTGATGAAGTAGAAGCCCGCCCGGATGCGCAGGTTGGCCAGCTCGTTGCGCATCTTCGAAATCTGCCCCTCGGTGTCGAACTGGTAGCCGGTGGCCGAGCGCCGGTCGCTCTCGCTCTTGGCCAGCTTGTCGGCGTACTCGGCGTCGAGGGAAAGCAGCTCGATGCGGGCGCTGAGCGAGTCCTGGCGGGAAGCGGCCAGCTTGTTGCGCACGGCCTGCAGCTTGGCGGCGCTTTCCTGAAACTTCAGGCGGCGCTGCTCCAGCTCGGTCAGGCTTTTGAGGCCCTGCTTGTAGAGAAACTCCTGGCGCTCCTGCTGGCTGGTGGCAATGGCAAAGTCGGCCTGCGCGGCCACCAGCTCGGCGCGGTCGGAGCGCACCTTGAGGTCGGCCTGGCGCACCTTGTTGCGGGCCTTGGCCAGGCTGGCGCCGAGGCCCAGGCGCAGGGCGTCCTGCTGCGAGCCCAGGGCGCGGGTTTTGGCGGTGTTCTCGCGCAGCCCGGCCACCTTGGCTTCCAATTGCTCGCTGGTGCGGGCCAGCAGCTCGGGGTCGAAATACTTCTCCTTGATTTCAACGATTTCCGCCAGGGTGTCGCCCTTGCGCACAAGCTGGCCTTCGCGCACCCGCCAGGTCTTGAGGCGCCCGCCAATGGTGCTCGGCACGGTCTGGGGGCGGTCCTGAGGCCGGAGCGTGGTGAGCTTGCCAGTGGAGCGGATGTTCTGCGTCCAGGGCAGAAATCCGGCGAGCAGCACCAGTAGGCCCAGGCCGGCCGCCCAGTGGGCCAGCGTCCGGCCCGCCTGGGGCGTGCGCACCCGCGCGAAGGCCGTGAAGCGTTTGGCGTCGGGATGGGTTTCGGGGTTGGGATGTTCGGCGAAAGGCATTTTTAGCGTTGCTTGTAGTTTATAGCCGGGTAGGAATGGCATATGTTGCCCCAAACGCCGCGCCGCCCCCGGCGCGTTTCGTCCAGCGCCCGGCTCCGCGCTTCTCTCTGGAGCACAGCGTGATAATCATAACGACCCGGTGCATTAATCATTCGTTTCAGTTCCGAGCAGGGTGCGCAGCAGGGGGGTGTCCCGCAGGTCAACGAGCGCGCCTTCGGCCACCAACCGGCCCTCTTGCAGCACCGCCACGCGGGGCAATAGGTCCAGCAACTCGGGCTGGGTAGTGGCCAGAATAACGGTCCAGGGCAGGTCGGGGGCCAGCAGGCGCCGCAGCACCCGCACCCGCTCGGCCAGAGCCGCCGCCGGCAGCAGGGCATCCAGCAGCAGCAGGCGGGGCCGGCCCACCACGGCGCGGGCCAGCAGCAGCTTCTGCGTGGCCCCCGAGCTGAGCGTGTAGCCCGGCCCCACGCGGGTTTGCAGGCCCTCGGGCCGCGCGTATACGTCGTCGCTGAGGCCCACCAGGCCCGCGGCCCACACCGCATCGGCCGCCGTGAGGTGGGGTTGGTTGAGGGTAATGTTCTCGAGCACGGTGCCCGAAAACAGGTGCTGGTGGGCCAGGCTGTCGCCCACGGCCGCTGCCAGCGCGTCGGGGCTGAGGTCGGGCAAGGACAGGCCGGCGTAGGCCACCTGCCCAGTGTAGCCGCCGAGCAGACCAGCCATCAGGCGCAACAGGGTGGTTTTGCCCGAGCCGTCGGTCCCCAACAGGGCCAGGTGGTCGCCGGCGGCCAGCCCGAACGAGACGCCATCGAGTACGTCGCGCGTGGCGTGCGGGTAGCGGTAGGTCAGCTCCCGCACGTCCACAGCCAGGCCGGGCGCGGGGGCGGGCACGGCCGGCAGGGCCGCTTTGCCGGCGGCGGGCGCCACCGATTCGAGGTCCAGCACGTGGCCGATTTTGTCGAGGGCCGTCAGCGCGTCGTACACCACGTCAATCTTAAGGATGAGCTTTTCGACCGCCCCAATGGTGAGGATGATGACGATTTCGGCGGCCACAAACTGGCCGATGTTAATCTGCTTGTCAATCAACAGCCAGCACCCGATGCCCAGCAGCGAGGCCGTCACCAGCGTCTTGAACACCACAAACCCCCACGACTGGGTCACCAGCACCCGGAAGTGGGAGTCGCGGGCGCTGAGGTGGCCGTTGAGCAGGTCGTCGGTGCGGGACAGGGCCAGGCCCTGACGGGCCGGCAGCTGAAAGCTGCCCACCGTGCGGGCCACGTCTTCGAGCCAGGCCACCACCCGGTACTTGTACTGGCTTTCGGCGATGCTCGTGCGCAGGCCCCTGGGCCCCGTTACCGCAATCAGGGCGTAGAGCAGCGCCAGCAGCAGCAGCCCGAACGCGATGAAAATGGGGTGGTAGAACGAGAGCAGCAGCAGGCCGAAGATGATTTGGAGCCCCGCCGCCGAAAACTCGATGAGCATGGTGGCCAGGCCTTTTTGCAGGGTGGGCACGTCGAGCAGGCGGTTCATCAGCTCGGGCAGGTACTCGCCCTCCAGGGCTTCGGCGCGCACCCGGGGCAGGCGCACGGCAAAGTCCAGGGCCACCCGCGCCATCAGCCGCTGCTGAATGTATTCGACCAGGTGCAGTTGCATGATTTGCAGGCCGCCGACCAGGGCCGTGCCCAGCACGATGAGCCCGATGAGCACCACCAGCGAGGTGCTGACGGCCCCGCTGCTCACAAAACCAATCACCGACTGGACGCCCAGCGGCAGGCTCAGGCTGATGACGCCGGCCAGGGTGGCGTACACGTAGAGGTAAGTAATGTCGCGCCGCTCGGCGGCCAGCAGCCGGAACAGCCGCTGGACGGGCGATAGCGAAGAAGAGTCGGACATAAACAGTGAGGAAAGATTGAAATGCGGCGCGCCGGTTGCAAGCGGGCGGGCCGCCGCGGGGTTGCGACTGGTTGGAATTTAGCCCGGGGCCACTGCCCCCGGCCCGGCGGCGGGCGCCAGGGCCGAGAAGGCCAGGTGTTCGAGGAAGGCGCGCACGTCGCCCCCGGCGTCGGCGAGGGAGGGCAGGTGCTGCGCAAAAAAGTACTGGCTGCGCGCCGACTCCAGCAGGGTGCTCACCAGGGCGTGGGAGTGGGCGTAGGCAGGGTTAATGGCCTGCACCACGGCCACCAGGTCAGCCACCAGGCGCTTGTATTCCCGGAACAGGCCCACGCGGTTGTCGGCGTCTACGTCCTTGGTCAGGTAGGCCTTGCTGGCTTCGGCCACCACCACCCGGTACAGGGCGGCCTCGTCGAAGTCAGGCGTGGCCGGGTCGTCGGCGCTGGCCTGGCACACGGTGGCCAGCGCGTGGTGCAGGCGCTGGCGCGGGTCGGCCACGTTGTGCATCGCAAAGCTGACCCGGAAACGCAGCCAGGCCCAGTGCCAGCTCACCAGGTAGGACAGCAGGCGGTGCTTGTTCTCGAAGTAGCGGTAGAGCGAGGCCTCGGTGGAGCCCAGGGCCAGGGCCAGCTTCTTGAACGTGAAGGCCTCGAACCCGATTTCGTCGAGGAGCTGCACGCTGGCGGCCAGCACGCGGCGGCCCAGGGCGGTGGCCTGCGGGTCGCGCAGGTACAGGTGTTCGTTGAGGTCGGGACGGAGCGTGGGCAGCATGGGCGTAGCAATGAGCGCGCTGCAAAGATAGTGAGCGTTGCCTTTGATAATAGCAATGCTATCAAAAATAAAAGTAGCTGCCTGATTTCGGCTTGCCTCCTGTTTACGCCAGCGCATCCCGGCGTACTTTTGCGCTGCTTATTCCGCACCCGCCAATGCCCCACGTTTACCTTAGCCGGCTCCGCTGCTTGTGCTGGCTGCTGGCGCTGCCGCTGGCCGCTGCTGCTCAAACGGCCGGCCCCCGGTCCGTTGGGCAAAAGTCCGCCGGTGCCCCCGTTCGGCCCGCCGCCCTGCCCGCCCGCCCCGATGCCGCCACGCGCTACCGCGCCGGCAAGGCCCAGCTCGACCAGGGAAACTACGCCGCCGCCCTCCAGCAGCTGGAGCCCCTGGCCCAGCCCCCCGCCCGCTTCGCCCGCGCCGCCGACGCCGCCTACCTCAGCGCCGTGGCGGCCGCCCGCCTCCGGCAGTGGCCCGAAGCCGAGCAGCTGCTCAACCTGCTCCGCACCGAGTACCCGGCTTACCCCAACCTGCCCGACGCCTTGCTGCTCCAGGGCCAGGTGTCGTTTGAGCAGCAGGACTTCGACACCGCCCTCAAGGCCCTGGCCCTGCTGCCCCCCGCCCGGCTCGCGCCCGAGCGCGAAGCCTTGAAGGCTAATTACTTGCCCCGCCTGAGCGACCGCGGCGCGTGGCAGCGCCTGCTCCGGCGCTACCCCGACGACGCCGCGCTGGGCCGGGCCTACGCCGAGCGCCTCGTGTTCGGCGGGGCCTACACCGACGCCGACCGGCCCCAGCTCGATGAACTCATCGCCAAGTTTGGCCTCGACCGCGCCCGCTACGCCCCGCGCCCCCGCGCCGCCAAAAAAAGCAGCTACAACGTGGCCGTGCTGCTGCCGTTCGAGCTCAACGACCCGAGCTGGCAGACGCAGCGCAAAAACCAGTTTGTTACCGACCTGTACGCCGGCCTGCGCCTGGCCCAGGACAGCCTGCAGCGGGCCGGCCGCGCCCTGCAGTTGTTTGCCTACGACACCGGCGGCGACACCCTGATGCTGAAGCAGGTGCTGGCCCAGCCCGAGCTGGCGGGCATGGACTTGCTCATTGGCCCCATCTACAAGTCCAGCGCCAAGCTGCTGGGCCGCTACGCCCGCGAGCACCAGATTGTGTGCGTCAACCCGCTCTCGCAGGACGGCGACCTGGTGCTCGACAACCCCTGGCACTACCTGTTCGGGCCCAGTGCGGCCACCCAAGGGCGGGTGGCCGCGCAGTTTGCGCTGAACACCTTCGGGCCCGGTCGCCCCGGGGTCATTCTGCACGAGGACAGCAAGGACGACGCCGACTTTGCCACTGCCTACAAAACCGCCTACGAGGCCCAGGGCGGCAAAATCAGCCTGGTGCGGCGCTTCGACCCCGACGTTGAAGAAAGCCTGAACGCCGCCTTTGCCGGGCTCGACCTGCCGAATACCAGTCACCTCGTGGTGGCTTCCGACAACCGCCGCCCGGGTCCGCCGGTCCTGGGCTTGCTGCAACGGCAGCCGGCTGCCACCCGCCCGGCCCTGCTCTGCCCCGGCTCGTGGCTCGAAAACCCGCGCCTGGACATTTCCCAGCTCACTGACCCCGGCGTGTTCTTCGTGCAGCCCAAGTACTACGACGAATCCGGGCCGGGCTACCGCCGGTTCCGTCAGCTCTACGTGCAGCGCCAGCGCCTGCCCCCGTCGATGTACGCCAACCAAGGGTTCGAAATGCTGTTGTACTTCGGGGCGGCGCTCTTTCAGTACGGCCCGGCTTTCCAGGCCAGCCTGGCCAGCGCGGGCCCGGTGCCGGGCGCCGTTTTTGAGGGCCAGAGCTACGCCGGCGGCGCCCACGATAACCAGGTCGTGCCCATCGTCAAGCTCAACAACCTGGAGCTGCAGGTGCTGCGCTAGGGCGGTTCCCGGCCCCTGGTGCAGCGTTGCATTGAAGTCAAAAGTTGAGAGTTAAAAGTTAAAATATCACTCGTAAGAATTCTAACTCTCGACTTTTGAAGCTAAGCTAATTAATGCTTCAAAAATGGCGGTTGCCTCAGTGCCGACCCCCGAATTTCACTGATTTGAATGGGAACGTCATGTTTAGCTGACGTTCGTGATGCCCGATTATACACGCCGAATTTTTTCATGCTTAACCTCGCTACTTCCACCGCCCTGTTTGACCGCGCCAAAACCCTCATTCCGGGCGGTGTCAATTCGCCGGTGCGTGCTTTCCGTTCGGTGGGCGGCTCGCCGGTGTTCATGCACAGCGCCCAGGGCGCCTGGCTCACCGACGTCGACGGCAACCGCTACGTGGACTTCATCAACTCCTGGGGCCCGATGATACTGGGCCACGCCCCGCAGCTCGTGCTCGACGCGGTGGCCCAGGCCTTGCCCCACTCGCTGAGCTTCGGGGCGCCCACCCACCGCGAGGTCGAAATGGCCGAGCTGATTCGGACCATGGTGCCCAGCATCGAAAAAGTGCGGTTGGTGAATTCGGGCACCGAGGCCTGCATGTCGGCCGTGCGGGTGGCCCGCGGCTACACCGGCCGCGCCAAAATCATCAAGTTTGAGGGCTGCTACCACGGCCACGGCGACGCTTTTCTGATTGCGGCCGGCAGCGGCGCCCTCACCGCCGGCGAGCCCGACTCGGCCGGGGTGACGCGCGGCGTGGCCCAGGATACGCTCACCGCGCCCTACAATAATCTGCCCGCCGTGGAGGCCCTCATCGCCGCCAATCCCGACCAGATTGCGGCCCTCATCCTGGAGCCGGTGGTGGGCAACATGGGCCTGGTGGTGCCCGCCGTGGGTTTTCTGCAAAGCCTGCGCGACCTGTGCACCGCGCACGGCATCGTCCTGATTTTTGACGAGGTGATGACCGGCTTCCGCCTCGCGCCCGGCGGGGCCCAGGAGCTGTTCGGCATCACCCCCGACCTCACCACGCTGGGTAAAATCATCGGCGGCGGCCTGCCCGTGGGGGCCTACGGCGGCCGCGAAGACATCATGAACTGCGTGGCCCCGGCCGGCAAGGTGTACCAGGCCGGCACGCTCTCCGGCAACCCCATGGCCACGGCCGCCGGCATGGCCCAGCTCCGCTACCTGCACGAGCACCCCGAGCTGTACCCGGCCCTCGACGCCAGCAGCGCCCGCCTCGCCGATGGCACCCGCGAAATTGCCGCCGAGCTCGGCCTCAACTACACCGTAAACCGCGTGGGCTCCATGTTCAGCCTGTTTTTCACCAGCGCGCCGGTGCACAACCTGGAAGATGCCAAGCAGTGCGACACGGCCGCGTTCGGCCGCTACTTTCACGCCATGCTCAACCGCGGCATCTACCTGGCGCCTTCGCAGTTCGAGGCCCTGTTCGTATCCACGGCCATCACCGACGAGCTGGTAGAAATGTACCTGCGGGCCTGCCGCGAGTCGTTGGTGGAAGCCCACAGCGCAACGTCTCGCGAAGTCGAAAGGAAAGTTTCGCGAAGGTAACGGCGGGGGACAACAACGGGGAATAGGGTCTTTGCGAAACTTATTTTTCGACTTCGCGCAGCCCTGCACTATACCTTTGCCCGATGTTCAAATTGTTTTTTGCGGTGCTGTTGCTACTGGCGCCCTTGGCCCACGCCGAAACGCCCGCCCAGGCCAACAAGCGGCTCTTCGACAAGACCATCGACGAGCTTAACTTCCGCACCATGGAAACGGTGTACGACAAGTCGTTCACCCGGGGCAAGTTTCCGCTCACGCTGCGTACCGCCGCGGCCCGCCGGGAGTTTGACGGCTTTGGAACTAACGAGGCCCTAAAGCAGCTGTTTCAGAACTACAACGGCATCGCGGAGCGGTACAAAAACCGCTACGGCAACGGCCCGGTTACCCTCACCGAGTTTCAAAAACAGCTGAGTTCGGTGCTGTTGGACAAGAACTTTGAGTTCTTCATCCGCAACTTGCCGCGCGACGAGCGGGTGGCCCTCATTCGGGCCGAGCAGCGCCTCATCCAGCAAGCCACGGCCCAGTTCAACGACTCCGGCGCGCCCGAAGACGTGGCCGCCGTGCCCCCCGCCGATGCCGACGCCCAGCCCGAAGCGCCCGTGACCGCGCCCCTCACGACCATCGACGAGGCCGCGCCCGCGGCTGCTGACGACGAGCAGCCCGTGGTTTCCGCGCCCGTTGCGGCTCCCGGCGCCGCCCCGCGCCGCGACTGGTTCGACTACCTCACGTTTTTTCTGAGTGTGTCCAGCTTCCTGCTGCTGCTCTACATCGCGGGTGCGGTGCTGCCCAACCTCAGCCGCCGCGTAAACAACCTGGCCGGCGAGCCCGAGCCCGACCCGGAGCCGCGCAGCCTCGCCAGCCGCTTGCGCCCCACCCGCTCGCCGGGCCTGCGCGAGGACCGCTACGAAGAGGACGAAGACGACAACGAGCCCGCCCGCCCGAGCCGGCGCGACGACGACTAGGGCGGCAGCCAGCCTGCGCAGACCAGATAGCAGCACCCAACAGCCAGCCGTACCAATGATATTAACCGACCAGCAAATCCTCGCGGAAATCGAGAAAGGCACCATCGTCATCGAGCCCTACGACCGGAGCTGCCTGGGCACCAATTCCTACGACGTGCATCTCGGGCAATACCTGGCCACCTACCGCGACCAAGTGCTGGATTCGCGCAAGCACAACGAAATCGATACGTTTGAAATCCCGGAATCCGAGGGCTTCGTGCTGCAGCCCGGGCAGCTCTACCTCGGCGTGACGCAGGAGTACACCGAGACGCACGCCACCGTGCCGTTTCTCGAAGGCAAGAGCAGCGTGGGCCGGTTGGGCATCGATATTCACGCCACGGCGGGCAAGGGCGACGTGGGGTTTTGCAATCATTGGACCCTGGAAATCAGCGTATCGATGCCCGTGCGGGTGTACCGCCACATGCCCATCGGCCAGCTGATTTATTTCGCCGTGCAGGGCGACGTGGCCACGCGCTACAATCACAAGCAAAGCGCGAAGTACAACGACCGCACCGACCGACCGGTCGAGTCCATGATGTGGAAAAACAAATGGTAGCGCATTCAGAAGCGGTTATTTGCGGCCGCTGATTCCGAACCAGCGGGACGTTTTTTCCGTTTAAACAGGCAGCCGCGCCGCTTCCCACTGGCCCGGTCCTTGCGTACGTGTGCTACCAAACCCTACGACGATGACGATGAAAACCGCTTTTGCTTCCCTGGCCCTCGCGCTATTGGCCGGCGCCGCCTCGGCCCAGCAAGTTTCCACCGCCTCCACCGTGCAGGTGCGGGACAAAACCCAATCCAGTCCCCGCCTCAACCCCGTCGAAGCCCGCGCCGACCGCCTGAGCAACCAAATGGTGCGCGACCTGCGCCTCAACAACTACCAAGCTACCAAGCTGCGCGCCATCAACGCCGACAAAATCGCCAAAATGGCGGCCATCGAGCGCAAAAATGCTGGCAACCCCCAGTTGATTGACCAGGAGTGCAACGGCGTGTGCAAGGAGCGCGACCAGGAGCTGCAGGCCGTGCTCAGCAACGACCAGTACAGCAGCTACTTTGGCTCACGCGCCAATTACTACAAGTTCGACAAGGATTTTGCCAGTCAGTCGGCTAGTATTTTACTCACCAACTCCGTCCAGAATCCTTCGCCCGCGCGCGCCAACGACGCCACGATTTCGCCCACCAAGCCGAAGCCCGCCAACCGACCAGCCGGTAACCTCGGCCGCAACGCCCGCTAGCCCGCTTCCGGCGGTACCAAAACAAAAAAAGCCCATGCACGGCGCGATGGGCTTTTTTTGTTTTCGCGGGCGTTAGCCGTTTTGCTCCTGCCGGTCCAGGTAATCGGATAGTTCCTTGCAGAGCGCCCGCATCTTGGCGGCCATCTCCTTGTCGTTGGTAGCCGTCACGATGTTCTCGGCCATCGAGCCAATGTTGTCCACGCAGAAGCGCTTCATCTCGTCAATGGGCATGTCTTTGGTCCAGAGGTCAATTTTCATGGTGCCCGCCTGCTCCCGGTCCCACAGCGCAACGTTGATGGCTTTGGCAAAATGAATATCGGGCCCCGCATCGGTAGCCGTCCAGCTGATTGCCTCGGGCACCTTGTTGTCATCAAGGGCAATGCTGAAGCGGATTTCTGATTTCTTCATATCACAGATGATGCGGATGGTGCAGGTGCCGCAGATGCAAACAATTAAAAATAACTACGTTTAATCGCGGATGATGCGAATGATGCAGATGCGGACGATTAAAGACGTCAGGGCTCACCAGTTCACGTATGCAATCGCCTGCATCTGCACCATCTGCATCATCCGCGATTAAACGTAGTTGTTCAGCATCACCGGCATCACCAGCATCAGGATGCTCTCGTTGTCGTCGGCGAGCGTGGGCATGAGCAGGCCGGCGCGGTTGGGCGTGCTCAGCTCCAGGGTAATTTCCTCGGAGTCGATGTTCGAGAGCATTTCGAGCAGAAAGCGGGCGTTGAAGCCGATTTCCATATCCTCGCCGTCGTACTGGCAGGTGAGGGTCTCCTTGGCTTCGTTGCTAAAGTCCAGGTCCTCGGCGCTCACCACCAGCTCGGAGCCGGCCAGGCGCAGGCGCACCTGGTGGGTGGTTTTGTTGGAGTAGATACTGATGCGGCGCACCGAATTCAGCAGCTCGGCGCGGTTGATGATGAGCTTGTTGGGGTTGCTCACCGGAATCACGTTTTCGTAGTCCGGGTAGCGCTCGTCAATCAGGCGGCACACGAGGCGCATCTGGTTGAAGCTGAAGAAGGCGTTGCTCTGGTTGAACTCCATCTTCACCGGCGTGGCCTCGGCGGGCAGCGTGCCCTTGAGCAGGTTGAAGGCTTTGCGCGGGATGATGAGGTTGGCGGTCTGGCCGGCGCCCACGTCCTGGCGGCGGTAGCGCAGCAGGCGGTGCCCGTCGGTGGCCACAAACGTCACCTGCGCGTCGGCCAGTTGCACCAGGATGCCGGTCATGGCCGGGCGCAGCTCGTCGGTGCTCACCGCGAAAATGGTTTTGTTGATGGCCCGCGCCAGCGACGACGACGGCATCTCAATGGGCGAGGAGCCCTTCACCACCGGCACGCGGGGGAAGTCGGCGGCGTTCTCGCCGGCCAGCTTGTAGCGCCCGTTGGCCGAGCTGATTTCGATGGTGTAGGTTTCCTCGTCCAGCGTGAAGGTCACGGGCTGGTCGGGCAGGTTCTTCAGCGTGTCGAGCAAGATGCGGGCGGGCGCGGCAATGCGGCCGGTGTCGCGAGCCTCCACGGGCAGCTCGGTTATCATGCTCGTCTCCAGGTCTGAAGCCGTGATGGTGAGCTTCCCGGCCTCAATCTCAAAGAGAAAGTTCTCCAGAATGGGCACCACGGGGTTGTTCGTAACCACGCCGTTGATGCTTTGCAGCTGCTTGAGCAGGGCAGAAGAAGAGACGATGAATTTCATGAGAAAGGCCTGGGCTTTGGGTGAGGGAGGGCAAAGATACGCGGCGGGGTTGGGCTTTGGAAGGGGGGAGCAACAGCAACTTTAGTCCCGGATGATTTGTAGATTTGATAGAGCTTCCTACTGAGTTGTAGAGTGCAACGACAGTCCTCGTCAAGCCGCAACCCCTAAGTATGATGAATAAGGAAATCTTGTTTACCGCCGCCGACCAATTGCCCGACAATTTTGAATTGGACGAACTGATTGACTGTTTGCTGTTGATTCAAAAAATTGAAAAGGGACGCGAGCAAAGCCGCAATAATCAAACGCATTCCCAGGAAGAAGTAAAGCAACTGGTGAAAACGTGGTTCAAGTAAGGTGGACGAGCGGGGCGCCGGAAGAATTGGCCCAAGTTCGGGATTACGCCCGGCAGCTTTCTCCTAAATACGCTGAGCAATTGATTGAGCGGCTTATTGAGCGCACGGACGCGTTGGTGAATTTTATTCGCTTGGGTCGCATCGTGCCCGAATACGGTGACGCTGCCGTGCGCGAATTACTGGATGGCCGTTACCGCATTATGTACGAAATAGTCAGCGAAGAACGAGTTGATATTATTCATATCCACTCAACTGCTAAGCCGTTGCCAGACCGTGAATAGTCATTGCGTTTCTCGAATGGTACCTCTCCACAAATTATTGCCGGCGTCAGCGTAGCGGACTTGGTTATCAGAAGTTGGCCGAGAGCTAACCACCCCGGATAAAGCGGATAAATAAGCACGGTCATGCTCTAGCTTTAACTATTTAATTTCTTGCTCACGACACTTGATTAAATAATAAGTTAGCCCAGCGACAAGAACAGCCGATGTGGCCGAAACTGATGCGGCAACAAGGCGGTACTTCCATTCGTACATGTGCCGATGGGGATGTTATTCTGCTGCAAACCCCGCATACCGCCGCTTGCGCCGCCACGCCCGCACGGCCCCAAACAGGCCCAGCAGTGCCAGCGGCGCCCCCAGGTTCAGCAGCTGCCAGCGGCGGCGCTGCTCGGCCAGCTTCACTTTGTCGAGGGGGCGGAGGGTGATTTGCTTGCCGCGCACGGCGATGAGGCCGGTTTCGTCGAGCAGGTAGTCGGTGGCGTTCAGGACCAGCTCGCGGTTGGCAAATTCGGTGTTGGCGAGGCGGTCGAAGCCCAGGCGGAAGGGGTTGCCGGTTTTGGGGTCTATTTCGGAGCGGATGAAGTCGCCGTCGGCCAGCACCAGGACTTTGCTGGGCTTGGCATTGGCCGGCTTTTTGGGCTGGAATTGCAGGGTGCCGGGCCGGGCGCGGTTGGCAAAAAGCGAGGTGAACTGGCCTTCGAGCAGGTAGCCCACCGGCTGAAAGCCTCTTTGGTAGAGCTTGGGGTTGGGCTCCAGGCGGGCGTCGTTGAAGTTGATGGGCACCGGGGCGGGCAGCACGCGGGTGTAGCGCGAGGTGCTGAGCAGCGCGGTTTTGCGGATGCCGCGGGCTTTCACCGTGTCGAGGTTGCCGGCGAACTTGAGGTAGACCGCGTCGAGGTTGCGGGTGATGGGATGCGGGCTGAATTTGTTGATGAGCGGATAAAGCTGCCAGGGCATGGGCTCGATTTTGGGCTTGTTGCCGTCCAGGCCGGTTACGAGCGGGATTTGGCCGCTATTGAGGTCGAGGAGCAGGTTCTGGTTCAGGCGCAGGCCGTACTTGAAGAACAGGTCGTCGAGGTTCAGATTATAGGGCGTGGCCAGCGCGGCGCCGTTGCGGCTCACGCTGTCGAGGTCCACGCGCAGGGCATCGACGAAGAACAGGGCCCGGCCGCCCCGGGTAATGAATTGGTCGAGCTTGAACTTGTCGTCCTCCGAATACGGCGTTTTGGGCTGGGCCACCACGATGGCATCGAGCGCGCTCAGGTCCTTCACCTTGCTCAGCGTCACGCGGAACACGTCGTACTGCTGCTGCCAGGTGCCGAGCATGTCGCCGGCCTGCACGTTGGTCAACTCGCCGTGGCCTTCCACCACGCCGATGCGCTTGCGCAGGGCCGGCACCAGCGTGCGGATGGTGCTGGCCAGCTCGTATTCCAGGCCCTCGATGCTTTGGTTGAGGCGCACGTCGGCCGGGGCGGCCTGGTTGCCGCGCAGCAGCAGCACGGGCTTGTCCACGGCGCCCACGCTCACCACGGCGTAGGGAAAGATGATTTTTTCGACGCGCTTGCCGTTTTCGGTGGCGCCGAGGTTGGTGGGTTTCAGGCCTTTTTTAAACAGCGTGGTATAAAAAGCGTTGCGCGCTGCCTCGGTGCTGGCCGCGCTGGGGTCGATGAAAATGTAGTTCAAATTAGCGCCGCCGTAGACCTGGAACTCGGTCAGCGTTTCGCGCACGCCTTGTTCCAGCCGGCGGAACGCGGGCGGGAAGTCGCCGGTGAGGTACACGGTGATGGTGACCGGCTGCTTCAGGCCCCGGAGCAGCGCTTTGGTGGCCGGCGACATCGTGTAGCGTTTTTCCTCGGTCAAGTCAAGCCGGAAGAAGAAGCGCTGCGCAATGAAATTAAACAACAGAAGGCCGCCCAATACGGCGGCGAAAAGCAGCAAGTCGCGTTGCTTGCGCGAAGCTGGAACCGGGGCCGGTATCGCCGAATTTGTCAACGTATTCTCCATTACCAATTCCGGCTCCGTAGTACCAGCCGGGTAGCTTGCAGGGCCACCGCAACCACGCTGAAAAAATAAACCAAGTCGCGCGAGTCAACCAAGCCCTTGCTGAGGTCGCGGTAATGCGCCGCAATGCCCAATTGGCTCACGTAATAAGCCGAACTGCCTTCCAGCACCGAGGCCAGCGAATCGAACCCGGAGTAAATCAAAAAGCACCCCACCACGGCCGCCAGAAACGCAATAATCTGGTCGCGCGTGACGGCCGATGCCAGTACGCCAATGGCTGCGAATACGGCCGCTAACAACGCTAAGCCCAAATAGGAGCCGACCGTTGCAGCCGAATCAATATTGCCTTCTGGGCTGCCCAGTTTATACACCGAAAAATAGTAGAGCAGCGTGGGAATTAGGGCCAGTAACGCCAGTAAAAAACACGCCAAATATTTACCGCCAATTATCTGCCCATCGGTGAGCGGGCGGGTGAGCAGTAATTCAATCGTGCCCGCCTTTTTCTCCTCCGCGAACGTGCGCATGGTGATGGCCGGAATCAGAAACAGGAATATCCAGGGCGCCAGCGAAAACAGCGTTTGCAGGTCGGCGTAGCCGTAATCCAGTACGCTGCTGTCGGGAAAAACCCAGACGAATAGGCCGGTGGCAATTAGAAAAACTCCCAGCACCACGTAGGCGACGGGGGAGTTTAGGAAGGCGTTGAATTCTTTTTGAAGGATGGTGAGCATAAGGCGTGAAAGCCGGGAATTTGAACGTCATGCTGAGCTTGCCGAAGCATCTCGCTTGCACCGTTGAACGATTGAATTGCTAGCCTGAGCGAGATGCTTCAGCAAGCTCAGCATGACGTTCCTTATTAGTTCTTGTACTTGTTCGGTTCTATTTCGTCAGCTCTCCAAATACCTCCTCCAGGCTCTGCTGCTCCTGCCGCAGCCCGAGCAGAATCCAGCCTTCCTGCCCGGCCAGGCGCGACACGGCGGCGCGCACGTCGGTGCCGGGCGCGGTGCGCAGCAGTACCGCCCCGTCGGGCGCGGCCTCCACGTGGCGCACGCCGGGCAGCTGGGCGAGCTTGGTCGTATCGACGGTGCCTTCAAATTCGGCGCGAACCGTGGTTTCGCCGGCGGCGCGGGCGGCCAGCTCGGCCACGGGGCTGTCGGCCACCAGCTTGCCGCGGCTGATGATGAGCACGCGGGAGCACAGGGCCGTGACTTCGGGCAGAATGTGGGTGCTGAAAATGACGGTTTTGTCCTCGCTCACTTCGCGGATGAGCTGGCGGATTTCTAAAATCTGGTTGGGGTCGAGGCCGGTGGTGGGCTCGTCTAATATCAGCACGTCGGGGTCGTGGATGAGGGCCTGGGCCAGGCCCACGCGCTGCCGGTAACCCTTGCTGAGGGCTCCGATTTGCTTGTTCTGCTCGCGGCTCAGGCCCACGCGGCGCACCAGCTCGGCCACGCGGGCGCGCAAGCCGGCCCCGCGCAGCCCGTGCACCGACCCGATGAATTCGAGGTACTCGTGCACGTACATGTCGAGGTAGAGCGGGTTGTGCTCGGGCAGGTAGCCCACGTGCCGGCGCACGGCCAGGCTCTCGGTCAGCACGTCGTGCCCGGCCACGCGCACGGTGCCGGCGGTGGGCGGCAGGTAGCCGGTGGCAATTTTCATTGTAGTGCTCTTGCCCGCTCCGTTGGGCCCCAGGAAGCCCACGATTTCGCCCTTGCCCGCCGTGAAGCTGATGTTGTCCACGGCGTTTTGGGTGCCGTAGGTTTTGGTCAGGTGTTCAATTTCTACCATCGGTTAGTTGTCGGTTGTTCGTTGTCAGTTGTCAGGTCGTTAGCAAGCCCCACTAGGAAACTAACAAATGACAATTAACAACGAGCAACTATTTTTTAGGCTGCAACGGCCGCATTTCCACGTCCACGATGTGAAAGTTGGCGGGCGTTTCCAGTGAATAGATGATGGCGCTGGCAATGTCCTCGGGGCGCATCATCGAGTCGTTGGTGGTGGTGCCGGGAATGTCGTCGAAGAAATTGGTTTGCGTCGAGCCGGGGTACAGACACGTGACTTTGATGCCGTCGTTGCGCACTTCCTTGAACAAGGACTGCGAAAAGCCGCGCACGGCAAATTTGGTGGCGCAGTAGCCGGCCATGTTTTCGATGCCGGTGAGGCCCGCGATGCTGGCAATGTTCACGATGTGGCCCAACTGCTGGCGCTTCATCTGGGGTAGTACGGCGCGGGCGCAGTAGAACGTGCCGTGCACGTTGGTGTCGAACATCCGCCGCCAGTCGTCGGTGCTGAACCCGGCCACGGGGCCGGCGATGCCGAGGCCGGCGTTGTTTACCAGCACGTGGATTTCGGCCCCCAGCTCGCGCTGCGTGTTGGTGTAGGCTTCGGCCACAGCGTACTCGTCGCGCACGTCGCACTCGAAGAACTGAAACCGGTCGTGCCCCAGACCAGGAGGGGCGCTGCGGCCCCAGCCGGCCACGGCGGCGCCCCGGGCGAGCAGGGCTTCCACGGTGGCGCGCCCAATTCCTCGGCTCGCGCCGGTGACGATGGCAACTTTGCCGGTGAGGTCCATTTATCTTTGAAAAAAATTAAGCTGCCAGTTATCCGTTGCTCGTTGGCCGTGGCTAGCCCAGTGTTTACCGCAAACACCGGCCTGCCCACCGCCCACGAGCAACGGATAACCCATTCACTTGTGATTTACGATTAACGAGGCAAATGCGCGATACGAGTTTGCGGCCGCAAGGTAGCGGCAGGGGGTGGTTTGGGCGCGCGGCGCGCGGGTTGGGCCGCGCCGGACTGGGCCTGGTGCTGGCTGGGGGCCTGAGCACCTGCGGCCCCGGCCACGGCGGCGACTGCCTCAAAAGCACCGGCGCCATTGTCACCCAGCGCCGCGACGTGGACGCCGGCCTGGCCACGGTGACGGCCTACGACAACGTGGACCTGCGCCTGGTGCAAGACGCGCAGACCTACGCCGAGGTACGGGCCGGCAAAAACATCATCGACAACATCACCCTGACCCGCAACGGCGACGCCCTAGACATTGCCAACACCAGCACCTGCAACTGGGCCCGCAGCTACGACGCGCCCTGCGAGGTAACCCTGCACCTGCCCCGTATCGGCAACGTGTTCCTGCGCGGGCAGGGCAACGGCAGCACCGTGGGCCAGTTCGAGCAGGATACGCTGTTTTTTCACTTGGTGGGGGCCGGCGACTACGACCTCGACCTGAAGGCCCGCTACCTGAACGTGGACCAGTACGAACTGGGCGACATGACCCTGCGGGGCTCGGCCGAAGAAATGGCATTCACCCTCGGCGGCACGGGCCGGCTGTTCGCCCAGGCCCTGGACCTGCGCCGCTGCTACTTCACCATGACGCGCGGCAGCAACGGCAACGCCCGGGTACGCGCCACCGACATTGTGGGCGGCATCGTGGCGGGTACCGGCACGCTCTACTACGGCGGCCCGCCCGCCACCACCGACATTTGGGTGACCGGCAAGGGCGGCCAGCAGGCGGAGTAAATTGGCCCGGCTATCCCAAGTCCCCCAGCTGCGGCCGAATGAGTAATTCCTCCACCACGGCGTGGGGCGAGAGCGAGTAGGCGCCGAACACCGCCTCGGCCACGTCTTCGGCCCGCACGAACCGTTCGGCGGGCAGGTCCACGCCGGCCCAGCTGGCGGTGAGCACCGGGCCCGGCAGCACGGCCGTTACGCGCACGCCGCTCGGCTTAAGCTCCTCGCGCAGGTTGCGGGTGAAGCCCAGCAGGGCGTGCTTGGCAATGCCGTAGGAGCCGCCGTTGGGGTAGGCCGTGACGCTGGCCGTGGAGCAGATGGTGAAAATGTGACCGCGCCCGCGGGCGATGAAGTCCGGTAGCAGGGGCAGGGTCACGTCGTAGGCGCTGAGCAGGTTCACGGCCAGCATTTGGCGCAGCTGCGAGCCGTCGGCCGGCTCGTCCTGCAGGCGGCCGGGCGTGAAAGCGCCGGCGTTGTTGACCAGCACTTCCACGGGCGGGCCCAGGGCCAGCACGAAAGCCGCGAAGCGGGCACAGTCCTCGGGCTGACTGAGGTCGGCGGGCAGGGTGTGGAGCACGGCGCCGGGAACTTCGGCCGCCAGGGCGGTTGTGAGGGCGGCCAGGTCGGCGGCCGAGCGGGCGCAGGTGGCCACCGGGTGGCCCGCCCGCAGGAAGCGCGCCACTACGGCGCGGCCAATACCTTTGCTGCCGCCGGTGACGACAATTAATTTTTCGTTCGTTTGCACTGTCGTTGCGTGATTTTACGTATGGTTGCGGGTTGCCGAAATAGTTGGCAGCGGCCGGCCCGGCGCTCAAAATTCGGTTTTATTCCCTAACCATTCCCCATGCTCAAAACTTTCGGCACGTTCGTCCTTTTCCTGCGCGGCATGGTCACGCGCACCGAGCGGCTCAGCGTCCTCTGGACCCGCACCATCGACGAGGCCATTCTCATCGGCGTCGACTCCATCGTCATCGTCTCCATCGTGTCGGCCTTCATCGGGGCCGTGACCTGCGTGCAAATTGCCTATAACCTCACCAACCCGCTCATTCCGCAGTCCACCATCGGCTACATGGTGCGCGAGATGACCATCCTGGAGCTGGCCCCCACCATCACCAGCATCGTGCTGGCGGGCAAGGTGGGCAGCAGCATTGCCGGCGGCCTGGGCACCATGCGCATCACGGAGCAAGTATCGGCTTTGGAGGTGATGGGCATCAATTCTACCTCTTACCTCGTGCTGCCGCGCATCGTGGCGGCCATTCTTATGTTCCCGCTGCTGGTTATCCTGGCCATGGTGCTCTCCATTCTGGGCGGCTATCTGGCCGGCACGCTCACCGGCGTCATGACCTCGCAGGACTACATCGAGGGCGTGCGGCTCGACTTTATCCCTTACAACATCGTGTTCGCCCTCATCAAGTCCGTGGTGTTCGCCTTTCTGGTGGCGGGCATTGCCGCCTTCAAGGGCTACAACACTACCGGCGGGGCCTTGGAAGTGGGCGCGGCCAGCACCGGCGCCGTCACCAACTCCATCATTGCCATCCTCATCGCCGACTTCGCCCTGGCGGCGCTGCTGCTTTAATTTAGTTGTCAGTTGCTGGTTGTCAGTTGTTAGGCAGTGCCTGATGTGCTGGGAGCCCAAAGCGTGCAACTGACAACGAGCAACCAACAACTGACAACTACCATGATTGAAGTATCCAACATTGAAAAAGCCTTCGACGGCACGCCCGTCCTCAAGGGCATTTCGTGCGTGTTCGAAACCGGCAAGTGCAACCTGCTGCTCGGCGGCTCGGGCACGGGCAAGAGCGTGCTGTTGCAGTGCATCGTGGGGCTGATGAAGCCCGACATCGGCTCCATCACCTTCGACGGCACGGTGTACACGAACAGCAAGATTGACATTCGGCAGGAAATCCGCCGCAAAATCGGGATGCTGTTCCAGGGTTCGGCGCTGTTCGACTCGATGACCGTGGCCCAGAACGTGGAGTTTCCGCTCCAGATGTTGACGCCCGAAATGAGCCCCGCCGAGCGGCGCGACCGGGTGGAGTTTTGCCTCAAGCGCGTGGGCCTGGAAAACGCGGGCAACAAGATGCCGGCCGAGATTTCGGGCGGCATGAAAAAGCGCGTGGGCATTGCCCGCGCCATTGCCCCGCAGTGTACCTACCTGTTCTGCGACGAACCTAACTCCGGCCTCGACCCCGCCACCAGCATCAAAATCGACGGGCTGATTCAGGAAATCACCCACGAATACGGCATCACCACGGTCGTGGTGACCCACGACATGAACTCGGTGATTGAGATTGGCGAGCACATCATCTTCCTGCACAAGGGCCAGAAGCTGTGGGACGGCACCAAGGACCAAATCCTGGACACGACCGTGCCCGAGCTGCGCGATTTCATCTTCAGCAGCAGCCTAGTGCGGGCCGCCAAGAAAGTAGAAGACGAAACCGAAGGCGGCCTGGCTTCCATCACCGAAGAAATGGGCGGCGGCATTTAGCTTATCCAACTAGGCAATTGATGCTAAATAGGGCGTCATGCGAAGCATCTCGCTCGCATCGTTCAACGATTGAGGATACTGCTCCACGCGAGATGCTTCGCTTCGCATGACGCCCTAGTGGTATAGGCCCTAAATCCGGGGTTCGTTGCCTATTTTCGTTGCGGCCAACCCCCTCCGTCGCTCCGCCCGTGCACCGCATTCTGGCTTACTTTCTCACCGCGTTGCTGCTGTTCCAAACCCTGGGGCAGGAGCTACTGGTGGTGCAGTACGAGCTGAACAAGGAGCGCATCACGGCGCTGTTCTGCGTGAACAAGGCCCGGCCGCAGCTGCGCTGCAACGGCCAGTGCCACCTGGCCCAGCAACTGCGCAAAATAGAGGGCGAGGGAGCCAACAAAAAAGCGCCGGTGTCCAAGATGGGCAAAATGAAGTTTGAGGTGCTGCCGGCGTCGGCCCGCCCGGCCTTCCGGGCGCCCCGGCACTGGCCCTCGGCGGCGTGGCCCTACGCCGCCCGGCCCGCGGCGCGCTACGTCGACGCGCCGGCGCCCGGCGTGTTCCGGCCGCCCCTGTTAGCTGCTTGATGATGGCGCCTGCTTTTCGCTCCCGGCGATAGGCAGGCGCTTTGGGGTTGGCCGTCTTCGCGGCCGACCCCGGCCCGTGCGTTGACGCACGTGGCTAAATCCTCAGTTTAGCAGCTTTCAACTTATTTCCTCATGTTTTATTCTCGCTTTGCGGCCGTGGCCGCCACTTTGGCCCTGGCCGTTATTTCTGGATGCAGCAAAGACTCGGACCCTCAGGGCCCCGAATTGGGCGTTTTTTCGGTTGAAATGGACCACTTGGTGGGCACCCGCGACCTGAACCTCGACACCGATACGTACACCACGACGGCCGGCGACAACTTCAAGGTCAGCACCTTCAAGTACTATGTCTCCAACGTGCAACTCAGGAAGGCCGACAACAGCGCGTACAGCGTACCGGACAGCTACTTTTTGATTGACCAGGCCAAGCCCGGGAGCAAAACGCTGAGCTTTGCGGACGTGCCGGCCGGCGACTACACCGGCATCAGCTTCGTGGTGGGCGTGGACAGCGCCCGCACCAAGGCCGGTGCCTACACCGGCGTGCTCGACGCCAGCAACGGCATGTGGTGGGACTGGAGCCAGGAGTTTATCAACGTCAAGCTCGAAGGTACCTCCCCGCAGTCGCCGCGCGGCGGGCTGGTGTTCCACATCGCCGGCTTCAAGGGCGCCAACGGCGCTAACAACACCATTCGCACGGTGTCGCTGCCCTTTCCGGCCAGCACGAAGCTGCTGGTTCGCAAGGACCACACGCCCGAAATGCACGTGCACGTAAACGTGCTGGGCATGTTCGAAGGCCCCAACCCGGTGCGATTTGCCACGGTCAATAACACCATGGGCGGGGCGCCGTCGGTGCGGGTGGCCGATAACATTGCCGCGGGCATGTTTGCCGTGGACCACATCCACGCCAACTGAACGGGCCGCCCGGCGGGGGACACTCCGCCGGGCTCCTTTTTATCTCTGCGCCATGAGAATTTTTTCTCGGCTCCTGCTTGGCGGCTTGCTGCTGACCGGCCCCGCGGCCCGCGCCTGCGACATTTGCGGGTGCTTCATGGGCATCACGCCCTACGACAACCAGAGCGGCGCGGCGCTGATGCACCGCTACCGCATCTTCAACGGCTACCGGGCCCTGGGCCAGCGCCCGCAGTTCCGGCCCGCTGGCGCCCGCGTGGCCTTTCCCAGTGCCCTCAATTCCGACAACGGCTACGGCCACGACCACCAGGGCGACGCCACCGACTTCGAAGCCTTCCGGGTGCTGGAGCTGCGCGGCAAGTACTTCCTGTCGCGCCGCGTCGAGCTGAATGCCTTCGTGCCGTACGTGCTGAACACCTCGCAAATCAATGGCCGGCAGCTCAACGTTGCGGGCCTGGGCGACGTGACGGTGTTTGGTGGCTTCCACCTCATCCGGGCCATCGAGACGGCCGGGGTGCAGAGCCGGCTCATCGTGGGCGGGGGCGTCAAGCTGCCCACCGGCGACTACCGGCGCCAGAATCCGGCCGGCCGGCGCTACGCCCTGCTCAACCAGGCGGGCACTGGCACCACCGACGGCTTCGTGTACGCCAACTACATCGGCTCATACCGCGCCCTGGGGCTGAGCGTGAACAGCAGCTACCGGCTGTCGGGCGAGAACCAATTGCGCAACAGCCTGGCCCCGGCCACCGCCACGTTCGGCAGCCTGTTCTACCGCGTGGCGCTGGGCCCCAACTGGCAGTTGTACCCGTCGGCGCAGTTCTTCTACGAAAAAACCGACGGCGAAATGCTGGACGGGGAATTGACCGGCGAGCACGCCATGAACAACGCCCTGCTCGGCCCGGGCTTGGACCTATACTACAAAAATATGTCGTTGACCACCAGCCTGCAGCTGCCGGTGTACACCGCCACCACCGACCACCCGGCCAGCGCCGGCCGGCTGGTGGTGGCCCTGGGCTACAGCTTCAAGCAAACCAAGTACCTTTTACATCCCAAGTCATGAACCGAACCCAACCCCAATCCGCCCGTGGTGGACTTTTGGCCGGGCTCGCCCACGGTTCGGTGCGGGCAGCCGTGGGCGCGGCGGCCCGGCGCGGGCGCCGGCTGGTGGGGCTCGGCGCGGCCGTCTTGCTGCTGGGTGCCTGCGAATCCGGCCCCGAGGCGCCCAAGCCGGCGTCGGACAGCTTCCCGGCGCCGACGCCCTACGCGCTGGTGCTGCCGCCGCAGTTTCCGGTGCCGCCCGCCCCGCCCGCCGACAACCCGCTGACCGTGGAAGGCGTGGCCCTGGGCCGGCACTTGTTCTACGAAAAAGCCCTGTCGGTTGACAATAGCAAGTCCTGCGGCTCGTGCCACCAGCAGAGCAAGGCCTTCACCGACGGCCTGGCCCGGGCCGAGGGCGTGCGCGGCGGCCGGCACCCGCGCAGCGCCATGCCGTTGCAAAACCTGCTATGGGAGCCCCGGCTGAACTGGGACGGCTCCGGCACCAGCTTGGAGCAGCAGGCCCGCGCGCCAATCGAAAACGCCGTGGAGCTGCACCAGCCGCTGGCCGTTGGCGTGACGCGCCTGCAGCAGTTGGCCAAGTATCCGCCCTTGTTCGGCCAGGCGTTTGGTACCAGCGCCATCACCGAGGAGCGGGTGCTCCAGGCCCTGGCCCAGTTCGAGCGGACGCTGATTTCGAGCAACTCCCGTTTCGACCAGTACCGGCGCGGCAACCCCACCTTGCTTTCAAACGATGAGGTGCGCGGCTTGCAGTTGTTCAGCATCCATCCCAACGGGCGACTGCGCGGCGGCAACTGCGGCGACTGCCACGGCGGCGAGCTGCAAACCGACCACAACTTCCGCAACAACGGCCTGGCCGGCCCGACCACCGACCTGGGCCTGGGCAGCCAAACCGGCCGACCCACCGACAACGGCAAGTTTCGGGTGCCGTCGCTGCGCAACATTGCCCTCACGGCGCCCTACATGCACGACGGCCGCCTGGCCACGCTCGAAGACGTATTGGACCACTACAACGAGCACGTGCAGTTCAACAGCCCCAACCTGGACCCGCTGCTGCTCAACACCACCAACGACCCCCGCCAGCAAAGCGCCAACCTGGAGCTGACTGCCCAAGAGAAAACGCAGATTGTTGCCTTCCTGCGCACCCTGACGGACTCTACTTTTGTCAATGACGCGCGTTTTGCGGAGCCCAGGTAGTCGGAATCTCCCGGTTGCTACCAGGCTTGTGAAAAGTAAATGAGTTGTTAGTTGCCCGTTGTTAGTTGTCAGCCATTTGTCTATAAATAACGCTAACAACTGACAACGGGCAGCTGACAACTGATAATTCACTAATGCTTTAGCAGCAGCTTGAGGTGCGCCAAGTGGTGCTGGCCGTGCCAGGCGTACATGGCCAGAGCTTGGTCCAGGGTGAAGTCGCGCTCCAGGTTGGGGTGGTAGAAGGCGCGGCCCCACTGCGCCTCGGTGAGGTGGTGCAGCAGCGTGACCCAACGCGAATGCAGGGCCTCTAGCAACGTGAGCGACACCGTGATGAGCGTGGCGGCCACGTCGGGCAGCTCGGCCCAGGCTTGCTCGTCGTAGGGGCGCACGGTGGGCCGCTCCTCGGTCAGGGCCAGCCGGAAGCGAAAGTAGCAGTTCATGTGGGAGTCGGCCACGTGGTGGATGACTTGCCGGCCGGTCCAGCCGCCGGGCCGGTAGGGGCGTTCCAGGCCCTCGCCGCCCACGGCCCGGGCCGCGGCCATAAGCTGGGCGGGCAGCTCGGCAAGCTGCTGAATCAGCGCCGTGCGCTCGGCGGCGCTCAGGGCCTGGTCAGGCAGTTGCGCGGGGCCGATGGGGTAGCGGAGGTCCATACGCTGCGCTTAATGAGGAATGAAGAATGAGGAATGAGGAATTGGGGTCGTATGTGCGCGGTGAGCTTGCAACCGGGTGCAAAGAAAATGAGGAACCGGAAGCAAACCTCCAATTCCTCATTTCTCATTCTTCATTCCTCATTAAGCGCAGCGTCACCCGTTGCGCTTGTTGAGCTCGTCGCGGATTTTGGCGGCTTTTTCGTAGTCTTCTTTTTCGAGGGCCTGGGCCAGCATTTTGGTCAGCTCATCCAGCGATACCTGGCCGCTGGGGTCGCGCGGCTCGGGCTGCGGGCGGGCCGCGCGGGGCGAGTCAGAATCTTCGTCCTCGTCGTCTTCCTCGTCCTCTTCGCCCTCGCCTTCGCCCTCGTCGAGGTCCGAGAGGATGATGCCGGCTTCGCTCAGCACGCTTTCCACGGTGAAGATGGGCACGCCGAAGCGCAGGCCGATGGCAATTGCGTCGGAGGGCCGGGCGTCGATGTCAAACGTAGTGGCGCCGTCGGAACACACGATGCGCGAATAGAACACGCCTTCCTTCAAATCCGAAATCACCACTTCCAGAATCACCACGTGCACGTGCTCGGCAAAGGACTTGAACAGGTCGTGGGTGAGCGGGCGGTTGGGGCTGATTTTCTCGATTTGAATGGCAATGCTTTGCGCTTCGAACATGCCGATGATGATGGGCAGACGGCGGTTGCCGCCCTTTTCGCCCAAAATCAGGGCAAAGGAGCCGGACTGCGACTGGCTGGACGAAAGGCCCAGGATTTCAAGCTGGATTTTTTTCAAGGGACGAGGGGACTGGGGGTCTGGGGGCTTGAGAAAGGAGGGGCGGCAGGCCCGGCCGAAGCCAGAAGAAGGGATGTACGTGCAAATAAAGAAAAGTCCTCGTATCTGCCGTGAAAACCCGCTGCGGATTGTGGGAATGCCAAAAAAAGATTGGGGACCCAAGCGCCGGCTTCCTTGCGGAAGCCGGCGGCCCAAGTCCCCAAACGGGCACACCACGGCTTAACCGAGGGCCTTGACAGCGGCGGTCAGCTTGGGCAGGACGTCAAAAACGTCGCCCACGATGCCGTAGTCGGCGGCTTTGAAAAACGGGGCTTCGGCGTCTTTGTTGATGACCACAATCACCTTGCTGCTGTTCACGCCGGCCAGATGCTGGATGGCGCCCGAAATGCCGCAGGCAATGTACAGGTTCGGCGACACCGTGATGCCGGTCTGGCCCACGTGCTCGTGGTGGGGGCGCCAGTCCACGTCCGACACCGGCTTGGAGCAGGCCGTGGCCGCGCCCAGGGCCTTGGCCAGGTCCTCAATCAGGTTCCAGTTTTCGGGGCCTTTCATGCCCCGCCCGCCCGAAACCACCAGGGAGGCTTCCGGCAGCAGCACGCCGCCGGTTTGCTCCTGCATCACCACTTGGGTGGGGGCGTCGGCAAAGTCGGCGTCGGTCAGCTGGGCCGAGAAGCTGACCACTTCGGCCGTTTTGCCGGCGTCGTGCTTCGCTTCGGTGGAATTTTTCTTCACGGCAATGATTTTGCGGTCGCCGCTCAGCACCACGTCCGAAAACGCCTTGCCCGAAAACGCCCCGCGCTTCACCACAAATTGCTCGCCGTCGATGCGGGGCAGCTCCACCACGTTAGTGGCTAAGCTGGCCTTGAGCCGCACCGACAGGCGCGAGCCCACGGCCGCGCCGATGTTGGAGTTGGCCAGGATGATGATTTTGGCCTGCTCCTGCTCGGCGGCGGCGGCAATGAGCTTGGTATAGGCGTTGTTCACGAAGTCCTGCAGCCGCGGCTCGGTATCGTGCAGCACCTTGGTGATGCCCTGCTCGCCCAGGGTGGCGAGGTTGGCCGCCGAGGCTTCGCCCACGGCCATGGCAGTGGCGGTGGTGCCCAGCAGGGCGGCCACCTGGGCCCCGTACGAGGCCACTTCGAGCGACGACTTTTTGACTTCGCCGTCGGCGCATTCAACTACAACTAGTACACTCATAAAAGAGAATTAAAAATTAAAAATTAAGAATTAAAAATCTGACCTTGGAGCGGATGCAGACTCAATTTTTAATTTTTAATTATGAATTTTTAATTAAATAACCTTCGCTTCGTTGCGCAGCAGCTTGATGAGCTCGCCGGCGTTTTCGGCGTCAATGAGCTTGACGCCTTGCTTCTTGGGGGGTAGCGCAAACTCGGCCACCGTGGTGCGGGCGGGCTCGCCCACGGCGGGCACCACTTTCAGGGGCTTGGTGCGGGCCGTCATGATGCCGCGCATGTTCGGAATGCGGGGCTCGCACATCGGCTGCTGGCAGGAGGCCACGAAGGGCGTATTCACGGTCACGATTTCCTTGCCGCCCTCAATTTCGCGTTCCAGGGTGGCGGTATTGCCGCTCAAATCCAGCTTCATGGCCGGGGCCACGGTCGGGATGCCGAGCATTTCGCCCACCATGCCGTGCACCTGAAAGCCGTTGTAGTCGATGCTTTCCTTGCCCATCAGAATCACGTCGTAGGCGCCTTCCTTGGCCACGGCCGCAATCTGCTCGGCCACGAAGTACGCGTCCTGGGGCGCGGCATTCACGCGGATGGCGTCGTCGGCCCCAATGGCCAGGGCCTTGCGGATGTTGGGCTCGGTGTCGGCCTCGCCCACGTTGAGCACGGTGACCGTGCCGCTGCCGGCGGCCTCCTTCAATTCGATGGCGCGGGTGAGGGCGTATTCGTCCCAGGGATTAATCACGAACTGCACCCCGGCCTTGTTAAACTCCTTGTTGTCGGGCGTAAAGGTGATTTTGGTGGTCGTGTCGGGCACGTTACTGATGCAAACGAGAAATTTCATGCAAGCGGGCTGAAACCAGAGGAGGGAGATGGCAAGCGGAAAAACCGCAATTTTGGCGCAAAGATAACCTGAAACCGCCCGCGAATGAACACCCCGCTCACCCGCCTGCAGCAACTGCTGGCCTTTTACGAAGACGACCCGACCGATGCCTTCACCATCTACGCGTTGGCCACCGAATACCGGGCCCAGGAACCCGAGCGCGCCTGGGAATTCTACCAAAAGCTGCTGGCCGAGCACCCCGACTACGTGGGCACGTACTACCACGCCGGCAAGCTGCTGGAGCAGTTCGGTAAGAAGGACCAAGCCGAAAAGGTTTACCGCACCGGCCTGCAAGTGGCCCGGCGAACCGGCCAGCAGCACGCCGCCAGCGAGCTACTCCAGGCCCTGAACAGCTGCCTTGGTCTCGACTACGAGGACGAATGAGGCGCCGGTGGGTTGCCGGAAAAAGCCCGTCCTCGCGGAGTGTGAACAGCGCCAGCGCCCGGCCCTGGCCACAAGGCGGGGCGCCCTTGCCGGCGCGGGCCGCGGGGCCAGAGTCCACCGCGTGCAGGCTCCCAAGTTGGGACTGGGATGGGAACGGAAAACGTTGGAACTGGCAAAGTTTCCGTTGGGCCGGAAAACAGCCATGTCTAACGTAATGATAATAATACGGTTTTCGGATGTGCTTATTTCACTGCCACTAAGCCGGCTGCTTCCGCCAGGCGCGCAATGAGTCACCAATTTATCTATATGTTAAGTTTACTCGATACCATTAAATCAACTTTCTCCCCCGAACTAATTAATCATGTGGCGGGGCGTTTGGGTGAACGCAAGCAGGGCATCAGCCAAGCCTTGAACGGGGCAATGCCGGTTTTACTTGGGAGCATGGCCCGGCAAGTTCGGACGGGCGATGCACTGTTCTGCCATCAATTCCCGATTGAGGCAGCCCATCCTTTCAATGGCAGCTATTCTACGCTCACGGGCATGCTGGGAATGTTGGGCGGCGGCTACGCGGCTGGTAGCGCCCTGCAGCGCGGCGAGGCCTTGCTGGTAAGCCTATTTGGCACGGGCAGCGCCGCGCTGGCCGGCGCCATCAGCTGTTACGCCCGCATTAAACTGGCGTCGGCCAAAGTGGTACTGCAACTGCTGGCCGCTGTGCTGCCCGCCCTGGTGGGGCAGTATGCGGCCCGCCATCGCCTGCGGACCAAGGGCCTTGCGGCGGTACTGAGCAGGCAAAAGATGCAGGCCCGGTGGGACCTGCTGCCCGCCGAATTGCGCGGGCTTACCGGCGTGGCGGGGCCGGGCGGTTTCGCCGCATCGGCCGCGCTGGTCGCCGCGCCGTTGCGCGCGGCCACCGCAATTCGGCGCCGGGCAGCCCGGATGGTCGGCGCCCGCTGGTACCGCATGATGACGACTTTCGCCAGCTTCGTGCTGCTGGGTTTCTGCGCATGAAACCGGCTGGGCAACGAGGCCGGGCCGGCTTCCTGAAACGCGGTAGCTCTGCCAACGAGCAACTCAGTGGTCAGTTTCCGGCACTTCGTGCTTGCACTTGCAGCTTCTCTTTCCTAAGAAGCTGTTTGAGTTATTTTTTGGTGGCATGAGAACGGTGTAGAGACGCATCCTGGCGTCTCGTCGTGCGCGCAGTTCGGCCAATTGCGTTCAACGACGAGACGCCAGGATGCGTCTCTACATCAACCAGCGGCTAATTCAAACAGCTTCTAAAGCAGCAGCCGGCGCCGTAACTGCCGTACCAGCTCGGTGGCCTCGGGCGAGGCGCGGGTTAGCAGAACCCCCGCGGTGTACAGCGCCGTGAGCACGCCGCCGCGCAGCAGCAGGGTGGCCCAGGCATTGCCGGTTTCGGGCAGGAGCCCGGCGGCGGTGCCCGCCACTGCCGCCACCGCTAATATGCGCGCAATGCGCCCATCAAACGGCTGCAGGCCGTAGGTGCGCCACACGAACCAAGTGCGGGCCGCGTTGATGCTGACCAGGGCCGCGCAGTAGGCCAGGGCCGCGCCGGCCAGCCCGAAGCGCGGAATCAGGAGCCAGTTGAGCACCACCACAGCCGCCGCGAGCGAGGCGTTGAAGACTAAATCGAAGCGGTAGCGCGGCGACGTGGCCACGATGGTGCCGTTGACGCCCGTGATGCCGTCGACCAGCCGGCCGGCCAGCAGCAGCAGCACGGCCGTGGAGCCCGCCGCAAACTCGGGCCGGTGCACTAAGTCATAGATGAAGTTCAGGTTGAGGCCGATGCCCAGGGCCAGGTAGCAGCCGAGCAAGGTGTTGACGCGGGTGCTGCGCCGGTAGAAGTCCGCCATCTTGGCCATGTCGCCCGCCTTCCAGTACTCGGCGATGAGCGGTAGCGCCGTCTTGTACAGCGCCCGGAAAGGCAGGACCAGCGCCGTGCTGATGTTGGTGGCAATGAGGTAGATGCCGGCCGCCGACAGGCTGAGCTGGGTGCTCACCATCAGGCTGTCGAAGCTCAGCAGCACCGTGCCCGAAATGTTGCTCAGCAGCACGAACCCGCCGAAGCCCAGCATCTCCCGCAGCGGCTTGATACGCAGGGCCGCCCGTGTGGGCCGCAGGTGCAGCTCGCCGATGGCGGCCAAGTAGCCGGCCAGCAGCAGCGCCACCACCGCGTAGGCCCCCGCGTAGGCCAGCACGAAACCGTGGAAGCTAAGGTAGCCCTGGTTGTAGGCTACGGCGGCCCCCACCAGCATAAGGCGCAGCAGAATTTCTTGGGCAAAGGAGGAGAACGAGGTGTGGAACAGCGCGCGCAAATAAGCGTCTTGCAGCGAGCCCAGCATTATGCAGCCCGCCAGCCCGATGGTTACTAGGTAGTGTGGGGCCAGCAAGGCCGCGTCGCCCGCGGCGTAGTAGCGCAGCACCAGCGGCTTGCCGGCCCCCATGATCAGCGCCACCACGGCGAAGCCCAGCAGGGGCGGCCCGAGCAGCAGCGGAAAAAACCCCGCATGGTTGCGCCCCTGGTTCCGAAAGAAGGGAAAGTAGCGCATCCCCGCGTTGGCAAAGCCGAACGCCGCCACCTGCGCCCCAATGGTGGCCAGCGGCACCAGCACGGCCGTCAGCCCAATCTGGGCCGGCGAGAGCAGCCGCGGTAGCACCAGGATGGTGTTGGCGAAGCCGATGGCCAGGCCCACGTAGGAAATCAGGGTGTTGCGGATGCCCTGGCGCTGAACGATGCCCAAAAGGTGCGTGCTGAAATTATTCGCAAAGGTGCCGGACAATTTGGGTTCCGGTGAGAAATGCGGCCCCGCGCTGCCGCAGCTCGCGCATCAGCTCGTCAAATTGCCGCGGGCCGGTGGCTTCGTTGGCCGGGTCGAAATTTGCGTTGTGCCACAGCACCGTGGCCACGCCGCCGAACCGCGCAATTTCGGCCAGCACGGGGCGAAGCGCCGGCATTATTTCTTCGGGCCGCAGCCGCAGGTAGCTGGGGTGATGAAGGGTCACGTCCATCACGTTCAGCGGAATTTCCAGGAATGAATGCGCCCGGCCGCGCGGGAAATCAAACGGAAAAAAAGGCTGGCAGTACGAGTTACGAAACCCAAAATGCTCGGCAAAGCCCAGCGTTGAATCGTAGGTGACGCCGGCCAGGGCCAGGGTTTCGGGGGTGCGGGTCGGCTCCCAGCAGAGGTAGTGAAACCGGTTGCCGGCCGGGCCCAGCGGCTGGAGTCGCTTCCGCTCTTCCCGCAGGCGGCCGGGGTTTTCGGCGGTGCCGTAGCTGCCGTGGCCGGCAATTTCGGCGCCGGTGGCCGCCAGCGTGGCGAGCCGGTTCAGGAAAGCCGGCGCGTCGGCGGTGTAGTCGGCATTGGCCGGGCCATAGGGGGCCGGTCGGTTATCGGCCAGAATAAAAAAAGTGGACGGGGCGCCGAAGCGGGCGGTTTCGGCCTGCACGTGCTCCAGGTTGTTCCAGGGAGCGGGCTGGCTGCGGACCCTGGCTACCAGCAGCGTTGCGGCGCGGGTCAGGCGGCCGCGCCGCAGCGCGTGGCGCACCGCCGTGGCCCAGCCTCCGTGCAGGTTGTCGATGTCGTGGGTGATGAAGGCGGCAAACGGCTGCCCCGCCCAGCGCCGGGGCCGCAGCGGCCGGCCGGTGACGTGCTCCACCGCCGTTTTCAGCACGTCGAAATAGTGGTTCACCACGGGCAGGGCCACAAACCCGTACTGCCGCTGCACGCTGGCCGCGTAGGGAAAGCGCCCATGCTGGTCGCGCGCCTCCGAGAAATACTCCTGCCAGCCGCTGAGCAGGTAAAAGGACGCGGCGATGACATCGGCGTTGATGGTGGCCTGATCCTCACGTAGCTCCAGCAAAGCGGCTTTGGGGTGCGCGTCGAAAAAGAAGGGCACCGATTGGCCGCCCCATTCCCGGAAATTGGGGGCTGGTGGGTAGGGTGCAGGTCGGTCGAAAAAACCACCGGCGCCGTTTGTCACGGTAATGGCGGGCTGAGCGGCCGGGTAGCCAATTGTCACGGCGGGCACCTGCTCATAGGCCAGCCGGAAATGCCGCAGCACGTACGCCAGCCGCGCTTCGGGCGTGACCGGCGCAACGACCGGGGCGGGCAACGCGGGGCGGGGCGGGGCGGGGGCCATGGGTCCAAAAGTACAGTTGCCGTTCGACTGCTCTACTGCGCGTGCGTGCTTCCCGGCACGGCGCCCAGCCACTCGTTGAGCAAGGCCAGGGTGCGGGGCTGGCTGCGGCCCTCGTCGGGCGTGCCCAGGGTGGCGTTGTAGTAGGCCGCGCGGCGGTAGAGGTCGGCCGGCTTGAACTGGGCGTAGCCGCCCAACGCCGCGGCCAGCGCCGGCAGGGTATTAGCCCGCGCCACCAGGCCCTGGGCGACGTAGCCGTAGTAGTCGTCGGTGAGGAGGTTGGTGCCGAAGCGGAAGTAGACGCTGGCCACGTTCAGCAGCGTGGCTTCGAGGTGGGTGGAGGTGTCGGCGGCCACCAGCGCATCCTGCCGCAGCAGGAAATCGAAGACGTTCTCGGTCCGGGCATCCGACCAGTGCAGGGCGGGCAGCAACTGCCGCAACGGCCCGAAGTCGCGCCGGTCGACGGGGTGCGGGCGCAGGGTGAACGCCAGTCTGGGCAACTCGCGCATCAGGTAGGCCAGGGCTTCGGCGAGGGCCGGCAGCGGGTCGTGGAGGTTGCAGGCCAGGCCCACGCGGCGCACGGCCGGGGCGGTGTTGCGGCGGGCCAGGTAGGCGTCGGCCTTGGGCATGCCCACCAGCGCCACGCGGCCGCGCACGGGGCCGCACTGGCGGTATTTATCCAGCGCGTCCTGGCCTTCGAGCAGGCTCAGCTCGAAGCCCAGCGGCGGGAAGTTGGTGCTCACGCTGGCGTGCTGCACGTAGGCCGTGGGCACGCCCTCGGCGCGGCAGGCCAGCAGCAGCGAGCGGGTGTCGTCGTTGTGGTCGTTGGAAAACACCACGGCGCGCGGCCGGTAGCGGCGCAGGGCCCGGCGGTACACCTCGTAGTAGCCGATGGCGTAGAAGATGAAATCAAAAAACCGCCACGCCCGGCCGCCCTCGGTGCGCAGCAGGCCCCCAAAAGCAGCGGGAAATTGCCAGTAATAGAGCAGTTTGCGGCGCAGCGAGAGCCGGTTCACCACGCCGCCGTACCGGCCTATGTTTTTGGCCTGACCCGCCACCAGCACGGCATCGGGCCGGGCCTGCCGGATGAAGGCCAGCGCGTCGTAGTTGTTGGCACTCACCACGTAGAGCCACACTTTGCCATGCAGGTCGTCCGGGTTTTTTAGGGGCCGAAACAGGTTGCCGACCAGCCGCAGGCCGGCGTAGCCCAGCACCCGCGCCAGTCGCTTCAGCGGGTTGGCGGGCGAAATATTGGCCAGCGCCGCCGGGGGCAGCGCCGCAAACAGCGCCGTGAAGCGCAGCTGCAGAATGTCGCGCAGCCGGGGAATGAGCGGCAAAGACGGACCCGGCACTACAGCGCTGCCCACGTCAGGGGGGTGCCCGGCTGGAGGTCGCGCGCGGCGCGGCGGCCCAGCACCTCGTCCCAGTGCCGCGGCCAGAGGCCGTCGCCGGGGCGAATAATTTTCAGGTTGTCGGCCGTAAATTCTTCGCCGGCGGCAATGGGCCGGGCCACGTAAATGCTGCGCTTGTAGCGCCGGCTGTTCTCCTCGCCGGCCTGGATGCCGAGCTGCACCGTGCCCAGGGCCTGGTGCGCCCGCTCGGTCTCTTCCACCAGCAGTTGAAGCTCGTGCGGCTCCAGGGAAAAGGCCGCGTCCACGCCGCCCTCGGCGCGGCTCAGGGTGAAGTGCTTCTCGATGACGCAGGCGCCCAGGGCCACGGCGCCCACGGCGGCGCCCACGCCCATGGTGTGGTCGCTCAGGCCGACGGGGCAACCGAACGTTTCGGCCAGCACCGGAATGGTCCGCAGGTTGGTGTTGGCCGGCGAGGCGGGGTAGGTGCTGGTGCACTTGAGCAGTACCAGCTCGCGGCAGCCGGCCGCGCGCAGCACCCGCACGGCGTCGTCGATTTCGGCCAGGGTGGCGGCGCCGGTGCTCACAATCACGGGCTTGCCGGTGGCGGCCACCTTGCGCAGCAGCGGCCAGTGGGCGTTTTCGAAGGAGGCAATCTTGTAGGCCGGCACGTCCAGCGCCTCCAGAAAGTCCACCGCCGTCTCGTCAAACGGCGAGCTGAAGGCCAGCAAGCCGAGCTGCCGGGCCCGGGCAAACAGCTCGGCGTGCCACTCCCAGGGCGTGTGAGCCGCCTGGTAAAGCTTATACAGATTCTGCCCTTCCCACAGCGAGTGCCCTTCTTCCGCAATGGCGAAGCCGGTGTCCATCGAAATGGTGTCGGCGGTGTAGGTCTGGAGCTTGAGGGCATCGACGCCCGCCGCGGCGGCGGCCTCCACGAGCGCCAAGGCCCGGGCCAGGCTCTGGTTGTGGTTGCCCGACATCTCGGCGATGATAAACGGCTTGTGCGCGGGCCCAACCAGGCGGCCCCCGATGGTAATCTCAGTCATGGGGTAGGAGCAAGGCGACAAAGGTAACCGCCGGGGCAGTGCGCGCCGCCGCTCAATGGCCCGCGGCGGGCGGCAGCAGCACGCGGGCCTCGCCGGTGAGCACGAGGGTGCCGTGCTGGTTGTGGCAGTCGGTGCGGAGCGTGGCCTGCCGGCGGGCGGTTTCGACCGCGGTCACGGTCACGGTCGCGGTGATGACGTCGTTCCGAAAAACCGGCTTCAGAAAATGGAAGTTCTGGCTGAGGTAGATGGTGCCGGGGCCGGGCAGTCGGGTGCCTATTACGGCACTAACCAGGGCCCCGTACAGCAGGCCGTGGGAGATGCGCTGCCCGAAGCGGGAACGCGCCGCGTATTCTTCATCGAGGTGCAGCGGGTTGGAGTCGAGCGAAAGCTCGGCGAACTGCCGCACGTCGGCATCGGTGATGGTTTTGCGCAGGGAGGCGGTGTCGCCGAGGGCCAGGGGCATGGAAGTGAAAAAAGCTGGGCGCGGCAACCGCAAACCGAGGGCTGATTGGGGCAAGTCAGGGGCGCAGAAACCGGGCCTTGAGCGGCTCCCGCAGCTGCTGCCATTCCCGCTGCAGCAAGGCCAGGCCCACCACGTCCCGAAAGCTTCCGTTTTTGTAGACGTGCTGGCGGAAGTAGGATTCGCGCCGGAAGCCGAACTTCTCGTGCATGGCAATGACCTTGTCGTTGCTCACAAAAACTTCGCACAGCAGCTTGTTGAGCTTGCGCACCTCGAACACGTATTCCAGCACCGCCAGTTCGACTTTGGCCCCTAGGCCGCTGCCCCGCAGGTTTTCATCGCCCAGGTAAAAGGCCCAGTAGCAGGAGCGGGCTGCGGGGTTGATGGCGTACAAATTGGCCACCCCCACGGGCCGGTTCTGGTGCGCAATCAGCCAGTATTCCTTGCTGGCGTCGGCGCTAATCCGCGTAAACCACGCCCGTTGTTGCTCCTCCGAAACCGGGGTGTCGGTGTACATGTACTGGGCCACGGCCTCGGAGTTGCGCCAGGTGCGGACCAGCTCCAGGTCGGCGGCAGTGAGGGGGCGCAGCAGGTCAAGGTCGGTTTGCACAGCAGAAAATAAGCAACGGGGTGGGGGATAAAAACAGTCGAGGGACCATTTGGCCGGTGGGCCGCCTTGCTGCCCCGCCGCCGGCCAAGATTGAGCTAAACCACCGGTCCATGAGCGGCAGCATAGTCGGCGGCCAGCTGGCCGTGCAGCAGGGAGTCGGCGAAGATACCGGACGTTAAACGCACGTGCTGGCGCAGGCGCCCTTCAAACCGGAAACCCGCTTCTTCCATAATGGCCACGTGCGCCGGCCGGATGTCGTAGGTTTCCGTGACCAGCCGACGGAGCCGCAGGTCTTCAAACGCCACCCGGCCCAGCAGCCGCAAATAGGTCAGAAAGTCGGCCCGGTAGGTAGCGGCTTCGGCGGCCCGGGCCGGGTCAGCGAGAAAGGAAACCTCGGCCCGCCGGTCCGGCCAGGAAATATGGACGAGGCCGCCGTAGGCCACCAGTTCGCCGTGGTGCAACAGCGAAAACAGCAGCTGGTCGGGGTGTTCCTGCGCAAACAAGGGCAGCACTACCCGCTGAAAATAAGCGTCCTGCTGCGCGGCCGTGAGCGGCTCTGCCTGGCGCAACACCTCCAGCTGCGCGTTGCGCCAAGCCCGGATAGGCTCCCGGTCGTCGTAGCGAATCGGAACGAGCTGGTAGGAGTGGTGGTGGTCGGTCAGACCCAAATAAGAGTGGGTGGGCAAGCGGGTAGGGTTCATGAAATATGAGTCGAATGAGCCCGGCGACGGTGGGAAACCGAAACTTGGCAGCGCTTTGCAAACAAAATATTACGCCAACCGGGTGCCAAATTACGCTTTGCTGCGGGTCGCTTCGTTGGAACCGTTGCCGGCTTGGCCGGGGGCCGGCAGATGGTGGAAATTCGGGTCGGTTGGCTGCCAGCCAGTGCCTACTGTTTATCTCCTTAACCGTGAAGGGCAAGGAGTTCAGGAACAGGAACGCAATGCTTAATCGTTGAAGAGCAAGGTCTTGCGTCGACATTAGAAAGCCTCGCACCGAATAGTGGAGCTTTCTTTACTTTTGCGATTCTCCTCTTGACTACGGCCGCATGACCATTAACGAATTCGCTTCCACTCAAGCCATTGCTTACGAAAACGGGTTTTAACTTACCAGCGATATTACGCGGTTAGCCAAAGCGTTGGCTCACTTTGAGCTATATCGGATGATAACCGGTCTACCCGGCCAAGTGGTGGAGTGCGGTGTCTTCAAAGCTACGTCGCTGGTGCGCTGGGCTACGTTTCGGGAACTGGTGGAGAGCCCGTTTTCGCGGCGCCTCATCGGGTTCGATATTTTTGGCTCCTTTCCATGCCACGATGACGCAGCGGACAACGATTTTGCGGCCCGTCACGAGGCCGTGGCAGGCGAGGTTCTGAGCATGAAGCAAGTACAGGCGGTCTTGACCCACAAAGGCATTCGTAACGTGGAACTGGTGCCGGGCGACGTCATTGAAACCATTCCCGCCTACGTGGCCGCCCACCCGGAGCTGCGCATTTGCCCTGCTGCACATCGACGTGGATGTGTACAAGCCCAGCAAAGTGGCCCTGGATGCGCCCTACGACTTGGTGGTGCCCGGCGGCCTGCTGGTATTTGCCGATTACGGCACGGTGGCCGGAGAAACCCGCGCCGTAGACGAGCTGTTACAGGCCCACGGCTTCACGCTCCAGAAACTGCCGTATACCCACACCCCGAGTTTTATCTGCAAACCCGCGGCGGTCCGCCCCATCCCATGAAAAGCTACCAGAAGCACCTCGAATCCACGCTGGCCGCCGGCGAGACGGTGAGCCTGATGCGCCGCCCGGTTTTCCGCTCCTCGGCCATTTTTCCCGTCCTCCACTCCGCCCACTATTCCAGTCGGGTGCTGTTCATGGGCTACTGGCTGCTCAAGCGCCACATTCCTGAGGTGCAGATGCTGGTGACGCTGCGCGGGCCGGCCGGCACCCTGCTGCTGCGCAAAAGCCTGCTCGTGACCGAGCCCAAAGCCTTCGCGCTGCGCGTGGGCACTTTGCTGGCCGAAACACCGCTGGGCGATACGGGCGGTGATTTCACCGGTTCGCTGGAGCTGGAAATATTTGCTACCCGCGACCTGGTGTACCCTTACCCGGCGTTCGTGCTCAACTACTTCGGCGATGAGTTCATGGCCAGCGTGCACACCACCGGCCGGGTGTACAACGACATCGAGGACCTGCAGGAAAACGAGGACAAAATCGTCCCGGAATGCGGTTTTGATATTTTGTCGGGAGAAGCCTATTCGCCGTTTTTTGCCTTTGTGAACGGCGTGTACGCCTACGAGTCACAAACCATTGGTTGGACCATCGTGGATGAGCACGACCACGCCACCACGGGCGAGTTCACGCTTGCCGACGTGAAGCCTTATGCGGCTTATTTTATTCAGCTCCGCGACCACATTGACCTCGACGCCATTCTGCACGGCGAGAAGGGCACGATTAAGATTCACCACAATTTTCGGGGGTTTTTTCCGCGCTTCGTGGCCGGTAACTTCGACCGCCGGCGCCACGCCTTGAGCATTACCCACACCTACTACGACAGCTCCGCCGTGAGCGACCCGGGCGCGTACTGGGAGAACAGTGATGAGCGGTTTCACGACAGCGCCGTGTTCGTGCCGCTGTTTCTGGAGGAAGGGCAGTACACCCACCTGGTGTTTTACCCGATTTCTTCGCCGTCCGCCTTCGGCATTGACCTGGAATTTTACGATGCCGTCGGCCGGCGGGTCGGGGTCGTGCCCAACTGGCGCCACCTGCAAACAACCCCCGAACACTTCTTCACGCTCGACTTCAACCAGATAGTGCAGCAGCACTTCACGCCGGAGCAGGCCCGGCAGCTGCGCGGCGCGAACATTGTCAAGCATTGGCCCGAGCGGAAGCGAATTCCCACCCGGCTCAAGTTTGGGCTCAACGTGGGGCGCGCGGGCCGGGCCATCGATTTGCCCACCAACGTCTGCTTCAACTCGCAACTGGCCAACGCCAAGATGCTGACGAAGCCCGGCACGTTCAAATGGAGCCCCATCCTGGACGGCGAGCACTCGGTGGTCGTCGTCCTGAACGGCGCTTCCCTGAAAGAATACGCGACCCCGGCCCACCTCCAGCTGACTTTTTACCGCGAAGCCGACAGCCAGACGCTGACCCGCCAGGCCCAGCTGCCGCCGTTCGGGCAGTTGCGGCTGGACATCCCAACGGATGCGGAACTGCGGGATTTTCTGCAAAAGGAGCCCGGCTGGGTCACCATCCAGGCCGACAACCCGTTCGTCACTTCCTGGTACTTCGATTTTAACGGGAGTGGAGCTGTGGGTGGCGACCACGCGTTCTAATCTCGTTGCGTTGGTGGAGTACGGCACCACCAGAAAAAGAATCAGCGGGTCGGGGGTAGTATCTCGAACGGAGCTGTCAGCTAGCACCCGGCCGCGAGCGGCCGTCGATGCGCCGCACTTCATCGGGCGGGGCTAACGGGCCGGTAAGTTTTTTCGGGAGTGGGGGCCGGGGCGTCAGTCGGGCAAACTCAGCCAAGGTTGGGTCAGGGCCTGGTTTTGTGGAAGCTAACTCGTTGAAGCGCAAGTTGTCGGGCGGGGTCATGAGGTTTTTTGCTCAACGTGCGCGTTCAGGGCCATTATCTCGGGGTGAGCTTCGAGCAAAGCCAGCAGGTCGGCCACGCCGAGGTCGGCGGCGCGGTGCTGCTCAATCAGCGCCCGCAGCACCTGGTAGTCCTCTGTCGTGTCGAGGGTGATGCGGAAGCGGCTAAAGTCGCCGCCGGACCATGCCTCGTTGCGGTGCACCACGCGGCCGGCCGTGGCGGGGTTGGTTCTCAGGTAAGGCGTCACGTGCTCCCGCTCGTAGGGCAGCGAAGCGTTGGCGTGCGCCTCGGCCAGCATTTGCACGGAGAAAACCTCAAAGTCCAGCCCCCGCGGTAAGGTGCGAATAAAGGTATTGGAGCGGTAGGCCAACGGGTTGCCCTCCGCCAGATAGCGCCTTACGGCGGCCCCAATCAGGGGACCGTCCACCAGCGGGCAGTCGGAGGTCACGCGCACGACGACGTCGAGGCCGAAGCGCTGGGCCGTTTCGTAATAACGGCCCAGCACGTCGGTTTCACTGCCGCGGTGGCACGGCAGGTGGTGCGTAGCGGCGTAGGCGGCCAGCACGTCGTCGGCTGGCTCGGTGGTGGTGGCCAGCAGCACGGGCAGGCCGCTTTGCCGCAGCCGGGCCACGTGGTAGTCGAGCAGCGGCCGGCCGGCGGCGGGCAGCAGCACCTTGGCCGGCAGCCGGGTGCTGCCCATGCGCACCTGCGAAACGATGCCGACCCGTTGCACTAGGCCGGGACTTTTTCGAGCAGGTACATCACGTCCTGGTTGCCGCGCTCGGCCTCCAACACGTAGGAGTAGAGCCGCTGCTTCACGAGGCGCAGCTCGGGAAAGTGGTCGAGGAAAAGCTGGGCAAAATTGCTTTTCCAGGCAAAGCCTTCGTTGCCGCGGTAGTGAATGGGCGTGGTTTCGGGGGCGTAGTATTCGTAGCCCATGATGTAGCGGCTGGAGCAGCGCACCATCTCGGCCATCATGCGCGGCAGGTCGTCGGGGGCGATGTGAATCAGCACGCCGTTGGTGCACACCAGGTCGAAAAAGCCGTCTTTGAAGGGCAGGTCCAGGCCGCTGCCTTGCATGACGTTCACGCCGCGCACGAACTCGCGGGCTTTCTCCACGGCGTAAGCCTGGATTTCGATGCCGTAGAGGTTGGTGAAGCCCGCCGCTTGCAGGCCCATCAGTTGCATGCCGGTGTTGCAGCCCACTTCCAAAATGCGGGCTTCGCGCGCGAGGTCGCCGATAAATTCTTCGTTCATCTCCAGCTTCGAGTGGCCCCAGGTGCTGCGGTAGAACTCGTTCCACTCGTCCAGGTGACGCGAGTTGCGGTCAGTGTATTCGCGGCCAAAGTTGCCGGCCCAAAAGTTTTCCTGTTTGGTAAGCTGCATGTTTGCGGGGTAAAGGGTGATGATTAGTTGATGGTTAACAGTCAGTTGGCGGAAACGAACTCCCTGATGCACGCCACTACGTAGTCCTGTTCTTCGTCCGTGAGCGTGGGAAACAGCGGGATGCTCAGGCAGCGCCCGTAGTAGGCTTCCACCAGCGGAAAGTCGCCGGCCCGCCAGCCCAGGCCCTCGTAGTAGGGCATGCGGTGGACCGGAATGTAGTGGACCTGCGCAAAAATCTGCCGGGTTTTCAGGAAGTCGTATAGCCCTTTGCGGTTGGCTACTTCAATGACGTAGAGGTGGTAGGCGTGGCCGGGGCGGCCGGGGGCCAGCACCGTCACGCCGGGCACGGTGGCAAAGGCCGCGTCGTAGCGGGCGGCCAGGGCGCGGCGGCGGGCCAGGCCCTCGTCGGCGCGGGCGAGCTGGCTCAGGCCGAGGGCGCAGTTCAGGTCCGGCAGGCGGTAGTTGTAGCCCAGCTCCTGCATTTCCATGTACCAGCCGCCGTCCGCCGCGCGCACCAGCTCGGCCGGGTCGCGGGTGATGCCGTGGGTACGCAGGCGCAGCAGGCGGCGGTAAAGCCGCTCGTCGTTGGTGGTAATCATGCCGCCCTCGCCGGTGGCAATGTGCTTCACGGGGTGGAAGCTGAAGATGGCCAGGTCGGCGAACGCGCCGTTGCCGCACGGCTGCTCGCGGCCTTCGGAATCGACAAAAAAGCCGCCCGGCGCGTGGCAGGAATCCTCGATTATCCAGAGGTCAAACTCGTTGGCCAGGTGGCGGGCGGCTTCCAGGTTCACGGCCAGGCCGGCAAAATCCACGGGTATCAAGCCGGTGAAATGCCCTTTGGGGTGCGCCTCCAGCAGCGCCCGCACCCGCGCCAAATCCAGCAGGCCGGTGGCCGGGTCAATGTCGGCGAAGTGCACTTCGCCGCCGCAGTAGCGCACGCAGTTGGCCGAGGCCGCAAAGGTGAGCGGGGAGGTGATGACGCGCTGGCCGGGCCGCACGTCCAGGGCCAGGGCGCACAGGTGCAGGGCGGCCGTGCCATTGCTCACGGCCACCGCGTAGCGGGCCCCCACGTAGGCGGCAAACTGCCGCTCGAACTCGCCCACGGCGGGCCCCTGGGTCAGGAAGTCGGCCTGCAGGCTGGCCGCAACGGCGGCCACGTCGGCGTCGGTAATCTGCTGGCGGCCGTAGGGCAGGGGCCGGGTGGGGTGGAAAGCTGCGTTCGACATCGGGCCACTGCTCATTTAAGCCTCAAACCCGGCATCGACGTGCAGCCGGATTTCGGTTCGAATCTGCTCCGCGTCGAGCCATTCTTCGTTATTAGCCGAGTCGTACTGGAAGCCCAGCGGCACGCGCCGGCCGTTGAAATGCGCCACGAATTTCTCAATGTTCCAGATGGGCATCGAAGGCAGGATGACGTAATAGCGGTCCAGCTCGACGGTGCTCAGGGCGTCGGTTTCGGTTATCATGGCCTCGTGCAGCTTCTCGCCGGGGCGGATGCCCACGATGCGGTGCTCGCAGTCCGGCCCGATGGCGCGGGCCACTTCCGTGATTTTGTAGCTCGGGATTTTGGGCACGAAAATCTCGCCGCCCCAGGCATGCTCCAAAGCATACAACACTAAATCCACGCCTTCTTCCAGCGAGATGTTGAAGCGCGTCATGTCGGGGTGGGTGATGGGCAGCACGCCGGTGTGGCGCTGCTGCAAAAAGAACGGCACCACCGAGCCGCGCGAGCCAATCACGTTGCCGTAACGCACCACCGAGAAGCGCAGGTCGCGGGCGCCCTTCATGTTATTAGCGGCCACGAAGAGCTTGTCGGAACAGAGCTTGGTGGCCCCGTACAGGTTGATGGGCGCGGCGGCCTTGTCGGTGCTCAGGGCCACCACGTCCTTCACGCCCGAATCGAGGGCGGCGTTGATGACGTTTTCAGCCCCGAAAATGTTGGTTTTGATGCACTCCATCGGGTTGTACTCGGCGGCGGGCACCTGCTTGAGGGCGGCGGCGTGAACCACGATGTCGATGCCCTCGCAGGCGCGGTGCAGGCGCTGCGGGTCGCGCACGTCGCCGAGGAAGTAGCGAATGGCCGGGTACTTGGCCGGGCTAAACTCCTGGCTCATTTCGTACTGCTTCAGCTCGTCGCGCGAGAACACCACCAGGCGCTTCACCTGCGGAAACTTATCGAACACGGTGCGAACGAACTGCTTGCCGAACGAGCCGGTGCCGCCCGTAACGAGGATGGATTTGTGGTTGAGGTCGAGAGCCATGAAAGGAAATAAGCCGAAACAGGACCACAAAAGTAGTTCAGGCCGGCTTGGTTGGGCCGGGGCCGATGGGCCGCCCTCCCAAAGGCGGGGCGGAGCTGGTTACTGCCAGAGTGGCGCGCTTTTGCCGGCGGCTAACTATTTGCCTCTCACCCGTCTCACTCTCTTATCTTCTGCTTTTATTCTCATGGATTCTTATTCGCAAATTGTGATTGCGGCCGTGGCCGCAGCCAAACATTCCGTCGTGAAGATTGACGTTTGGAAAAAGAACAAGCAGCAAAAACCAGCTCCCGCCGGGTCGGGCTCCGGCTTTTTGTTTGCCACCGACGGCTACGTGTTCACCAACAGCCACGTCGTGCACGGGGCCGACGACCTGCGCCTGACGTTTGCCGACGGCACCGAGTACCCGGCCGCGCTGGTCGGCGAAGACCCGGACTCCGACCTGGCCCTGCTGCACACACCGGCCACGGGGCACCCGGCGGCCCGGCTCGGCGACTCGGCGGCCCTGCAAATCGGCCAGCTTGTCATTGCCATCGGCAACCCCTACGGCTTCCAGCACACCGTCACGAGCGGGGTGGTGAGCGCGCTGGGCCGCACCCTGCGCACCGAGACGGGGCGGCTCATCGACAACGTCATCCAGACCGACGCGGCCCTGAACCCCGGCAACAGCGGCGGCCCGCTCGTCGACGCCGAGGGGCAGGTGCTGGGCGTCAACACGGCCACGATTCGGGGCGCGCAGGGGCTGTGCTTTGCCATCGGCATCAACACGGCCACCACCGTTCTGCCCGCCTTGCTGAGCGAAGGCCGGGTGCGGCGCGGCTACCTGGGGCTGATGACCCAGCAGGTTGATTTGCACCCGCGGGTGGTGAACTTTCACCAGCTCCCGGCCCGCACGGCCCTCTTCGTGGTGAGCGTCGAGTCCGGCTCGCCGGCCGAAGCTGCCGGCCTGCGCGCGGGCGATTTCGTCGTGGCCTTCGCCGACCAGCCCGTGGCCAGCTCCGACGACCTGTTCCGGCTGCTCACCCGCGAGAAAATCGGGGCCTTCCAGTACCTGACCGTCCTGCGCGGCCAGCAGAAACTGGACCTGCGCATCACGCCCGTCGAGAGCGGCGCGGGCCCGGCGCGGGCTCGGCCGGTGGCGGCGTAGGGGTTTTGTTTTTGGGATGCGTGAGTGGAGTGGAATAAAAAGAACTCCGTTCGTCCGCATCCGCCGCTGGCGCCCGACCTTTGGCCGGCGGAGCCTCTGCCGCGTTGCGCATGCTGTTTAATTCTCTACACTTTCTGGTGTTCTTCCCGGTGGTGGTCGGGCTGTATTTCGGCTTGGCGCCGCGGTGGCGCGGGTGGTTGCTGCTGCTGGCCAGCTACTACTTCTACATGAGCTGGCGGGCGGCGTACGCCCTGCTGCTGCTGGCCACTACGCTGCTGGATTACTACAGCGGCTACCGCATGGGCCAGCTGCCCACCAAGCAGGCGCGCCGGCCCTGGCTCTACCTGAGCCTGGCCAGCAACCTGGGCACCTTGTTCGTGTTCAAGTACTTCAACTTTTTTCGGGATGCGGCCCTACAGCTGGCCGAGGCGCTGCACCTGCCGCACGGAACCGGCCCGGCGCTGGGTCTGCTGTTGCCGGTGGGGGTGTCATTTTACACGTTTCAGTCGGTGGGCTACATCGTCGACGTGTACCAGGGGCGGCTGGCTGCGGAGCGGAATTTTGGGCGGTTTGCGCTGTTCGTGGCCTTCTTTCCGCAGCTGGTGGCCGGGCCCATCGAGCGGGGCGGGCACATGCTGCCGCAGTTCCGGCGAACCCACGAGTTCGATTACGCCCGGGTGGTGAGCGGGTTGCGCCTCATGGCCTGGGGCCTGTTCAAGAAAGTAGTGGTGGCCGACCGCCTGGCCCTGCTCGTCAACCCGGTGTTCAATAACCCGCGCCAGCACCCCGAAGGCCCGCTGCTGGTGCTGGCCACGCTGGCGTTCACCTTCCAGATTTACGGCGACTTCTCGGGCTACACCGACCTGGCCCGCGGCGCGGCCCGGGTGCTGGGCTTCGAGTTCAACCTCAACTTCCGGCAGCCATACCAGGCGGCGTCGGTGGCCGAATTCTGGCGGCGCTGGCACATTTCGCTGTCGAGCTGGTTCCGTGACTACGTCTACATTCCGCTGGGCGGCAGCCGGGTGGGGCCGGGCCGGGCCTATGGTAATTTGCTGGCGGTGTTTCTCCTCAGCGGCCTGTGGCACGGCGCCAACTGGACGTTTCTGGTCTGGGGCGGCTTGCACGGGCTGTACCTGGTCGTCGGCACCGGGGCCCGGCCGCTGCGGGAGCGGCTGGCGCAGCGCACGGGCTTGGCCGGGCACCCGCGGCTGCGGCGCGGGCTGGGCGTGGCGGCAACGTTCGGGCTGGTGGCCTACGCCTGGATATTCTTCCGCGCCAATTCCTTGGCCGATGCCGTGTTCATCAGCCGGCACTTGCCCAGCGGCTGGGCCGGCCTGAATGGCCGCGCGTTGACCACTTTGCTGCTGGAGTTTTCCCAGCACTACCGCCCCGAGCTGGCCGTGGCCGCGCTCGGCACGGGCCTGATGCTGGCGGTGGAATACTTGGGGCGCCGCCGCAGCCCGCAGGCCTGGGTGGCGGCGCAGCCGTTCGCCGTGCGCTGGGCCGGGTACGCGGGGCTCACCCTGCTCATCCTGTACCTGGGCGTGTTCAACAGCACCTCCTTTATCTATTTTCAATTTTGATGGGCCTCTTTGCCTCCGCGGGCTTCCGGCTGCTGGCGCGGCTGCTGCTGCTGGCCGGCTTGGCTGCGGCGGGCGCGCTGGCGCTGGGGCCGGTGGTGCTCGGGGGGCAGGTCGATGCGTTCTACGGCCGGTTCACCAGCCCGCTGGCCGGCTCGTTGATTGTGGGCACGTCGCGGGCGGCACAGGGTATTCGACCCGCGGTTTTGAGGGCCCAGCTCGGTCCGCAATACGAGGGCCCGCTGCTCAACTACGCCTTCACGCTCACGCACTCGCCCTACGGCCCGGCCTATCTGCGCAGCATCCGGCGCAAGTTGCGGCCGGGGGTGAAAAACGGCCTGTTCATCGTGGCCGTCGACCCGTGGTCGCTCTCGCTCACCGGCCCGGAAGGCCAGTACCCGGAGGATAATTCCTTCATCGGCCAGCTCAGCGAGGTCAGCCAGCGCCCCAACCTGGCCTACCTCGCCCGCTACCAGACCAAGCCGCTCTACCGCCTGCTGCTCGACTACGCCACCGCCACCGAGCGCCTCCACCCCGACGGATGGCTCGATGTGCGCATCGGCACGGACAGCGCCCAAGTGCGGGCCCGCACTGCCCGCAAGCTGCTCGACTACCGCCGCCTGGCCGCCACTCAGCACCTTTCCGCGGGCCGCTTGCAGGCGCTGCGGGCCACCATTGCGCTGCTTAAGCAGCACGGTCGCGTGTGCGTGGTGCGCCTGCCGGTGGGTCCGGCACTGCTGCAACTCGAGCAGAACTACCAGCCCGGTTTCGACCCGCTGATGCGCCAGGTTGCGGCTGCCCTGGCCGTGCCGTACTTCGACTACAGCGCCCGGCCTTACGCCACCACCGATGGCAACCACATGCAGCGCGCCGCCAGTGCGGCGTTCAGTCAGCGCCTGGCCAAAGACCTTCGCCGCTGAGGTATTTGTTCGCCCCCGGGTAGGCTACAGCTCGATGATTTCCGCCAGCTCCCCCGCCAGGGCCCGGCGGGAATACCGCCGGTGGCTCAGGGCTGGCAGGTCCAGGTTGGGGTTGAGGCGCCACTGGGCCACCAGGGCTTCCAGCGTTTCCAGCATCAGGGCGTAGTCTTCGTAGGGCAGGGCCTGGCCGGCGCCGCCTTCCTGCAACAGGTGGTCCGCGTCGGACCCGGCCGGGCCGACGCACAGGATGGGCTTGTTGGCGGCCAGGTACTCGAATACCTTGCCGGGCAGGATGCCGAAGTTGCGCGGTACGTCGGGAATGGCCATGAGCAGCGCCGAGGCGCTCAGCAGGTGGTCGACTGATTCGTGGTGCGGCACGAAGTCGATGAACTCCGTGGCCGCCGCCAGCCCCGCCCGCGCAATCTGGGCGCGCAACTCGGCCGACACCTGCCCCACGAAGCGCAGGCGCAAGGGCACGTCGGGGTGGCGGGCGGCGCATGTGGCCACGGCCTCCAGCAGTCGCTCAATGTGGTACAGCTCGGTGATAGTGCCGGTGTGGGTGATGCGCAGGCAGTCGGTGGGCGGCTGCGTGGGGCGCTGAAAATCCGACTCGTCGTAGCCGTTGGGCAGCACGTGGAACTTGGCGGCGGGGAGCGCTGGCAGCTTGGCCAGGAACAGGCGCTTGGTTTCGGGGGAGGTCACCAGCACGGCGTCGGCCTGGGTCAGCACGCGGCGCTCGTAGCGCGCGTCGAGCCAGGCGGCCGGGGGCGTGTGGTGCAGGTCGTTGTAGTAGTAGATATCCGTCCAGGGGTCGCGCAGGTCGGCCAGCCAGCGCAGGCCGTGGCGCTTCTTCAGTTCCAGGCCGATGAGCTGGGTGGAATGCGGCGGCGAGGACGTGAGCACGGCGTCGAACGTTTCGCCGGCGGCCAGCAGCTGCTCCACAGCGGCCAGGGCGTGGCGGTTCCAGCCCCGGCGCGGGTCCGGGATGAACAGGTTGCCGCGCACAAAGCGCAGGGCCTTTTGCACCAGCCCCGGCTTGCCCTCGTTGGCAAAGCCGCCGTAGGGCACGGCCCGGCCGGTGAGCTTTTTGTAGGATTCGAAAGGCTCGGAGGTTTTGGTGCGGATGACGCGCACGCCGGCCGGCACCTCGGCCAGCAGGCTCTCATCCCGCACCGGGTAGGTGGCCTGCGCCGGGTCGACGGTGATGACCGTGGGCTCCACGCCAAATGCGCCCAGGTGCTTGACGAACTTCAGGCAGCGCTGCACGCCCGCCCCGCCCGAAGGCGGCCAGTAGTAGGTGATGACGAGCAAACGCAGCGGGCGGTTTTCGGGCACTTTGAAGGAGACAGAAATACTCGGTGAAGGTAGGGCCTTTGTCGGATTTTGGCCTTTTTTGGGTAGTTTTACGTCTCATTGCAGATTACCCAAACCCGCGCGCGATGGCCGATAATAATTCTGAGATACTGGCGCTGCTGGCCGAAAGCCTGCGCGCCGCCGACCGTGACCGGGAAGAAAACATGCGGCGTTTCGCGCAGTTGACCGAAACCATGGTCAACGGCTTTTTGCGCCTGGAAGACCGGCTCGGCGCGCGCATCGACAACGTAGCCACCAGCGTCGACCACCTAACCGGGCGCGTTGACCATCTGACCGGGCGTGTCGACCACCTGACCGGACGCGTGGACCACCTGACCGAGCGCGTCGACTACCTGACCGGAGAAGTCAGCGAACTCAAAACCGACATGCGCGAAGTCAAAGGCGACGTCCGCGAAATCAAGGTGCAAGCCCAGGAAACCAACCGTCGCCTCGCCAATACCTTCGAGCAGGTGGGGCAGTTGACCGAGCAAACCAAGGCTTCTGACCTGCGTTTGAGCCACGTCGAAGAAGCCCAAGCCCGGCAGCCCACCAACGCCGAATTGGATGCCCGCTTGCGGGCCGTAGAGGAACAGATGCGCAGCGCCTCGTAGCCCCAGCACATTAGCACACCATCTAATTAGCACATCAATAAAGTGTTCGATAACCTCTCCACCAAGCTCGACCGGGCCATTAAGACCCTCAAAGGCCAGGGCAGCATCTCCGAAATCAACGTCGCGGCCACCATCAAGGAAATTCGGCGGGCGCTGGTCGATGCCGACGTGAACTACAAGGTAGCCAAGGACGTCACCGACCGGATTAAGGACGCCGCCATGGGCCGCGACGTGCTCACGGCCGTGTCGCCGGGCCAGCTCATGGTCAAAATCGTGTACGACGAGCTGACCGAGCTCATGGGCGGCGAAAAGCAGGACATCACCATTAAGGGCGACCCGGCCGTGGTGCTGCTCTCGGGCCTGCAGGGCTCGGGCAAAACCACGTTTGCCGGCAAGCTGGCCAGCTTCATCAAGCGGCAAAACCGCACGGTGCTGCTGGTGGCCTGCGACGTGTACCGGCCCGCGGCCATCGACCAGCTCAAGGTGCTGGGCGAGCAAATCGGCGTGGAAGTGTACTCCGAAGTCGAGAACAAAAACCCGGTCGACATCTCGCGCAATGCCGTCGAGTACGCCAAGAAAAACAACAAGAAGGTCGTCATCATCGACACCGCCGGCCGCCTGGCCGTGGACGAGCAGATGATGCGCGAGATTGAGGCCGTGAAGGCGGCCATCAACCCGAGCGAGACGCTGTTCGTGGTGGACGCCATGACCGGCCAGGACGCGGTGAACACCGCTAAGACCTTCAACGACCGGCTGAATTTCGACGGCGTGGTGCTCACCAAGCTCGACGGCGACTCGCGCGGCGGGGCGGCCCTGAGCATCCGGGCGGTAGTAGAAAAGCCCATCAAGTTCATCTCGACCGGCGAGAAGATGGACGCGCTGGACCTGTTCTACCCCGACCGCATGGCCCAGCGCATCCTGGGCATGGGCGACGTGATTTCGCTGGTGGAGCGCGCCCAGCAGCAGTTCGACGAGGACGAGGCCAAGCGCATCAACGCCAAAATCCGCAAGAATCAGTTCAACTTCGACGACTTCCTCTCGCAGTTGGAGCAAATCAAGAAGATGGGCAACATCAAGGATTTGATGGGCATGATTCCGGGCATGAGCAAGGCCATGAAGGACGTGGACATCGACGACGACGCCTTCAAGCCCGTCGAGGCCATTATCAAAAGCATGACCCGGCAGGAGCGGGCCAACCCCGACCTGCTCAACGGCTCGCGCAAGCGTCGCCTGGCTAAGGGCTCGGGTACCGACATCCAGCAGGTGAACGCGCTGATGAAGCAGTTCGAGGACATGCGCAAGATGATGCGCACCATGAACAAGATGAGCCAGACCAAGGGCGGCCTGGCCCAGATGCAGAAGATGATGGGCGGCATGGGCAAGGGCGGCCCCGGCGGCCTGATGCGCTAAGCCCACCGCGCGGCCGAGCAATGCACCGAAAGGGCCCAGACGTGAGTCTGGGCCCTTTCGGCTTTACGGCGCAGGAGCTGAGGGGATGGCCAGTTCCTTGCCTGACGGGGCTTGAAGGGATGGTTGCTGTGACAAGATTTGGGTAAATACCTGTCTTCCCGGCGTCGGCTCAAACCTTTTCGCAACATCCAAGTCATAACGGTGCCGGCAACGTCAAATACTTCCTTTGCGAGGCAACGACCAGAGGAAATTGGCCGAGTTGGCCAAGGCAAGCGAACTGCGAGCAACTGCGCTGACGGCTCATCCGCAGGTTTTTCACACATTTTCACCATTTCACCCCCAACCCCCATGCTCAAAAAGCTACTCCGCCCGCTAGCAGCAGCCCTGCTGCTGGCCGCGCCCCTGGTTGCCTCGGCCGACCATCTGCGTCCGCACCTGCTGCTTTCGGCCCGCCTTAGTGGCGACCAAGAAGTTCCGGCGGTCACCACCACGGCCCAGGGCGTGGCCGGCTTCACGCTCAACGAAACCCGCGATACCCTGTTTGTGCAAGCGGCTTTCAACGGCCTGAGTGGGGCCATCACCGGCGCCCACCTGCACGAGGGCGCCGTGGGCGCCACCGGGCCCGTCATCATCAACCTGGTGCCCATCGTGCGCGGCAACCGTCTCTCGGGCTTCGTCACGGGCACCGACCTCACTCCCGCCCGGCGGGCCAAAATACTGCTCGGGCAGTACTACGTCAACATCCACACCGCCGCCAACCCGAACGGGGAAATCCGGGGCCAGGTGCGGCTGGAGTCGGACAACGCCATCGTGGCCAGCCTCACCGGGGACCAGCAGAACCCGGCCGTGACCACCCCCGCCACCGGCCTGGGCATCTTCACCCTGAGCCAAAACCAAGAGAAGCTGAAGTTTCGGGTGGCCTTCGCGGGGCTGAGCAGCGCCCTGACCATGGCCCACTTCCACACCGGAGCCGTGGGGGCGAACGGTAGCGTGGTTGTGAACCTGCTGCCGTTTCGCTCGGGCAACGTCATCGAGGGCGAAATCACGCCAACAACGGGCCTGACGCCGGCTTTCCTCACGTCCCTGGCTCAGGGCCAGATTTACATCAACATCCACACGGCGAACAACCCCGGCGGCGAAATTCGGGGCCAGCTCTTTGGGGACAATGCGCGTTACTTGGCCCACGACGCGCGCCTCGACGGCAGCCAGATGGTGCCCGCCACGACGGCCACCGGCAAAGGAGTCGCCGTTGGTCGCCTCACGGCCACGCTCGACACGGCGTTCGTTTTCGTAGCTTATTCCGACCTGAGCGGCCCGCCCACCAGCTTATCGGTGTACGCTTCGCCCGCGGGCCAGGCCAACACGGCCGCGACGCTGGTGGGAAGCCTGCCCGTCACCGCGCCCACCAGTAACATCGTCGGCGTTCAGCTTACGGGCCTCAGTGCCGCCGGGGTCAATTTTTTCCTGCGCGGCGACATCAACGTGGTCATTAATACGGCCGCCAACCCCAACGGGGAAATCCGGGGGCAGGTGCTGCGCCTGGCCCGCGAAGGGTACACCATCTCGCTCAACGGCGCCCAGGAGCGGCCCAACCCGGTGACCACCCCCGGCTACGGCGCGGGCGTGGTCAGCATCGACCGCGACCAGAGCAACGCCCACTTCATGGCCGTGTGGGGCGGGCTGAGCGGCCCGGTCACCGTCGGCCACTTTCACACCGGGCGGGCCTCGGAGTCGGGCGGCGTGGTATTTGACCTGATGCCGTATTTTTCGCCTTCGGCCAACCCCGTGGCGGCCTACGGCTTCTGGAAGAACGACGCCACGCCGCAGCCATTCGACCTGCGCCGCTCCCGGCAGTTCCAGCGCGACAGCATCTACATGAACATCCACACGGCGGCCAACTCCAGCGGCGAAATCCGGGGCCAGGTGTACCGCGGCGCCCGCAACCTGCAGCGCGTGCTGGCCACCCAGCCCGCCGCCCTGGTGGCCGAAACTTTTGGCACCGCTCCCAATCCCTTCACGTCGGCCCTGACCCTGTCGTTCGACGCGCGGACGAGCGGCACGGGCCGGCTGCGCATCACCGACGTGCTGGGCCGCGCCGTGGCCACGCGGACGGTGGCCGTGCGCACCGGTGCCAACGCCCTGCCCGTGGAGCTGCCCGGCGCGGCGCCCGGCATCTACCTGCTCACGCTGGAACTGGGCGAAACCCAGCTGGTCACGCGCATCGCCAAAGAGTAAAAATCAGCGGCTGGTACAGGAATTAGGGTAGAAGTTTTTCGACACAAAGAACTTGTACTGAATACGATTTAAAAAACTCATTCGTCACGGAATCTTTTGGTGCAATTCTTGTTGACGCCTACGTGAAAGAATAGTTTTTAAGGTGTTTTGGTATGGAAAGAGGCGTTCCTTTGGGGCGCCTCTTTTTTTGCGTTTATGGGGGGCAGGAATTGTAAGGGTTGCCCGGGCAAAGCGTCAAGCTTCCCGAAAGGCCAAGCCGGGCACGCCGTGTACATTGCGTCGGCATCGAAGCCCCACCGCTGTTTATGAAGCAACTCGTTGAAAAGCATCCTTTGGCCATCCGCTGGTTTCACTGGGTGAACTTCCCCGTTCTCAGCCTCATGATTTGGAGCGGGATGTGGATTTACTGGGCCAACGACGTGTACCGGCTGGGCTGGGGCGACACGACTCTGTTCAAGTTCTTTCCCACCTCCTTTTACAAGGCCTTCCACGTCGACCACAAGCTGGCCCAGGGCATGGCCTGGCACTTTGTGCTGATGTGGGTATTTTTCCTCAACGGCCTGCTGTACGTGGGCTTCACCATCTTCTCGGGCGAATGGCGCTACCTGCTGCCCACCCGGCACTCCTTTAAAGAAGCCATTCAGGTGACGCTGCACGACCTGGGCCTGCGCAAGGGGCCGCTGCCGGTGCGCAAGTTCAACGGCGCCCAGCAAATTGCCTACACCAGCGTGGTGCTGATGGGCGCGGGCTCGGTGCTGACCGGCCTGGCCATTTACAAGCCCACGCAGTTTGGCTGGCTCACCGGCCTGCTGGGCGGCTACGAGTTTGCCCGCATCATCCATTTCGCGCTCACCATCGGCTACGTGCTGTTTTTTATCGTGCACATTTCCCAGGTGGTGCGGGCCGGCTGGAACAATTTCCGGGCGATGGTGGCCGGCTTCGAAATTGAAGAAGTGGACCCCGCCACCCACAAAGTGACGGCCGGCCCCACCTCGCTGCCCGCGGCCGATGCTTCGCTTTCCTCCAAATAACTTTCCGTGTCCGGTATGACTGACCAACCCGCTGCCCCGGTTCCGGCCGAAGCGCCCCGCGCGCCCCTGCAACCCGAAGCGGCCGTGCTGGCCGAAGCCCAGCGCCGCTCGCGCCGGGCCTTCATTGGCCTGGGCCTGGCCGGGCTGGCCGGTCTGGGCGGCTGGGGCTGGTTGCTGGCGCGGCCCGACGACGCGGGCATTCCGCGCCCCCTGCGCCAGGTGCTGGACGTTAACAGCCGCCTCACCAGCGCCTACTACCGCGAAACCCGCCTGGCCCCCGAGTTTGCCCGCAGCCGCGCCAAGACGCCGCGCGAAAACGGCAAGGTTGGACTGGGGACCCCGCTGGACCCGGCCACTTGGCGCCTGCGCGTGCAGGGCTACGGCGCGGGCCCCGTTCGGGAGTTCACCTTGGCCGATATTCAGGCCCTGCCCAAAGTAGAAATGACGACCGAGCTCAAGTGCATCGAAGGCTGGAGCACGGTGGTGAGCTGGGGCGGGGCGCGCTTCTCGGATTTTCTGGCGCGCTACCCGCTGGCCACCCGCCCCGGCCGCGCCGCCGACCCGCGCAACCCGCCCGCCGACCTGGCGCCCTACGTGGGCATGCGCACGCCCGACGACGCGTATTACGTGGGCCTCGACATGGCCAGCGCCCTGCACCCGCAGACGTTGCTGTGCTACGAAATGAACGGCCAGCCCCTCACGGCCGGCCACGGCGCGCCGCTGCGCCTCGTTACCCCGCTCAAGTACGGCATCAAGCATCTCAAGCGCATCGGCACCATTGCTTTCGCCGATACCCGCCCCAAAGACTACTGGGCCGAGCTGGGCTACGACTGGGACGCGGGACATTGAATTAATGAAGAATGAGGAATGAGGAATGAAGAATTCTCCGGCGACAATTCCTCATTCCTCATTCCTCATTCCTCATTAAGCGCAGCGTTATCGAGCGCAGCGTTATCAGTGTATTACCCGCAGTTCGTAGCGCTCCGGGGCACCGGTGGTGGCGGGTACGTGCCAGGCGCCCACGCGGCTGGGGCCGTAGCCCAGGTTTACTTTCACCCATTCGTCGCGGGTGGGCAGCAGGGCAAGAATCTCCTGCTCCAGACGAGCCAGTTCGCGGCGCTGGTCCGCCGAATTCTGGCCCTGTTCGGTGGCTTTGCGCAGGGCTTTTTCGGTTTCCAGGTAGGCTTTTACTTTTTCTTCCAGCGGAATCAGGGCCGGGTCGAGGTAGTCGAGATTGGAAGCCATAAGCAGGGGTGAAAAGCGGGGAGCTGCAACCAAAACGGCCACGGCTCCGCAAAGATGCGGGCGGCGGGTGTTGTTACTCAGGCGGCCGGGCGGGGCGCGCCGGCAGACGGGCGGTTGCGCTGGCACTTCTCGCCGCAGTATTTCACCTCGTCCCAGTTGGCCCGCCACTTTTTGCGGTACTCGAAAGGACGGCCGCAGGTGACGCAGATTTTGGTGGGCAGCTGGCCTTTGCGAAGTTTTTGGGGGAGCATGGCGGTGGCGAATAAGGAAGCTGCTACGCAAACGCCCGGCCCCGCCGCGAAGTTTTGGGTACTTTTCGGCCCCGAAGGGGTTAGGAAGCGGGGCCGGTGCCGCGCGCTGCCGGCTTTTTTGCCCCACCCGCCCTGCGCCCCGTTCATGACCACCACCTCCGCCCCCGACATCCTGGGCCACGCCCTGCTGGCCTACCACCGCGGCGACGCCGCCGCGGCCCTCACCGTGCACTGCAACGTGGCCGACGACGAGCCGCTGCCCGCCGCTTATTTTTTCCGCACCTTGCTGCAGATGCCCGATTTGGAGCGCCTGGCCCTCGACGAAAGCCGGGGCCGGGTCCTGGACCTGGGCGCCGGCGCCGGCTGCCACGCCCTGGAGCTGCAAAGCCGCGGCTTCGCGGTGAAGGCCGTGGACGTGTCGGCCGGGGCGGCGCAGGTGATGACCGAGCGCGGCGTGCGCACCGTGGCCCGCCACGACCTGTTTGCCCCGCTGCCGCCCACCGAGCTGCCCTACGACACCGTTCTGCTGCTGATGAACGGGCTGGGCCTGACGGGTACCCTGGGCGGCCTCGACCGGTTTTTGGCCCACGCCCGCACCCTGCTGGCGCCCGGCGGCCAGATTCTGGCCACGTCTTCGGACGTGCGCTACCTCTACGAAGACGAAGAAGGCGCCCTCGTGTTCAATCTGAACGGCCCGTACTACGGCGAAGTAGAGTACTCGCTCAGCTACGAGGGCCGCACCGGCGCAGCCTTTCCGTGGCTGTTCGTCGACGCGGCCCTGCTCACGGATGCGGCGGAAGCGGCGGGCTACACCGCCGATTTCCTGGGCGAGGACGAGGACGAGCAGTACCTGGTGCGATTACAAATCAGTTAACTACTCCCTGTCAACGGCTAGCTGTTAACTGCTCATTGTTAACTATTTATGGACGTCACTTACCGCACCCGCTGGGCCGACATGGACCCCAACGGCCACATGCGCCACTCGGCCTACGCCGACTACGCCGCCGACCAGCGCGTGGCGCTGCTCGCCAGTTGGGGCTACGGCGTGGCCCGATTTGCCCAGCTGCGCCTGGGGCCCATTCTGTTTCGGGAAGAAACCAAATTCCTGAAGGAGGTGAGCATCGGCGAAGAAATCCGCGTCGATGGCCGCCTGGCGAGTGTCAGCCCCGATGGTTCGCGCTGGACCATTGTGCACACTCTTTACAAAGCCGATGGCCGGGTCGCCGCCACGGTAACCGTGGACGGGGCCTGGCTCGACCTCGACCGCCGCAAGCTCACCGTTCCCCCGCCCGAGCTGGCGGCCCGATTGGCCACCGTGCCGCCCTACCAGGCCGGCCCGCGCTGAGCTACGCCCGCGCCGCCACGAAAGCCGCCGGCCGCAGGGCCTTGGTGATGCGGCCGAGCTGCTGCTGGTGGTGCAACAGGTGGTCGAGCAAAAACTCCATCACCTGAAAAATGGTGATGCGGCCCGAGCGCGGGTGCGGAAAAATGGCCCGGTTCAGCAGCCGGCCCGGAAATTCGTTGAGCAGCCGCTCCAACTGCCGCCGCGACGCGGCCCAGGTGGCGCGCAGCTCGGGCAGCGACGGCAAGTTGCCGGCCTCGGTGAGGGTGGCCACCCCGCGCGGCGCTTTGTACTTGAAGCCGGGCAGGCGCAGCAGCACGCGCACGAACCGGGCCCGCAAGCGGGTGTACAGGTCCACGGCGGGTAGTTTCTCATCGCTCACTACTTTTTTCTGCACGTACTGAATGATGTTGCCCTCGATAAACAGCAGGTGATGCACCACCTGCGTGGCCGACCAGTGGCCGGCGGCGGGCGCCGTAGCGCTGTCGGTTCCCAGGGCTTCGGCTGCGGCCAGCAGGCGCTCAGTGGCCCGTTCCAGCTGTTCAAATTTGAGGTGCAGGCGATGGTTCATGCGGGTGGGATTGAGGTAAGAAGAGCCAATGGCGCAGCGCCGGCCAAAAGGTACGGTGACAATCCGGTTGGGTTGGCGGCCGGCCGCTGGCCCCCGGCTGGCGGTATTTGGTGAACCTGAGCAGGCGGCTTCCCGCGGCCGGGCCCTAGCTTTGCCCGGCATGCCCGATGTTTCCACCGTTCTGCGCACCGCCTGGCCTGCCCATTGGCGGGTGCTGACTGCCCTGGCGCTGTACGTGGCCTACCTACCGCTGAGCGGCTACCTGCCCGGCCAGTTTCAATTCGACGCGGCCGAATACTGGGAGCTTTCCCTCAAATTCACGCCGCAGGGAAAGTTTTCGCTGCTGGGCTACGACGAGGCGTTGCGGGGCTACCTGGGGCCGCTGCTGGTGCTGCCGGCGCGGCTGCTGTGCCACTTCACGGGCTGGTCGATGCTCACGGGCGCCCGAATACTTGGCGCGGGTTGGGCGGCGCTGCTCTTCGGGCTGGCCCTGCCGCAATTGTGGACCCGGGTGGCCGGCCGGTCGCTGACCGGGGCCCGTTGGCTGGCCGTGCTGGTGCTGGGGTTTATTTTTTGGCGGGACTATTTCAACTTTACCCTCAGCGACCTGCCGGCGCTCACCCTGCTGCTGCTTGGCCTGGCCGCGCTGGGCCGGCCGGGCTGGGCCTGGGCCGGCGCGGCGGGGCTGCTGCTGGCGGCGGCGGTCAACATCCGGCCCATTTACCTGGCCAGCGCGCCGGGGTGGCTGTGGCTGCTGGCGGGCAATTTCGCTGGCGCACCGAGGCCCGGTCGCCACTCAGGGCTGCGGGCGTTGGCACTAGCCGCGGGCCTGGCGCTCGTGCTGCTGCCGCAAGTGCTCATCAACCAGCGGCATTTCCACCGCGCTACGCCCCTCGTGCTGGCCGGCCTGCCGGGCGCCCGCCCGCTCTACCTGAAGCAGCTTTCCTGGGGCACCGCCTACCAACGCTACGAGTCGAGCCTGATTCCTGAAATTCCCCGCTCCCTGGTATTTGCTGACCCCGCCGGCCAGCGGGCCCTGGCCGCCGAGCCGGGCGGCCGCTTTGCCAGCTACGGTCAGTTCCTGCGGTTTGCGGCCCGCCACCCGCTCGCCGTAGCGGCGCGCTGCCTGCGGCACTTGTTCAACGGCCTGGACATTCGGTTTCCCACCCCGTACCCGCGCCACCTGCGCCCGCCGGGCCAGCCGTTGCTGCGGCTGCTGAACTATGCGCTTCTGGGCCTGGGCACGTGGCTGGGGCTGGCGGCCTGGGGGCTTCGTGGCCGTCCCGTCGTGGGCAAGCCGCTGCCCGCCCGCCAGGCCCGGGCGGTGCTGCTGGCCCTGAGCTTGCCGTGCGTACTGGCGCTGCCCACCCTGATGGAATGCCGGTTTCTGCTGCCGCTGCACCTGCTGGTGCTCACTGGCGTGGCGGGAAGCTGGGAGCCGGCCGCGTGGTGGCGGGGACTGGGGCGCTCCCGTGGCCGGCTGGCCGTACTGGTCGTTGCCTTGGGGTGGCTCTGGGGCTGCTGGCAACTCTCAGAATCGACGGCCCGCCAACTCCGGCCGCCCAGCGAGGCTCCGCAGAATTAGCCTTGCTGCTTTGTGCTGGGGCATAAAAAAGCCCCGGCAACCAGCGTCGCTCGGGGCTTTTTGCTGAACAACAACGCTAAATCTTGCTGTACGTCACTTCTTTCACGGCCTGAATCACGCGGGCCACGTTGGGCAGCGAGGCCTCGATGAGGGTGGGGGCGTAGGGCAGGGGCACGTCGGCGCAGTTGATGCGGATGACGGGGGCGTCGAGGAAGTCGAAGGCGCGGCGCTGCACGATGTAGGCCAGCTCGCCCGAGATGCTGGCCAGGGGCCAGGCTTCTTCGATGACGACCATACGGTTGGTCTTTTTCACCGAGCTCACCAGCGTGTCGTAATCAATCGGGCGCACCGAGCGCAGGTCGATGACCTCGGCCTCGATGCCGTCCTTGGCCAGCTCGTCGGCGGCGGCGTAGGCAATTTTCATCATTTTGCCGAAGCTCACCAGCGTTACGTGCTTGCCGGGGCGCACCACGTTGGCCTTGCCGATTTCGAGCAGGTATTCTTCCTCGGGCACGTCGCCCTTGTCACCGTACATCAGCTCCGACTCCATGAAGATGACCGGGTCGGGGTCGCGGATGGCGGTTTTGAGCAGGCCCTTGGCGTCGTAGGGGTTGCTGGGCACCACCACTTTCAGGCCCGGCGTGTTGGCAAACCAGTTCTCAAAGTTCTGCGAGTGCTGGCTGCTGAGCATCCCGGCGTTGCCGGTGGGGCCACGGAACACGATGGGGCAGGAGTACTGCCCGCCCGACATGGAGTACATCTTGGCCGCCGAGTTAATCACCTGGTCGATGGCGACGAGCGAGAAGTTGAAGGTCATGAATTCGATGACCGGAATCAGCCCATTAACCGCCGCGCCCACGCCGATGCCGGCGAAACCCAGCTCGGCAATCGGGGTGTCAATCACCCGCTCGGGCCCGAACTCGTCGAGCATGCCCTGGCTCACTTTGTAGGCGCCGTTGTATTCGGCCACTTCTTCGCCCATGAGGAACACCCGCGGGTCGCGGCGCATTTCCTCGGACAGGGCCTCGCGCAAGGCCTCCCGGAATTGTATTTGACGCATGGTTTTCGTTAGGTAAACTGCGGTTTTGAGCCGTTTGGCAAAGCTACGATGGGCCGGGCGGACGGGCAACGCTCAGCGCAGGGCCTCCCGGAACACTTTGCCCTGGGCGTACTCTTGGAACTCCAGGTCCTCTACGGCGCGCTGGGCGTAGCGGCGGTCGAGCGCCACGGCCTGCTTCAGGAAGGTGCCCACAGCGGCCTCGTTCTGCTGGCGGGCCGCCACCACGGCCATGCCGTAAACCGGGGCGGCGGCCGTCGGGCGTAGGGCCTGGGCGGCGCGGTACTGCTCCAGGGCGGGTTCGTAGCCTTCGCGGCCCACCAGAATCAGGGCCCGATTGAGCGCGTTTTGGTAGGAAGGCCCGGCGTATTGCAGGCTGCGCAGGGCCTCGTCGGGCTGGCCCACTTCGATTTCCAGGGCGGCGCGGTCCGAGAAGATTTTGCGCAGCAGGGGGGCCGCGCCGCCCAGCTTGATGGCGTAGTCGTAGTTCTGCAGGGCTTCGAGGCGGTCGCCAGCGCGGTGGTAGGCGGTGGCGGCGTGGTAGAAGAACTCGGCCGTGGGGTTGCGGTGGGCGGCCAGGGTGAAGTTGACGGCGGCCCGGCGCAGGTAGGCCCGGCGGATTTTGTCGGTGGGCTCCTTTTCGGCGCGTTGCAGCAGCACCACGCCCAGGTTGTGGAAGGCTTCCCAGCTGGCGGTGTTGGCGGCCGCGGTTTCGTAGATGCGCTGCTTCTCGGCCAGCAGCGGCGTAAGGGCGGCGGAGTAGCGCAGCTCCTCGGGCGTGAGGGCGTCGGCCTCAAGCTGCTTGGCCACAATCTTTTTCGCCAGCAGGTACACCTCCGAATCGTAGCGCTTGGGCGCGGTGTAGGTCACGGCCACGGTGCCGAAGCGCAGCACCGGGTAGATGTACTGCTCCAGGTAGTCGAAGTACGTGAGGCGGTGCAGGGCCTTTTCCTTCTCTTCGAACGTACCCCGGGTGTCGTTGATGATGCTGACGACGGAGTCAATCTGGTCGGCTTTCAGGGCCGAAGTCGTGACCTTGCTCAGGAAGGTGTCCCAGCGCCGGGTGTAGGCCAGGGTGTCGAAGCGGATGTTCTCGGTTTTGTTCAGGTAGGAATAATTCTTCACCCGCTGCTTGTAGTAGTAGAGCAGCATGCGCACGCGCTTGCTGGCCAGCAGGCGGTTGTGGGCGTCGGTCGAGTCGGGCGAGTGGCCGGCGATGATGAGCACCTGCTTGGTCTGCTGGTTGGCGTCGATGAGGTCTTCCAAGGCCTGCACGTTGGTGCCCAGGTAGCCGCGGATGAACCATTGGCCCTCGTCAAAAAAGAAGGGCAGCACGCGGGTGCCGCTCATGGTGTTGCTGGCCTGCTCGGGCAAGAGGGCAAGCACGGTGTCTTCGCGGGTGACGAGGCGGGCCGGGTCGGTGATGCCGCGGGCCACGCGCACGTCGGCGGGGGCGCGCAGCACGCGGCCGTTCTTTTTCACCTCCCGTACCTGGGCGCGGGCCAGCAGCTCGCCGGGGTTGCGGCTGGGGGTGTTGGGCAGGCTGAATTTCTGGGTGGCCTTGAGTTGACCCTTGTTTTCGTCGTCGTACACGTAGTTGCCCACCGTGAAGGCAATGCGGCCGAGGGTGTCTTCGCGCAGGCCGTGCTCGTAGCGGTAGCGCAGCAGCAGCTCGTAGGCCACGCCTTTGCGCAGGTGCAGGGCCGGCACGCGGGCCACCACTTCGAAGGGCACGGCCTCGCCGGAGGCCGTCAGGGGCGCGGGCCGGGCCACCACGGTGCGCCCGGTTTCGGCCTGCTTGAGGACCCGCGGCAGGGCGCAGGCCGAAAGCAGGAGGGTGGCTGCCAGCAGCCCGTGGGCCACTGGCCGCAAAAAGTTTATCATCAAAACGCGCAACGCAGGAAAACAAAAAACAACCGTACCAACGTAAGGACAACCAAATTAGTCGGACCCGGGCCCGTAAAATTACGCGCTCAAGCTTGCCTCAGCGTCATGCAAGCCTTATCTTAGCCCAGAGAATCTGTCTATTGTCAGCTGCTACCGCCTATGAAACGCTTCACCGACTACCTCGAAACGCAGTCTTTCGGCTTGTGCTCGGCCCTGGCCCAGAAGTGGGGGTTCAGCACCCGCAGCGTCCGGCTTTCGTTCGTTTACGCGTCGTTTTTCACGTTCGGCTCGCCCATTGTGCTCTACTTCGCCGGCGCTTTTTGGATGAACGTGCGCCGGGCCATGCGCCAGCAGCGCAGCACCGTGTGGGATTTGTAGGGCGGTAGCCCAACCATTGCCACCAACAGCACCATGAGCGGCACCGTTGTTACCACCGCGGAAGCTCTGGCCATCCACACCATGGTCATGCTGGGCTTCCGCTACCTGTATAGCAGGCGGATACCGGCGGCATTCGACCGAATAATGGGTTCCGTCACACCCCCGGACCTGGCAGCGTATCTGAGGTTTGCCCCCAAGGCATTGGTTGCGTTCGTACTGCTGCCCTCTTTAGTGGCGGCACCTCTGTGCCTGGCTTTGCTGAGCGACTGGAGCTACGGTGGTCAGCAACTGGTGCTGCTGCCCCACTGGCTGCACCTAATGAGCGACAAGAGAATGCTGGGCTTTGTTCGGGCCACGTTGCCGTTATAACTGTTTCTACGGGTTCAGCTCGCTGAATTTCCGCTTGCCGCGCCCGAAGTAAGCCCACACCACGCTGCCTGCGTACACGCCGGGCCGCTCGGCCGCCCGCAGTCGGGGCCGGGCGGCCCGGCGCTGCGTGCGCCAGTAGCCCAACTTCCCATAAAAGCTGAAGTGCGCCCGCAGCACCGCCCAGAAATTATCGCCCTGGCCCGCGGCCAAAAACCGCAGGGCCGCCGCGCCGTCGAGCACCAGGCGCAGCAGCAGGGGGCCGTAGAGCTCGCCGGGGGCCGCGTTTTTGTAGAGCAGGACCAGGCCGTTGCGGAAGTTGAGGTAGGTTTTGCGGGGGTTGGTTTTGGGCAGGGCGCCGCCGCCGTGGTACCAGACCTCGTGCCCGGCGTTTTGCAGGCGCCAGCAGAGGTCAATTTCCTCCATGTGGGCGAAAAAGGCCGGCTCGAAGCCGCCCAATTCCCGCCAGGCCGCCCGGCGCACGAGCAGGCAGGCCCCGCTGGCCCAAGCCACGGGGGCGAGAGCTAAACCAGTATTGTCGAGGCCTTCAACTGCTCGTTGCGCTAGCGCTGCGGCGGGCTGGTGCGCGAGTCCCTGACCCTGTACCCGGTCCGCATTAGAACAGTTATCAGCAACTGTAGTCGAAATATCAGCCGAGATTAGGTCACCGCTTAAACCTCACCCATTGCCCCGGTGTTGCTCCCTTAACCTCCTCCATTAACGCACTTGGCAAAGGTTTGGCCCACTCCCAATCCGGGGCCAGCCATAACCCATAACCCCAGGCAAGTCTGAGTCGCTCCGTGTCGGCAGGGCCTCCGACTTGCGTGAACTGGCTGAGGAGGTGAAGCAATCCGAAATATTTGCCAGCAGCGGTAGAGCGTCGGGTCCCGGGTTTTAAAAACGCACTGGGCGTTGCCAGCCAGCCCATGCCGGCGGCCCCGACGAGGCATCCCTGCTGACAAAAAAGCAATGGCAAAAGCCTGGGTCAAGAACAAACAGGTACGGTGAATAGCAGTATTTGACCTGTTACATTTTTGCGCATTTATAACAACTTTGATAGCCTCTTACTTGAAAGCCAGTTGAGCTTATGCTAAAAAACAGTATTTCTTGGTTCCAAACAGGCTCCTTAAGCCTCGAGGGTGGCGCACGGAAACTTAATCTCAAACCATTTCAAATGTCCTTCCTGCACTCAACCCCAATTATGAAGAAAAACCTACTGCTGAGTTTGTTGCTGATGGTCATTGGCAGTTCGCCGGCGTGGGCCCAGGGCCGCAGAGTGAGCGGCACCGTGGGCACGACGGAGGGGGCCGGGGGCTTCCCGGGGGCCACGGTGCTGGTGAAGGGCACCACCGCTGCTACCGCGACGGATGCCAACGGAGCATATAGCTTGGAGGTCCCGACTGCGGGAACCACGCTGGTCTTTACGGCGGTGGGCATGCAGACCATTGAGGAAGCCATCGGGGAGCGCACGACGATTGACGTGCGGTTCAGAGCCGATGTTAAGCAACTGAACGAAGTCGTTGTTACCGCGCTGGGTACGAAAACACTGCGCGACCGGTTTGCCTCGTCCGTGACGACGCTGGACGGCGCAGCGGTGGCGAAAAGCGGCGAAACGAGCCTGCTGACCGGCCTGAGCGGCAAGGCGTCGGGGGTGCTGGTGACCCGCAACGGCGGCGACCCCGGCGCGGGGGCCTACATCCAGATTCGGGGGCAGAACACCATCAACGGCAACATCCAGCCCCTGTTCATCGTGGACGGCGTGCCGGTGAGCAACGCCAGCGACAACCTCGGCACGGCCACGCCCAGCGGCAACGGCATCGTGCAGCAGTCGCGCATCAACGATATCAACCCCGAGGACATCGAGCGCATGGAGGTGCTGAAAGGGGCTTCGGCGGCGGCGCTCTGGGGCACCCGGGCCGCCAACGGCGTGGTTATCATCACCACGAAAAAAGGCCAGGACTCCAAGGGCAAGGTCAACATCAGCGTGAAATCGACGGTTTCGTTCGACCGGGTGAACAAGATGCCCGCCCTGCAGCGCGCCTACGGGCAGGGCTCGGGCGGCTTGTACCAGCAGGGCAACCGCAACAGCTTCGGCGACCGCATTGCGGACCGGACGGGGGGGCCGGACACGTACATCACCAGCCCCGCCGCGCCGGGCTACCAGGGCGTGCTCACGTTCGCGGACGGCACCAGCCGCTACGCCATCGCGCCGGGTACGGCGGCCAACCCGCACGGGGGCAAAAACGCCCGCGACACCTATAATCACACCGACGACGTGTTCCAGACGGGGTATTTCACCGACAACAGCGTCAACGTCAGCGGCGGCAACGAGCGGTCGAATTTCCTGGTCAGCTACGCCAACCTGAACCAGGAGGGCGTCATCAAGGCCTTCAGCGACTACCAGCGCAACACCGCCCGGGTGAACATGGCCAGCCAGTTTACCGACTGGTTCCGGGCGGCGGCGAACGTGGGCTACACCAAAACGGGCTCGTCGCGCATTCAGGAGGGCGACAACGTGGACGGGGTGATGCTGAGCAGCCTGCGCACCCCGGCCGACTACGACAATGCCGCTTACGCGGGCACGTTCACCAACCCCGCCGGGCAGGTGTTCACCAACGCGCACGCGTCGTACCGGAACCCGCTGGGACGGGATTTGAGCACGATTTACTCCAACCCCGTCTGGAACATCAACAACAACCGCAACACCAGCGACGTGGACCGGCTCATCGGCAGCCTGCAGCTGGACGTGACCCCGGCGGCCTGGCTGAGCATTACGGGCCGCACGGGCGTCGATAATTTTACCGACAACCGCCTGGAGCGCTTCGGCCGCACGTCGGGCAACTTCCAGAACGGGTTCCTGTCGAAGAACTGGATTGCGGAAAAGCAGTTCAACGCCGACGCCTTCGCCACCGCCACCAAAACCCTGAGCCCCCGCTTTGGCGGGTCGCTGCTGTTGGGCGTGAACTACAACAGCCGGCGGCGCGCCACCCTGTCGAGCGCTATCAGCAACCTGATTGTGCCGACGGCGCCCGATATTCTGACCAACGCACTCAACTCCAACCTGTCGGCCAGCAACCTCAATTCCCTCGTGCGGACCTACGCGTACTACGCCCAGGCCGAGGTGCAGGCCTACGACATGCTGTTTCTGACGCTGACCGGCCGGAGCGAGAGCGCCTCGACCTTCGGGGCCCAAACCAACAGCAGCTTCTTCTTCCCCTCGGCGGCCCTGGGCTGGCAGTTCAGCAAATTGGGCGGCCTGGAGACCAATTCGGTCCTGAGCTTCGGCAAGCTCCGCCTGACCTGGGGGCAGGTGGGCATTCAGCCCCAGCCCTACCAGAACTTTACGACTTTCGGCCCGGCCGTCTACGCCGACATGTTCACGCGGGGCCTGACGGCGGCCAGCCCGCTTTACGGCGGGGGCTACGTGCGCGGCACCGCGGCCGGCAACGAATTCCTGCGCCCCGAGCGCAAAACGGAGTCGGAAGTGGGCGTGGACCTGCGCTTCCTACGCAACCGCGTCAGCTTCTCGGCCACGGCCTACCGCAACCGCACGAAGGACGTCATCCTGTCGCTGAGCGTGCCGAACGAAACCGGCTACACCATCCGCAACAGCAACGCGGCGGAGCTGACCAACAAAGGGCTGGAGCTAGACGCCGGGGCCGACGTTATCCGGCGGGGCGATTTCAGCTGGAACCTGACGAGCAACTTCTCGCTGAACCGCAACGAAGTGGTGTCGCTGGCCGGGGCTTCGGTGTACATCCTGCCCGACAGCTACATGCAGAATTCGTCGCTGATTCCGGGGCAGCCGTTCGGCATCTTTTACTCGACCGATTTCCTAAAGGACGACGCGGGCCAGTACATCCTGGACGCGAACGGGTTTCCGCAGGGCGGCATCAGCAACGAAATCATCGGCAACCCCAACCCGAAGTGGCGGGGCGGCCTGGGCAGCACCTTCGCCTACAAAGGTCTCTCGCTCTACGTGTTGTTTGATAGGGTGGCCGGCAACGATTTCTTCAACGGCACCCGGGGCTCCCTCTACGCCTTTGGCACGCACGGCGACCAGGGCAGCACGGTAGTGGCCCCGGCGGGCGGGCTGAAGGACGTGAGCGGCGCCCTGATTCCGGCCGGCACGGCCTTCCAGGGGCAAATCAAGGACTTTGGGGCGGGGCCGGTGGCCATCAACCAGGCGTGGTGGCAGGGCCGGGGCTCGGCGTCCAACTCAGCCTCCTACAAGCAGTTTGTAGAAGACGGCAGCGTGTCGCGGCTGCGCGAGGCCACCCTGACCTACCGCTTGGGCGGGCCGGGCTTTCGGCAGTTCACGCACCTCTCGAACGTTGATTTCAGCATGACCGGGCGCAACCTGGTGCTGTGGACCAAGTACACCGGCACCGACCCGGAAGTGAACATCACGGGCGCGGGCCTGGCGCGCGGGCAGGACTGGTTCACCAACCCGAACACGAAGTCGCTGCTGTTTTCCGTGCGCGTCACCTACTAAGCCGACGGCTCAACCGCCTCATCGAAGCAGAATCATGAAAAAAGTATTTTCCCAGAAAGTCATCGCCGCCCTGCTGGCGGTCAACCTGCTGACCGGCTGCCAGGGGCTGTTTCAGGAGCCCGACATCCAGAACAACCCCAACGTGGTGACGGACGTGGACGTGACCACGCTGCTGGCCGGCACGCTGCTGGGCGTGTCGTTCCTGCACGAGGACACCGACGTGCGCATCGCCTCGCTGTGGGCGGGCGAGCTGAACGGGCTGTCGCGCGCGCACCAGGGCTACGCCCAGTACATCGTCTCGTCGCAGAGCTTCTTCTGGAGTCCGCTCTACCCGGTGGCCAGCCAGGCCCGGCTGATGCAGACCAAGGCCGACGCGGTGGGCGACCAGTGGACCAAGGGCGTGGGCCAGGTCCTGGAGGCGTTGGTCATTGCCAAGGCCACGGCCCTCTACGGCGACGTGCCCTACCGCCAGGCCTTCAACGACGCGGCGTTCCCCACGCCGGTGTTCGACCAGCAGGCCGAGGTGTACGCGGCCCTGCAAACCACCCTCGACAACGCCATCACCAACCTTTCGGCCCCGACGGGGCTGGCGTTTGCTTCGCAGGATTTCATTTACCGGGGCGACGTGGCAAAGTGGAAAGCGGCGGCCAACACCCTCAAGGCCCGCCTCTACCTGCACACCGGCGACTACCCCCGCGCCGTGGCCAGCGCCGCGGCGGGCATTGCCGGCCCGGCGGGCGACGCGCTGGTGCCGCACGGCACGGCCCAGGGCGTCGACATCAATCAGAACTACGACTTCTTCCGGGTGAGCCGGGCCGGCGACACGGGGTTCGACGGCGCGTACCTGCCCCGCTTGATGCAGTCCCGCATCGGCTCGGCCAACACCAAAACCGACGAAACCGCCCTCTACAACCACTACCTCAAGGTCGGCATCACGGCCACGGGCAGCCTCGACCCTAACACTACCGACGGAGCCTTCACCGCCAACGCGCCCCATCCCATCCTCACGTACTACGAGAATCAGCTGATTCTTGCCGAAGCACAGGCCCGCCTGAACGTGCCCGCTGCCGCCCTCACGGCGCTGAATGCCGTGCGGGCCGGCCTGGCCACCGGCTACGTCAATGGCAAAACCATCGCGGCCCCGGGCCGGCGGTACGACGCGTACGCGCTGACTGATTTCAGCCCCACCGGGCTGGCCAACCCCACCGGACTGGCGACGGTGCAAACCGCTTTGCTCTACGAAATCATCAGCCAGCGCTACATCTGCTTCCTGATGCAATACGAAGCCTTCAACGATTATCGACGTCTGGCCAAGGCCACACCCGTGGTGCAGCTGCCCATTCCGCTCTACGCCGGCACGCAGAAGCCGCAGCGGTTCATTTATCCGCAGAACGAGGTGAACACCAACCCGAACGTGCCCCAGCCCCTGCCGAACCAATTCGCGGGCGTGCCCCTCTTCTAACCAGGTGCAGCGCCTGTTCGACGGGTTGGCACCACTGCCAGCGGCACGAGCCGAAGAGCCGTGAAGAAGGGTACAAAACTTAACGCAAGCGGCTCACCAGCCAGCGGCACACCAGCAACCTAACGCGCATCTAATGAATCAGACCAGCAACCACGGCAGCTTTCCTTCGCTTGCGGAGAACGGGTTTTGGAGGTATTTCAACTTCATCGCGCTGTATTTTGCCGAAGGGCTGAACATGGGGATGCTGTTCGTGGGCCTGCCGGCCTGGATGGCCATGAAGGGCAAAACCCCGGGCGAAATCGGGGGCTTTGCCTTTGCCTGCGCCTTGCCGTGGACGTTTAAGTTCGTTGTGGCCCCGCTCATGGACCGCTACACCTACCTGCCCATGGGGCGCAAAAGGCCCTGGGTGCTGTTCGGGCAAATCGGGCTGGTGGCCAGCCTCGTGGCCATGGCCTACGTGCCGGACCCGCTGAACAACCTGCAGTTGTTCATGGCGGCCGCTTTCGGGGTGTCGGCGTTCGGGGCCATTCAGGACGCCGCCACCGACGGGATGGCGGTCGACGTCATCCCCGAAGACGAGCAGGCGCGGGCCAACGGGTTCATGGGCGGCGCCCGGATGATTGGCAGCTCATTAGCCCTCGCCCTGGGCAGCTGGATGCTGAGTACCTACAGCTTCACGGCGGCCATGCTGGCGGTGGCGGCCATGATTGGCTTCATGACGCTGGTGCCCATCTGGCTAAGGGAACAGCCGGGCGAAAAAATAGCCCCCTGGACGGTGGGAACCACCTCGCCGGCCGCCAAAAAGCTCCAGGCCACCAACTGGCTCGCTATCCTGCAGTCCCTGCTCAATGTTTTTCGCCTGAAAAACTCTCTGATAATCTCCCTGCTGCTATTTATCACGATGGGGGCCTACAATTACTTTGAAACGCTGCTGCCCCTTTTCGCCGTTAAAATTTCCGGCTGGACCAACGTTTTCTATGGGCAGGCCTTTGCCACGGCGGACCTGATTGGCGGCATCGGGGGCATGCTCATCGGCGGCTACCTGATTGAGAGATTCGGGAAGAAACGCATGATTAGCGTCTATTTTGCTCTTATTATTCTGATGGTCATCGCGCTGAGCGTGTTGAAAATATACTGGAGCAACACCCCCTTTATTTACGGATTCATCATCGGGTACCGCTGGCTCAATGCCTTCGCAAAAATTGGCGTTTACGCCATTGCCATGCAGTGCAGCTCCAAGAAAATTTCCGCCAGCCACTTCACTTTCTACATGACGATTGGGGCGTTTGGCTCTATGGTCGGCGCCACGCTGATAGGCCCCATCAAGGATAATTTCAGTTGGGAAATAACCTTCTTCTCGTTTGTTGGAATGATTGCCCTGGCGTGGCTTACGATGCATTTTTTAAACATCGACAAGCAGATAGAGCAGCTTGCCGAGTTAGAAGATAAGGAGTCAGAAAAGCAGGTGGCGCAGCTCGTCCGATAAAACCCCTTACTACCCTAGCAACCTGGCCCCGGAACTGCTGGCCCGCCGCCGCAAGCCGTCTGTGCTTGGCCGAACCCGGGCGCATGGCCATCGTCATATTGCAGGACGGGGGCGTGCGGTTTGCATAGGACTCGGACGGCAAGGCAGTTTTTTGGGAGCAACCAATCCTGTAGGGCACAACAGGTGGCGGGCGCCTGCAAACGGCTGAAGGCCGCACCTTTTACTCAGCCACCAATCTCGCTAATCTTTCCTGAGGGCCTGCATCATAGCCCCAGTTCGGAAAATTTCCGCTTGCCCTGCCCGAAGTAGGCCCACACCACGCTGCCCGCGTACACGCCGGGCCGCTCGGCCACCCGCAGCCGGGGCCGGGCGGCCCGGCGCTGCGTGCGCCAGTAGCCCAACTTCCCATAAAAACTGAAGTGCGCCCGCAGCACCGCCCAGAAATTATCGCCCTGGCCCGCGGCCAAAAATCGCAGGCCCGCCACGCCGTCCAGCACCAGCCGTTGGAGCAGGGGGCCGTAGAGCTCGCCGGGGGCCGCGTTTTTGTAGAGCAGGGCCAGGCCGTTGCGGAAGTTGAGGTAGGTTTTGCGGGGGTTGGTTTTGGGCAGGGCGCCGCCGCCGACGTGGCGCACGGCGCCGCCGCCGTGGTACCAGACCTCGTGCCCGGCGTTTTGCAGGCGCCAGCAGAGGTCAATTTCCTCCATGTGGGCAAAAAAGGCCGGCTCGAAGCCGCCCAGGGCCTGCCAGGCCGCCCGGCGCACGAGCAGGCAGGCCCCGCTGGCCCAGGCCACGGGGCGCGGGTCGTCGTACTGGCCGTGGTCCTTTTCCAAGGTGTCGAACAAGCGGCCGCGGCAGAAGGGGTAGGCCAGCCGGTCGAGGTAGCCGCCGCCGGCCCCGGCGTACTCAAAATACGTGGGGTCGGCGTGGGCCAGGATTTTGGGCTGCACGGCGGCGATGCGCGGGTTGCCTTCCAGGAGCGCGCGCAGGGGGCGCAGCCAGCCCGGCGTCACTTCCACGTCGGAGTTCAGCAGCACGTAAAAGTCGCTGTCGACCTGCGCCAGGGCCTGGTTGTAGCCCTCGCAAAAACCCAGGTTGCGGTCGAGCAGAAGCAGCTCCACCGTGGGGAAGTCGCGGGCGAGCAGCTCCACCGAGTTATCGGTCGAGGCGTTGTCGGCCACCACCACGCGGGCGCCGTCGGCGTGGGCCAGCACGCCGGGCAGGAAGCGGGCCAGGAACCCCGCCCCGTTCCAGTTCAGCACCACAATGGCCACGGTGGACGCTTCGCTTAGTGAAGAATGAGGAATTAGGAATGAAGAATTTACGCTTGAGGCTTTCTTTTCCACGTCGCCCCCTAATTCCTCATTTCTCATTCTTAATTCTTCATTGAGCGAAGCGTTCAGCTTAGGCGCCAAAGCCGCTCAGGTCGAGGCCGGGGACGTTGGGCATCAGGCCGCTGGTTTTGCGCTGCAGCTCCAGGCGGGCCAGCTCGCCGGCTTCGTCCAGGGCCTTGTTCACGGCGGCCACCACGAGGTCGGCCAGCATGTCGCGGTCCTGCGGCGTGAGCAGGCTTTCGTCGATTTCGAGCTTGAGGATTTTGCGGTGGCCGTTGGCCGTGGCGCGTACTAGGCCGCCGCCGGCTTCGCCCGTGGCGCTGATGTGCTGAATTTCTTGCTGGGCCTGCTGCATCTTGTCTTGCAGCTCTTTCACTTTGCCCATCATGCCGTTGAGGTCGAATGCCATGGTCTTTGTCAGTTTAACAGGTAACAATTATCAGTGAGCAGAACACGGGAAGGCTCGAAAAGTGCGAGCCGTCGGCCCCGGCAGATGCCGAAAGTGAGCCGGCGGTTGGTTCCGGGCCGCTATTTTATTTCAGAATCGTGACCGAGCCGGTGGCGGTGAACGGCTGGCCGTCTTCGTCCGTCTGCTGAAACCGCCACGCGTAGGTGCCCAGCACGGGCGCGCGGCCCCGGATGCGGCCGTCCCAGGTGTCGGTGCGCTGCGTGCCGCGAAATACTTCCTGCCCGTTGCGGTCCACCACCACGAAAGTGTATTTCTGCAAATACTTTCCCTTCACTTCCAGCACGTCGTTCAGGCCGTCGCCGTTGGGCGTGAAGGCCGTGGGAATGTTGAGAAAAAGCCGCCGCGTGACGGTGGCCAGGTTGGAGTAGCTGAACGTGCCCGCGGGCAGGCCGGCCCCGCTTATTTGCAGGCGGTAGCGCAGCACCTGCTGGTCGGGCGGCGGGGTCAGGTCGGTGTAGCTGCCGCCATTCACGGCCGCCGTGCTCAGCACGCGGCCATCGGCGGCCAGGCGCTGGAGGGCGTATACCGCCGGGGTGGCGGGGTCGGGGCCCACGAAGGCGCTCCAGGTCAGGGCCGCGGCGGTGCCGTCGGGGTTGTCGGCGCGGGCCGTGAGCAGGGCGGGGCAGGTGCTGGCGCTTTCGGGCGCCGCGTTGCCGCACACGTCGGTGAGGCGCAGCGAGTAGCAGGGCGGGTTGGCCCGCAGCTCGGCCAGGGCCGCAGAGTCGCGCTGGGCGCGGGCCGTCGCGGCTACGTTCCCGAAATCAGCCGCCGGGCGGCCGCCGGCGGCGCGCCGGTAGCGCAGGGTGCTACCCGGGGCGAGGGGCGCGGCCAGCAGGGGCGTCAGCTCCACTACGTTATTCAGGTTGAAGCTGGCCAGCAGCTGGGGCTGGCGCGGGGGCAGGGCCGACTCCGTCCGGACGGCTACTTCGTTGGATGCGGCCGCGCCGCCGCCCGGCTGGGTGGCCGTCACGCGGTAGGCGTAGGTGGTGCCGCACTGCACGTTGGCATCTTCCAGCAAGGGCGGGGTGCCCGTGAAGGTGGTGAGCGGGATACCGTTGCGGGTAACGGCATAGGTAGTGCCGGGCCCGGCGCTGGTGGTCAGGGCCAGTTGGTTGCGGTTTTGGGTGGAGCTGCCGGTCAGGCTCAGGGTGCAGATGGTGGCCGAGGTGGCCGGGCTGCCCCCGCACGCGTCGGTGCGCAGCAGGCGGTAGCAGCCCGCCGGGGCACTGGGCAGGGCCACGCTGCTGCTGCCGGCCGGTACCGGGGCCACGTCGCGGAAGGCCCCGGCGGTTTCGAGCTGCAGCACGTAGCGGTAGCCGGCCGGCAGCTGGCCCACGGCCAGGGTGGCCGCGCCGCCGGGCAGCGCCCCTTGCAAGGTGAGGCTGGTAAACAGCGGCGTCTGCGGCGGCGCCAGCGCGGGCAGGGGTTGGCTGGCGCTGGCCGTGCAGAGGGCCGTGGCGGCATAGCTGCCCGTGACGGTGACCGTGGCGCCCGCCGGCACCGGCAGCACGGTGCCCGGGGTGCGGGTCACGGGGAAGGTCGCCGGGTTGCCGCTCACCTGCGCCGAGTAGCTGTCGTAGGTGGCGTCGGTCACGGTGACCAGGGCGCCGCCGCCGGGGCAGGGCAGCAGGGTGAAAGACGGGGGCGGCGTGGCGTATACCCGGAAGGTGCGGATGTAGTACTTGGCCACGTTGCCCTCGTTGGCCAGCTCCGACACCGTCACCGTGCCGACGTCGGCCGGCTGCGGGGTGTAGACGTAGGGCGTGGCGGCGGGAGACAGGAAAGGCGGCTTGCACCGCGGGGTCGAGGCGGTGAAGGTGGTGCCCACCCCGGGCAGGACGCCGTAAAAAACCAGGTCGTCGTCGATGGTCCGGCTGGGGCAGGGGGCAAACCGCACCCCGCGCCCCACGCAAAAAGCACTGACCGGCTGGCCAGTGGCTGCGTCAAACGCATCGAAAGTGCAGCCCCCCATCGGGTTGGGCAACTCGCAGGACTGCCCCCGCGCGACGCCGGCCGCGAGCAGCAGGGCAAAGAAGAAAAAGCAGCGGGTCACCAGCTTCATAGGGAGCACTCGTAACGTGGGCCGGGGCGAGATAGGGCCCCCCACGCGGAAAACGTCGGCCCAAGCCCCCACCGAAACCCCTCGGCCTCGGCTGACCGCCGCGCACGGCAGGGCCGCCAGCCCCGAATGGCCCGTCGGGGCCGTCCTGCCGAACGAAGGTTCGGGTGGGCTTATTGCCAGTCAAACTTACGGACGAAGGCGGCGGCGCGGTGCAGGTCGGGGTAGAGCACCCGGTCCTGGCCCACGAATTTCACTTCCTGCTGAAAAGCGGCCACCACCCGCTCCAGCGCCGCCGAGGTGCGGGCCGGCCGGCGAAAGGCCAGGGCCTGCACGGCCGTCAGCAGCTCGATGCCCAGCACTTGCTCCACGTTTTCGACCACCCGGCGGGCCTTGGTGGCGGCATTGGCGCCCATGCTCACGTGGTCTTCCTGGCCGTTGCTGCTCACGATGCTGTCCACCGATGCCGGCGTGCAGAGCTGCTTGTTCTGGCTCACGATGCCGGCGGCGGTGTACTGGGGAATCATCAGGCCGGAGTTCAGGCCCGGCTCGGCCACCAGGTACTGGGGCAGGCCGCGCTGGCCCGACACCAGCTGGTAGGTGCGGCGCTCCGAGATGCCGCCCAGCTCGGCCACGGCCACGGCCAGGTGGTCGAGGGCCAGGGCCAGGGGCTGGCCGTGGAAGTTGCCGCCGCTCAGTATCAGGTCCTCGTCGGGGAAGATATTGGGGTTGTCGGTCACCGAGTTGCACTCGGTTTCGACCACCTGGGCCACGTAGGCCAGGGCGTCGCGGCTGGCGCCGTGCACCTGCGGCTGGCAGCGGAAGGAGTACGGGTCCTGCACGGCCGTCCGGGGCTCGGTTTGCAGCTCGGAGCCGGCCAGCAGCCCGCGCAGCCGCCGGGCCACCAGCCCCTGCCCGGCGTGGGGCCGGATGCGGTGCAGGCTTTCGTGGAACGGGTCGGCGCCGCCCCCGAATGCTTCGGTGGACAGCGCCCCGACGACGTCGGCCGCGGCGGCCAGGCGCTGGGCGCGCAGCACCCCGTCCACGGCGTAGGCCAGCATGAACTGGGTGCCGTTGAGCAAAGCCAGGCCTTCCTTGGCTTCCAGGACGAGGGGCGCCCAGCTGAACAGGCTCAGGGCGTCGGCCGCGCGCAGGCGGTAGCCCTGGTAGTTCACTTCGCCCAGGCCCAGCAGCGGCAGGCACAGGTGCGCGAGCGGGGCCAGGTCGCCGCTCGCGCCCAGCGAGCCCTGCTCGTACACCACGGGCAGCAGCTCGCGGTTGTACATGGCCACCAGGCGCTCGGCGGTGGCGGTTTGCACGCCGCTGTGGCCGTAGCTCAGGCTTTGGGCTTTGAGCAGCAGCATGAGGCGGACGAGGTTTTGGGGCACTTCGGGGCCGGTGCCGCAGGCGTGCGACATCACCAGGTTGACTTGCAACTGGGCCCGGGCTTCGGGCGGAATGCTCACGTTGTGCAGCGAGCCAAAGCCGGTGTTGATGCCGTAAATCGGGGCGTCGGCCCGGGCCAGGCGGCGGTGCAGGTAGGCGTGGCAGGCGGCGATGCGCTGGCGGGCATCGTCGCCGAGCGCGACGGGCCGGCCGTCGGCCAGCAGGGTGGCCAGCGCCGCCAGGGTGAGCGGCTGCGCGGGCGAAAGGAGGTGGGTGGGCATTGCGGGCGGGGCGGGGTGGCCGCAAAAATAGCCGCATTCTCACGGGCCGCGGGCGAGGCCTTGCCGCCGGCCGGTCCATCGACCAACGGCCGGCGGCCGTCGATGAGCGGCCCGCCGCGTCGTTAATCGACGGGCGCCGGCCGTCTAACCGCGTCGGTTTGCTCCCGGCCGATTAAGCGGGCGGCGGCCGGTCAGGACGGGTAGTTTCGGGCTGTTCCACCACGCAAGGCCCCCCGCCGGGCGGCCTTGCGCTCACCCTTTTTTCGCCCGCCAGCCCATCCAGCCCATGCTCACACTGCCTGCCCCCTCCAAACTCGCCGTGGCTGCCCGCCTGCTGGGCTGCGGCCTGACCCTGGCCGCCGCGGCCTGCTCCAACAAGAACGCCGCCGATGCGCCGGCCGACCCGTCGGCCCCGGCCGCCACGTACCGGGCCGACGTGGCCCTGTCCTGGCTCAACCTGCAACTGAAGCTGGTGCGCACCACGCCGGCGGGGCCGGTCAACATTTTCGGGCGGCCGTTTGGCTACACCGGCATCGCGGGCTACGAAGCCGTGGTGCCCGGCATCCGCAACGCCGCCTCGCTGGCGGGGCAGCTCAACGGCCTCGGTGGCCTGCCCGTGGCCGACCGCACCCTGGCCTACAACTGGGCCCTGAGCGCCAACGCGGCCCTGGCGGGCATCAGCCGCGGCCTGTTTGCCAATACTTCGGCGGCCAACAAAACGACCATCGACTCGCTGGAAGCGGCCAACGCCGCGGCGTTTCAGGCCGGGGCGGGGGCCGAGGTGCAGGCCCGCTCCGCCGATTTTGGCAAGCAGGTGGCCGCGGCGGTGTTCAACTGGTCGAAAACCGACGGCTTCGACAACGCCACCGCCTACGCCTTGCTCGTCGGGCCGGGCCTGTGGGCGCCCACGGCCCCGGCCTTCGCGCCGGCCGGCTTTCCCAACTGGGGCAGCAACCGCACCCTGGTGGCCGGCAGCGGCGCCGGCGCCGACCCCGGCCCGCCGCTGGCCTACTCGGCCGCGCCCGGCTCGCCCTTCGCCCGCATGGCCCAGGAAGTGTACGACGTGGCGCAGACCCTCAGCGCCGAGCAGCGCGCCATTGCCCTGTTCTGGAACGACATGCCCAACGGCCGCAACTTCACCCCGCCCGGCCACTGGCTGTCCATCCTCGGGCAGGTGCTGGCCAAGGAGCAGCCGCCACTCGACCGGGCCCTGATGGCCTACGCCAAGCTGGGCATCAGCATGAGCGACGCCGGCATCAGCTGCTTCAAAACCAAGTACACGTACAACGTGCTGCGGCCCATCAGCTACATCCGCGGCGAGCTGGGACACCCGGCCTGGCTTTCGCTCATTCCCGCGCCCAACTTCCCCGACTACAGCGCCACCCACGCCACGATTTCGGGCGCGGCGGCCGAGGCCCTCACCAGTGTGTTCGGGGCCAACTACGCCTTCACCGACCAGAACTACGCGCAGTTTGGCCTGGGCACCCGCTCGTACGCTTCCTTCGAGCAGGCGGGCACCGAGGCCGGCCTCTCGCGCCTGTACGGCGGCATTCACTACCGGGCTTCCTGCGAAAAGGGCGGGGCGCAAGGCCGGAAAGTGGCTCAAAACATCGCCGAGAAACTCTCGCTGCGCTGAGAACGAGCTGTTTGAATGGTCCCGAAGACGCCCTGTTTGGCGTCTTCGGGACCGCGCCGTTCGTGGTTCGTTCAGCGACGCAACGCAACGCAACCTGTTACGTCACGTCGCTGCTCTGGCCGTCGCCCGACAAACTCATTCAACTTCCTTGGCTTTGTTACCGACCAGCGTGGTGGAGTTTTCTCTCCCGCCTTACCGAGTCCGCTTCGGCCGGCCCTACCCCAGCACTTCGTCGACCCGCTGCCGAAACAGGCGGCCGATGGGCAGCTCCTGGTTCGTGAGCTCGATGTGGCGGGCGCTGTAGGTGCGGATTTTATCCAGGGCCACGATGAACGAGCGGTGGATGCGCAGGAAGTTGCTTTCCGACAGCTTTTCCTCCATGCCGTTGATGGTCTGCTTCACCACCAGCGGCGGCCCGGCGGCGGTGTGAATCTTGACGTAGTCCTTCAGGCCTTCAACGTAGAGGATGTCGCGCAGCACCACTTTCACCATCTTCCGGTCGATGCGGAAATACAGAAAGGCGTCGGGGTTGGCCGCGTGGGCGGCTTCGGGCAGCGGGGGAGGGCCCTCCGCTTTGCCGGCCTTGGCCACGGCTTTCAGAAACCGCTCCAGCGACACGGGCTTGAGCAGGTAGTCCACCGCGTCCAGTTCGAAGCCCTCGTAGGCGTACTCGCGGTAGGCGGTGGTGAAGATGACCTGCGGCGGGTGGCGCAGGCTGCGCAGGAAATCGGTGCCGAGCATCTTGGGCATCTTGATGTCCAGAAACATCAAATCCACGGGCTGCTGCTGCAGGATGCCGAAGGCCTGCAGGGCGTTGTCGCAGGTGCCCACCAGCTCCAGGTGGGCTACTTCCCGCACGTAGGATGCGAGCACTTCCAGGGCCGGGGGTTCATCATCAACCAGTAGGCATTGCAGTTTCATGGCGGGCTCAAGGTGGGTTTCTCGTTGCTGGTTGCTGGTTCGACGCGGGCTGCCGCGCGGCGGGCGACGGGGCTTCGGGGGCGGGCTGAGCGGCGGGCAGCGCCGCCGGGGCGAGCTGCAAGTGCAGCGCAATGAGGAAAGTGTCGGGCTCCGACACGATTTTCAGCTCGTGTCGGCCGGGGTAGAGGCGGGCCAGCCGCTGCCGGATGCTGCGCAGGCCCGGGCCCTCGCGCAACCCGTGTTCCGCGCCGGCTTGGCTGTTAATGACTTTGAAGATAACCGAATTTTTTTTCGCCACTAAGTCGAGGCTCACCCACGGGCATTCCAGCCCCGGCCCGGTGCCGTGCCGGAACGCGTTTTCCAGAAACGGCAGCAGCAGCAGCGGGGGAATGCGGTGGGCGTCGAGGGCGCCGCTGACGCTGAGCGCCACGTCCACCCGGGCGCCGAGCCGCAACTTTTCCAGGGCCACGTAGCACCGCATCATCTCGGCCTCGTCGGCCAGGGGCACCGTGTCGAGCGGGCTTTCGTAGAGCAGGTAGCGCAGCAGCGCCGACAGGTGCAGCACCGCCGCGGGCGACTCCGGGGCCTTGCGCGCCGTGAGCCCGTGCAGGGTGCGCAGGGTGTTGAATAGAAAGGTGGGCTGGAGCTGGGCCTTGAGCAGTTGCAGTTCGGTGCGCAGTTGGCGTTGCAGCAGCGCCTGCTGGAGCTGCCGCTGCGCGTACCAGCCGTTCATCACCTTCACGGCCACGGCGGCGCCGGCCGTGGCCATGAGCACAAACCAGGTGTAGCTCAGCATCAGGTATTCGTCCCAGCTAAACGCCTGGCGCGGCGGGATGCCGAACAAGCCGGGCTGCACCACGAAGTCGAAAAAGGCCCGCGTCAGGCCCGTCACCACCACCGTGAACCCGACCCAGCCGGCCAGCAGCGCCAGCGTCAGCAGCAACTGCTGCCGCCGCAGCAGCCGGGGCAGCAGCCCGTAGAGCAGCGGGTAGATGGTGAGCAGCGCGGCCGGCAGTTGGTTAAAAAATAGCCCTGAGATGTAGAGCTTCGTTCCAATGGCGAAGTGGGCGGGCAGCTGGATTAAAAAATTAAGCCCCAGCACCACGACCCAAAACAGCGCGTGCTGTACCACCCGGCTTTCCAGCCAAGGGTTGAGGTGAGTTTGCAGCGACGGATGCACGGGCGGGTTCACGGCCGGAACGCGGGAAGGGGCGACTGGAAACGGGCGGGCTCCGCGGCGCGGTCGGCCGCTGGCCGCGCCTGGGGTACGGGTGCGGCCTCGGCGGCCGGCGCGTCGGGCAGTTGGAGCGTGAGCCGGACCCGGAAGGTGTCGTCGCGGGCCTCCACTTCCAGCGTATGCCGCTGCGGGTAGAGCAGCGCCAGGCGCTGGCGCACGTTGCGCAGGCCAATGCCCGCGACGGGCGGCGGGGCGGCCTCGTCCGCGCCCGCAGCGTTTTTGGTGTTCTCGATGACGCAGCTGAACGTGGAGCCGGCCACGGCCAGCCCGATGCGGATGTGCGCCTGCCCCAATTGCTCGGCTGAGCCGTGCTTGAACGCGTTTTCGACCAGCGGCAGCAGCAGCAGCGGCGCGATGCGGCCCGTGGCCGGAATGTTGTCGGCCGCAAACTCCAGGCGCAGTCGCGGCCCGTAGCGCAGCTGCTCCAGGGCAATGTAGTCGCGGAGCAGGGCCACTTCCTCGGGCAGCGTGACCAGCGGCGCGGTGCCCTGCTCCACCACGAAGCGCAGCAGCCTGCTCAGCCGCTCGACCACCCCCGGCGCCTCGTCGGCCTGCCGCAGGGTAAGGGCGTAGAGGTTGTTGAGGGTGTTGAAGAGGAAGTGCGGGTGAATCTGGGCCTTGAGCAGTTGCAGCTCGGCCTGGTAGTTCTGCTGGGTGAGCTGCAAGTTGACCAGTTCTTTCTGCCGCCACTGCCGGTACACCTTCAGGCAGGCCGCCGCGCCGGCCACCAGCAGCAGCGGCGTGTGGGCGCCGGTGGCAAACACGACGTGGCCGTCGGGAAACGGAGAAAACTCGTTCCGGTGCAGCGGCACGAGCACCCAGTACCGGAAGGCAAACGTGAGGGCCAGGCTGCCGGCGAACCAGCCGGCCAGCCGCGCCAGAAAGGACCCGCGGCGCCCGTCCCGCCAGAGCAGCGGCAGCACCCCGTAAAGCAGTGCGTAAGTGGCCAGCATGAACGGCACCGAGACCAGCAGCACCGCGTCGCGCAGGGCCCGCCACGGGTAGGTCGTCGATTGCAACACGCGGAGAAACAGCAGCACCATCAGGGCCACGCAGACCAGCCAGAACAGCCCGTGGCGCAGCCACCACCGCTCGTCGATTGCCTGAAGAAGCCGGGCCAACCCCCGGTTGTGTGCCTGTGCCATGTCGATGTCCGCCAGTAAGCGCAGGTAAATATATCGACCTGCGCGCCGGTAATCCGCTAGAAATCCGCTTTATAGACCAACTGTCGCCCAGCGTCGACCAACGACCAAACCGGCGGTTGGTCGACGCTCCCGGTCCGTATTGGCGACCCGCCCCGGCGCCGGGCGAATAAGCAAGCGGTGGCTTTTTCAATCGGGCATCTTTGGGCACATCAGCGGCTAAGCGGGGCCTCTCGCGGGCCCGGCCGCCGCGCCAAAACCGTCCACATTTTAACTCCCCACACCCATGAAACGCGTCGCCTACTTACTCTGGTTGCTGCCGCTCGGTGCCTGCGAAAACAAAAAAGACGTTGCGCCCCAGGTCCCCACCGATTTTGCCACCCCCGCCGATGCCAAGGCATTTTTCTACGACCTCGACGCGCAGCAGATGCGGGCCATGGTTGGCCGGGACTCGGCGTTTTTTGCCCGGCACTACGCCACCACCTACTACAACTGCACGCCCTACGGCGAACTGAACGACAAGGCCACCGAAATTCAGACCTTGTTGCGCGGGCCCTGGGTGACGGTGGAGGCCATTGCCCCGCAGTTCGACGTGTTTGCCCACTCCGGCGACCAGGCCTTGCTGACGAATACCAAGCGCATCAAAATCCGAACCCCGGCCGGGGAGTCCTTCATCTACGTGCGCCGCACCATCGGCTTTCAAAAAATCGACGGGCGGTGGCAGGGCATTTCCGGCCAGGGCACCCTGGTCCAAACCCGCTACGTGGGCCAGTAGGCCGTTGTTTTTCAACCTCGAATGGCCTGGTTTTCTGCCTCAAATCTTCGCTTTCTGTCGTTTTTCCTAATCCCTAAAACCATGAAAACTGCTTTTGTCTTCCGTCTGAGCGCCGTGCTCCTGCTCCTGCTCCTCGCTCCTCTCGCGCACGCCCAGACGACGCCCGCCGCCGCGCCCAACCCAGCCCTGGGCTACTGGAACGTCGAAACCAACCTCACCACCCGCGACCATAGCATCGTGCGCTTCTACAACGCCCACGACCAGCTCGTGTACGAAGAGCGCCTCGCCACCTGCCTCGACCTGGCCCGCCGCGGCCACCGCACCCGGCGCACCAGCCGCCAGCTCACGGCGGCCCTGCAGCGGGTGCTGCGCGACCCCGCCGCGGCCCGGTCCACCACGCTGCTGGCCCAGCAGTTTAGCCCGGACCGTCGCGTGCAGCGGGTGTACGCCGTGCGCTGAAGCGGCAAGCACCCAACCCAGCGTGCCAGAAGCGCACACAAAGCTAATTTTTAAATAACAATTGTATATTTAAAAATTAGGTATTTTATGTCTTAAATTGTGGCCGGTTGTGGCCGGCGGGCGGTTTTGGCCGCCCGCCTGGTTGCGAGCCGGAAGAGGATGACACTGTCGTATTCCGGCGGCCGAACCAACCCGTTCCGGCCGCATTGGCTGAAGCTAAGCGCTGACGGCCCACCTGTGCAACTTCTTAAGCCTCGCCAGTCCATGTTCGGTTGACCGGCCGTGGACCAGGGCTCCTGTTCTCACCTTTTTCTTTCCTCCTATGCCGTTTTTCTTACTGATGATTCGACCCTGGCGCCGCTGGCTGCTGGGGGCCGCTACCTTATTCGGCGGCGCCGGCGCGCACGCGCAAACCCCCGCCAGTCCGCCGCGCCCGAGTGCCGAGCAAACCGGTAACTTCCGCTGCGCCTTCGACAGTGTGCAGCAAGCGGCCTTCGCCCGCCAGCCCGGTGCCAAAGCCGCGTACGAGCAGTTTCTGGCCCGGGCCGCCCGCGGCGCCGCGCAAGAAGCCGCCCGCGGCCCGCAGGGCGCAGCCCCCGATGTGACCATTCCCGTGGTCGTGCATATTGTCTTCTCTAGCGGATTCGGCATCAGCGATGCGCAAGTGGCGGATGCGCTGCGAATAGCGAATGAGGACTTGAGCAAAACCAACGCCGACACGGCGGCCATCGTCCCGGCGTTTCAGTCGCGCGTGGCCAATGTGGGCTTCCGCTTCCGGCTGGCGCAGAAAGACCCCAGCGGCGACTGCACCACGGGCATCACCCGCACGTATTCGGCACTTGCGTCCATAGCTTATGGGGAGCTGATAAAATCGGAAGTCAATTGGGACCCGGACCGTTACCTCAACATCTGGGTGGTTGAGCCCAGTCTTTCTCCTGGTAGAGCGGGCTACGCTTTTTTGCCCTGCACGGGCGGGAGCCGAGACGGCATCGTGATTGACAATCGGCATTTCGGCTCCATTGGTACGGCCATCAACAGCAACTTCGCCGCGCGGGCGCTCACCCACGAAATCGGGCACTACTTCGGCCTGCGTCATACCTGGGGACCGACCAACACACCCGGCGAGGCCGGCAACTGCGGCATCGACGACGGCATTGCCGACACGCCCAACACGACCGGCACGAGTGGCTGCAACTTGGCCTTCGCGCCCTGCACCGACCCGCAGACCAGCCAGCCTATCCTGGCCAATGTGCAGAATTACATGGACTATACCTCCTGTACCAACATGTTTACCAACGGCCAGCGGGCCGTGATGCGCGCCTCCTTGGCGCTAAGCTGCCGCAGCACCCTCTCATCGGCGGCCAACTTGGTGGCTACGGGTACCAACGACGGCTATCAGCCGCCGGCCGCCGGATGCCCGCCGGTGCTAAGGATAGTAACCGACCGCCGCCGGGTGTGTCCCAACGGGCCAGTCTTCCTGTCTTCGTACGGCAGCACCGCGGCCCTGAACGACGTGAACGCGCAGCGCCAATGGTTATTTCCGGGCGGGGTGCCGGCCTCCAGCCCTCTGCGCACCCCAACGGTAGTCTACGCCACGCCAGGTATCTACAACGTGACGCTCACCGTAACCCCGGTCGGGGGCGGGACGCCCGTCAGCCGTACGGAGTCGAGCTGGGTATTGGTGGGTGGCCCCGGCACGGGACCGAGCGGGCCGCTAACGGAGTCATTCGAAAACCCGGCCTTTCCCCGCAGCTTTGGACCCCTGGATTTGCGCAATTGGGATTCGGACACAATAGCTCGTTCTTCGGGCGCGCGCTGGCGGCGCGTGAGTGGCGGCGGCCTGGTGGCGGCCAACGGCACCGCCTGCCTGTCGATGTCCAACGGGGCGGCTAGTTCGCTCAACCCCAACCGGGCCAGCATTACCTCGCCGGCTTTTGACCTGAGCGGGTTTCAGGGGCGGCCCGTGGAGCTGAGGTTTCGCACGGCCTGGGCCGTCGACCCGTTGGTGGTTAACAGCGCAAGCCGAGATGAATTGCTGGTGCAATACGGCACAGACTGCGAACTTCAGAGTAACACGGGCGGGCGCAACTATTTGAACGGGGAACTCATCGCCGCGGGGCAGGCCGCTCAGACGGGCTTCGTGCCCACCTCGGCCCAGCAGTGGACCACGCTGGCTCTCCCCCTCGACCCGCGGTACATCGGCCCGAGCACGTGGGTGAGGTTTGTCGCGCGAAGCAACGGCGGCAACCCGTTCTACCTCGACGACGTGCGCATCGTGGACGCCGCCACGCCCACGGCCACGTCGGCGGCCGAGTTGGCCCGCCGGGGCATCGGCGTGTATCCCAACCCGCTCACGGCCGAAACCGCCGTGCACTTCACCCTGACCGCCGCCGAGCGGGCCGCCGTCCGCCTCACCGACATGCTCGGCCGCGAAGTGGCCAGCAGCCCCGCCAAAAGCTACGGCCCTGGCCCCCAGGCCATCCGCCTACCCGGGGCTGCTGGGCGGGCGCTGCCGGCGGGGGTGTACGTGGTGCACCTCACGCTGGGCCAGCAAGTCTTTACCACGAGGGTGCTGGTGCCCCAATAATTGCTTCCCCCGGCCCCGGCAGCACCAGCGGGACGCCCTTGGCATTGGCGTGCTTGAGCTGCTTTTGGAGCTTGTTCGCGTCCGGGTACAGCTCGTTGGGGATGCCGGCAGCTGGCCGGCCCTGACCGCCGCCGCCGCGTCTGCGCCGTGCCCTGCGGCGCCCTGGCGCGTCCACCGGTCCAGGCGGCCTGCGCAAGTTGGCGTCACCTCAGCGGCCGCAAGTGTCAGCGGTGGAGCCAAGGGCGGGAAGGGTTTGTCGTAATAGTAAAATTTATATGTTCAATAAAAGGTCTGCTTGCCTCTGTGTTTAAAAACCGATTTGAACAGACGGTCATGCGGGGCCTTCTGCGCACGACGCTTTCTTTTCTTCACTGCCCTATCTGGGTAGGCTATGACACGTCTCCTTTCCCCCTTTTTTCCGTTATGAAAACCGCTCACTCCTCATTTCCCACTGTGGGCCAGGGCCCGCATTTGCTGGGGCTGCTCTGGCTGCTGGCCGCGCTGCTGCTGCTGCCCGCCGGCCCGGCGCACGCGCAGTTTCCGGCCACCGCTTCCCAAACCTTGTTCGCGTGCAACGCCCCCGGCAATCAGTTCGGCGTGCAGGCCTTCGCCGACGGGACGGGCGGCGCTTACTCGGTCTGGATTGACAAGCGCGCCGGCAACAACGCCGGCCCCGGCACCGCCCTATACGCCCAGCACCTGACCGCGGCCGGTGTCCCGCTGCTGGCGGCCAACGGCCAGCGCCTGTTTCAAACGGCCGGCAAGGATATTTTTGGGGTGAAGGCCGTGCCCTGGCAGAGCGGGATGCTGGTGGCCTGGGTGCAGGGCGGCTTTGGCATCGGCGGCGACACCGTGCGCTGCCAGTACTACGACGCGACCGGCGCGCCGCAATGGGCCCAGCCCACGGTGGTAGCCGCCAGGACAGTGGCGGCCGGCGTCATCTACGTGTCGCCCGATGCCCTGAATGTCCTTCCCACCGACTCCGGCGCCACCATTACCCATGCCCTGGCGGTGGGCGGCGGGGGCGACCGGCTGACGTTCAACCGGGTGAGCTTTGCTGGCAAGCGCCGCTACGCCAACAACCAATTTCAGCTTGCGCTGCCCTTTTCCAGCTACTACGTCACCACCTCCGACGGCGGCAACGGCTTTTACGTGGTGGGCGGCAGCGGCGGGTTGGGCAGCGCCCTCTACGCGCAGCACTACGATTTGTTCGGCACGGCCTGGGCCACGGGCGTTGACCTGACCGCCACCGGCGCCAAGGGGCGCGGCAACAGCCTGTGGCGGGTGGCGCGCGACCCGGCCAACAACCTCTACGCCGTGTGGGGCTCCGACTCGGGCGACGTCTTCGCCGTCAAGGTCACGCCCGCCGGGGCGCTGGGCTGGGCCGCGCCGGGCTACCGCACGCTCTCCACCAATCCCTCCCGGCAAAGTTCTCCCGACGCCATCTGGCACAACAACGCCCTGTGGGTGATTTGGGACGACGACCTGACCCCGGCCAGCTTCCTGAGCCAGTACCTGCAAAAAGTCGATGCCGCGGGCGCCCTGGCCTGGCCCGCCACCGGGGTGCTGGTCAACAGCCTGCCCGGCGTCTACACTTACCCCAAGCTGGCTCCGTCGGACAACGGGGCCGTGATGGCGTTCTACTCCACCGCCTACGGCGAGGGCTTCCGGGCCCAGAAAATTCGCCCCGACGCCTCCCTGGCCTTTGCCGTCAACGGCGTGCCGCTGCACAACGTGGTGGTTGACCAGCCCTACGTGCTCGACTACGTGCCCGTGGCCCAGCCCAACGGCTCGGTGCAGGTGTTCTGGGCCTCGTCCGGCGCCGCCGCTACCGGCCAGGACATTTGCGCCGGCCGGGTGCAAAGCACCGGCACCCTGCTCGGCACGGCCGAGCGCGCCGCCGTCGCCCTGGGCTTCGAGGTGTACCCCAACCCGGCCACGGCCGAGCTGCGCCTGCGCCTTCCCGCTGGGCCCGCGCCCACGGGCCTGCGCCTGTTCGACGCGCAGGGCCGGCAGGTGCGGGCCTTTGCCGGCGCCGCGGCCGCGCTGCCGTTGTGGGGGCTGCCGGCGGGCCTTTACGTGCTGCGGGCCACGCTGGCGGGGCGCGAAGTCAGCCGCCGCGTGGTAGTGGTCGGCGAATAGCCGGCGGCCCTTTCGCTAGCCAATTGGTGGAAGGCTCCGGCCCGGCTCCCAATTGAATTGCACAACCATTCTGAACCATCACCGCCCAACCCCCCGCCACTATGCAGCAGCCCCGTTTTCCTTTTGCGCCGCTTCCCCCGGACCGCGCGTCCCGCCATTCCCGCCGAGTGAGCCAGCATCTGCGGTTGCACGGGCTGCTTTGGCTGCTGCCGCTGGCCGGCCTGCGTGCCCAAACCACTTCGCTTTACACCCAGGTGGCGGCCGGCGAAAGCCACTCGCTGGCCCTGCGCGCCGACGGCACCCTGTGGGCCTGGGGCGCCAACAACTACAGCCAGCTTGGCAACGGCAACACCACAGGCCGCAGCTTGCCGGCGCCGGTGGCCGCGCCCGTAGCCGCCGCGCCCGGCACCCGCTGGACCAGCATCGCGTCGCGGTCGAGCCACGCGCTGGCTGGGCGCTCCGACGGTACTTTGTGGGCCTGGGGCTACAACGACTACGGGAACCTGGGCGACGGCACGCTCACCACCCGGGTGAGCCCGGTGCTGGTGCCGGTGCCCGCCGGGGCCGCCGTCGGCACCACCTGGGGGCAGGTCGCGACTAATTACCACACCCTGGCCCTGCGCTCCGACGGCACGCTTTGGGCCTGGGGCCTCAACAACGTGGGACAGCTCGGCGATGCCTCCACCGCCGCCCGGCTGGCGGCCGTGGCCGTGCCCACCCCGGCGGCGGCGGCGGCCGGCACCACCTGGACCAAAGTTGATGTCGGCCGCGACCACTCGCTGGCCCTGCGCTCGGACGGTACGCTCTGGGCCTGGGGTGGCAACGCCTACGGGCAGCTCGCCAACGGCACCCCCGCCGGCCTCGCCACGCCCCGGGCCGTGGTGACACCCGCCGGCGCGGCCGCCGGCACCACCTGGACCGACTTCGCGGCGGGCTACTATTTCTCCCTGGGCCTGCGCTCGGACGGCACGCTCTGGGCCTGGGGCTACAACCCCTACGGCCAGCTCGGCGACGCCTCCACCACCAGCAGCCTCGTGCCGGTGGCCGTCGTGACGCCCGGTACCGTGGGCGCGGGCACCCGCTGGACCCGGGTGGCCGCTGGCAACGACCACGCCCTGGCCCTGCGCTCGGACGGCTCGCTCTGGGCCTGGGGCTACAACAACTACGACCAGCTCGGCATCCAGCTCAGCAACGGCGGGACCCCCCCCAGCAGCTCGACGCCGGTGCGCGAAACCACCAACGGGACCTGGAGCGCGGTTGCGGGCGGCTATTACACCACCCTCGCCCTGCAGGCGGCCACTACTCTCGTCTACGGCACCGGCTACAACCGGTCGGGGCAGCTCGGCACCGGCAACATCACCAATTCGCCGGTGTTCGTGGCCAGCGCGGCGCCGCTGCTGGCCACCCGGCCGGCCCGGGTCCCGCTGGTCGGCGTGCACCCCAACCCGGCCCGCGCCCAGTGCCGGCTGCCGGCGCTGCCGCCGGGCTCCACCGTCCGGCTCACCGATTTGCGGGGCAGCCTCGTGCGGCAGCAGGCCGCCGCGCCCACGCTCAGCCTGACGGGCCTGGCGCCGGGGCTGTACCTGCTCACGGCCCAGGCCCCCGGTCAGGCGCCGCGGGTGGCGCGGCTGGCGGTGGAGTAGTGGAGGCAGAGTTGCGCCGGGCGGGTGTACTGCCCGGGTACTTCACATTTAGCGCTCATCCAACCAGGCGTTCATGCAGCGCGCAGCATCTCGCGTGACACGTCGAAAAAGCGGGGTCAGCCCCTCCACGCGAGATGCTGCGCGCTGCATGACGTTCCTGATTTCCGACCGCTTGTTTGGATAGCGTCTCAGCGGCTGGGCGGCCCAAAGCGGCGCACCGTTACTTCCTGACTTATTTCAATGGTCATCAAATCTTCGCCAATTTCCAGCGGGCCGGCGTAGCTGCTGCGGGTGCGGGGCAGCAGCTCTTGTATCGCAGGCGGGGGGATGGCCGGGTCGGTGGTCAGCAGCACGATGTGCGAGTACACCGCCAGCCGGGGCTTGATGTGGCTGAACACCCGGCCCGCGTCCTCGGGCTGGGTGTGGTAGCTCAGTATTTGGCGGGCCGTTTCGGAGGTGCGCAGCAGCTCGGGCCGGGCGGCGGCCACCTCGTGCACCACCACGTCGGCGCCCTGGGCGAACCGAATCAGGTTGTCGCTGAAACCGGTGTCGCCGGAGAGCACCACGGCCCGGCCCGCGTAGTCGATGCGGTAGCCGAAGGCCGGCTTGAGGTGCTCCCCGTGCTGGACGTCGAAGGCCGTGACTTTCACGCCGTCCTGCTCGTACACCACGCCCTGCGCGATGTCGGTGGCGGCCACGGTGGCGCCCGCCGGCGGGGGGCCTTGCTCGGTGCGCACGTTCAGGTCCCAGGCGTAGGCCTGCTTCAGCGCCGCCGCCATGGCCCGGGTGCCGACCGGCCCGAAGAGCCGCAGGGGCGCGGCGCGGCGGCCGTACACCCCCGGCAGCCACCCGGTCAGCCACAGGTCGGCGAAGCCCACCACGTGGTCGGAGTGCAGGTGGGTAAAGAACACCGTGTTGACCGTACCCAGCGGTATTTTTAGCTGCCACAGGCGCTGGCTGGCGCCCCGGCCGCAGTCGAACAATAGCTTCGCTGGGCCGGCCTCGACCAGGATGCTGGGTCCGAACCGCTCAATGTTCGGGATGGGCGCGCCCGTGCCAAGCAGCGTCACCTTCAACGTTTGGCCGGCGGCCGGCAAAAAGCTCAGCAGCAGCAGCGCCCACAGCAGCAAGCGGGGAAAAGCGGGTATCAACATTGATGTTGTGTTTAAATAAATTAATATTTAAACATACACGATTACGGTAATAGATAGCGAAAGGAGTCACTTCATCGAATTCGCGCAGTGCGGTGCTCCGGCGTCAATCCACCCTACCCCGGTTGGCGCGAACTGTAAACTGCGACCTCCGTCACTGTCAGTTGCTCGGCTATTCTGCTGTGAGGGCCGCCACTATTTCGCCCTGCGGGAGTACCCGCTCCGCGCCGGTCTGCATGATTTTGATTTTGACCACGCCGGCCGCCACTTCCTCCGGGCCCAGCAGCAGCACCAGCGGAATGCCCTTGGCGTCGGCGTACTTGAGCTGCTTTTGCAGCTTGGTCGCGTTGGGGTACAGTTCGCTGGGGATGCCAGCGGCCCGCAGTTGGGCCAGCAGGGGCAGGGCGGCCCGGCCGCTGGCCGCGTCGAAGTGCGTGAGCAGGCAACGGGTGGGCGTCTCGGCCGTGGCCGTGAACAGGTCCAGCGCTTCCAGGCAGTCGTAGAGCCGGTCCACGCCAAACGAAAAGCCCACGCCCGACACGCCCGGCAGCCCGAAGGCGCCCGTGAGGTTGTCGTAGCGCCCGCCGCCGCTCACACTGCCCATCTGCACGTTGTTGATTTTGACCTCGAAAATGCAGCCCGTGTAATAGGAGAGGCCCCGCGCCAGCGTGGGGTCGAATTCGAGCCGGTCGAACTGCTTGAAGCCGGAGGCGGTGAGTAGCTCGCGCACCTGGCCGATTTCGTCGAACCCAGCTAGGTTCTCAAGGGCAGTGGCCAGCCTGGGGTTATCGATATAGACGGCCTCACCATTCTGTTTACCCACGTACTGCTTCTCATTAATGGCCTGCTCGACGGTGCCACGCACGAGGTGCAGCTTTTCCTCAAAAGTGCCTTCGATTGAGATAATGTCAAAAATTCGGGCAATCTCATCTTCCCCAAAGTGCTTCTGCAGCAGCTCAGCCATGACGCCAGCCCGACCTATTTTGTCTAACTTGTCAATGCCGACCAGCAAGTCCGTCTCGTTGCCTTGGGCCTGGACGGCATCGTGGAGGCTACTAAGAATCTTGCGGTGGTTGATTTTGATGGTGAAATCATCCAGCCCCAAGCCATTTAAAACCTGGGCCGTCATCAGCACGATTTCGGCTTCGCAGAGCAGCGAGTCGGTGCCCACCACGTCGGCGTCGCACTGATAGAACTCGCGGTAGCGGCCGCGCTGGGGGCGGTCGGCGCGCCACACGGGCTGCATCTGGTAGCGCTTGAAGGGGAAGGTGAGCGTGCCGCGGTTCATGGCCACGTAGCGGGCGAAGGGCACGGTGAGGTCGTAGCGCAGGCCCTTCTCGGCCACTTTGGGCAGCAGGGCCCGGGAGCCGGTGGCCAAATCCTCGGCCGTCACGTCCTTGGCAAAGTCGCCCGAGTTCAGCACTTTGAACAGCAACTGGTCGCCCTCGTCGCCGTACTTGCCGGTGAGCACGCTCAGGTTTTCCAGCGTGGGCGTTTCGAGCGGGGCGAAGCCGAACGACTCGAACGTGCGGCGGATAACGTTGAAAATGTGCTGGCGGCGCGCCACCTGGGCCGGCCCAAAGTCGCGGGTGCCTTTCGGAATACTGGGTTTTTGCATGACGGGGCAAAGGTAGAAGCCGAACGCGGTGGACGCTACGGGCCGCGCCGCTGCAAACCACAAGCCCCGCCGCCGGACTAACCGACGACGGGGCATTTCGCAGAGAAGAAGATGAGAAAAGCGTAAGCGTATCAAATGGCCGGCAAAAATCAGCCGCCGAAGCCGCCGCCGCCCTGGGGCGCAGCCTCAATCTTTTTGCCGGGCTTGGTGGCCCCGACGTACCAGGTGAAGCCCAGCCAACCCACCCGGCTTTCGTCCTTGTTGTAGCGGTAGCTGCGCAGGGCGTCGGTTTCGATTTCGCTGCGGTAGTTCAGGGTGTTGAACAGGTCCGACACGCGCAGGGTGAGGGCGGCGCGGTCGGAGAACAGGCGCTGGCGCAGGGCCAGGTCCACTTGGCCCTGGGGCAGCTGCCGGCCCTGGGCCGTGAGCGAGGCCGAGCGCAGGTTGCCGCTCAGTTGCACGTCGAGGGTGGGGCGCACGGTGAAGTTGTTGCTCAGGCGCAGGGTGCTCACGAAGGCTTCGCGGCTGTTGCCGGTGTTGTTGGCCGCCAGCTGGGCGCGGTAGAGCGACGTGCTCGCGGTCAGGCGCCACCACTTGGCCAGCGGCTGGTTGAGGCTGAACTCGGCCCCAAGGTTGGTGGTGCGGCCGAAGTTGAGGTAGGTTTCGCGCGTGACGAGGCCGGCGCCGGGCCCGGCCAGGCGGGTGGCCAGGGTGTCGACGGCGCGGAAGCGCTGGATGGCGTTGGTGGTGATGCGGGCAAACGCGGTGCTAGTAATGGTGGCCTGGCCCAGATTCAACTGGTGGCCCAGCTCGATGTTGTGGCTGAACTCGGGCCGCAGGTTGGGGTCGCCAAGGCGGTAGCTGCGCGGGTCCTGGTAGATGGCCAGCGGCAGCTGCTGCATGAAGCCGGGCCGGTTCAGCCGGCGGGCGTAGCTGAGCTGCACCTTGTTCTGGCCGGCTTCCTTGCCCAGCTCCCGGCTCAGCGTGGCCGACGGAAACAGGCTGAGGTAGTCCTGGGCCAGGTCGCCGCGCTGCTCGATACCGGCCCCGCCGGCAATGGTGCCGCTCAGCCGGGTGTACTCGGTGCGCAGGCCGGCCTGGCCGCTCCAGCCGTGGCCCAGGGGCCGCTGCACGGTGGCGTAGGCGGCGGGCACCACCTGCTCAAACGTGTAAGTGAGCGAGCGGGCGGGGTCGTCCTGAAAGTCGTCGGGCCGGGCTTCGCTGGCGGTCTGGCTGAACTGGTTCGAGCCCTTGTTGTCCTGGCGCTCCACTTTCAGGCCCATTTCCAGGCGGCCCTTGCCCTCGGCCAGCGGGTGGGTGTAGTCAATCTGGCCAAACTGCACGTTGACCACCACGTCGAGCTGCTGGCGGGTGCCGGGCTGGGGCACCGGCGCCGAGCCCGGCTCGGCAAACTGCCGCTGCACCACGGGCACGCTGGCGTCAATCACCACGCCGCCGAAGTTGGCCGTCAGCTCGCGGCCCTTGTGGGCTTCCCAGGTGCGGCGGTAGCTGCCATCGTAGTTGAAAAGCTTCACGTCCACGTCCAGGGCCTGCGAGCCGCGGGTGCGCTGCACCGGGTCGCTGCCGGTTTGTTGGGTCAGCTGTTGGGTTTCGCCTTCGAGGTTTTGCTCGTAGCCGGGCTCCACGCCCAGGCTCAGGGTTTGTTCCTTGGGGAGTTCGAGGTCCACGCCCACCCGCAGCGACTGGTTGCGGTGCACCTCGCGGCCAACGCCCACCTGGGTGGTTCGCACGGTTTCGGCGCCGCGCTCGCTCAAGAGCTGGGCCGTTTGCTCGCCGCGGCTGCGGCTCCAATAGGTCACGTCGCGGGCGTCGTAGCTGGCCTGCCAGGTGGCCTTGCCCACCTTGCGGCTCAGGCTCAGGTTGCCGCTGTACTTGTCGCGGGTGCCCGCGTTGAGGGCGGCCGTGCCGTTGGTGCCCGCCTTGGTGTCCTTCTTGGTGATGAGGTTGATGACCCCGCCACCTCCGGAGGCATCATATTTGGCCGAGGGGTTGGTGATGACCTCCACCTGGGCAATGCGCGAGGCCGGAATCTGGTCGAGGCGGGGGCCGCCGCCCGCGCCGCCGTTGCCCACGCCGGCGGGCTTGCCGTCGATGAGAATGGTGAGGTCCGAGGAGCCGCGCATGGTCACGGTGCCGTTGGCGTCCACGCTCACCGAGGGCACGTTCTGGAGCACGTTGGCCGCCGTGCCGCCCACGCTGCCCAGGTCTTTTTCCACGTTGATGACGCGCTTGCCCAGCTCCTCCACCACGGTGGCCTTTTCGCCCGTCACCACCACTTCGCCCAGCCGGGTGGCAGCGGCGGCGGCCAGTTGCAGGCCCGGAAACTGCACGGCGGGCGCGGCGGCCGTCAGGGTGAAGCGGCGGCGCAGGGGGCGGTAGTTCAGGTCCTGCACCCGCAGCAGGTAGGTGCCCAGCGGCAGCGCGGCGGCGCTGAACGTGCCCTGCTCGGTGGTTTGAGCCACGGCCACGAAGGTGGAGTCGGCGGCGCGCAGCAGCAGCACGTCGGAGAAGGGCACGGGCTGGCCGGTGCCTTCTTCCAGGAGGCTGCCGCTCACACGGCCGGGGCCAGTGGTTTGGGCCCAGGCGCCCAAGGGCAGCAGCAACGAAGCAAGTGCCCAGCCCCGCAGGGCGCGGCCGAAACGGGATGGAGTGGGGGAAGTGAGAAAAGTATTCATGGTGCAGAGGTGAGGTTGTGGGGAAGGCGGGAGCGCTACCCCGGCCGTGCAGCAGCCGCGGTTCCGCTGCACGGGTAAGGAGCGCTGGCGCCCGGCCCCCGGTGAGTGAGGTGGGGTAGCTGGGTAGCGGGCCGTCTCCGGTACGCGCTGACGTCAGCTACTGGGCTAACAACAGAACAAATGTAAAGCAGGTACTTTGTAAAGCAAGGTACTGTTGAAATAATTTTTTCATCAACTAAAGCATTCCGCTTCTTTAATACCTGAATTTCAACGAGTGGCGGCTAGAAAAAAATATTCCTGCCGTTGCCGAGCCAGCCGTTTCCAGCATTTTGCGCTCAGTATTCAGATGCCGGGTCCCGGGTTCCGGTTGCCCGGGACCGGCAATAATCCCCGGGAAATTAAAAAAGCCCTGGCTGACGAGCCAGGGCTTATGAAGACATCGGGAAGAAGGCAAAACAGGCAACCGCGCGGACGCCGGATGAGCCGGATGAGCAGACGAGCGGTTGAGTCAATAGTCCTATGCTCAATACGCCGCTTCTGAGTTGAGCTATTGGCGCAACGGCAGGTGCCACACCGCTCCCGTCGCGCCTACTTGCGCCTGACCGGCGCCCTGGCTTTGGGTTTGGCCGGGGCATCCACTGCCAGGCCGTTGCGGTAGGTCACGGTGCGGGCCACGGTTTTGCCGTCTTCCTGGTAGTACGTCCACACGCCGCTCTGGCGGCCGTTGCGGTACAGCCCGTTCACGGCCAGGGTGCCGTCCTCGCGCAGCTCACGGAAGGGGCCTAGCAGCACGCTGCGCACGTAGGTGGTTTCCTTGCGCAGCTTGCCCGAGGGGAAGTACTCCTGGGCCACCCCGGCCATGAAGCCGTTGAGGTAGGGCTGACGGCTCTGCACCGCTCCGGTTTCGAAGTAGGTCAGGCGTTCACCCACTAAGCGGCCAGTAGGGCCGTAGGTTTCAGCCTTGCGCGGGGTCTTGCCGTCGGGGTAAAACTCGCGCCAGGTGCCCGCGGGGCGGTTGTTCTTGTACTGTTCTTCGGCCTGGGCCAGCTGGCCGGCGGCGTCGTGGTAGCGCGTGATTTTGCGGTCGCGGCCGTTGTTGCTGTAGTCGGTGTCTTCGCGCAGGTTGCCGCTCACGAAGTACTCCAAGCCGTGGCCGGTGGGCACGCCGTTGCGGTAGGTGATTTTCGTTTTGGGTTGGCCGCTTTCGTAGTAGCTCGTGGCGGGCCCATCGAGGTTGGCCGTGCCGGTGGGCGGGGCCACGCGCTTGGTCAGGTCGTCGCCGAGCGGGTTGCGCACCGGGCGCTGCACCAGCGGGGCGGGGGCGTAGGTGCCCTCGGTTTGCAGCTTGCCGCTCGGGTAGTAGCTGCGGTAGCGCCCGCGGCCGTTCTGGTCGGCCAGCACCTCGGTCTCAATCTGGTTGTTGGGGTAATACGTTTTGTAGGGCCCCGACAGCAGCCCACGGGTGAAGGTGCCCTCGCTCTGCACCGCCCCGTTGGGGTACAGAAACTTCACCGCCCCGTTGGGCTGGCCGTTTTCGTAGTTGATTTCGGCCTGGGTCTTGCCGTCCGGGTACAGCGCCTTCAGGGGGCCGTTGGGCTGGCCTTTGGTGAGGGTGGTGCGCAGCTTGGGCTCGCCGCTGGGGTGGTAAAAGGTCAACTCTCCGTTGGGCTCGTCGTTCTCAAAAAAGCCTTCCTGGGCCACTTTACCGGTGGCGTAATACGTTTTGAACGGACCCTGGCGGATGCCGTCGCGGTAGGTGGTTTCGAGCCGGCGGGTGCCGGTGGCGTGGAATTCCACGTAGGCCGAATCGCGCTTGCCCTGGGTGAAGCTGGTTTGCTGCTCCAGCTTGCCGGTGCGATAGTAGCGCCGGTAGGTGCCCTGCGGCACGGTGTCGGCCGCCACCAGGGCCGAGTACACCTCGCGCTTGTGCACTTTGGCGGAGTCGTAGAACGTGACCAGCCGGCGCAGCCGCTGCCCGTGCGAAGGCAGGCCCAATAAAATCAGCAGAAAAAGCGGTAAGTACTTCATGGCCGCAAGAACGGGCGAGCAGGCATTAAAATTTCGCGCGAAGTCTCGCTAAGTAAAAAAGGAAGTCTCGCGAAGGAGCGAATACGCTGGCCTTTGCGAAACTTCCTTTCAACACTTTGCGAAACCCTGCGCGAGCTAGAACCGCTCCACCACGATGGCGCTGGCGCCGCCGCCGCCGTTACAGATGCCGCTGACGCCAATCTTGCCGCCTTCGTTCTTGAGCACGTTCAGCAGTGTGGTCACGATGCGCGCGCCGGAAGCGCCCAATGGGTGGCCCAGGCTCACGGCCCCGCCGTAGAGGTTGACCTTGCTGTCTTCCAGCTTTAGCAACTGGTTGTTGGCCAGGCTCACCACCGAAAACGCCTCGTTAATTTCGTAGAAGTCCACGTCGGCCGCCGTTTTGCCGGCGTGCTTCAGCGCCTTCGGGATGGCCAGCGCGGGCGAGGTGGTAAACCACTCCGGCGCCTGCTCGGCATCGGCGAAGCCCAGAATGCGGCCGATGGGGGTGAGGCCCAGGGCATCGGCTTTTTCGCGGCTCATCAGCAGCACCGCGGCGGCCCCGTCGTTCAGCGTTGAGGCGTTGGCGGCCGTCACGGTGCCATTTTCTTTGATGAAAGCGGGCTTGAGGCCGGGCACCTTGGCGAAATCGACTTTGAGGTATTCCTCGTCGTCTTCCACCACCGTGGTTTTGCCGCGGCTCTCGATGGTTACGGGCACGATTTCGTCCTTCTTCTTGCCGGCCTTGGCGGCGGCGGCGCTGCGGGTGTAGCTCTCGATGGCGAAGGCGTCCTGCTGCTCGCGGGTGAAGCCCATTTCCTTGGCCGTATTCTCGGCCGCGTTGCCCATGGCGTAGTCGTGGTAGGGGTCCCAGAGGCCGTCGCGCATCAGGCCGTCTATCATTTGGCCGTGCCCGTACTTGGCGCCGAACCGGGCCTTGTCGAGGTAATAGGGTACGTTGCTCATGCTCTCCATGCCGCCGGCCAGAATTACATCGGCCTGCCCCAGCATGATGGCCTGGGCCGCGTACATAATGGCTTTGGAGCCCGAAGCGCAGACCTTGTTCACGGTGGTGCACTCCACGGTGTCGGGCAGGCCGGCTTTTTTGGCCGCCTGCCGGGCCGGGGCCTGGCCCAGGTTGGCCGAAATCACGTTGCCCATAATCACCTGCTCCACTTCCGAGGCCGCGACGCCGGCCTTGTCCAGGGCGCCCTTCAGCGCAATGGCACCCAGCTCCGTGGCCGACAGCGACGCCAGCGCCCCGCCAAACGAGCCAATCGGCGTGCGGACGGCAGAGATAATGACAACTTCTTTGGTTTGCATAAAGGAATGAAAAAGGGTTGGGTGGGAAGTCGAATCAGGCCGCAAAACTACGAATGCAGTGTCCCCGAAACGGCGGCCGACCAAATGCCGTTCCGCCCGGCACCCGGCCCGGACCCGCGCCGACAACGGTACCGAAGCCCGCCGGCCTTTACCAGTTTACCAGGTGGGTTTGCTAGGGTCGGGCTTCTGCCGGGCCGGGCGCGTCAGTTGCTGCAGGTACTGCTGCTCCTGGGCCCGCAGGGTTTCGAGCAGCTGCCGGGCCTGGGCGGGGCTCAGGCTCATGGCTGCCAGGCGCTCGCGCTGGGTTTGCAGTTGAGCGTCGCTGGCAGTCGCGGCGTCGGTGCCGGGGCGGTTGCTGGGGCCGTTGGTACCCGGGACTGGTGCGGCGCTCCGGCGGTCCAGGCCGCGCTGGGCACCGGGCGTGGCGCCGCTGGCCACGGGTTGCGGCTTTCCGGCATTGGTCCGCTGGCCGCCCGCTGCCGCGTTGCCAGGGGTGGCGTCGGGCAGCCGGTTGTCGGGCGAGCCGGCCGGGCCGGGCCGGGGTTCAAGCGGGGTGTTCGGGGCAGCGGTTGCGGGGTTTGGGTCGTTGATTTTGCCTGGGCGGTCGTTGCCCGCCTTGTCGGCTGCCTTGGGTTGGTTGGGGGCATTAGGTTTCGCCGCCGAGTCGGGCGCTGGGCTTTTTGGCGGGGCTATTTTCGGTCCGCTGGCCCGCCGGGTGAGGTACTCGCTCAGCGCCTCGTAGTCGAACCGGGCGCCGCTGTTTTTAGGGTCGAGGAGCAGCGCCTGGCGCAACAGGGTCAGGGCCTGTGCTATTTCTCCCCGGCGGGTAGCCAGCACGGCTAATTGCTGGCGGGCCACGCTGCTCAGGGCCGCTGGGCTTTTGGTCAGCAGCCGGCCGTACGTTACCTGCGCCCGGGACTGCTGGCCGGCCCGGCTCTGCGCGTGGGCCAGATTGAGCAGCAGGTGCGGGTCGGGCTGGCGCTGCGCATTGGCCGCCAGAGCCGCTGCGAAGGCGGCCGTGGCCGCAACTGGTTCGCCCCGGCCGTAAGCCGCAGCCCCGGCGGCCACGGCCTTGTTCCGGTCGTGCACCCGCGTGAGCAGGCCCCACGTGGGCACCCCGAGCGCCAGCGCCAGCAGCAAGTATTTCATGGGCGAATAATGGTCACGGTGAGGGCTACATCCAGCGCCAGCAGCAGCAGGGCGGCGGCCAGCGGGTAGCGGTAGCGGTTGTCGGCCACGGGCACGGTTCGCACCTGCTCCACGGTGCCCGACATGGTACGCAGCGACTGCAACAATGGTCCGAACCCGTTTTGTTGATTGTTGAGCGTCACGTATTGCCCCCCCGTTTGGGTGGCCAACTGCAGCAAAGGTGCTTCCCGAAGACGGCTCAGTACCGGTTGTTTTCGGTTGTCGAGCAGGAAGCCCCCGCCGGGGTTGGGAATCTTAGCGCCTTGAGCCGTGCCCACCCCCACGCTGTACACCCGGGCGCCGGTCCGGCCCAGGGCCCGGAGCGCCGGTTCCAGGTTTTCGCCGAAATCCTCGCCGTCACTCACCACCACAAGAGCCGTGGCCCGCGGGCCCGCCACCGGCACGGTGCCCGGTCCCGGACGCGGCGCCAGCCGGTCCAGCACCAGTTCCAGCGGGGCGCGCAACGTGGTGGCCCCCGGCGGCAACAGGCTAGTGCGCAGCGTGCTGATGAATACCTGCACCGCCCCCTGGTCGTAGGTCAGCGGGCATTGCACCACGGCTTCGGCGCCGAATACGATTAGCCCCAGCCGGTCGGCCGGAAACTGAGCCACCAGCACCTGCAGCTCCGCCTGGGCGCGCAGCAGGCGGGTGGGAGCCACGTCGGGCGCGTCCATCGAGCGCGACACGTCGACCAGCAGCCACACGTCTTTGCCGGCGGTGCGCACGGGTTGCTGGCTCACGCCCAGTGCCGGGCCCAACGCCGCGCCCAGCAGTGCCGCGCCAGCCAGCACCCGCAGGGCCATCTTCCACCCCCGGTGCCGCGCCCGGCCGCCCAGCGCCCGGCCCAAGCGGCCGCCGCGCCACCACTGTTTCAGCAGCAGCCGCCAGCCCAGCCCCGCCGCCAGCCCCACGGCAATGAAATCAGGATGGGCCCAGGTCAGCAAGCGCAGAAAGGAATAAAAACTGGAAAAGGAAGCAAAGGACAAGCCGGCAGTCGCCGCAAGTGCCGGCCGCAAAGATAAATTTTTCGGCCAGGCTGCGGGGGTTTGGGTTCGGCCCGTATATTTGCACCCGCTTCGGACGGAAGCGAAACCGGCCTGGAGAGGTGGGTGAGTGGCTGAAACCAGTAGTTTGCTAAACTGCCGTAGCTCTAAAGGTTACCGGGGGTTCGAATCCCCCCCTCTCCACTTTTTGAATTAAGAATTAAAAATTAGGAATTAAAAATTGAGAACACCTAATTTTTAATTCCTAATTTTTAATTCTTAATTGATTTTTCGGGGTGTAGCGTAGCCCGGTATCGCGCCTGCTTTGGGAGCAGGAGGTCGTAGGTTCGAATCCTGCCACCCCGACATTTCTTTACCCCGTTTCGACCCCGTAGCTCAGCTGGATAGAGCAACTACCTTCTAAGTAGTCGGTCTTTGGTTCGAATCCAAACGGGGCCACTGTACAAGTCCCTTCCCGCTTCGGGGAGGGACTTTTGCATTTCTGAGTACCTGGTACGCAGTCCCGGTAAGCCGTTAACGCCACGGTTGGACTGAAGCAAGCCACAGCCCGGTTGACCCCCGCGACCGCCGGTCCTTGCCCAAACCCCGCCGCAGAACCAACGGCTTAACGTGCGCGAAACAATTGGGAATGCTTATCTTGGGCCTCTGAACCTGCTGGTAAGAAGGGTTAACGCGCCTTTGCTGAGCTTTTCTGTCTTTTCTTGCTCCCTAACTTTTGTTCTAACCCCTTTTGTTGCCATGAAAAAAACGTTACTCTTTTTAGGCCTGCTAGCCCTGACCAACAGCCTCCACGCCCAAACGCCTGTTAATACGGGCCCGTGGGTCGAAGTCAACCTCGTCAATCCCCCCACTTTTGCGCCGGGTTTTCGGGTGAGCGACGTTAAAACCGTGTCTTCGACGGTATCGTGGTCAGTGATTCAGGACAATTCGCGAGGCAGCAATCCCAACAAGTACCTCAGAACCAGCAACGCCGCCGGCGACCAGTTCAGCTCGGATGCCATCACGGCTCCTGGCGGGGCTGCGAATTTCCAGACCGGCAATATTTCCAGTGTGAACTCCACCGTGGCCGTTGCCGCTACGTACCCTGCGGCGGTGGGCGTACCGGGAGGCGAAATCCTGCGCACTGCCAATGGTGGGTTAAGCTGGACCAAGGTGACTACCGCCACGCAGTTTGTGGCTGGCCAGGGAGGGTTTTGCAACTTCGTCCACTTGTTCGACGCCAACGAAGGCGTGTCGTTTGGCGACCCCACCAACGGCTCGTTCGAAATCCTGCGTACTACCGACGCAGGGCTGACCTGGACGCGACTACCCGCCAGCAGCAGTCCCACGCCCCTGGCAGACGAAGCTGCCCTGGCCCGCTCGTTTTTCGCCCGCGGCAACACTATTTGGGTCGGCATGGCTTCCGCGTCTCCCACTAGTGCCGTGCGGGTGCTGAAGTCGACCGACCGTGGGCTAACGTGGACGGCCAGTACGCTTACTACCCTGATTGGAAACATCCAACGCCTGGCTTTCAAAGATGACCTGAACGGCATTGCCTACAACGTGCAGTTGAATGCCGCCAACACCGCCGTAACCGAAGTGAACCTCATTCGCACTGCCGACGGCGGGGCCACCTGGTCGCCCATCACCCCAGTCAATACGGCCACCGGCAGCTTCTTTCGCTTCGACATCGACGCCGTGGACGGCCGCTACTACAGCGTGGGCCAGCGATTTCCCCCTGCTACGCCACAGGCTGTGGCCGCCGATTTCGGCTCCTCTTTCAGCACCGACGGCATCAACTGGACCAACCTCAACAACAGCCAAGGCTTCTTCTCCTTTGACTTGATTTCCGGCCCGAACGCGACCACGCCCGTGGGCTACGCCGGCGCGGCTTCGGACACGGTGACGGCGGAGGGCGGCATCTACCGCTACAGCAATACCATCACGGCCACCCGCAATACGGCCCTGCAAACCCAACTCAGCTCTTACCCCAATCCCAGCCACTCGGGCGTATTCAAGGTGGACCTGGGTTCCTTCCTCAAGGGCGGAGCGGAGCTTACGGTGGTAGATGCGTTGGGGCGGCAGGTTTTGGCGCAGACGTTGACCGCCACCGCCATCGGCTCTAAGAACATTAATCTCGACCTGAGCCGGGAAAAAACGGGCGTCTACACGCTGCAAATCCGCACGGACCAGGGCATTGCCACCCAAAAGCTAGTGATTGACTGAATGCTGATGTGGTAAGTGACAAAAAAAGGCCTTTTCGTAACGGGAGAGGCCTTTTTTTATTGCTGGTTTTTACCAACAGCGAGCCGGTGATTCTGAACTGCTTGATGGCGGGGTAAATAAAAAAATACAAGGATAAATACGGCGAAAACTGTCAAAAATGGGATTAAATGAGTACTTTTGAGTGTTAGGTGACAGGCGACCAAACCGGCCGCCAACTGCTTATTTTACCTCCGCCCACATGAGCGAAACGAAAGAGAAAATCATCCCGTCGGACTATTCAGCCGACAGCATTCAAGTACTCGAAGGATTAGAGGCCGTGCGCAAACGGCCCAGCATGTACATCGGCGACACGGGTATGAAAGGCCTGCACCACCTGGTGTGGGAAGTGGTCGACAACTCCATCGACGAGGCCCTCGCCGGGTACTGCGACCTGATTAACGTCACCATCAACGAAGACAACTCCGTGACCGTGCGCGACAACGGCCGGGGCATTCCCGTCGACTTTCACGCCAAGGAAGGCCGTTCGGCCCTGGAAGTGGTGCTGACCGTGCTGCACGCCGGCGGCAAGTTTGACAAGGGTTCTTACAAAGTATCCGGCGGCCTGCACGGCGTGGGCGTGAGCTGCGTGAACGCGCTGAGCACCGACCTGAAAGTGACCGTGCGCCGCAACGGCCACAAGTACGAGCAGGAATACAAAATTGGCATTCCGCAGTATGACGTAAAGGAAGTGGGCGACTCCGACGAGCACGGTACGGAAGTGCAGTTCTTGCCCGACGCCAGCATCTTCACCGAAACCGAGTACCGCTACGACACGGTGGCCGGCCGCCTGCGCGACCTGTCCTATCTGAACAAAGGCATTCGCATCACGCTCACCGACCGCCGCGAGAAGCTGGAAGGCGGCGCGTTCCGGGGCGAGGAGTTTTACTCGACCGGCGGCCTGCGCGATTTCGTGCAGTACCTCGACGGCGCCGAGCGGCCCTCGCTGCTGTCGGAGCCCATTTACGTGGAGAGCGAGAAGGGCGGCACGCCGGTGGAAGTGGCCCTGCAGTACAATACCTCGTACCAGGAAAACGTCTATTCCTACGTCAACAACATCAACACCATTGAGGGCGGCACGCACGTGGCGGGCTTCCGCTCGGCGGTGACGCGGGTGCTGAAAACCTACGGCGACAAGAACAAGCTGTTCGAAAAAGCCAAGGTGGAAATCACCGGCGACGACTTCCGCGAAGGCCTCACGGCCGTGATTTCGGTGAAGGTGCAGGAGCCGCAGTTCGAAGGCCAGACCAAAACCAAGCTCGGCAACTCCGAGGTGAGCGGCGCAGTGAACTCGGTGGTGGGCGAAATCCTGACCCAGTACCTGGACGAAAACCCCAACCAGGCCAACCGCATCATGGAGAAGGTGATTCTGGCCGCCAAGGCCCGCATTGCCGCCCGCAAGGCCAAGGACATGGTGCAGCGCAAGGGCGTCCTCTCCTCCAACAGCCTGCCGGGCAAGCTGGCCGACTGCTCGGAGTCGGACCCCGAAATCTGCGAGCTGTACCTGGTCGAGGGCGACTCGGCCGGCGGCACGGCCAAGCAGGGCCGCAACCGGGCGTTTCAGGCCATTCTGCCGCTGCGCGGCAAAATCTTGAACGTGGAGAAGGCCCAGGAGCACCGCATCCTGGAGAACGAGGAAATCAAGAACATGATTACCGCGCTGGGCGTCACGTTCAACGAGCGCAAGTCGTTGGCCTTCACTACCGAGGACGACGGCACGGAATCGGGCCCGCTGAACTTCAGCAAGCTGCGCTACCACAAGGTCATCATCATGACCGACGCCGACATTGACGGCTCGCACATCCGCACCCTGATTCTGACGTTCTTCTTTCGCTACATGCGGGAGCTGGTGGACCGGGGCATGATTTACATCGCCCTGCCGCCGTTCTACCTCGTGAAGCGCGGCAAGGAAGAGCGCTACTGCTGGACCGAGGACGAGCGCATGGCCGCCCAGGAGGAGTTGGGCCGAGGCAAGCCCGAAACGGTGAACGTGCAGCGCTACAAGGGCCTCGGCGAGATGAACGCCGAGCAGCTGTGGTCGACCACCATGCAGCCCATGACCCGCACCCTGAAGCAGGTCACGGTGGAGTCGGCCGCCGAGGCCGACCACCTGTTTTCCATGCTAATGGGCGACGAAGTGGCCCCGCGGCGCGATTTCATCGAACGCAACGCCAAGTACGCCAAGCTGGACGTCTAAATCACGGATTTTCTGGATTAAGGTTGGATTAGTCGGATTTTGTAGACAAAAAAGGCTGCCGGTTCTGGCAGCCTTTTTTGGTTTCATTTGGATAGCTTTTTAATTCACTCATTCACTTATGCGACAACTAATTTCCTCCGGGGCGCGCTGGGAGCCCGTTGTGGGGTATTCCCGGGCCGTGCGCGTGGGCAAGGTGGTGGAAGTGGCCGGCACCACGGCCCAGGACGGCGATGTAGTGACCGGCGACGCGGACATCTATGTACAGACCCAGCGGGCGCTAGAGAAAATTGGGGCGGCGCTGGCGGAAGCGGGCGCATCGTTTGAAGACGTGGTGCGCACGCGCCTGTTCGTCACCGACATCTCGCAATGGGAGGCCGTGGGCCGGGCGCACGGCGAGGTCTTTGGCACTATTCGGCCGGCCACGACCATGGTGGAGGTGCGGGCACTGATTGACCCGCGGATGCTGGTGGAAATCGAAGCCACAGCCATTGTGGCGGGGTGAGGCGGGCACGTCCCCCGCGGGGCTTTGTGCGTAAATTTGAATTCATGACGCCCATCACCGACATCTCGCAGCTCGACCCCGACGGCAGCTATACCTACGCCGACTACCTGACGTGGCGCTTCACGGAGTACGTGGAGCTGATAAGGGGCCGGGTGCTGCGCAAGATGTCGGCGCCAACTTCGCAGCACCAGCAACTAGCATCCGACCTCCACGGCATCATCTGGGGGCACCTCAAAGGCAAGCCCTGCCGGGTGTTTGCCGCGCCGTTCGACGTGCGCCTGCTACGCAGCGCCGACAACGGCGACGCCCAAGTGCAAACCGTGGTGCAACCCGACCTCAGCATCATCTGCGACTTAAGCAAAATAGACCGGCGCGGCTGCGTTGGGGCGCCCGACTGGATTATTGAAATCGTGTCGCCCAGCTCGCTGGTGCTCGACACCCGTACCAAGTTCGACCTTTACGCCGAGAACGGCGTGGCCGAGTACTGGATTGTGTTTCCCGGCGAGCAAACGGTGCTGGCCTATGCGCTGGGTGCGAACGGTGAGTACGAGCTGACCGGCACTTATGCCGAGCCGGGGCCCATGCACTCGCATCGTCTGCCAGAGCTGCTCATCGCCTGGAACGACATTTTCGAGGAGCTGCCCTAGCCGCGCTCTGCCGCAGCCACCGGCGCAGCGTGAGCGGGGCCAATACCCCCTCCTAGCCCTTAGCTGGACAGTTCTAGATGCAGCTTGGGCGCGCCGACTACGGGGGAATACGGGCAGGTTTCCGTAGCCAGTTGCCGAAGCCAGCCCTGGGGGGCAACCCCTCGCAGCGGCTGGCTTCCGTACGGGCGCGAAGCAAAGTAGAACTTTCTTGGCCACGCCGGTGCCGGTGGGGCGGGCGAAGCCGAAGCAACGGGCCTGCCCGCCGCGTCGAAGCGCGTTGTTTGCACGCGGGGCAGCGGCGTTCTTTCCGGCTTCACCGCCGGCCGATGCCCGGAAGGTCGTTATTTTGCCCCCGGACGCATTGTGCCGGCCACAAAATCCGTATAAAGCGTTTGAAATCCGTTAAATCCGTGGTCCATGAAACTGTTTAAGTCTGCCGACCTTATCCGCAAAAGCAAGTACATCAGCCGCGACCTGAGCTGGCTGCGCTTCAACTACCGCGTGCTCGACCAGGTGCAGGACGCCGGCCGGGGCCTGCTCGACAAGCTCAAGTTCCTGGCCATCACCAGCTCCAACCTCGACGAGTTTTTTATGATTCGCGTGGGGTCGCTCTACAACTACCTCGACTACGGCAAGGAGCGGATTGACTACTCCGGGCTGCGGGAGCTGCCGTTTCGGCGCAAGCTGTTGGATTTCGCCCACCGCTTCGTGAACGACCAAAGCCTGACCTACCTCAATGAGCTGAAGCCTAACTTCGAGAAGAACGGCTTCAACATCCTGAAGATGGGCGACCTTACCGAACTCGAAGTGAAGAAGGTGGACGGCTACTTCAAGAACACCGTGTTTCCGCTGCTCACACCGATGATGTACGACTCGTACCACGGCTTCCCGCTGATGATGAACCAGATGCTCATCTTCGGGGTGGTCACGCGCATCGGCAATGGGGTGGCCGTGGGGCTCGACGGCGAGGCCGAGAAAGGGCAGGAGCGGCTCACCTTCGTGCAGATTCCGCAGAACCTGACCCGGTTTTTTGAGCTCACCCGCAAAGACAAGGTCATCTTCGTGCCCATTGAGGAAGTGGTGCGCGAATTTCTGCCGCGCCTGTTCCGCAACGTCGAAATTCTGTCGGCCGACCTGTTCCGCATCACCCGCAACGGGGACTTCACGCTGGAAGAGTCCGACGACATCGACAACGACTTCATCAAAGAAATTCAGGTCGGGCTGAAAACCCGCAAGCGCGGCCGCGTGGTGCGCGTGGAAGTAGAGCCCAACGCCTCGGCCGTGCTCATGGCGGTGCTGCGCGAGCGGTGGAACATTGACAACGGCAACGTCTTCGTCATCAACTCGCTGATTGACCTCAAGGGGCTGTGGCAGATTGTGCGCCACCCCAGCCTGCGGGGCAAAACCGCCCGGCTGCCTTCGTCGGTGCCGCCGCTGAGCATGCCCGAGGGGGCCGACGAGAACATGCTCGAATACCTCAAGCACCACGACGTGCTGCTGCACCACCCCTACAACAGCATCGAGCCCATGGTGCGCTTGCTGGAAGAGGCGGCGGCGGACCCGCACGTGCTGGGCATCAAGCAAACCATCTACCGCCTGGCCGACGACTCCCGCGTGTCGGCTGCACTGCTCAAGGCGGCCGAGAATGGCAAGCACGTCTCGGTGCTGTTCGAAGTAAAAGCGCGGTTCGACGAGGAGAAAAACATCCGCGAGGGCGCCCGGCTGGAAAAGGCCGGCTGCTTCGTGATTTACGGCGTGAGCAAGTACAAGACGCACACCAAGCTGCTCATGATTATCCGCAAGGAAGGGGAGAAGGTGACGCGCTACGTGCACCTGGGCTCGGGCAACTACAACGAGCAAACCTCGCGCCTCTACACCGACCTGAGCCTGCTCACCACCAACGACACCTACGGGCACGACGTGTCGGAATTCTTCAACGTCATCACCGGCCACTCGCAGCCCGACGACTACGAGTACCTCATCACGGCGCCCAAGGACATGCGCCAGCAGCTCATCCACCTGATTCGGGAGGAAGTGAAGCACGCCAAAAAAGGCCAGGCCAGCGGCATCGTGATGAAGATGAACTCGCTCGAAGACAAGGAAATCATCGACGAATTTTACAAGGCGGCCAAGGCCGGGGTGCCCATTCGGTTCATCGTGCGGGGCATCTGCTGCCTGCGGCCGGGCCGGCCGGGGCTGAGCGAAAACATTGAAGTGCGCAGCATCGTGGGCGAGTACCTGGAGCACACGCGGCTGTTCTACTTCCACCACGGCGGCGAGGCGCGCGTGTACGCCGGCTCGGCCGACATCATGGTGCGCTCCTTCGACCGGCGCATCGAAGCCCTGTTTCTGATTGTTAATCCGCAGCTTAAGCGCGAAGCCATCAATATTTTGATGATGAACATGATGGACAATCAGAACAGCTACGTGATGCGCGAGGACGGCGCCTACATCCGGCAGCACCCGGCGCCCGGCGAGCCGGTGGTGAACGTGCACAAAGACTTTTTTAAGCGCGACGAAGCGCAGTTGGCCAGCGCCACCCCCGACGGGCTGTTGGCGTTGCTGGACGTGCAAGCCCAGCGCCGCCTGGACGTGGCCGCCGCCCGCGCAACCGCCGAAGAAGCCGCGGCGCTCGCGGCAACGGAACCAACCGAAGCGGAAACGGATGATGCCTTCGGGGAAGGCGAGCCCGATGAAGTGTACGAAGACGCCAACACGCCCGTGGGCCACGCCGACGAGGAAGGGGTGGGCGAGGAAGTGGCGCGGGCGTGAAGGAAGTTAAAAGTTGAGAGTTAAAAGTTAAAAAGCCTGCCTGACGATTCAAGTGAGTATTTTAACTTTTAAACTCTCAACTTTTAACTTCTTTCACGCCCGCGCTTACTCCAATTCGGCCGGCTCGTTCTGCATGTCGGGGACGGGGAGCTTGGCCGGGTGGTCGGCGCCGGGGTTGAGGTCGTCGAAGTAGTCTTCGAACAAGGCCTGGAGCATGCCGTCCTTGAGGCCAATGTCGGGCACCACCATGTTGTGGACGTTGGCCCACTGCATAGCCGAAAGGTAAATGTGGCCGGCGGGCACGATGACGTCGGCGCGGTCGGGGTTGAGCATGGCCACGTTCACGCGCTCGTTCATGGTCAGGCTGGCGAGGCGGGCCAGGGTGGTTTCGAGGCTGCGGCGGGTCACGGCCTTGCTGGGGGCCGCCGCGGTGAGGCTGTAGAGCTTGTTGATGTTGCCGCCCGTGCCAATGGCGCGCGTGACGTGGTACGCGCGGGCGTTGTGGCGCACCCAGGCCTCCATGCGGGCCCACAGCTCGGCCTGGGCCTCGGTGCTGGCGGCGCCGCTTTCCTCCTGCTGCATGCGCCGGATGGAGCCGATTTCGAAGGACTGCGCGGCCACTTTGCGCTTGTCGTGGTAGATGTTGAACTCGGTGCTGCCGCCGCCCACGTCGATGTGCAGGTAGTGCTTGTTGTCTTCCAGCACATGCTCGATGACGCGGTTGATGTAGAAGGCTTCGTCCTGGCCGTCAATCACCTTGATTTCCATGCCCAGCTCCGCGCGCACGCGGGCCACGATGGCGGGGCCGTTGGCGGCCGAGCGCATGGCCGAGGTGGCACAGACGAGGTAGTGAGCCACGCCGTGCACCTCCATCAGCAGCTTGAGGGAGTGCAGAAACTTGACGAACTGCTCCTCCTTGGGCAGGGAAATCTGGCCGGTGGCAAACACGTCTTCGCCCAGCCGCATGGGAAAGCGCACGTACTCCACACGCTTGAGGCGGTAGCGCCCCTCGTAAAACAACACGGCCGAAATCTGGCACCGCACGGCGTTGGAGCCGATGTCGATGGCAGCAATTTTGCGTAACGGGTACTCCACTAATGAACGGGGCCAGGTGAGCAGAAAGCTCAAAGATAGCGGCGGGCACCCGCTGCGCGCTACGGCGCGGCGCGCACCGCCGCGGGCTCGCCTTCGAGCCAGGCCTTGAAGCCGGCGGCTTTGCCGCGGCTCACGAGCATTTCTTCGCTGGCCGCGGGGTGCAGGTCGAGCTTGAGCTTGCCGTTGAAGTGGGGGTGCAGGCGGCGCACGGCGCTCAGGTGCAGCAGCAACTGGCGGTTCGCCCGATAGAAGTGGCCGGGGTCGAGCAGGCGTTCGAGCTGCTCAAGGGTGTAGTCGAGCACGAAGCGGTGGCCGTCGCGGGCCACGAGGGTGGTCAACTCGTGGCGGGTGCAGAAGTACGCCACCTGGGCCACGTCGAGCGGCAGCAGTTGCGCGCCGCTGTTCACCAAGAAGCGCGTTTTGTAGGGCCGGCTGGTCAGGGGCAGGCTGTCGAGCAGGCGCTCCAGGCGCTGGGCGCTTTCGGGGGCCGAGAAGCTGGCCCGCAGGTCGTGGAACTTGGCCAGGGCGGCCTGCAAATCGGCCAGCTTGACGGGTTTGAGCAGGTAGTCGATGCTGCGGACCCGGAACGCCTTGATGGCGTACTCGTCGTAGGCGGTGGTGAACACAATGGGGCTGGGCAGCACCAGGCCCTCAAAAATCTCAAAGCTGAGCCCGTCGCTGAGCTGGATGTCGGACAGGATGAGGTCGGGCGCGGGGTGCGTGGCCAGCCACTGGCGGGCGGCGGCCACGCTTTGCAGCACGGCCACCACTTCGGCCCCGGGGGCGGCTTGGTGCAGCAGGCGCTGGAGGCGCTCGGCGGCCGGGTACTCGTCTTCGATGAGCAGGAAGGTCATTTCCGGTGAGTAGTTATCAGTTGTCAATTGTTGGTTGTCAGTTGTCAGTGAGAACGGTCATGCTGAGCTTGCCGAAGCATCTCGCGTGGGGCAGTAATTCAATCGTTCAACGGTGCGAGCAAGATGCTTCGGCAAGCTCAGCAAGACGTTCTTTCTGCTCACTGCTCACTGCTCACTGTTATTGCAGCAGCGGCAGGCGCACGGTGAACAGCCCGGCTTCGTTGTGCACCAGCACGGGTTGGGGCGTGAGCAGGCGGTAGCGGTCGATGATGTTGCGCAGGCCGACTTTGGTGGACGTGGCCAGGCCGGTTTTGGGCTGCACGTTGTTGGCCACGCTCACGTAGCCGGCGGCGCCGCCCTCGGCCTGCAGCAGCACCCGCAGCGGGCTTTGGGGCGAGATGCTGTTGTGCTTGAGGGCGTTCTCGATGAGCATCTGCACGCTGAGCGGGGCCACGGCGCCCTGGCCGGCCCCAGGGGCAATGTGCTGCTCCACCAGGAGGTCGTCGCGGAAGCGGGTTTTGTGCAGGGCCACGTAGGCTTCCACGAAGGCCAGCTCCTCGGCGAGGGTGACCGTGGACTTGTCGCGGCTCAGCAGCACGTAGCGGTACACGTCGGCCAGCTGCTCCACGTAGCGCTGGGCCTCGGCGTTGGTATCGTCGATGAGGGCCGACAGGGTGTTGAGGGAGTTGAACAGAAAGTGCGGGTCGAGCTGGCGCTGCAGGGCTTCCAGCTCGGACTGGATGGCGGCGCGGGCCAAGGCTTCGGAGCGCTGGAAATTCTCCTTCCACTGCCCAAAGAAATACACGCTCTCGTACACCGACGTGACCATGAACGTGGGCGCGAGTTTGACGAGAAAGGCGTGCAGCAACTCGCCCTTCACGCAGAGCGGGACGCCCAGCAGCACCTCGTGCAACCAGTTCAGAAACAGCGTCGCCACGAAGGTGTAGGCGATGCTGGCCAGGGTCTGGAGCACGAGGCGGCGGGCGGTCTGGTCGTAGTGCGGAAACAGGCGCCGCATGAGCAGAAAGTTTGCCCGGTTGCCTTCCCACAGCAGCACCGTGATGAACAGACCGAACAGAAAGTGCCGGCCGGTGTCGGCGTCGTAGTGCTGGGGCCAGCCCGCGAACACCACGTGCATGATGACGCTCACCACGGGAATGCCGATAATGCGAATCCACTTGTCGTTCATGGCAAAGGCTAGTTGGGGGGAAGCGGTTGGGCGAAAGCGGGGGCGGGCGGAATCAAGTTACCGAACCACGAGCGAATCCTGGCGCACGGTGTAGCCGGCAAAGTAGCCCACGGCCGTTTGCGCCGACTGCGCGTTCACGTTGCGCACGTTGGTGCGCACGTTGGCGGGCGGCGCGGCAAACAGGCCGGTGTTGTTGAGCTGCGTCACAATCTCGTTCAGAAAGAAGAAATAGTCGCGCGGCACCGAGTTCATTTCCACTTTAATCCGGTCGCCGGGTACGAAGGTAATCTCCTCGGCCTGGTTGTTATTCAGCTCGAAGGCGCCGATGTAGCGGCCGTCCACCAGTTCATCGGAGCGCACGAACAGGTCGGAGGGCCGGTTGAGCAGTTGGCCGTTGCGAAATACTTTGAAGCGGTAGTAGTCGCCCACGCCGGGCAGCTCGGGGCCGTAGTAGAGCACGTAGTAGCCTTCTTCGTCCAAGCCGGTTTTGGCCCGGAACTCGGCCCGGATGCTGTCAATGGGCGGGGTGCGGCGGATTTCGGTTTCGGCCTGATACTGCTCGCCTTCGGCCTCGATGGTGAGCGTGTAGCGTCCGCCGATGCGCCCCTGAAACGTGCGGCTGGCGTACACGCCGGGCGCCTGCTCGCGCAGGGTTTCGGTCTGGCCCGCGTCGTCGCGCAGGGTGAGCACGGCGCCGGGCACCGGCGGCTGGGGCTGGGCGTCGAAATACGCCACGGTGCGGGTCAGTTTCACGGTGTAGGGGCCGGGCTGGTCGGTCACGGCGCCCTCCACCACCAGCAGGGGCCGGGCCGTGGGAATGGTTACGTCAATCACGTCCTCGCAGGCCGTGAGGGCCAGGGCGGCAAGCAAAAAGAGCGGGAGGCGTTTCATTAGTGGGGCTTGGGGACTTGGGAACTTAGGGGCTTGGGGCCGGCAGCGCAACGCGGCCCCGGCTATGGGTGGGCTGCGCGGCGAGCGAAGCCGGCAGTGAGGGTATCGATTTTGTTTTCAGCAGGGCGTTACCTACGTGTGAGGCCGGCCTTACCGCAGCCGGCCGCCTGGACTGGAGGCCGCTAGAAGCTGAAATTGTAGGTCACGGCCGGTAGCACCGTGCCGAACACGGCCAGCCGCACGGCTTCGGTGTTGCCGGGGCGGTCGGTGTTTTCGCGGAAGTAGATGCTGTAGGCGTTGCGGCGGCCGTAAGCGTTGTAGACGGAGAACACCCAATTCGTTTCCCACTTCGGCGCCCAGCGCGGCCCGCGGCCCCGGCGGCCCTGCAGGGTGGCGGCCAGGTCGAGGCGGTGGTAGGCGGGCACGCGGTAGTTGTTGCGCACGTTGCCGTTCACGTTGGGCAGTATCAGGCCCTGGTACTCGAAGCGGCTATCGGGGAAGGTGGCCGCGATGCCGGTGCTGTAGCTGAACGTGCCCGACAGGGTGAGGCGCGGGCTCAGAGCGTAGATGCCGACCAGGCTCAGGTAGTGGGTTTTGTCGTACTTGTTCACGTACCAGTTGCCGTTGTTGATGCCGTTTATCTGCCGTTCGCTGCGGCTCAGGGTGTAGCTGAGCCAGCCGGTGAGCCGGCCCTCGTTTTTCTTCAGGTAGAACTCGGCCCCGTAGGCCCGGCCGCGGCCGTAGAGCAGGTCGGCTTCAAGAAACTGGTTGAGCAAAGTGTTGGCCCCGTCGATGTAGTCCACCTGATTGTCCATCTGCTTGCCGTATACTTCCACGCTGGCCTCGTAAGCGTTGTTTTTGAAGTTGCGGAAGTAACCCAGGGCCAGCTGGTCGGCGCGCTCGGGCTTCACGTTGGTGGTGCTCGGCGTCCACACATCGAGCGGCGACGAAGCCGTGGTGTTGCTGATGAGGTGGATGTACTGCGCCATGCGGTTGTAGCTGGCTTTGAGCGAGCTGCTCTCCGTGAGCGAGTAGCGCAGCGAGGCCCTCGGCTCGGGGTTGGCGTAGCGCTTTATCACCTCGCCGGTGCCGAAGGTGCGCGGATTGATGGGTGTTTTCTGCCGGCCGTCGGGGCCGGTGTAGTCGTAGATGGTGCCCGCGCCGAGGTAGTCGAAGGCCGACACCCGCAGGCCGTACTGCGCCGAAAGCCGGCTCGTGAGCGTGTGCTCGTGGTCGAGGTACGCGGCGTACTCGTTGCCCTGCTGGGCCTGCAAATCCAGGGGCCGGAAGATGCTGGCCGGGTCGGTGGGCCGCACCGTGCCGGGCGCGAACTGGTAGAATACCGTGCTCGCTCCGTAGTTCAGGGCGCTGCCGGCGCTGCGCTGGAGGTGAAAGTCGGCCTTGAGGGTGTAGCTGCGAATGCCGGCTTTCCAGTCGAATCCCTGGGCGCCCTCGGGCACGCCCAGGCCGTAGTCGTACTCGCTGGCCGAGCCGCTGAACGTGCCCGAGAGCCGCGAATTGAACCCGTGGCTCCAGCCCACGGAAGCGAAGCGGTTGCCGAACTCGTTGCGAAACTGCTGGCCGAAGCTGAACACGTCGCGCCCCAGGTAGCCCGACACCGACAGCCGGTCGTTCGGCGTGAGCTGGTGCGACACCTTGGCCGTGAAGTCGTAGAAATACGCCCCGTTGTCGCGCTGGGCCGGAATCAGCTTCAGAAACAAGTCGCCGTAGGAGCGCCGCCCGGCCAGCACCAGCGAGGTCTTGTCCTTTTCCAGCGGCACCTCCACCGCCAGCCGCGACGACACCGTGCCGATGCCGCCCGTCACGCCCAGCCGCTGGGGGTTGCCGTCCTTGAGGCGCACGTCGAGCAGCGAGGCCAGCCGCCCGCCGTACTGGGCCGGGATGCCGCCCTTCACCAGCTTCACGTCGCGCACGGCGTCGGGGTTGAAGATGGAAAACAGCCCGAACAGGTGCGAGGAGTTGTAAATCGGCGCTTCGTCCATCAGAATCAGGTTCTGGTCTATCGTGCCGCCGCGCACATTGAAGCCGGTGGCACCCTCGCCCACCGTGCTCACGCCCGGCAGCAAGAGCAGGCTGCGCACCACATCGACCTCGCCCAGCAGGGCCGGCACCAGCCGAATGGTGCGGATGTCGAGGCGGCTCACGCCCATCTCGGTGCTTTTCACGTTCTCGTCGGGGCTCCGGCCGCGCACCACCACCTCGTCGGTTTGCACCTGCTGGGCGCGCAGGGTCAGGTTCTGGGCCAGGTCGCCGCGCAAGGTCAGCGTCAGCGTCTGGGGCGCGTAGCCCAGCGAGCTGAACGTGACGGCGTGGGTGCCGGCCGGTAAGCGCAGCGCATACAGCCCGTTTTCGTCGGCGGTGGCGCCCACGGCCAGCGCCTTTACAAACACGGTGGCCCCAATCAGGGCCTCGCCGGTGGCGGCGTCGCGCAAGGCGCCGCTGAGGGTGAACTGCGCGGCCGGCGCCTGGGCCAGCGCCCGGCTCGGCCCGGCAAGCAGCAGCGTCACTGCCAGTAGGGGCAGCCAGCGCAAAAGGAAGGGGATAACGGGCGGCATAGGTAAGGTGGTCAGGCCTTTGGTCAGGAAACAGCGGCGGAGTGATTAAGTCTGATGCTGGGCGCGTGGTTTGGGCCGCCGGGCCGGCATCAGGACCGCGGCGAGCGACGGGTTTCGGTACTTACAAAGTCGACCACATCGCCCACGGTAAGCAGCGGCACCTCGTCGGGAATGGTGATGTGGAAGCAGCTTTCCAGGTCCAGGATGACGTGCACGAGGTCGAGCAGGTCGAAATGCAGCTCGCGCATCAGGTGGCTGGTGCGGCGCAGGCGCGGCAACTGAATGGTTGTGCGGCGGCTGATGACCCGCCGGACTTGCCGGGCGACGGAGGTGAGGGCGGGGGCGGCGAGGGTTTGCATCGGGTGGGAGACTAAAAAGTGAAAATTCAGGTTCGCAGCACCGCAAAGCCTAGAACGTGAGCCGGTAGAACGGCACCGGCAGGAAGCCTTGCTGGTAGGAGGTGCCCACTTTGTTGGTGCGCGGGTTGTAGGCGCGCTGAAACACGTTCTCGTTGCCGGTCACGTTCTGCAGGTCGAAAGCGATTTCGTGGGTGAGGCGGGCGCGGTTGATTTTGTAGCCCAGCTTCACGTCGGCCCGGAAGTACTGCGGCAGCTGCTGCGTGAAGGCGCGGTCGTAGTCGAACATGGCCCGGCCGGCGTCGCCGGAGGCTTCCAGGTTGATGGGCGTTTCGTAGCGCCCGCCCGTCACGGCGCCCTTCAAGCTCACGGTGAACGTATTGTCGCGGCGGCCCAGGCGGAACTCGCGGCCGAACAGGGCATTGGCCACGTAGCGGGTGTTGAAGGGCGTGTTGCGCTCCACCTTGTCCGAGCCCTTATACTTCGACTCGAACAAAGAGCCCGTGAGCAGGAAGTAGTAGCCGCGCGAGAAGCTGCGCTCCAGGGTCAGTTCGGCGCCGTAGTTGCGGCCGGTGCCCGCGTTCACCAGGTTGCCCTTGGTGGAAGCGTTGAAGTCCACGCCCTCGGTCAGGTTGGAGTAGTAGCTGGCGGTGCGCTCCACGGGGGCGTCGAAAATCCACTGCTGGTAGCCTTCCACGCGCAGGCGCAGGTTGTCGGACAGCTGCCGGTCGTAGGCCAGCACCAGGTGGTGGCTGCGGGTGAAGTCCAGCTCGCGGTTGGTTTCGGCGTAGCTGCCGTTGGGCTGCTGGGTTTGGGTGAAGTAGCTCAGCAGCGGCTGCAAGGTGCTGTGCAGGCCGTAGGCCAGGCTCACGCTGCTGGCCGGCGACACCTGGTACTGCAGGCCCGCCCGCGGCTCCAGCACCGTGCTGCCGTTCAGCTCAAACCGCGAGGCGTTCACTCCGGCGTTCAGCGTGAGCTGGTCCGAGAAGCGGTGCTTCCACTGCACGTAGGCCTGGCTCAGGGCGGTGTTGCCTTCGGCGTCGCGCTCGGGCCGGGCCACGGGGTAGGAGTAGGCCGCGAAGTACTGGTAGCGCAGCAAGTCGACGATGACGCCGGCCGAAACCCGGTCGCGGGCGCTGATTTTGTGGGCCAATGAGAAGTTGGCCGAGAGCTTGTCCTGGGTAAAGTCGACGTTGTAGGCCGGCACTTCGGCCGTGATGCGCCGGCTGCCGGGGGCGTACAGGATGGTGTCCTGCTGGTACTCCTGGGTGCTGCGCGAGCCCGACAGCACCACCCGGCCCACGGTGCGGTCGGTGAAGCGGTGCTCGTAGGACGCCGCCGCGATGCCAGTCGAGAACTTGGGCCGACCGTTCAGATTCTCGTCGCCGAACACGTCGGCCTTGGTCGAGTCCACGTCCTTGCCCAGGAAGGTGATGTTGCTGCGCCCGCCCAACGTCCAGGCGCTGAACGTGCCGCGGGCGCCCACCGGCACGTCCACCTTGGCCGTGAAGTCCTGGTACTCGGGCGTGCCCGAAATCTCGTAGCCCACCGCTTTGAGCAGCGAAAACAGCGAATAGCGGTAGTTGACGAGGTACGAGGCTTTCGACTTCGGGCTGAACGGCCCTTCCGCCCCAAACTCCACGCCGTTGAAGCCGACCTGGCCCAGAAACTCGCGCTTCTCGTCGTTGCCCTTGCGCAGGCGCAGGTCGAACACCGAGCCCAGGGCGTTGGCGTACTCGGCCGGGAATGCGCCGGTGAGGAAGTCGGACTTGGCCAGCAGGTTGTTGTTGAGCATGCTCACCGGCCCGCCGGTGGTACCCTGCGCCCCGTAGTGGTTGGGGTTGGGGATGTTCACGCCGTCGAGGCGCCAAAGCAGGGAGGCGGGGGAGTTACCGCGCACCACGATGTCGTTGCGGGTGTCGTTGGCGCTGCTCACGCCGGCAAAGTTCTGGGCCATGCGGGCCGGGTCGCCCAGGGCGCCGGCGTAGCGGTTGGCTTCCACGGGCGAGAAGGGCCGGGCCGAAACGGTGGCCATCTCGTTGTTGGCCACGGTGCGGTCCTCGCTGCGCTTGTAGGTCACCGTCACCTCGTCGAGCTTGGTCAGCCGCTCGGTCAGGGCCAGGTCGAGCACGACTTCCTTGCCGGCGGTCACGGTTACTTCGTTCAGGGTCAGCTCCTCAAAGCCCACGCTGCTGATGCGCAGCTTCACGCGCCCCACCGGCACGCCGGTCAGCCGGAAGCGGCCGTCCACGTCGGTGCTGGCGCCGAGGGCGGGCTCCACGCCCACTACCACCACGGTGGCCCCGATGACGGGCGCCTTGGCCGCGGCGTCGAGCACGGTGCCGCGCACGGTTTGGCTGGCGCCGGCCTTCGGTTGGGTGGCGGTTTGGGCCTGGGCGGGCGTAAGCCCCGCGGCAGTAAATAGAAAAAGTAGGGTATGGAAGAAGTTGCGCATGGCCTTTGGTGGTTGGTTGAGGCACCAAAGGTTGGCAACGGGGGCAGCGGCCGAAAGCGGATTTGCGGCGAAGCGGCGAGCGGCGGGGGCGAAGCGGCGGAAACGTATGGCGGGACGCGCCGGGGCCGCGCAGTTTTTGCCGTTAATTCTCGCCGTTAATCAGGTTCACCACCAGCGTAACCAGCGTGTCTTTGTCTTCGGGCTTGCTCTCGGCGATGAGCAGGGTGAGGGCCACGAGGGCGTTGTCGGCCAGGCGGCGGGTGCCGTCGGGGTGATAAAGACAGGCGTTGCGGTCGAGGAAATACACGAATAGAAAAGCTGCAATGCGCTTATTACCGTCTGAAAATGAGTGGTTCTTCACCACGAAATAGAGCAGATTAGCTGCTTTTTCCTCCACGCTCGGGTACAAATCCTGCCCGCCGAAGCTCTGGTAAATCGTACGCACCGAGCTTTCAAACGATTGGTCTTTCTCCCGCCCGAATAAGTTAGAACCGCCATACTGCTCGCGCAGGGCATCCACGGTTGCCAAAGCTTCCTCGTAAGTCAGCTCGTACCCACTCGTAGCAGCCACGGTCTCCCTGGCCACGCGCAGGCGCTGGTGGTCGTACTGGTCGAGCACGTCGAGGGCGCGGGCGTAGTCGCCCAGGATGCGCAGCAGGGCATCCGACTGGTTGGCGCTCAACTCCTGGCTGGCGGCGATTTCGCCCTGCAGCTGTACCAGCCGCTTGAGGTCGGCGAGCTGGCGCTGGCTTTCGCGCAAGCGGCGCTCGTTCAGGGCGTAGCCTTGCACCAGGAAGTCGCGCAGCACCTGCGTGGCCCAGCGGCGAAATTGTGTGCCCTTGACGGAATTGACGCGGTAACCGACGGAAATGATGACGTCAAGGTTGTAGTGCGCAATGCGGCGCGTCACTTCCCGCCGGCCTTCTTCCCGAACTACCGAGTAATACTCGGTAGTTGAACCAGCGTATAGTTCGCCGGTTGCGAAGATATTGCGAACGTGTAATCCAATAGTATCCGAATTTTTCCCGAACAACGTGCTCATCTGCGCCTGGGTCAGCCACACGGTTTCGTGCTGCAGTTGCACGTCGAGGCGAATGGCGCCGTCGGGCGACTGGTAGAGAAGAACGTCTTCCTGGCTAGGGCTGGGCTGCATAGTGCGAAATATTGCCGCAAATCTATGCAAGGCAATAAGGAGATTATCAGGGTAGTGGTAACAGGGGCTGCTCTACTTGTCAATCCGAAAGCCCAGCCCGAACTGCAACAGCGTGTTCTCGGCCGACTGCTGGTAGGAGAAGGTGAGGGCCAGGGTTTCCACCACGGGGGCGAGGTAGAAGCCGCCGCCGTAGCCCGCGCGCCAGCCGCCGGGCGAGGCGCCCTCGTAGTACACCCGGCCCCGGTCGTAGAAGCCGAACACGCCGTAGTAGAAGGGCAGGAAGCCGTTCTTGACCTGGCCCAGGGCCAGGCGCAGCTCGGAGTTCAGGTACAGGCTGGCGTCGCCGCTGAAGCGGTTGCGGTAGTAGCCACGCAGGCCCTCGCGCAGGCCCAGGGAGGCAAACTTGTAGAAGGGAATATCCGCGTCGGGGCCGTAGTTCCGGGCGCCGCCGCCCTTGAGCACCAGCGTGACGGGCAGGCCCAGGCGGGCGGTGCCGTAGTACTCGGCGAAGCCCTGGGTGAGGCCGAAGGTGCGTTCGTTGCCCGAGAGCTGGCGGTAGGTGTCGTGCTGGGCGCGCAGGCGCACGCCGCGCCGGGCAAAGGCTTGGCGGTCGCGCAGGTCGAGGTCGAACACGGCGCTGAGGCCCAGCAGGCGCTGGGTGCTGGTGTTGGGGCGAATGTCGTCGGTGCCGGGCGTCTGGTTGAGCACGCCCAGGTAGCTGGTCGGGGCGAAGTCGGTGACGTAGTACTCGTAGCTCGGGCCCACGCGCACCACGCTACGCTGGAAGAAAATCCGCTCCAGAAAGCCGTTGACCGTCACGCCGCGGTAGCGGGCGCGGTAGAAATTGTTGTCGTACTGGGTCTGGTCGAGCCGGGTGTCGTTGCCCAGGCCAAAGAAGTTGTAGAACGGGAAGTAGTTGCCGTAGCTGAGGGCGCCGCCGGCGTCCACCCGGCCGATGGCGTGGCGGTGCCGGGTGCTGGCCGTGAGCTGCCGCTGCCCGCCGGTGCTGTACTCGGCCAGCACCGCGTACTGGTTCTTGAAGCCCGGCTTGCGGAAGCCCTGGCGCGTGAACGTGGCCCCGCCGCTCACCGTGAAGCCGTCGTTGCGGTTGTAGCCCAGGCCGACGGTGGGCCGGTAAGAGTCGTACTCGAACTGCTCCCGGTCGTAGGCATTCACGCCGGGCCGCGGGCTGGTGTGGTTGTCCGATTCCGAGCCCAGCTTGAGGTCCGTATCGGGCACGTCGTACACCTTGGTGAGGGTGCGCAGGCCGGCCGCGCGCGAGTCGTCGGCGATGCGGTCCGGGCCGTCGCCGCCGATGACGCGCACCAAAATGCTCTTGCTACCGCCGTCGCCGGTCACCGTGAAAATGTCCCGGCCGTCGAGGCCGTACAAGCACACCTCGTCGGTTTCCCGGGGCTTAAACGTCCGGTCGAACAGAGCCGCGCCTTCGGGCGCGTCGCCTTCCTTGGCCCGGTCGAACATCTGCACGCGCACCTGCCCGTCGGCCAGGCGGCTCACCTGAAACACCTCGCCTTTGTTGCTGCCCACCACGTCCACGCGCTTGGCCAGCAGCAGGTAGTAGTCATCCAGCGCCTTGGGCAACTCCTGAATGCGCGACTTCAACTTGCGGTTGATGTCCTGACCCGAGATGGCTTGAACTTCAGCGGGCAGCTGTTTCGTGGCTTCGTCGATGATGCCGGGCGTCAGCTTGCCTTGCAGGTACTGGCCGGCTTCCTGCCACTGCTCGCGGCTGAGGCTTTGCAGCAGGAACCGGTCGAGGTGGCGGGCGGGCCAGTTGAGGCTTTTGAGGTCTTCAAACTCTGCCTGAAAGCCTTCGATGCTGGGCACGGCCCACTCGCGGTTGGCCACGTAGGTGAGCAGGCCGTTCCAGAGGGTGAAGCTCTGGTCGCGGTCGCGCGGGATGGGGCGGTAGAGCGTGCCACCGCCCTTCTGCTTGTAGCCGGCCCATTTCCAGTTGTCCTCGTGCTTGCCGAAGTCGGCCACCAGCATGTCGAAGGCGCGGGCGCGGGCCAGGGCCGGCGCGTCCACGCGGTTGTCGTGGTCCTTGTAGAGCTTGCGAAACAGCCCGAAGCTGCGCGTCACCTCGTCGGAGCCGCCGAAGCCGGGCAGGTTGGGCTTGGGGTCCTTGGGGCTGTCCTCCAGGGTGCCGAGCAGGCCGGCGTACTGCTCGCGGTAGGCGCCGAGCTGCTGGTTGTCAGGCAGGCGGAACAGGCGGGGCCGGGCGTGCAGGATGTCGGTCTGGTCGAGCAGGTAGCTGATGGGCAGGTTCGAGTACGGGTTGGCCGTGGCCGTCACGTCGCGCAGGATGTCGGAGGCGACGGAGTTGCGCAGCTCCGGCGGCAGAATCTTGGTCACGTCCTTGTCCACGGAGCGGAACACGTATTCCGAGCTGTCGGCGGCGATGAGCTTGAGCGAAGTGGTTTGGCGCCCGCCGCCCTTGCCCGTGGGGCGCAGGCCGCCCTTCTCGGCGGCGAGGTTGAGCGTGGGCACGGCCACGGGTTGCAGCCACGAAGAGCGGTAGTTGCGGCCGATGAACAGGTTCTTGCCGCCCGTCGGCTTGTATTCCGGGCCGGGCACCACTGTGGTGCTGGCCTGGAAGGTGGCATCGGGCTTGGCCTCGGCGGCGCTTTTGGCCACGCCGGGGCAGTCGGTGATGAACGGATTGGCGGGCGGCACCTCACGGGACCCCTCCGGGGCCCGACCCCCCGCAAATGCTTGATTCGCATTACCCGTGGAGAGGGGGGAGCCAGGCGACTGAGTACCTGCGCAGGCCGAGCGGAACAGGGTGGCGGCGTAGACCTCTTTGGCGGGTTGGTTGGCTTCGTCAAAGGTGTAGAAGTGGGACTTGACGGTGCCGTCGGCGAAGTATTCGAGGGTCGAATACCCTTCCGCGCGCTCGTTGTAGAGCGACTGGCCGTTGGCGCCCACGTGCTGGCTTTGGGCGAAGCTGCCGCTAACCACGTGGTAGTTGCCCTGAAAGGGGGTGAGCTGCAGGCTGAAGTCGTGGGCGGCGGCGTAGACGACGCCGGGGTTGCTTTGCAGGGTGTTGAGCAGCTCTTTGCGCAGGTCCTGGTAGCCGGGGTAGGCTAGGTCGCGCGGGCTGCCCACGTTTTGGCGGTAGGCGGCGTAGACGGTGCCCAGCACCGGCGGGCTCAGGTGGCGCGACAGCGGCTGAGGGCCGCCGTACACGCCGTTGGTGACCACCGGGTGGTGGCCGACGAGCAGCACGTTCTTGTTCTTGGTGTCGTCAATCAGGTCCTGGAGCTGCTCGCGGAACTCCTCCTTGGTCAGCGTCTTGCAATCGGTATCGGGGGCTTCGGGGCGGTCGAAGGGGTGGGTGAACCAGGGGGTGTTGAGGGCCACCAGGCGCACCAGGGGGGCCACGTCGACCACTTCGGGGCCGGGGCAGCCGTTGGTGGGCAGGAAGGCATTCTGGCCGGGCAGCTGCTTTTCAATGTACTTCTCCAGGCGGCGCACGGCTTTGAGGCCATCGGCGCCGGAGTTGGCCCAGTCCTTGTCGCCGGGCAGGAAGTAGATTTTGCCCAGCGGCAGGTCTTTTACCAGGGCGATGAGGGCGTCGGCCCGGCCGCGCTCGGCCAGCGCCAGCGCGGAATCGCCCTTGGCGGCCAGGCCCGTGTTGCCGACGAGGTCGCCGAGGTGCACCACGGTGAAGGGGCCGGTTTGCTGCTCCAGGGTTTGGCGCAGCAGCTTCAGGCGGGCGGTGGGCAGGTTTTCCTGCGCGGTATTGCCCAGCAGGAAAACGGTGTGGGCGGGGGCCGCCGCCGGGGTTTGGGCAGAAGCTGGGCCGTTGGTCAGGCCCAGGGTGGCGAGAGCGGCGAGGTAATGAAGGCGCATGGGTATCGGGTTAGGTTTCGCTTACGCGAAACTCGGCTCAATGAACGCGCCGGGGTAATGATGCTGTAATGTTGGAGGGGCTTGGGGGTTTTGGGACGCGCGGCGAGCCAGAAGCTCGAAGCCAGGGGGCAGCGCGTCGGAGACGCGCGCCAGCGGGGGGGGGAGCAATGGCAATGGGCAGAAGGAACGTCATGTCGAGCTTGCCGAGACATCGCGCCCGCTGCGTTGAACGATTGAATTACTACCCCGAGCGAGATGTCTCGGCAAGCTCGACATGACGTTCTTGTAGTGTACGGTTCACTGCTCACTGCTCACTGCTCACTGATAACTGCTCCCACGCTCATTGCTCATTAAGCGCAGCTTCAAGCTCTTGCAATACCTTAGGGACGCCGGTGCTGGCGGGCTCGGCCACGTAGCGGACGCGGCGGCGGCCGGCTTCGGGCTGGTGCGGGTCGATGACGTAGACGGGGCAGCCGGCGGGGGCGTAGTGGAGCAGGCCGGCGGCGGGGTACACCTGGAGGGAGGTGCCCACCACCAGCAGGGCGTCGGCGGTGGCCACGGTTTCGGCGGCTTCCTCGATGGCGGGCACCAGCTCGCCGAACCAGACGATGTGGGGGCGCAGTTGGTGGCCGTCGGGGGCGAGGTCGCCCAGCCGAATGTCGCCGGGGCAGTCGTAGACGGTGGTTTCGTCGGCCACGGAGCGCATCTGGCGGAGCATGCCGTGCAGGTGGAGCACGGCGCTGGAGCCGGCGCGCTCGTGCAGGTCGTCCACGTTCTGGGTGATGATGCTCACGCGCCAGCCGGGCCGGGCCTCGAAGCCGGCCAGGGCCCGATGGGCGGCGTTGGGCTGCACGGTGCGGGCCTGGGCCCGGCGCTGGTTGTAGAAGTCGAGCACCAGGGCGGGGTTGCGAGCGAAGCCTTCGGGGGAGGCCACGTCCTCCACGCGGTGGTCTTCCCACAGCCCGTTGGTGTCGCGGAAGGTGCGGATGCCGGACTCGGCGGAGACACCGGCGCCGGTGAGGACGACGAGGTGCTTGGGCATGAGGTTAGTTGTCAGTTGTCAGTTGTCAGTTGTCAGTTGTCTGGTGAAATGGTGAAATGGTGAAATGGTGAAATGGTGAAATGGTGAAATGGTGAGGGGCAAAGGTAGGGGGCAGTAAAAAAAGGCCCCGCCTGGAGGGGCGGGGCCGGGAGAGGAACGAGGGAGAATGGTGTTTTTCCGCGACGACGCCGGGGGGAGGCGGCGGGAAGGCCTAGCTGGGCGGGGCCGCCTGGCGGGTCGCGACAGCGGCCTAGCGGGCGGTGAAGCGGGCTGTGGCCGCGCGGCCAGCGCGCGAAACGGCGCCGGCCGCGCGGCCGGCGAGGCTCAGAAGTTGAAGTCACGGGGCTCGCCGGCCAGCTCGCGGCCGCGCAGAATAAACTTGGGCTGGTAGCTTTCTTCCTCGGTCCAGTCAAGCTCCGCGAACGGCGGGCGGGTGCCGTACAGCTTGGGCCCCGTGACGGGCAGGCCCAGCGCGCGGTTTTGCTCTTGCTCTTGCCAGACCTCGGCCAGCACGTCGGCCAGCTGGTGGCCCCAGGCCCGCATCCCGGCCGCTATCAGCGCCTGCCGCCAGTCGGCGTGGGCGGCGATGGGCCAGGGCGACGCCTGGTTTTCCAGGGCGCGTTCCAGCCAGGTGGTGGCCTCGAACAGGTAGCCGTGGCGGCGGCGCGAGTCGTCGCGGTCGGCCTGGTACCAGCGCAGCAGGCGCGGCAGCTCGGCGGGGTCTTCAAACTGCCGGAAGTACGGGGTGTAATCGTCGTGGTGGCTGATGAGCGGGTGCCAGGGCAAGCTGGCGGCCATGTCGCCGCGGGCACGCTGGGCGGCCAGCTTCTCGGCTTTGTCGGCTTCGGTGAGGCCGAGGTAGTACGCCTCTTTTTCGCCGCGCACGTCGGGCAGGGTCAGCAGCAGGTCGGTGCCGGTGGCCGCGTTGTGGTACGCGTACCAGGCCGGCAGGGTGCGGTACGCCCGGCGTTCGTCAGCGGCGTAGCGGTCGTCCTTGTCGGCGTCACCGGCATCGTCGTCGGTATCGTCCCCGCCGCTTTCGGCGGTGCGCCGGAAGGCGTCGTAGTTCTGCCACGACCAGTTGCGGCCGGGCACGTAGGCATCGGAGCGCAGGTAGGCCTCGTAGAGGGCCACCTCGTCGGCCGTGAGGGGCGGCAGCCACGGGCAGTACTCGATGTACTTCTCCCACTGCCGGAATTCCTGGGTGTGGCGCACGCCGGGGAGCGTGAGGTGCTCGGCCCGCCAGCGGCACTGCAAATCGAAGAGCTTTTTCTGCTGAATTTCCCACAGGTCGTGGGCCGCCGCCTCGCGGATTTCCACGAAGCGCGCGCCCGCCTGCTTCAGCAGCAGCGGCCCTTTGAGGTAGGCGCCGGCTTTGGCGTTGGCGTACAGGCGGGCCACGTGCGGCCGGCTTTGCGCGAAGTACGGCGCCGTGGCCTCCTCAAAGGCGGGGTGCGCCAGCAATTCGGCCTCGAACAGGCGCGTGAGCCCGGCCAGGTCGCGCTTCGTCTGCGCTTCTTTGAGGTAGGCCGCCCGCGCCTCGGGCGTGGCCGGCAGCGCAGGGTCGGCAGCTGGGGAGGGGGAGTCTTCCATGAGGGGGTGGGCGCGCCTTCCTGGCAACGCGCCCCTAAAGTAGCCGCTAGCGTGGTTACCAGGTTGGGGTGCGTGGCACTTCGGGCTAACCTCACCCCCGGCCCCTCTCCGATGGAGAGGGGAGCCGGACGACTTGTGGACGAGCCCAGGTGCGGCAGCCTTGCAAATGCACGGCGGGCGCCGGGCCGGGGAATGGGGGCAAGGATGGCGGGGTGGATAAATGCAGCTTGCCGCTGGAAGACGAGCGTTGGCCGGCCGCGCTGCCTAAAACCGCCCCAGCTCGTCGGCCCCGAAGGTCCATTCCGGCGTTTCAAACGCCCCGTTCAGTGCCTCGGCCGGGAACCAGGCGGCGCCGGTAGCGGCGCGCAGCACGTGGATGCTTTGGGCGGGCATGTAGCTCTGGGCCAGAAGCAGGTACTGGCGCCGGGTGGTCGGGTGCGCGGCCACGTCGAGCACCAGCACGGCGTGGCCGGGGGCGCCGCCGTGGATGAGCACGTCGCCGGGCTGCACGGCGGGCAGGGGCACGGGGCGCAGCTCGCGGCTGAGCGACATGGTGCCGGCGTAGCCGAACGTGGGGATGAAGTAGCGGGCCAGGGCGGCGTGGGTGGGCGCCTCGGCGGGCCGGGCGGCGGGCGTCACTTCCTCGCCGCGCACTTTGAACGTCTTGCCCGCCACGTAGTCCGAAAACCAGAAGTCGTAGCCCGTGGTGAGGTGGAAGTGCACCTTGTTGGGGTCGTGGCTGAACAAGTACTCAGCCCGCAGGCGGATGACGGCGTCGGCGCACTGCTGCAAGTCCTGGGTGCCCACGTCGATGTCGACCACGGCGGCCACCACGTCCTGGCGGTTTTTCAGGCGGCCGTCGTAGAGGCGGGCGGGGGTGCCGGCGGGCCGCAGCGGCAGGTACCGCAGCCACTCGCCCCAAGAGCCGGCGGCTACGGGCACGCGCCGGCAGCCGGCGGGGGCGGGGAAGCGGGCGGCCAGGGCCTGACTAGCGGGGGCGGGGCGGGCCAGCCAGGGGTAAGCCGGGGGCGTCGGAGGCGGGGCGGCGGCAGTTGACGAGAGCAGCAGGGTCGGGAAAAGCCAGGAGGGGCGGAGACGCGGCATGGGTTGGGGGAGGAGGAGGCCTGGAGTGGGGTGCTAACGCTCGGGGGCGCGGGGTATTCTTGTTGGGAAGAAGTTAAAAGTTGAGAGTTAAAAGTTAAAATCCCCGACACACTGGACTTTAACTTTTAACTCTCAACTTTTAACTCTGTATATGAGACGGGGAGATTCTTACATAAGGAGGTGAAACGGCGGCGGGCTGGGGCCGCAGGCCAGAGGCCTGTTAGTAGTCGGCGCGGGGCTGGCGCCCCGCGCCAGTATTAGGGCGGCCCGTGGAGTGGGGCGGTCTGGGGAATATCTTTGCTTCTGAATGTCTGCCGCCGACGATAGTATCCTTGAGGCCCGTTTGGCGGCCCTGCGCGGCACCGACGAGGCGGCGTGGATGGAGGCGGTGTTCCGGGCGTTCTACGCGCCGCTGGGGCAGGTGGTGTACCGCGTGGTGCCTGACCGGGCCGTGGTGGAGGACCTGCTGCAGGACGTGTTTCTGCGGCTCTGGCAGGGCCGCGCCGCGCTGCCGCCGCTGGAGTCGCACCGCGCCTACCTGACGCGGGCGGCCCTGAACGCCGCCCTGCGCTACGTTGGCCGCAACAAGCGACAAGTGGCCTGGGACGACGCCCCCGCCGCCGATACCGCGCCAGCCGTCACGCCCGACGCCCTGGCCGCCCTGCACCACGCCGACACCGAAACCGCCGTAGCGGCGGCCCTGGCCCTGTTGCCGCCCCAGTGCCGGGTGGTGTTCGAGCTGAGCCGCTACGAGGAGCTGAGCTACCGGCAGATTGCCGAAACGCTGGCAATTTCGCCGAAGACGGTGGAAAATCAGATGGGCAAGGCGCTGCGGGTGCTGCGCGGGGCGCTGGCCGGGGCGCTGCGGAATTTGTACTCGGTGCTGCTGTAGGGTGCGGGGCGGCCGGCTGGCCTCACGAGACAGGGGGGAGCCAGTCGTCAGTTAAAAGTGAAGAGTTAAAAATCGTCTCCTTTCTACAGCAATCTCATGAACGATGGACGGTCGAGGTAGAGACGCATATTTGCGTCTCGTCGTTAGCTTTCGGTTGAACGACCATCGCCCGAACGGCGCAGAAGACGAGACGCAAATATGCGTCTCTACCT
>NZ_JANNOD010000051.1:0-147246 GCF_031398885.1 Hymenobacter sp.
GGCCGAGTCGATCACGGGTTGCTGACCCGAAGGGGTTGGGGGGTTGCCTGCCGGGCGGGGTGGCAACCCCCTAACGCTTTTCATTTTCCCTCCCCCGCCCATGCTGCTCGACGACACGTACCAACTCGGCTACATCATCAAAACCCACGGCCTGCGCGGCCACGTCGTCGCCCACTTCGACGTGGACGATGCCGCCGCCTACACCAAGCTCAAAACCGTGTACCTCGCCCTGGCCGGCGCGCCCACCAAACTAGTGGCGCACCACGTGGAAAAGGTCCAGCCGCAGGCTGGCACCCGCGTGCTGCTCAAGCTGCGCGGCATCGAGCGCATCGAAGAAGCCGAGCCACTGCGCGGCGCTCAGTTGCACCTGCCCCTTACCGAGCTGCCCGCGCTGGACGAGGGCCAGTTTTATTTCCACGACGTCATCGGCTTCACCGTGGTCGATGAAAACCTGGGCGAGTTGGGCCTGGTGGAGAACTTCTACGAATTGCCCCAGCAGGACATGCTGGCCATGCGCTACCAGGGCCAGGAAGTACTGATTCCGGTGGTAGACGAGTTGGTGAGCCATGCCGACATGGTGAAAAAACAGATTTACGTGGCCCTTCCCGAAGGACTGCTCGACATTTACCTCAAGCCTTCTTCCCGCGAGCAGGACGAGGCGGAATGAATAGCTGGTAGCTTTTAGTCCTTTTCAGCCCTTTGCCCGTTTCGGAAATTCCTGAGAAAGCCGACAGCTAACAGCTACTGGCCAATAGCTTAAAAGAATGCGCATCGACATCCTGACCTGCCTGCCCGAACTATTGGTCAGTCCCTTCGCCCATTCCATCGTGAAGCGGGCGCAAGACAAGGGCCTGGCCGAGATTTACGTGCACGACCTGCGCGCCCACGCCATCAACAAGCACGGGCAGATTGACGACTACGTGTTTGGCGGCGGGGCCGGCATGGTGCTGCGGGTGGAACCCATCGCCGCGTGGGTGGACGCCTTGCAGGCCGAGCGACCCTACGATGCGGTTATCTTTCTCACGCCCGACGGCGAAACCCTGCGCCAGCCGCTCGCCAACCGGCTGTCGCTGTTCCAGAACATCATCCTGCTCTGCGGCCACTACAAGGGCATCGACGAGCGGATTCGCCAAACGTACATCACCCACGAAATCAGCGTGGGCGACTATGTGCTGAGCGGCGGCGAACTCGGCGCGGCCATCCTCGTCGATGCCGTGGTGCGGCTGCTGCCCGGGGTGCTGGGCAACGAGGAATCGGCGTTGTCCGACTCTTTCCAGGATGACTTGCTGGCCCCGCCCGTGTACACGCGCCCGGCGGAGTGGCGCGGGCAAGCCGTGCCCGCTGTTCTGCTGTCGGGCAATACGCCCAAAATTGAGGAATGGCGGCACGAGCAGGCCCTGGCCCGCACGCACGCCCGCCGGCCCGATTTGCTGGGGTAAACGGCCGGTACCGCTTTGCTTAGTAAACACTTGCTATCATCAGCCGAAAGCGCTATCTTTGCGCTCCGTTTCGTAAAATACTAATTCCCGACGGCGGCGCCGTCTTTCGCAATTTTCTCAGCCATGAGCGTACTACTTGACTTTATCCAGGCCGAATCGCAGGAGCGCCGCGCCAGCTTTCCCCAGTTCGCCGCCGGCGACACCATCAACGTGCACGTGAAAATCCGCGAGGGCAACAAGGAGCGCATTCAGCAGTTTCAGGGCGTGGTGCTGCAGCGCCGCAATCCGAGCTCGAACGGCGAAACCTTCACCGTGCGCAAGATTTCGAATCAAATCGGCACCGAGCGGATCTTCCCCCTGCTCTCGCCCAACATCGACAAAATTGAAGTGGTGCGCCGCGGCAAGGTGCGTCGCGCCCGCCTGTTCTACCTCCGCGGTCTGTCGGGCAAAGCGTCCCGCATCAAGGAGCGCCGCCTGAACGTGGCCCCCAAGGCCGATAAGGCCACGGCATAAGCTTGCCGGCAACTAACTGGTTGCCGTGATTACTAAAAAAGGCCGGCCCCGCGTGTGGGGCCGGCCTTTTTTTCAGGGAAGTCGGGAAGGGTTCCTTCGGTTGCTGGCAGCGCGCCTAGCTGTGCGAGGAGAAATCCTGGGGCAGGTTGCCGTCCACTTCCACCGACCCGCCTTGCAGCTGCTGCGCTACGGCCGTCAGTACCTCGCCCAGCTTGGCGACGCGGGTAGCGGTATTCACGTTTTCGGGAAAGTTGGCGGCCAGGGTGGTTTGCGCGCCCAGGCGGGCCAGCAGCGGGGCAATCACGCTCACGTCGAGGGTGCCGCCGCCGAAGTGCGCCTTCAGGGCCTGCATGTCCACCACCAGCTGGTGGAAGGCCGGGTTGTTGGCCGCTTTCAGGTCTTCAATCCAGCGCTGCAACTGGTTGTCGAGGCCGGCGCGGTCGGTTACCTGCGAAAGGTCGCCGGCGAGCAGGTGAATGGCGCCGTCTAGATGTACTTGGTGTTGAACTTCGGTCTTTTCCATGGGTAATGAAGCTTGGGGTAAACGGCAGCTACTGGTGCTGCCGTTGTTGCCAACGTAGTTCCGCCCTGCGGGGTTGGCACTGTTCCCCAAACAAGAAAGCCCCGCCGGTACCGGCGGGGCTTTATCATTAGTTGGGCAGCACCTAGCGAAGCCTACTCAATCTTGTTCATGCGGTCTTTCACGGCTTCCAGGGCCACGCGCATGTTCACAATGTCCCCCCGGGCAGCCTCTTGCTCTTTCAGGTTCAGGTCGATAAGGTTGTTGAACTGCTGGAGTTCGGCGGCGTTGGCGGCCAGCAACTGCTGAATTTCCACTTTGCGCAGCTTATTCTTTTCGATGTCCTTTTTGATGGTGTTCGACTTTTCAATCACGGCCATGTGGTTGTTCTGCGAGGATACCAGCGCGCGCTCGGCTTCGGCAATCTGCGACACCAGGTCTTCGCGGTACATCATGCGGGCAAAGTCCTTGAGGTACTTCTCGGCCGACTTCCACTGCACCGGCGTGGCGTCTTTCCCAAGATACGCATTGCCCAGGTCGATGCTCCACCACACGGTGGTGCCGGTGGGCGTGGCGTCGACCTTGCTGATGACCCGAACAGGGTTGGGCGCAATTTCTTCAATTACCACGTTGTCCAGCGACAGCACCCCTTTATTGTTCTTCAACTTGCTGCCAAACTTGTCGCCGAGCTGCTTGAGCCAGGCGGCCTCCACGCGGCGATTGTCGAGCTGCATGCTCACGCGCTGGCCTTTGCGAGGAATGTTGTTAATCGACATATCGGCTTCGTCCACGGGGGATTTCTGGGCATAGCCGCTCAGCGTAGCCAAGCATAGGAAGAGCAGAATGAGTAGGCTTCGTTTCATGAAAATAACGACTTAAGAGAGCAGTAAAATTGGTCAAATAGATGGCTGCTGCCAAGGGCACCGTTGTCTGGCTTTTCAAATTTAGGTCCTTTCTGTGATGCAAATTCTCATGCTGCCCAATTTTTTATGAATAAAGCCTTTTTTATTGATTTAATCAAATTAACACTCGATTAAATTCTACTAAACCCGCGCCTGGGTTAACCTCCTCCAGGGCGAGTGCAACAAAGCCGCCGCGCACGGGTTGTAGGCCCCTATGCAAGTCACCATCTGCCGCAACGAGCACTTCAATGCTGCTCACCGCCTGCACAATCCCGCCTGGAGCGCCGAGCAAAACCAACGCGTGTTCGGCAAATGCAACAACCCCAACTACCACGGCCACAACTATAACCTGACCGTGCGCCTGACCGGGCCCGTAGACCCGGAAACCGGCTATGTATACGACACCAAGCGCTTGAGCGACCTCATCAAGCGCGAAGTGCTGGACCGCTACGATCACCGCAACCTAAACCTGGACACGGAAGAATTCCGTACCTTAAACCCCACGGCCGAAAACATCGCCGTGGCAATCTGGCAGCGCCTGCGCCCGCTTTTGGACGCCAGCCTTGCCCTTTCGGTCACGCTCTACGAGACGGACCGCAACTTTGTAGAATACCATGGATAACCCTTCCGGGCCGCCCCCGGCAACCGACGCGCACTTGCCCGCGGGCCTGCGCACCCCGCTTCGCGCCGACGCTTTTGCACAAGCCGACGAAGCCAAAATCACCGCCATCAGCGGCCACTTTGAGGGCATCATGCGCGAACTTGGCCTTGACCTGACCGACGACAGCCTGGCCGGCACGCCCCGCCGCGTGGCCAAAATGTACGTGCAGGAGTGGTTCAAGGGCCTCGACCCCAGGAATCGGCCAGAGGTGCGCATGTTTGAAAACCGCTACGATTACCACCAACTGCTGGTGGAGCGCGACATCACCCTGTTTTCGTGCTGCGAGCACCACTTCGTTCCCATCATCGGCAAGGCGCACGTGGCCTACCTGCCGGGCAGCCACGTGGTGGGCCTGAGCAAGCTCAACCGCGTGGTACAATACTACGCCCGCCGCCCGCAGGTGCAGGAGCGCCTCACCCGCCAGGTCTTCGAGGAGCTGAAGCTAAGCCTGGGCACCGACGACGTGGCCGTGCTCGTGGAAGCCGACCACCTGTGCGTGATGAGCCGCGGCGTGAACGACACGAGCAGCTCGACGCTGACCAGCGAATACGGCGGCCGCTTTGCCACCGACGAAGCCCTGCGCACGGAGTTTCTGCGGCAAATTGGCAAGTAGCGGCCACGAGTTGTCAGTAATTCGTTGTTAGTTGTCTGGCCGTTTGCTAAGCTGACGACTGACAACGAACAACTGACAACGAACAACGAATCACCATGACCGAAAACTCCCCCCGCAAAGTCCTCATCACCGGTGGCACCGGGCTCATCGGCACCCGCCTCGCCGAAATGCTGATTGACAGCGGCTACGAAGTGGCCCTGCTGAGCCGGGAACCGGCCAAAAGCAGCCACTTCCGCAGCTTTCGGTGGGACCCGCGGGCCGGCACCATCGACGAAGCGGCCGTGCCCTACGCCGACTACATCGTGAACCTAGCCGGGGCCAGCGTAAGCGACGGCAAGTGGACCGATGAGCGCAAGCGCGACATCATGACCAGCCGGCTGGGCGGCCTGGCCCTGCTCAGCCGCGAGCTGGCCAAGCCTGGCCATCACGTGCAGGCCTTCATTTCGGCCTCGGCCATCGGCCTCTACGGCGACGCGGGCGACCGGCTGGTGGACGAGGGCACCCCGCCCGCCGTGCCCACGCACGACTTCCTGGCCGACGTATCGCACCAGTGGGAGTTGGCCGCCGCGCCCATCGCGGCGTTGGGTATCCGCACGGTCATCCCCCGCATCGGCATCGTGCTGAGCACCGAGGGCGGCGCGCTGCCCCAGATTGCGCGGCCCGTGAAGCTGGGCGCGGGTGCCGCGCTGGGCAACGGGCGGCAGTTCATGTCCTGGATTCACCTCGACGACCTCTGCCGCCTGTTCATGGCCATGCTGGACGACCCCACCTGGCGGGGCACTTACAACGCGGTGGCTCCCAACCCCGTCACCAACCAGCAGTTCACCGAGACGCTGGCCCACGTGCTGCACCGGCCGCTGGTGCTACCCAAAGTGCCTGCCTTCGGCCTGAAGCTGGCCATGGGCGAGATGAGCGACATCGTGCTGGCCTCGCAAAACGTGAGCGCCCGCAAGGTGCTGGCCCACGGGTTCACGTTCGAGTACCCGGAACTGGAAGGGGCGCTGGAGGCGCTGTACGGAGGGGAATAAGCGCCTATGGTGATTTGAAATCTGCAACTGCGAACCTGACAAGGTTGCAATTTGTACCTTAGCCTGGAGCCAGGGTGATTTTATCACGAAGCGCGGTTAGCACAATGATAAGCCAAGAGCAAATCTCCGTAATCTTGAAGGACTTACCCCGTGAGTTCTCGATTGACGAGCTGGTTGACAAGCTGATTCTGGTCGAAAAAATCGAGGAGGCCATCGGACAAGGCGAACGCGGCGAAACTTATTCGACGCAAGAAGCAAAAGACTTGCTGCGGCAATGGTCCAAATAAGATGGTCGCGGCGCATTATCTCCGAAATCCACGAAGCGCGGGAATATCTTCAACCGTTTTCGCCAGCTTCTGCCGAACGCCTCACAAGTGCCGTTTTTGCAAAGGGTGCGCTTCTGGAAAGCCAGCCGCTATTAGGACGCATCGTGCCAGAGGCTGAGCGCCCGGACGTGCGCGAGTTGTTCTACAAGAAGTACCGGCTGATTTACCGGATTGTAAGCGAAACCGAAATCCTGATGCTTACGCTGCACCCGGCGTTGCGCCCCCTGGAGCCCAACTCTATTTTTGAGTAAGCTGCCTGTTCACAAGCTGTCCGGTACCCCGGCCGCGCTGTTCATCTGCTCCAGGAGGTTATCGGCCGCGATGGTGTCCACCGCCTCGGCGCGGCGGCGGGGCTCGCTGGGCGTGACGCAGTTGTACCTCTTCACAATTTTGACGGAAGCTTTGGGGAAGTGACCGTAGGTGTAGCCCAGCTCCTTGTCGCGGTACACTTTTTCCATGAACTTGCCGAAGATGGGCAGGGCCGTGCGGCCGCCTTCGCCCTGCTGCGAGCCGGTGAAGTGGATGCTGCGGTCCTCGCCGCCCACCCACACGCCGGTCATCAGGTCCTTGGTCATGCCCATGTACCAGCCGTCGGAGTAGTTGGAGGTGGTGCCGGTTTTGCCGCCGATTTGGTTGTCGTTGTGCCAGAGGTCGAAGTCCCACAGGGCCTGGGACGTGCCGCCGGGCTCGTCCATGCCGCCGCGCAGCATGTAGGTCATTAGCCACGCGGTTTCGGGCGAGATGGCGCGCTTTTGCACCGGGTCGAACTGCTTGATGACGTTGCCGTTGCGGTCCTCGATGCGGGTTACCAAGCGGGGCTCGGAGCGGAAACCGGTGTTCAGGAACGTGCTGTAGGCGTCCACCATTTCGTACACGCTCACGTCGCCGCCTGAGCCCAGGCCGATGCTGGGCACCGCGAGCAGCGGGCTGGTGATGCCCACTTTGTGGGCGTACTTGGCCACGTTCGCCCAGCCTACTTTCTCGGTTAGCTGGGCCGTGACGGAGTTCACGGAGCGGGCCATGGCGTGGCGCAGCGTCATGTTGTTGCCGGTGTACTCGCGGGTCACGTTGTCGGGCCTCCACTCCATGGGCTGGCCGTTTTCAACGTAATTAATGGTCACGCGCTCGTCGCGGATGCGGTCGCAGGGCGAGTAGCCGTTGTCGAGGGCGGTGAGGTAAACGAAGGGCTTGAACGTGGAGCCGGCCTGGCGGCGGCCCTGCTTCACGTGGTCGTACTGAAAGAAGCGGTAATCGAGCCCGCCCACCCAGGCCTTAATCTGGCCGGTGAAGGGGTCCATGGTCATCATGCCGGCCCGCAGAAAGTGCTTGTAGTAAGCCAGCGAGTCGAGCGGCGACAGGACGAGCGTGGTGTCGCCGTCGTCCTTTTTCCAGGTAAATACCTTCATCGGCCGCTTGGCGTGCAGGGCCGAATCGAGGCGCTGGGGCTGGTTGCGGTAGCGGTTGGCCAGGGTTTTGTAGCTCTGGGTGCGCTTCATCTGGGTGGCGATGAAGTCGGGAATTTCGTTGCCCTCGTCGTCCACCCACGGGTCCTGGCCCCGGTTACGCCAGAACCGGTCGAAGCTGCGCTGCAGGGTTTTCATCCGCTCGTGCAGCGCCTCTTCGGCGTGGGCCTGCATCCGCGAGTCGATGGTGGTGTAAATCTTCAGGCCGTCACGGTACATGTCGTGGCCGGTGCTGTCGCACCACTGGCTCACAAACTGACCGATGGCGCCGCGGAAGTAGGTATCGGGCCCGTCGATGTGGCGGTCGACGTGGTAATCGAGCACGACGGGCGTGGCCTTGAGAGCCGCGATTTCGGCCGGGGGCAGCACGCCGGCCTGGCCCATGCGGTCGAGCACCACGTTGCGGCGGCGCCGGGCGGCGGCCGGGTGGAAGCGTGGGTTGTAAGCCGTGGGGTTGTTAAGCACGCCCACCAGCATGGCGGCCTGCTCGGGCCGGAGGCTGTCGGGCGAGGTGTTGAAAAAGGTCTTGGCCGCCACCTTGATGCCGAAAGCGCTGGAGCCGTACTCCACCGTGTTGAGGTACATCCGCAGGATTTCCTCTTTGGTGTAGCGCCGCTCCAGCTCCACGGCGGTGAGCCACTCCTTGGTTTTGGCCACGATGGTGCTCACCACCGGAATGTAGCCCAGGCCCCCGCGGCTCTGCTGGCGGCGGATTTTGTAGAGGTTTTTGGCCAGCTGCTGGGTGATGGTGGAGCCCCCGCGCTTCTCGCCCCGCAGCGAGGCGTAGAAGCCGCCGAGCACGGCCGTGAGGTCGATGCCCGCGTGCTCGTAGTAGCGCACGTCTTCGGTCGCAATCAGGGCTTTGACGAGCACGGGCGCCATTTGGCTGAGCGGCACCGGCGAGCGGTTTTCGCGGAAGTACTTACCAATCAGCACCCCGTCCGACGTGTACAGCGCCGAGGCCTGCTCCACTTTGGGATTCTCTAAATCGGCCAGGCTCGGCGACTTACCGAAGAGAAACATGAAGTTGGTGCTCACCAAAACCGGGTAGACCAAAAACAAAATCAGCACCAAGCCAAACAGCACCCAGGCCCAACTGGCCAGCCGCCGGGGCCAATAAGGGCGCGGCGCTTGCGCTTGTAACCCGGAAAGAGGGGCAGAAAGTGGCGTTTTGGGGTCGGCCATGCGGGGCAACGGGTGGAAGGCAGGGCCGCAGCCCTACCGCGAGGAAGGGCAAATATACCAGCCCCTCGCCCCAAAAGGCCGCGCCCGCCTGCGGGGGTCAAAATTACGCACCGGCCCCGGCGGCGCCATTAGCCGCGCTAGCGGCGCTGCCGGGCCGACAGCATGGCGTGGTGGTGCACATTGCGCCGGGCCCGGACGCGGCGAAGCTGCCAGCGCCAGCCCAGCTCGCCCAAGGCCAGCAGAATAAAGCCCAGGCCCAAGAAGTAGCTCCAGTGCAGCATGCGGATTTGCGCCCGTGTGGGCGAGTCCAGCTCCTCGAATAAGAACAAGCCCCAGAGTTCATCCAGCAGCGTAAACGCCCAGACCACCGCGGCGAATACCCGCCCCACGCGGCCCAGCGCCAGGTTCCAGTGCAGCACGTACAGCACCACGCCGGGCAGCGCCGAGAGCAGCACCAGCGGCGCCTCCTTCACGAGCGGCAACCCCAGGAATAAAACGCTCAGGGTTTCCTTCAGCACCTGGGCCCCGGCCAGGCCCCGGCCAACGCGCGAGAGTTTCGGAACCGTGGGCAGCGGATGCAGGTGGGAAGTGGGCATAGCGCGGGCAATGACGGTGGAGCCAAGGAACCGCCAAGATACTGAGCCGCCGCTAGTAACGGCGCGTCATCATGCGGGTGGCCTGGCAGCGCCAAGTGAGTATTACAATCAGGAACCCTTTTACGGAATCCAGCAGCAAATTATCGGGCTTGCCAAAGACGTAATAAATCCCAACGCCGATTCCTATCCACCACAGCCCCAGCAGGTAGCACCACGTGGCGTAGCTGGGCCGGCGCTGCCACACCTGCCCCACGGCCACCAGCGCAATCAACGACACGAAGAGCAGCAACCACGCCACGATGTACGCCAGAAACTTGGTGTCAGGGCCGTATTTTACGCCAAACTGGGCTAGGGTGAAAGCCGGAGCGAAAAACGAGCCTCCGGATAGCGCCAGCTCCAGGAACAGGGCAATGAAAAGGACAACCAAAAGCAGCGTACGAGCCATGAAGCAGCGGCAAGCGTGAAGTCGTCACGGGCCTTTCTCAGTCTGGGAAGCCCAACGGGCCGCCAAGCTACCGAATAAACTTGGATAAGTCATTATTTCAAGTTTACTCATCTCTGCCTATGCCTGGTTTTATTCATTGACAGCACGTCGATTATAGTTTTTTTTGCTCAGCTTTTCATTGTAATCCTCCTGCTTTATGTCTACTTTTCTATGTGCCACGGGCCCGCCAATAGCACGGTGTTTGCTTGGCACCGGTCCAGCCGCAGCCCACCGCCTGGCTTCGCAAGCCCCACAGCAGTCAGCCTCCTAACAAGCAGGCCAGCAGCGGCGCGGCTGTTCCGAGACTGATTACGAGCACCGCGCCGCGCCGCAACAGCCGCACCCAGCCCGGGCCGAGACAAGCCGCGGCCCGGGCCCACGGCCGCGCGCTTTGCGCGCCGCTCGCCAGCGCCGACAGTACCAGCAATACCCAGCGCCAGGCCGCTGCCCGCGGGTGATTGGGTCACGGTTCTTGCTTGAAAACCCGGCTGCGCACCGGCACGCCGATGCTCGCCCCGGTTGAGTCACAGCCGCGGCGAAACCACCGACCACAAGGGCCACACCGGCACCCATTTGCTCCGCAACGCGGAAGCTTTCGGGGCGGGCTTCACTGGCCCGACCACAGCAGCATGGTTTGCACGGCAACCAGCAGCAGCAGCGCCCCCAGCACTGCGGCCCCCGGCAGCACCACGCGCACCAGCCGGCGCAGGCGCAAGCCCGGCGAAGCGGCCCGGGCGCGCCATTCCAACAACAAGCCCATCGCGGCCACATCGGCGAAGCAAAACAGTAGGCCCAGCAAGGTCAGGGCGAATTGAGGAAGCAAGGTCATAAGTAGTCGTCCAGAAGGAAACGAGTTGTCAGTTGTCAGTTGCTCGTTGTTCGTCAGATGTTTATCAAAGGGCTGACAACTGATAACTAATGCCTGAAAACTTAAAAGGAAAGCTGAAGTAGAAGAATAGGGGCCGTTACGGCAGGGTCCGGTAAGCGTGCCAGTCGGCGTAGGTGCGTCCTTGCCAGTCAGCCTGCGCGGCGTAGCGGCTTTTCCAGGTTGCCACGGCGGCATCGAGCCGGGCCTGCGCTTTGGCAGCGGACACGGTTACGACGGTGCCGTACTCGTCCTCGCCGGTCAGGGGCACGCGGGCCAGCAGGGCGCGCTGGGCAACCAGAGTGGGCAGCACCCGGGCCGGCATGGCCAGCAAGAAGCCGATGTCGATGCGCCGAAAGCGCGGCTGCAGGTTGTAGCGGGCAATCCAGACTTCCCAGTTGCCGGCCGCCAGCAGCAGCAGCACGGCGTACACGGCCAGCGAATTCAGGCGCACCAGGCCGTAGGCTGAGCGGCGCTGCCAGATTTTGAGCAGCACCGTGACCAGCCCAAAAAAAGTAAGCAGCAGGAAGAAACACACCCCGATGCGCTTGTAAGCCAAGCCGCTGTGCAGGATGTAATAGTAATTGCGCAGCCCCACCGAAACCGCCAGCACGGCGTTTTGCAGCACCCACACCGTGGCGCCCCCGCGCAGCCAGGGCAGGCCGGGCGCGTAAAAGTTCAGGTTGCGCCGGAAGAACCACAGCACAATGCCCATGGCCAGCAGGATGCTGAGGATGAGCACGTAAGTTCCCTCGTGCACGAATTGCGCGAGGTCGAACCCCGGCGCCGGCTCGAAGCCAAACCACAGCCAGTGCACGTCAATGGCGTTGACTACCAGCAGCAGCAGGTTCACCAGCCCAAACACCGCGGCGGCGGCGATGAACTCCTTGCGCAGGTCGAGCGCCCGCACGGATTTCCAGCGGAAATCGGGCCGGCGCACGCCAAACGAAGCCACCCGGTCGCGTTGCCGCCGGACGAATTCGCCGAAGCGCGACTCGTGGTCGGCAAACAGGTGGACCGGCACCGCCACCACTACCCCGGCCGTGACTACAAAACCCAGCATAAAAAACAGCAGGTGCCCCAGCGAGACATCGGGCAGCAGCTGCGCCAGCCAGTTGCCCAGCACCGCCAGCGCGCGGCTGCTCAGCGCCTCGTAGCGCGGGTTGGCCACCGCAAACAGCAGGTGAAAGGCCCCCAGCACACCCAGCGGCGCCAAAAACAGCCGGCCATAAAACCAGCCCCGGCGCACGCCAGCGCCGGCGGGGCGCGGGGCGCGCACGCCGCGCAGCACCCGCACGCCGGCGTGCGCCACGCTGTGGGCGGCCGTCAGCCCGGCGTACAGCACCAGCTTCAGATGGGGCTGATTCACGTAGCCCAGCAGCATCAGCACCGACGCCGCGCAGGCCAGCGCGGCCGCCCCGGAGCCGTACACGGCCATCATGGCGCCACCGAACAGGCTGCCGGCCACGGCCAGCCAGAAGTAGCCCGAGCGCCGCACCGCGGCGTGGCGCGGCAGCATACACAATTGGGCCCCCACGACGAAAATGGTAAATACCAACGTGTTCACCCCCGCGTTTTCGCGCCAGAAAAGCCAGTCGAACAGCACCACACCCAGCAGCAGCAGCAGTTTTTGGAGGGCCGTGAGCGGGGCGAGGGCCGGTTGGGCAAACGCCGCGCTAGCCGCCGCACCACCGTTGCCCGCAGGCCAGATTTCTGAAGATTCCGCAAGGGTTGTCATGGTTACTTATTTAAAGTTCTTTGAATTGCAAAGTGTATGTTCAAAAAAAGAGACATGCTTTTTTCCGAATAAAATCAAGGCCGCAGCAGCTTTTCCAGCGTGGCCAGATGCTGCTGAAAGGCGACCTTGCCGGCGGCGGTGGCCGAATAAGTCGTATTCGGCTTTTTACCAACAAATTGCTTGCTCACGAGTACGTATTCGGCTTTTTCGAGGGCGGCCACGTGGCTGGCCAGGTTGCCGTCGGTTAGGTTCAATACTTCTTTCAGGTCGTTGAAACTCACCGATTCGTTGGCCAGCAGCACGGCCATTACGCCCAGCCGCACGCGGTGGTCAAATGCCTTATTAAGCGTGTGAATGAGGTGCTTCACCGGGCCACTGCGGGGTTGGCCGCCACGCCGGCCGCGCCCGGCCGCTCGTAGCGGTTGTACATCACCAAGCCGTAGCCGATGTGCCCCAGGCCAAAGCCCAGCGCGAAGAAAACCAGCCCCCAGCCGGGCAGCAACAGGCACACCAGGCCCAGCCCAATCTGGGTGAGGCCCAGCCAGCGGATTTCGTCCAGGGTGTACTTGCTGGCGTTGAGCAGGGCGAGGCCGTAGAACACCAGCAGGCCCGGCACCACCGTGGCGGCGTCACCGCCCAGGTACAGACGCAGGCAAAACAGGCCGCCCGCCACCAGCGGCACCGCCAGCGCGGCCACCAGGCGCCGGGCGGGGGCGGTCCACAGCGGCTGCCCGTCGTGCCGGGTGCGGCGCTGGGTGAAGTAGTACGCCACCAGCAGCGCCGCGGCAATCATGCCGCCCGCCAGCAGCACCAGAAACGGCAGCGCCGCGCGCCGCTCCACGGCCGAGCTTTGCATGAGGCGCAGGTAGCCGTTGGGGTACTGGCTTTGCAGGTAGAAGTGGCCCACCGCCGCGCCCACCAGCGCCACCACGCCCGCCCCCACCCCGCTCAGGCCGGACAGCGACAAGAAGCGCGAGCTGCGCTCCATGATGGCGCGGATTTCGGTGAGCTGGGCAAGCGGGTCGGGGGCAGCGGCGGGCTTCATAAGTATCGAAGTGCTTTGTGCTGCAAAGTTAGAGTTGTTTTTACTTTGCACAAGAGATTTTTAACACCCGCTCTCAATTATGTCAACCCTTGGCCCCCCATCGCGCCGGCTATCACAACTGCTTTGGCATCACTACCGCTGGCATTTATGGGTAGGTTTGGCCATTGGGGCGGGGGCAGCGCTGCCGTATGCGCTGCTCGATTATCTACGTGAAAGACGCCTTGTGCCCTCCGACTCTTCTGCCTTCGACCCGGCTGCCATAAGCAGCCTGAACGGAAAGTACGCGTCGCTCGCGTTTTATTGCTTGCTCTTCGGCCTAATTTTCGCGGCTGTTGGGGGCCTTGTCAGGCATCCTCTGCTGGTTTTGGTAAGCCGCCGGGCCGCCACGCGCAGTGAATTGGTGTGGAAATCACTGCTTGTGTTCGGGGCGTCCGTGGCCCTGCTGGCGTTCATCCCCTGGCCAATTGCCTACAACCAGTTCAGCATGTCCATGGTAGGACGCCAATTCCTGGCTAGCTCGCTGTTCAGCTTGCCGTGGCTCATTGCTACCGGATTGGCTTCGCGCAAGCTGGCGGCGGAGTTAGGCTTACCCCTAATCCCTACCACTGAATGAGCATTTCCGCTACTTTGCGGCGTGAAGCTTCGCCTCCGCCTGTTTGAGTTTGAAGACCTGCCCTGGTTCCCCGCCGTCATCCGGGCGGGGATGATGGACTACCTGCGGTTCATGATTTCGGCCCTGGGCATCTACCGGCTCATTGTGCCGCTGCTGGCCGAGGGCCTGCGCCGCACCGGCCAAACCGCCCTGCTGGAGCTGGGCGCCGGGGCCGGCGGCGGCACCGAAACCGTGCTGGCCGCCCTGCGCGCCCACGGGCACCCGGCTGCCACCGTCACCCTCACCGACCTCTACCCCCAGCCCGCGGCCTGGGTCGACATTGCCCACCGCACTGGCGGAGCCATCGGCTTCGAGCCGGCGCCCGTGAATGCCCTGGCCGTGCCCGCTCATTTGGCCGGCTTCCGCACCATGTTTTCGGCCTTCCACCACTTCCCGCCCGCCGCGGCCCGGGCCTTGCTGCGCGATGCCGTACGCGCCGGCACGGGCGTGGGCGTGTTCGAGGGCGCGGGCAAGCACTGGGGGGAGTTGCTGCTGGCCTGCACGGTGCTGCCGGTGGCGCAGCTGCTGCTCACGCCGTTTTTTCGGCCCTTTCGCCTCAGCCGGCTGGTGTTCACCTACCTGGTTCCCGTCATTCCGCTCTGCACCATCTGGGACGGGTCGGTGTCGTTGCTGCGCATGTATTCGCCCACCGAGCTGCTGGCCTTGGCCCACGCCGCCGACCCGGCGGGTGAGTTTGCCTGGCAGGCCGGCAAAAAGCGGCTCTGGTGGGGGCCGCAGGTGACGTACCTGGTGGGCTGGCCGGACGCTGCGCTTAATGAGGAATGAGGAATGAAGAATGAGGAATCACCAGAACGACCTTTGTAGCAATTCTTCATTTCTCATTTCTCATTCTTCATTTTTCCTTGATAGTCCAGAATTACCGCCGCGCGCTGCCGCTGCTGCGCATTCCGTTTTCCGTTTACCTCATGCCGGTGTTTTGGTTTGGGCTGAGCGCCTTGCGGGGGCCGTGGAGCGGGTGGCGGGCCGTGGGCGTATTTGTGGTGCTGCACCTGCTGGCCTACCCGGCCTCCAACGGCTACAATTCTTATTACGACCGGGACGAGGGCAGCATTGGCGGGTTGAAAGCGCCCCCCGCAGTCACGCCCGAGCTGCTGCACCTGGTGTGGCTGTTCGATGCGCTGGCCGTGGCGGGCGCGGCGCTGCTTTCGGGGCTGTTTGCCGGGCTGGTGGTGGTGTATTTATTGATTTCAAAAGCCTACAGCTACGAGGGCATCCGGCTAAAAAAGTACCCGCTGCTGAGCACGCTGGTGGTGGTGGTGTTTCAGGGCGCTTTCACCCTGCTGATGGTACAAGTGGGCGTGGGGGCTGCCCCCGCCCAGCTTTTCGAGAAAACCAACCTGCTGCTGGCGCTGGTCAGCACCTTGTTCTTGTGCGGCTCCTACCCGCTCACCCAAGTGTACCAGCACGCGGAAGACGCCCGGCGCGGCGACCGCACCCTGAGCCTGCGGCTGGGCATCCGGGGGACGTTTATTTTTGCGGCCCTGGGCCTGCTGGCCGGCGCCGCCGCGCTGGCGCTGGCCTACTGGCTACGGCAGGAATGGCGCCCGCTGCTGCTATTTTTAGTGGCCACGGGGCCGGTGGTGGCGCTGTTTGGCCACTGGGCCCGGGCCGTGTGGCACGACGAAGCCGCGGCCGACTTCGAGCACACCATGCGCATGAACCAGGTGTCGTCATTGTGCCTGAGCGCGGCCTTCGTGGCCACGTTGCTGTGGCGGTAAAGTAGCCTGGCGGCCGCGCGCGGCAACTTTTGGTGGCGGTGGTTCCGTATGCAGGCTGGCCGGAACCCCGGATTCGCCTCACCGTTTCATCATTCCCTGCGTTATGCGCTTCGTCTGGCTCGCCTGGTTGCCGTTGCTGGCCGCCTGCAACTCCACTCCTTCGGCGGTGCAAGAAGGCACCGTCGCCCGCATTACCGACCGCCCGGCCCGGGACACCGCCGCCCGCCCCGCCCCCGACACGGCCCGCGCCAAGGCGGCCTCCGCCCTCGGCGACACGCTACGCGTGGTGGCGCAACAGCGCAACTTCAGCCGCCCCGCCGGCCCGCCCGACGTATTTCGGCTGGTATTTCGCGGCCCGTCCATCCTGGAAGGCACCGGCGAATTCACCATCACCGACGCCGACGGGCAGGTCATCTTCCGCGAAATGCTGACCGAGCCCGACCTGGAAGCGGCGCTGGTGTACGAGATGAAAAGCCCCACGGCTTCCCGCGCCGAGCGCGAAACGTTTGTGCTGCGTCGCATCGACCGTCTTTTTCTGCCCGCCCAGTTTCACGCACCCGCCGTTGCGCCAAAAGCCGCATTCCCCGCCGGGGTTGACAACCTGGACCGCCCCACCTGGAACGACTTGCGCCAGCGCCCCGATGCCGTGCGATTTGAGTACCTGAAGGGCAAAGAGGACCGGCGGGGCATTGCGTGGTCGCCCCTGAAAAAGCAGACCGTGCGGTTGCAATAAGGGCTGAACCTACGCCACTTCCTCCCGCAACAGCTGCTCCAGGCCCTGGCGTAGTTGCTCGTGGGGCTGGTAGCCGCGGGCCAGCACGTAGCCCTGCTCGCCCAGCCGCAGCACCGCGGTGGGAAAGCCCTGCACCCCGATGCGGGCCACGGCCGCAAACTCCTGCTGGATGGCCCGGGCGGCTTCGGGCGACTCGAAGCGGCGCTGAAACTCGGTTCCGTCCACTTCAAAGGGGACCAGTAGGGCCTCGTAGGTGGCGGGGCGGTTCAGGTCCTGCCCACCGTGAAATAACGCGGCCTGCACGGCGTGCGCAAACGCCACTGTGCGGGCGGGGTCCTGCGTGAGGTGGCGGAAAGCGGCAATGGCCCGGCTCGGCGGCTCGGAGTCGTACACGTAGCTCCCGGCGGCGCCCAAAGCCTTAAATGCCGCGCCAAATTGCACGCCGGTGGCTTTTTCCACGTCGCCCAAGGCGTGCTCAATGTACCCCCAGCGGACGGAAATGGGCTCTACTTCATTCCCCTTCACCATACCGCCGCACAGCACCGACACGTCTACGCGGCCCGCGAAATCCTGCTGAATGCGGTTGATGACCGGGCTCATGCCGTAGCACCAGCCGCACAGCGGGTCGTGGATGTATAGCAGTTCGGGCAGGTTGGCGGGCGTGGGTTCGGGAGCCATCGGCTGAAATTTATCCGCGGCAAAATTAGTCTCTACCAAGCTGCCAGGTGATAACCGGAGCAACATTGGCAATCCCACTGCCTTCGCTGAAGGTACTGATGAGTTTATTTTCCGGCCGGCCGGTTTATAAAGCGCTATACTATCGATTCCAATTCACTAGATTTTTAAAACAAAAAATCCCACTGCAATGCTGCAGCGGGCTTTTTTGTGTGTAATAATTTTAGCGCTAGCCGTTCATGGAAATGAGGAATTCCTCGTTGTCCTTGGTGCCTTTGATGCGGTCCTTGAGGAATTCCATGGCCTCGGTGGCCGTCATGTCGGCCATGAACTTGCGGAGCACCCACACGCGGCTCAGCTCGTCCTTGCTCATGAGCAAGTCCTCGCGGCGCGTGCCGGAAGCCGGGATGTCGATGGCCGGGAACACGCGCTTGTTGGCCAGCTTGCGGTCCAGTTGCAGCTCCATGTTGCCGGTGCCCTTGAATTCCTCGAAAATCACCTCGTCCATCTTCGAGCCCGTCTCAATCAGCGCGGTGGCGATGATGGTGAGCGAGCCGCCGCCCTCCACGTTGCGGGCCGCGCCGAAGAAGCGCTTGGGTTTTTGCAGCGCACCCGCGTCGATGCCACCCGAGAGGATGCGCGAGGAGCTGGGCTGCACCGTGTTGTAAGCCCGCGCCAGACGGGTGATGGAGTCGAGCAAAATCACCACGTCGTGGCCGCACTCCACCAGGCGCCGGGCCTTGTCGAGGGCCATTTCGGCTATTTTCACGTGGCGGTCGGCCGTTTCGTCGAAAGTCGAGCTGAGCACTTCGGCCTTCACGGTGCGGGCCATGTCGGTTACTTCCTCGGGCCGCTCGTCGATGAGCAGAATCATCAAATACACCTCGGGGTGATTTTCCGAAATGGCGTTGGCCACTTCCTGCAGCAGCACCGTTTTACCGGTTTTGGGCTGGGCCACAATCAATCCCCGCTGGCCCTTGCCGATGGGCGCGAACAGGTCCAGCACGCGGGTGCTAATTTGGCTGCTCTTGGTACTCAGCTTCATGCGCTGGTCGGCGAAGAGCGGGGTGAGGTGGCTGAACGGCACCCGGTCGCGGACTTCCTCCACGGTGCGGCCGTTCATGCTGTCCACGCCCACCAAAGCAAAGTATTTCTCGCCCTCGCGCGGCGGCCGGATGGTGGCCACCACCGTGTCGCCGGGCTTCATGGCGTACTGCTTCACCTGCTGCGGCGACACGTACACGTCGTCGGGCGAAGTCAAGTAATTGTAGTAGGGCGAGCGCAGGAAGCCGTAGCCGCCGTCGGGCATCAGCTCAAACGTGCCGCCGCCGGGCACCACCAGGTCCAGGTCCTGGCGGGTGGGGCGCTGGGGCTCGCGTTGCGGCTGAAGCTGCCCTTCGGGGCGGGGCGCGCCTTCGGGATTTTGGTGGCGTTGCGCACGTTCCAGGCCGCGCTGGGCGTAGCGTTCCTCGCGGGTCTGGGTGCGGCCGTCGCGGTTGTCGCGCTCGGGGCGGTCCTGGCCGTTGCGGGGCTGGTCCTGGCGCGGCTCCCGGGCTTCGCGGGGCTGGTCCTGGCGCGGCTCGCGCGGCTGGTCGTTGCGGGGTTCCCGCATTTCCCGGGGCTCCCGGTTTTCGCGCGGCTGGTCTTGACGGGCCGGGCGCTGGTCGCGGGTATCGCGGCCTTCCCGGTTGTCGCGCTCGAACCGGTCGGCGCGGTTTTCGCGGCGGTCGGCAAAGCCGTTGCCGCCGAATTCGCGGCGGTTTTCGCGGCCGCCTTCGCGGGTCTCGGCCCCGTTTTCGGTGGTGCTGGCGGCTTCGGCCGCCGCCGTGGCTTCGGCGGCGGCTTTCTCGGCGGCGATTTCGGCGGCGCGCTGTTCCGTGATGGGGCGGCCGGCGCGGTCCACTCGCTCGCGGCGTTCCCGGCGCTCGGGGCGGGCGGCGCCGTTGTCGGCGTCGGCAACCGGCGCGGAAGCTTCTGCAGCTGCTTCCGACGTTGGTTCGTTGGCGAGCGCGGCGCCGGTGGCCTCGCCGGCCGGCACCAGGGCCAGGCCTTCGAGGGAGTCCAAAATCTCAACCGTAGGCGCGGGCACCTCGGCCAGGGCCACGGCCTCGCGGCGCGGCTCGCGCAGGGGGCGGGCGGCCGGGGCTTTCGCGGCCGGCGGGGCCACGTCCGAAAACGGTTGCTCGGCGGTGCTGGGCGCGGGCCGGCGCGGAGTTTTGGCGGGGCGGGGCGGCGCCACGGCAGCTTCGGCGGCCACGGCCACCGGGGCCAGCGCCGGCGCCGCGGGCACTGGGGCGGCGGGCGGCGCGGCCGCGCCGGGGATGAGGGCCTGCTGGTCGAGGATTTTGTATATCAAATCCTGCTTGCTGAGCCGTTTGAAGTTGCCGACGTTCATCTGCTCGGCAATTTCCTTGAGGTCGGACAGCAGCCGGTCCTTCAACTCGTTAATGGTATGCATAAAGGGAATAAGGGAGAAACATCACTGAAAGCGAGGGGGAGCGGGTGGCCCGCGGAGGTCCGGTGAGGGCTCAGAAAGCCCGCGGGGACCAGGAAGCGGCCGAGCCGCGGATAACAGTTGCAGGGTCCGCAGGCCAGGAAGTGGCACTACGCGGCGCGCAAGGAATAAGCAAGAAAAGTGGTGCAGGATGGGCCGCTGGGTGTTCAGCAAAAGACGGGCCGGAGGCGGGCGCTGCGGCCCGCTGGCCCAGCCGCGGCGGCCGGTTGCTCCCGCAATGTTAGCGCATTACGGGCAAACCGCCAAATCGGGTGCCGCGGCGCTGGGATTTAAACAAGCCGCGGCGGGCAATAAGTTGCGGCCCGCGCCACCGATTTACGCGGCTGGGACCATGGCGCCGGTCGGTTTTCCGTGCGACCTTTGCCCGCATTCCATTTCGCCCCATGCTGCAACTTTCCGTGCTCCGCGACCAAACCGACCTTGTGCTGGCCGGCCTCGCCAAAAAACACTACCCCACCGGCCCCGCCGACGTGGCCGCCATCCTGGACCTGGACCAGCGCCGCCGCGCCCTGCAAACCCGCCACGACGCCGCCCAGGCCGAAGCCAACGAGCTGGCCCGCCAAATCGGGGGCCTGATGAAGTCCGGCGACAAAACCGGCGCCGAGGCCCTGAAAATCCGCACCGCCGAGCTCAAGCAGCACACCCAGGCCGCCGCCGCCGAGCTGGCCCAGGTGGAAGAAGGCCAGAAGCAGTTGCTTTACAAGCTGCCCAACCTGCCCCACGCCAGCGTGCCCCAGGGCCGGCACGCGGCCGACAACGAAGTAGTGCGGGAGCACGGCGCCAAGCCCGAGCTGGGCCCCGCCGCGCAGCCGCACTGGGACCTGATTAAGCAGTACGACATCATCGATTTCGAGCTGGGCAATAAGATTACCGGCGCCGGCTTTCCGGTGTACAAGGGCTTGGGCGCGCGGCTGCAGCGGGGCCTTATCAACTTTTTCCTGGACGAGGCGCGGGCGGCGGGCTACGTCGAAATGCAGCCCCCGATTCTGGTGAATGAGGCCAGCGGCTACGGCACCGGCCAGCTGCCCGACAAGGAGGGCCAGATGTACCACGACGCCAAGGACGACCTCTACCTCATTCCCACGGCCGAGGTGCCGCTGACCAATATTTACCGCGACGAGATTATCCCGGTCGAAAAGCTGCCCGTGCGCCTGGCCGGCCACACGCCCTGCTTCCGCCGCGAGGCCGGCTCCTGGGGCGCCGACGTGCGCGGCCTCAACCGCCTGCACCAGTTCGACAAGGTGGAAATCGTGCAAATCACGGCGCCGGAGCACAGCTACGCGGCGCTCGACACGATGGTGGCCCACATCGAAGGGCTGCTGCAGAAGCTGGAGCTGCCCTACCGCGTGCTGCGCCTCTGCGGCGGCGACATGGGCTTCACCAGCGCCCTCACGTATGATTTGGAGGTGTGGAGCGCCGCCCAGGGCCGTTGGCTGGAAGTCAGCTCGGCCTCCAACTTCGAAACCTACCAGGCCAACCGCCTGAAGTGCCGCTACCGCGCCGAGGGCGGCAAAACCCAGCTGCTGCACACCCTGAACGGCTCGGCCCTGGCCCTGCCGCGCATCGTGGCCGCGCTGCTGGAAAATAACCAGACGGCGGACGGAATTCAGTTGCCGGCGGTGCTGCACAGCTACTGCGGCTTCGAGCGGATTGGGTAAAACTCCCGTTCACATAAAACGGCCCGCTCAGCATCTGTTGAGCGGACCGTTTTAGTTTTGGGGCTTAGGAAGCAAACTCGGTTAGAGGGGTTGTTGACGAAGTAATTTAAGGAGCAATTTATAGAGGTCTTCGTAGCGATGGTTAAAGCGGAATTCGGACTCTTTCAAGTGCAGCAAAAAGGTATGCTTGGGCAGGCCCTTGAACTGCTGGAGGCGGGCTTTGGCAAAGCTCCAGAAAGACTCGATGCCATTGATGTGCGAAGCCCCGCCCACAAATTCGTCCTGGCCGTGGCGGACGCGGAAGTGGCGGTCAAAGCCCACGTCCACCAGCCCGTCGTAGCCGCGCCAGCCGTCGGTGTTGACCATCGCGGCCACGTCGATTTTGCCGCGAACGGCGCCCTGCAAGGTCTTTTTCGAGCAGTCGGGGACGATTTCGGTGTACACCTGCCCGCCACGCTTAAACAAGCCGAAGACGATGGTTTTGCCACTCGCTCCGCGCCCGCGTTTGCCGCGCACCCGCCGCGGCCCGAAGTAGCTTTCGTCGAGTTCGACGGCCCCGCTCAGCTCGGCCGGCACCGGGCACCAGGCCAGCAAGCGCTGCCGCAACCGCAGATACAACGCGTTAACCGACCGCACGCTCAAGTTCGTGAGCCGGGCCGTATCGGAGGCCGTCAAATCCAGGGCAAACAGGCGCAACACGTAACGGAATTTGGCCTCTGAAATTTTTGCGCGATTGTAATAGCGGTTAGCCGGCTGCATAACAGAAAGTTACACCGCCTCTTGACATAGTTTGCTTCCTAAGCCCCTAGTTTTATACGAACAGCTCTGGACGACGCTGCGTCAATGGGAGGGAATCAGTTTCAACGTCCTCTTGCCCCAAACCACAAGCGGCACAGAAGCGCGCTTCTGGTGTTCGGAGCGGCTTCTGGCACCGCGGGCACGGGGGGCCGTACTGGTCCACCTCGTGGTGCCACACCGCGTTGGGGTTGGTCTCATCAAAGCCCGTGAGCAGCCGGTACATTTCCAGCATCGGTTGTTGGCGCCGGGCCACAAGGCTATCCAGCTGCATCGGGACAAATACGCGGCCCCGGCGCCGGGCCTCTGCTTCGACCACGGGCATTCCGCCCGAATAGGCCCGCTGAGCCAATGCCGCTTCCGCGGTTTCCAGCATGGGCATTTCTTGCCGGCAGCGCCAGCACCACAGCATTTTCATGGCTTAATACTCCGCCATTTCCTGGTCGGCAAAGCACCAGAGCCACCGCTCGCCCGGCTCGGCCGATGCCACCACGGGGTGGCTGCTGGCATGAAAATGCTTCGTGGCGTGCTGGTTTGGGGAAGAATCGCAGCAGCCCACGTGGCCGCATTCCTGGCACACGCGCAGGTGCACCCAGTCGTCGCCCAAGGCCACGCATTCGGGGCAGACGTATTCAGGGGCAGTTTTGAGCGTACTGAGGACGGCGAGGTGGGCACAGATTTCGGGCATAGTATAGTAGTGAGCAGGTTGCTGGTTGCAGGCCAATAATACTGGAAAACGAGCAACTAGCCACTAGCAACCGGCAACCTGCTCACCGCCCGTCGCGGGCCGGCGGCAAGCCCAGGTCCAACGCTTGTTCGCGCATGCACTTGAAATGGCCTTGGGGGCATTTGGCGAAGCCGATTTTGGAGCACGGCCGGCAGCTCAGGCCCGGCACTTCCAGCACCCGGAACTCGGTGCGATAGGGGTACATGCCGAAGGCGGGCACGGTGTTGCCCCACACGCTGAAAATTTCCTTACCGAAGGCGGCGGCAATGTGCATCAGGCCCGTGTCGTGGCTCACCACAAACTGCGCCTGCCGCAGCAGCGAGGCCGACTGGTGCAGCGAATAGCGCCCGCAGCCGTTGTGAATCGGGGACTCGGGGACTCGGGAGCTCGGGGGCTTGGTTGGGAAGTAGTACGGGCTATCGGGAATGGCGGCGGCGGGGATTTGCGCCGCCGCTTGCGTCTCAAATGCCTGCTCGATGACGTGGGCCACGCTTTCGTCCTCGGGGCCGCCGAGCAGCACGATGGGCCGCGCCAGCCGGGCGCAGAGCTCGATGAGCTTGTCGACGGGCAGGCGCTTGGTGGCGTGCTGCGCGCCGATGGCCACGGCCACGTAACCGCGCCGGAATGGCGCGGGCAGCGTGGTTAAGTCAACTTCCTGACTCGCGGGGATGAAATAGTCCAGGCCCCGCCCATCATCCTTGACGCCCAACGTGGCGGCGGCGGCCAGGTAGCGCTGCACGATGTGCACGCGCGGCATCTGGTCAATCTTGAAATTGACCAACAACCATTTTTGCCAGTTCAGTTTGTCGAAGCTCGACGACTTGACTCCCAGTTGCAGCTTAATAAGGAGGGTGCGCAGGTTGTGGTGCAAGTCAATGACGTGGTCGAACTGCTCGGCTTTCAACTGCTGCACCAGCGCGCCCAGGCTGCCGGTCAGGCTGTGCACCCTAGCCACGTGCGGGTTGGCTTCCAGCAAGCCGCGGTAGGCCGGCTTGGTGGCAAAATGTACTTCCGCGCCCGGAACTTGCTGCGCCAGCGCGCGCACCACGGGCGTGGTAAGCACGATGTCGCCGATGGAAGAAAAGCGAAGAACCAGAATTTTCACGCTACTCGAACAGCGACTTTTTGAAGGCCAGCGGCGGCTTAATATTCGCCTTGCGGCCGTCGAAATAGGCGGCGGCTTCAGCTGCCGATTTCGTATTGAACGTCATTTCCTTCGTCAGCAGCCCTTTCCGACCCATGAGCACGCCGTAGCGCATGTCGGCGTAGCCGTCGGTGTGGTGGGCGTCGGGGTTGATGCTGAGCTGCACGCCCTGGTCGAGGGCGTAGCGCACCCAGCGCCAGTCCAGGTCGAGGCGCCAGGGGTTGGCGTTGATTTCGATGATGACCTGGTGGCGGGCGCAGGCGTCGATAACGGTTTTGTAGTCGATGGGGTAGCCCGGACGACGCAGCAGCAGGCGGCCGGTGGGGTGGCCCAGCATGGTGCAATACGGGTTTTCGATGGCGCGCAGCAGCCGGTCGGTGGCCTTGCGCTCGTCCATCTTCAGGTTGGAATGAATGCTGGCCACGATGAAGTCGAAGCTGGCCAGCACGTCGGGCGCGTAGTCCAGCGCGCCATCGCTCAGGATGTCGCTTTCAATGCCCTTGAAAATGCGGAACGGGCCCAGCTCGGCGTTCAGCTGGTCGATTTCCTGGTGCTGCTGGCGCACCCGCTCGGCGCTGAGGCCGTTGGCGTAGTGGGCGGCCTGGCTGTGGTCGCAGATGCCGAGGTACTCGTAGCCGTGGTCGCGCAGCCAGGTGGCCATGTCGCGCAGGCTGTGGTTGCCGTCGGAGTAAGTGCTGTGGTTGTGCAGGGAGCCGCGCAGGTCGCCGTCTTCGAGCAGGCGCGGCATCTTTTTTTCGGCAGCCAGGGCAATTTCGCCCAGCCCTTCGCGCAGCTCGGGCACAATGAACTGCAGGCCGGCCTTTTCATACAAGGCTTCTTCCTGCTGAAATTTTTCGCGGCGGGCCCACTGGCGCAGGCTGGTGGGCGGGCCGTGGCTGTCGGCGCCCGGCAGGTCTTCGGTGAGGTGGTTTTCGGCGGCCGAGTTGAGAAATAGCTCGGTCACGAAGTCTTCGGCGGTGGTCAGCAGCACCTCCACTTGCACGCCCGAGGCGGTGGCGGTGCCCCGCCAGGCAAACGGCCCCGAGCGGCGCGGGTCGGCGGCGAGGCCGGCCAGGCCGCTGAGCACGGCGTGGGCGCGGGCCGGCGCGTTGGTGGCGGCCACGAGGCGCACGGTTTCCACGGTTTCGAGGCGACGGCGAACCTCGCCGGCCACGGCGACTTGCTCGGTTTTCAGGCCGGCGCGCAGGTGCTGGGCGAGGTCGTCGGCCAGCTTTTCGGCTTGCGGATACAGCAGCTTGCCTTTGCTTTGGCCGGCAAATTCCAGGGCTTCGAGGATGGCGTCCTGGGTCTTTTTGCCGAAGCCCTTGAGCTTGCTCACCTGGTCACCTTCGGCGGCTTCGCGGAGCTGGTCGGCGCTCTCAATGCCCAGCTCGCGCCACAGGCTGCGGATTTTCTTGGGGCCAATGCCTTTGATGCTGAGCATTTCGACCACGCCGGGCGGGGTGGCTTCCAGCAGGCGCTGGAGCTCCGCGAACGTGCCGGTGTCGAGCAGCTCGGCCACTTTGGCGGCGGCGGTTTTGCTCAGGCCGGTGCGGTCGGGCAGGCCGGAGCGCTCAATCTCCGAAACCGGAAAGCTCAAGGCGTCGAGGGCGTTGGCCGTGCCTTCGATGGCGCGGATTTTGAACGGGTTTTCGTCGTGCAGCTCCATCAGCTGGGCGGCCAGCTGGAAGGCGCGGGTCAGGGCGCGGTTATCCACAGAGAAGGTATTTTTGGGGCAACGAAGGTAGCGTACACCAGTGCTTACGCGGCTTGGGCACAACCGGCCACGCTGCTTGAAAACCCCGTGCCCGACCGATTGGCCCTACCTTGCCGCCCCACTCCCGATTTACCCCGCCCGCACCCATGTTGCACGTACTCACCCGGCTGCTGCCCCTCTCGCTGCTGCTGCTGTCCGCCACCTGCCAGCCGCGCGACCCCGCCGCCACCCCGCCCGCTTCGACCATGCAGCAGCTCGAAGGCACCTGGCTCAACTCGCGCGAGGAAGACCGCGGCGACACGCTGGTGTTTCGGCCCAACACCTACGCCTTTCCGCCCGCCCGGGGCCGGACGGGTTTCGCCATCAAGCCTTCCGGCCGCTTCGAGCAGTTCGACATTGCCCCGACCGACGGCCTGGCCACCCGCCCCGGCACCTGGACCGCCGACGGCAACACCCGCCTCCGCATCCACCTCACCGACGGCCAGGAGCCGGACTACACCCTGGAAATTCTTTCGCTGGACAAGCAGGTACTGAAGATGCGCCGGCTGTAAATCAGGTAATTTTAACCGAGAGCAAGCGGCGCCGAGCGCGCCGGCGACAGTCCCCGGCGGGTAGGTTTATGGCCGAAAGCATCCTCCTAAAGCCGTTTCCAGGTCAGTGTATACGTTCTGCTTTCCATTTCACCTCACCCCCAGCCCCTCTCCCGCGGAGAGGGGAGCCGCTCCCGACCTACGGTTGGCCCCCCTCTCCGCGGGAGAGGGGCTGGGGGTGAGGTGAAAGGTGTACACGAACCTGAAAACTGCGATAAATCCCGACTTTTTGATGAAGCATTGGCTTGTTAAATCCGAACCCGAAGCCTATTCCTGGGCCACGTTCGTGCGCGAGGACGGCACCGTCTGGACCGGCGTGCGCAACTACCAGGCCCGCAACAACCTGAACCTGATGCAGCCCGGCGACCTGGTGCTGTTCTACCACAGCGTGAGCGAAAAAGCCGTGGTGGGCGTGGCCGAAGTGGCCGCCCCGGCCGCGCCCGACGCCACCGCCGAAGCCGGCTCGCCCTGGGTGGCAGTGGCCCTGCGCCCAGTGCAGCCCCTGCCCCAGCCCGTGAGCCTGGCCCGGCTCAAGGCCGACGCCCGGCTGCGCGAGCTAGCCCTGCTGCGCCAGTCGCGCCTGTCGGTGCTGCACGTGCGGCCCGAGGAGTTCGACGCAGTGCTGGCCCTGGGAGCCAAATAAAGCACGTCGGCCCCGCGCAGAAACGCGGGGTTCGGTTGTAACTTTCGGGTAGGTACCGCTCGTTGGAGTAACTATTCCGGTTGCTTATTACGGCGCATGGACATGAAACTCCGCTACTTTCTCCCGTTGCTTTCGCTGTGGCTGCTGGCCGGGCCGCCAGCGCTGCGCGCGCAAAAGCGTGGCCCCGCCCCGCCGCCGCCCAACGCGCCGGTGCAAGCGGCCCGCACCGAGCTGCCCCTCGACCAGTCCGCGAGCGAGGTGCACGTGCAAACCCTGCCCGCCGACAGCACGGTGGTGCTGCTGGTGGGCCGCGAGCGGCCCCTTTCCAGCAAAACCGTCTTTGCTTTTCAGCAATACGACCACGCCCTGCGCCTGCGCCAGGAGTCGGCGCTGGAAGTGCCCGACGAGTTTGATTTCACGCGCATGTGCGCCGAGGGCAGCACGGTGTACGCCATGTTTTCGTCGCGCAGCACCACCGGGCGGCTCTGGGTGGCGGCCTACAACGGCCGGCTGGGGCAGGTGCGCACCCAGCAGTACGAAACCCGCTTGAGCCGGGAAGTGGTGGAACTCAAAGCCCTCGACGGCCGCCTGTTTGCCACGGTGCTGCTCACCGACAAGCTGCACGTGACGGCGCTGCTCCTCGACGTGGCCACCGGCCAGATGCAGTACCTCTCGTCCATCTACGAGCCGCTGCCCACCCAGCTCTCCTTCGTGGCCAATGCCGCCACCCGCCGCGCCGAGTACGTGCTAAGCCAAACCAACGGCCGCAAGAGTCGGCTGCTGCTCAAAAGCCTCACCGACCGCGGCCAGCTCGTGAGCTCCGAGTTTGTGCAGGCCGAGAGCGACCGGAGCCTCATCACGGCCCAGCTCACCCCGCCGCAGGACACCGCCGCCCGGCTGCTCATGGGCACCTATTCGCTGCGCGACCCCAACTACGCCCAGGGCCTCTTTGCCACCGACCTGCGGCCCGCGGCCCGCGGGGCCGGCGCCAAGCCGCCGCTGCGCTTCTACGATTTCCTGCGCCTCAAGCACTTTTTCGACTACCTCAAGCCCTCCCGTCAGGCCCGCCTGCGGCTGCGCACCGAGCGCCGCGTGGCCCGCGCCGTGCCGCCGCTGCGCTGGCACTACCGCCTGCTGCTGCACGAGCTGCTGCCCCAGGCCGACGGCGGCTACGTGCTGGTGGCCGAGGTGTACTACCCGCACTACCGCTACAACAGCTACGGCAGCTACTCGGGCCCGTTCAACAGCATCGGCAACCAATACGGGTCGAGCGCCTACGGCAATTCCCGCGTGTTCGACGGCTACCAGACCACCCACGCCCTGGTCTGCGGCTTCGACCGCGCCGGCACTCTGCTCTGGGACAACACCTTCGTGGTGGAAAACCTGCGCCGCTACGAGCTTGAAGAAGCCGTGCGCCTGCAAACCCTGCCCGACGGCCGCCTGGTGCTGGCTTACCTCGACGAAGAAAAGCTGCGCTACAAGCTCGTGAACCGCGCCGAGTCGTCGCCCAACGACCATCAGGTGCTCATCCAAACCGGCTCGGGCGCCACCGAAAGCGGGGCCGAGCGCATTGCCGACACTTCCCAGGCCGACTTGCTGCCCTGGTTCGGCAGCCGCTTCGTGGCCGTGGGCTACCAGCGCGTGCGCACCGAGCGCGGCAAAGACCGGGAAGTATTTTTTCTCAACTCAATAGTGTTTTAGGCAAAAACCGGGCGGCATTCAACTGGGCAAACTCCTTGCTTCACGGTCCGCAACATAACGGGCAGCGCGGGTCGCCAAAAAAACGCGGCGCGCGTACAAGGCCACCAGCTATTCCCCACCTTTGCCCCATGCTTGCAAGCCTTCGCTACCCCGCGTTCTTTCTGTTTTTGTTGCTGATGAGCTGCCGCGCCGGCGGGCCCGGGACTCCGGCCCGCACGGTGGCTTCCTTTTTCTCGAAGTACGAAGGCCGGGAGGGCTTCAAAACCACCGAGTGGTCGGCCGACTTGCTGCAACGCCTGGCGCTGGTAAAAGCCGCCAAGCTCCTCGGCGGCTCCGAGCTCACCAACGCCATTACCAGCATTCGGCAGGCGCGCTTCATCAGCTTCGCCCCCACCACCGACGCGGCCCGGACCCTGGCCCGCGAGGGCCTGCGCCAGGAAGCGGCCGGCATCCTGCAGGGCAATAAGTATGAGCCCATTTCCGTCGGTTCGGCCCTCGGCAACGACTACCAGGTATCGGTACGCGCCGCGGGCGACCGGGTTTCGGAGTTCGCCGCCACCGGCCAGCTCCCCGACGTCGCCGATTCGTTCGTGCTCGTGGCCGTCGACGGCAACTTCACCCGCTCGCAGGTGCAGGCGCTCGCCAAGTACCTGCCGCAAATCGTGCAGGCCACGAGTAAGTAGCGCGCAGCCTCTGCTGCGTGTCGTCCGTGCCACATGGGATGGCGTTAGCGGCGCGGACGACACGCAGCAAAGGCTGCGCGCTACTTCATCAAGCCCTCAATCTCGTCGGCCTGCAGCGGGATATTGGCCATCAAGTCCTCGTTACCGGTGGCGGTGAGCAGGATGTCATTCTCCAAGCGGATGCCCAGGCCTTCCTCGGGAATGTAAATGCCGGGCTCGCAGGTGTACACCATGCCGGCCTCGAAGGTGCGGTACTTGTAGCCCACGTCGTGCACGTCGAGGCCCAGGTAATGGCTGGTGCCGTGCATGAAGTACTTCTTGTAGAGCGGCGCGGCAGGGTCCTGATTCTTCACGTCGGCGGCGTTAAGCAGGTCGAGCTTGATAAGCTCCTGCTCCATGCGCTGGCCCACGGCCTGGTGGTAGGCTTCGATTTCGCCGCCGGGCACGAGCTGGGTTTTGGCGAAGCTCATCACGGCCAGCACGGCGTCGTACACCTGGCGCTGGCGCGGGCTGAATTGGCCGTTGACCGGAATACTGCGCGAGAGGTCGGCCGCGTAGTTGGCGTACTCGGCGCCGAAGTCCAGCAGCATCACGTCGCCGGCCTGGCACTGGTTGTCGTTGGTGGTGTAGTGCAGCACGCAAGCGTTTTTGCCGCTGGCCACGATGCTGCCGTAGGCCGGCCCGCGGCTGCGGTTGCGCATGAACTCGTGCACGATTTCAGCCTCAATCTCAAACTCCCACACGCCCGGCCGCACAAAGCCTAGTAGCCGCCGAAACGCCTTTTCGGTAATGGCGCACGCCTGGCGCATCACCCGGATTTCCTCGGGGCTTTTGATGGCGCGCAGGGCGTGCAGCAGCGGCGCGGCGCGGCGGTAGGTGTGCAGCGGGTACTGGCTTTGTAGCGCTTTGACGAAGCGGGCGTCGCGCGTTTCCACCTCCACCACGGCCCGGATGTGCTCGTTGGCGTTCAGGTACACGTTTTCGGCCTCGTTCATGAGCGCCGGCACCACGGCCCGGAAGCTGTCGAGCCACATGATGGTCGGGATGCCGGAATTCTGGCGGGCTTCGTCCTTGGTCAGCTTGTAGCCCTCCCAGACGAGGATGTGCTCGGAAGTTTCCTTCAGGAACAGGATTTCGCGGTGGTGGGCCAGCCGCGCGTCCGGGAAAATAACGAGGATGCTTTCCTCCTGGTCGACGCCGCTGAGGTAGAACAAGTCGTTGTTCTGCCGGAAGGCCATGGTGCCGTCGGCGTTGGCCGGCATCACGTCGTTGGACTGGAAAATGGCCAGCGAGGCCGGCGGCAGCAGCTCGCGGAAACGGCGGCGGTTTTCAACAAAAAGCTCGGGGGCCAACGGGGCGTAGCGCATGAACAGGGCGGGAAGTGAGAAGCCAGAATTACGGCTCGCAAGTTAGCGGGGAAGGGCCGCCCGAGGCTCTTAGTAATGCGCAACGCGCAAAAAGAACGTCATGCTGAGCCTGCCGAAGCATCTCGCGTGCAGCAGTAATCAATTTCGCTACACGATGATTACCAACCCAGGCGAGATGTCTCGGCAAGCTCGGCATGACGTTCTTTTTGTTCAGGGAGGAGTCCTTATGCGACCACCGGCGGCTGCACGGCCGGCCAGTCGATGGGCACGTCGGCAATGTGCTGCACGTAGTTATTGAAAGTATTTAGGGCCACGAAACCAATCAGCTCCACCAGGGCCGCCCGGCTGTAGCCGGCCACGAAAAACTGGTCGAGCAACTGCGGCGCGGGCCGGCCCTTGCTCTGCACAATGCCGATGGTGAGAGCCGCCAGGGCGTTGAGACTGGGGTCGGCGCTGCTGGCCGTGCGCACGGCGTGGGTTTCTTCTTCGGTGAGGCCCTGCAACTTGCCCACCGTGGTGTGGGCGGCCACGCAGTAGTCGCAATTATTGGCCTCGGAAGCGGCGAGGTAGATGGTTTCTATTTCGCGGCCGGTGAGCTCGCCCTGCGCCAGCGCCGAGCCGAAGCCAATCGAGCCGTTGAGGGCCGGGGCCGAGTGGGCGAACGTGGCGTAGAGGTTGGGCACGAAGCCGAGCTTGCCGTGCAAGCCGTCGAACGTGGGTTGGGCGGCGGCCGGGGCCTGCTCGCGGGTCAAAACTTCCAGAATGGTGCTCATAAAAAAGTAAGAAGTGGGTGAAAAGTTGAATTCGAAACACAATCCTGATTCCGCCTTCAGCGCACTGCTGGCTCCCCGCTTCTTCCCTCGCTGGTCTGGCGGCGGCAGGCAAACTGCCGGCCCAAGTCCAGTCGTGCCTGGCCACTAGCCGCCGCCAAACCCAAAAACCCAGAAAAGAAAGAGGCAAGGGCCCGCCGCCGAAGCGCCAGGCTGGCGCGGGAATCAGCGCATCCGCCGGGCCGGCGCGGCCTGGTCGAACCTGCGAGCCGACGAGAAATCGGCCCGATTACTGCGGAAAATGCCGGTGGTTAGTGGCCAGCCTCAACAACCCCGACCGGCCATGCAACAACACGGCCGCGGCGAAGCGGAAGTGTAGGAAATGGTTGCGCCGAAAGAGGGGGAAAAGGGGTGCATGGCAACTTGTTTTTATATACTCAGGACTTGGCACCTTGCCCGCGTTTGCGGATGGTTGCCGGCGTTTCGTCGAGCCTGTCTCTCCACGCCTCTGTATAAAAACAATCCTTTAGTCAGAAAGAACTGCTGCGCAAATATAATAATCAGCGTTTTACATTTCCAAGCTCAGTTGGTACGGCGCCCCGTCCGGGCACAAAAAAGCCTTCCCCAGAGCTGGAGAAGGCTTTTCATTTCCACAACTGCATTGCCTACAGCTTAGGTTTAGTGGACTTGGTGGTCGTCTTGTTGGTTTTGTAGCGCATGTCGGCGGTGCCGTCGGCTTTCACGGGGCCGGTGGTCTTGGTGCTTGTCTGGTTGGCCTTGTAGCGCATGTCGGGCGTGCCGTCGGCTTTCATCTTGGTGCTGGCCGATGGCTGGCTCGTCGTGGCCGTGCTTTTGGTGGTCGTGCCCGCGGGCTTGGCGGCGGCGCCCGGCTTGGTGGTGCTCATCGTGGACGAGGACGACGGGCTGGTGCGGACGGCACCCGTGGGCGGGGCCGTGGTGGCGGGGGCCGCCGGCGGAGTGGTCTGGGCGGTGGCCGCGGTGCCGCCCAGCAAAGCCAACGAAACGAGGAAACCGAGGATGCGCTTCATGCTGAAAATTTTAAAAGTGAAAGGATGCGCTTTTAACGGGCTTCGGGCCGCGCAGTTGGCGGAGCCCAGGGCAGCGGGTTTTTTTTCCTGCGTTCGGGCCAGGCAGAATTTCAATTCGCGGCGGTTAAACCCGGGCGGGCGGGCGCCCTCCAACCGGCATCATTTCACTCCTCACATACCCCCTCATCCCATGCAAAAGTCCCTGTTTTCGCTCCTCGCCGCCCTTGGCTGCTTCGCCGCCTCCCACGCAGCTGCGGCCCAAACGGCCACGCCCGGCATCACCACCCGCCAAGGCAATGAGCGCGCCCGCATCCAGCAAGGCGTAGCTTCCGGCGAACTCACCCGCACCGAAGCCGCCCGCCTCAAAGCCCGCCAGGCCGAAACCCGCCAGGATAAGCAGGCCGCCAAAGCCGACGGCGTGGTGACGCGCGACGAGCGCCAGGACATCCGCAAGGACCAGGCGCGAACGAGCAAAGCCATCTACCGCCAGAAGCACGACGCCCAGGACCGTCCCCGCGCGGACCGGTAGCCCGGCGGCGATTTTACCGCACCAAAAAAGCCCCACACCGCAATGGCGTGGGGCTTTTTTGGTGTTCAATAACGCTGTGCTTAAGCCGTTACCTGAGCTTCAAGCTTTTGGGCGAGCACGTGCTTGGGCACGGCGCCTACTTGTTTGTCCACGATTTGACCGTTTTTGAAGACCAGCAGCGTCGGAATGCTGCGGATGCCGAATTTCATCGAGGTCTGGGGGTTGGCGTCCACGTCGACTTTGCCCACGACGACCTTGCCTTCGTACTCGCCGGCCAGCTCCTCGACTACGGGCCCCACCATGCGGCAGGGGCCGCACCATTCGGCCCAGAAATCGACCAGTACGGGCTTATCGCCGCTGATGATTTCGTCAAAGTTGGCGTCGGTTATTTCAATTGCTTTGTGTCCCATTGTGTTTGGGTTGGGGGTTAAAGATTGTTCTGGCGTGTACGGCCAACGGGGTCGCAAGGTAGCAGATTGGTTGGGTAAACATTCGGGGTTGGGGAAAGTTCAGCCGGGTGGTTCAGGCACCGTAAAGGACCATAAATCCCATCCGAACGTCATGCTTCGCTGCGCTCTGCATGACGTTCAGGCTTTTCGGACAGCGCCCTAAATCAGCGTGCACACCTCCATTTCCAGCTCCCGCATTTTCTCAATGAAGACCTTGGGCTCAATCTGGAAGCGGCGCGAAAACATGTCCACGGCCAGGTGCTCGTGGGGCTCCACGAACTGAATTTCGAGGCGCTTGGTACCCGGCGCGTGCTCGATGGCTTCCTCCAGGCGGTCGAGCATGGGGCCGGTCACGGTGCGCAGGTCGAGGCGCACGCGCACGCCTTTGCTCATCTTTTCGGCCACCTCGGCCAGCGGCTGCATCGAGAGGATGCGCAGGTCCCACTGGTCCTGGGTGTGGCGGCGCAGCTCCTGCTTGAGGCGCACGTACATGGGCGGCACCTGCTCGTTGGGGTAGTTGCGCGGGTTGATGAGCGGCGCGAATTTGGTGTAGTCGTCGCGGAACAGCGCCGGGCTGATGCTCGTCTCGTAGTCTTCCAGGGTAAAGGTGCAGAAGGGCTGGCCGGTTTTGGTGGTCTTGAACAGGACGTTGTTGATGAGCCCGGCCACGGCAATTTCCTTGTTTTTGATTTCGTCCACCTTCTCCAGGCCGCAGGTGCAGTAGGCGTCCAGCTCCAGCTTGTAGGAGTCGAGCGGGTGGCCCGAGAGGTAGAAGCCCACCACTTCCTTTTCGCGGCGCAGCTGCTCGGTTTTGCTCCAGGGCTCCATCTCGTGCATCTTGGGCAGGGGCGCGGCCACGGCGCCAAACGCCGAGGCCCCGAACAGGCTGTGCTGGCTGCTTTCCTTAGCGGCGGCGGCCTGCTGGCCCAGCCGCATGGCCTTTTCAATGAGCGGCTGGTCGCCGGCCGGGGCGTCGAGGTACAAGCGGCGGTGCTTGCCGAAGTCGTCGAAGGCGCCGGCCTGGGCCAGGCTTTCGAAGGTTTTCTTGTTCACGGTGCGCAGGTTCACGCGCTTGGCAAAGTCGAAGATGTCGGCGTACGGGCCGCCTTTCTCGCGCTCCTCCACCATGCTTTCCACGGCCAGCTCGCCGGCGCCCTTCACGGCCGCCATGCCGAAGCGGATGGCGCCCTCCTGGTTCACGTTGAACTTCATCAGGCTCTCGTTCACGTCGGGCCCGAGCACGGCCACGCCCTGCTTGCGGGCCTCCTCGATGAAGAACGTCACCTTCTTGATGTCGCCCATGTTGTTGGTGAGCACGGCGGCCATGTACTCGGCCGGGTAGTTGGCCTTGAGGTAGCCGGTCTGATAGGCCACCACGGAGTAAGCGGCCGAGTGGGAGCGGTTGAAGCCGTACTCGGCAAATTTCTCCATCACGTCGAAGACTTCGTTGGCCTTCTTGGCGGGGATGCTGTGGATGGTTTTGGCGCCCTCGATGAACTTCTCGCGCTCCATGGCCATCTTCTTCATGTCCTTCTTGCCCATGGCGCGGCGCAGCAGGTCGGCGCCACCCAGCGAGTAGCCCGCCAGAATCTGGGCCGTCTGCATAATCTGCTCCTGGTACACCATAATCCCTTGAGAGTAAGCGAGTATGGGCTCCAGCAGCTCGTGCGGGTACACCACTTCCTCGCGGCCGTGCTTGCGGTTGATGAAGTTCGGGATGAACTGCATCGGGCCCGGGCGGTACAGCGCGTTCATCGCAATCAGGTCCTCGATGTTGGTGGGCTTGAGGTCCTTGAGGTACTGGCGCATGCCTTCGCTTTCAAACTGAAAGGTGCCGATGGTGTCGCCGCGCTGGTAGAGCTGGTAGGTTTTTTCGTCGTCGAGCGGGATGTCGTCGATGTCGATTTTCAGGCCGTGGTTGCGCTCAATCAGGCGCAGGGCGTCCACGATGATGGTCAGGGTTTTCAGGCCCAGGAAGTCCATCTTCAGCATTCCGGCGCTCTCAATCACCTTGCCGTCGAACTGGGTGATGAGCAGGTCCGACTCTTTGGAGGTGGCGACCGGGATGTACTTCGTGATGTCGTCCGGGGCGATGATGATGCCCGCGGCGTGGATGCCCGTGTTGCGCACCGAGCCTTCGAGCTGGGTGGCCAGGCGCAGAATCTGGCCCTTGAGGTTGTCGGGGCTCTCGTCGCGCCGGATGCTGTCCAGCTCCTGGCTTTCGGCGAAGGCACCGGCCAGGGTGGTCCCGGGCTTGTCGGGCACCATCTTGGTGAGGTCGTTGGTCTGGGGCAGGGCCAGCTCCATGGCCCGCGCCACGTCCTTGATGCTCGACTTGGCGGCCATGGTGCCGAAGGTGATAATGGCCGCCACCTGCGTTTTGCCGTACTTCTGCACCACGTAGTCGATGACTTTCTGGCGGTTCACGTCGTCGAAGTCAATGTCGATGTCGGGCATCGACACCCGCTCCGGGTTCAGAAACCGCTCAAACAGCAGCGAATACTTGATGGGATCGATGTTGGTGATGCCCACGCAGTAGGCCACCGCCGAGCCCGCCGCCGAGCCCCGGCCCGGCCCCACGGCCACGCCCACTGAGCGGCCGTGGTTGATGAAGTCCTGCGTAATCAGGAAGTAGCCCGCGAAGCCCATCGTCTGAATGATGCGCAGCTCGTAGTCGAGCCGCTCCTCGATTTCGGGCGTGCGCACCGAGTAGCGCGGCTTGGCACCCTCAAACGCGCCCCGGTAGGTGAGGTCGCGCAGGTAGTCGTCGGCGTTGGCGAACTGGGCGGGCAGCGGGAAGTTGGGCAGCAGGATGTCGCGCTGGAGCTTGGGCGGCGTGATTTTGTCGACAATCTCGTTGGTGTTGTCCAGGCTTTCGGGCACGTCGGCGAACAGCTCGTTCATCTGGGCCTGGGTCTTGAAGAAGAACTGGTCGTTGGCGAAGCCGAAGCGGGTGTGGGGCTTGGGTTTCTGCAGCTCCTCGTCGATGCGGCGCAGTTGGCGCTGGGCTTTTTCGTCGCGTGAGTGGTCGCGGCGCAGGTTGTCGAGCAGGTCGTACTTCACCTCGCCCCAGCCGGTCATCAGGGTGTAGTAGTTGGTGCGCACGTCGCCCACCGGGATGCTGTGCTCCTCGCCGGTGTTCACGCACAGCAGCAGGTCGTGGGCCGCGTAGTCGGCCTGGTTCACGTAGTGCGAGTCGTTGGTGCAGATGACCTTCACGCCATGCTTCTGGGCGAAGCCGAGCAGTACCTGGTTCACATCCTCCTGGCTTTTGCCGGTGCCGTCGAAGTTCATCAGCCCGTGCCGCTGGATTTCGATGTAGTAGTCGTCGCCGAACATACCCAGCCACCACTTCAGCTTTTCCTCGGCCTCAGCCTCGGAGCGGAACAGGATGGTTTGCGGAATCTCGGCGCCGATGCAGCAGCTGGTGGCAATCAGGCCCTCGTGGTACTGCGCCAGCAGCTCCCGGTCGATGCGCGGAAACTTCGAGTACACGCCCTCGATGAAGCTCATCGAGCAGAGCTTGCTCAGGTTGTGGTAGCCGGCCTGGTCCTTGGCCAGCAGCAACTGGTGGAAGCGGGTGTCTTTCTCCCCTTTCTCGCGGCTAAACGCCTTTTTGTGGCGGTCCTCCACCAGGTAAAACTCGCAGCCCACGATGGGCTTCACGTTGTACTTATTGGCTTCGGCCACGAAGTTGAACGCCCCGAACATGTTGCCGTGGTCCGTCAGCGCCACGGCGGGCATGCCATCAGCCTGCGCCTTCTTCATCAGGGCCGCGATGCTGGCCTGGCCGTCGAGCAGCGAGTATTGAGTGTGGCAGTGGAGGTGCGAGAAAACGGGCATTACGCTGCGCTTAATGGGGAATGAAGAATGAGGAATGAAGAATTACAGCTTGAGAATTCTTCATTCCTCATTAGTAAAGGTACCCCCGGCCGGGGAGCCTTGCCAAAAAACGACCTGAGCACCAAAGCCCGACGCCTGGGACGGCGGGCGCAAAAACGGCCCGGCCCCCGGCCCCGCGGGCCGCGCCAACGCCCACCGCCAACAGGGCTCTCCGACGGCTTGTGCCGGCGGCCGCACCACCCACTACCCGTTGGGGGGCAGCCCGGCCCGCTTGACGAATGCGCTCATTCTCAGCGGCGGGGCGGCCAGTGCCGGCGACTAGGCGCGGGCCGACCGGTCAACCCGGCAACTCGACCCACCATAGGCTAACGGGGCGCCGGCCAGTGCCGGCAAGCCCGCGCTTGTCCTAATTCTTTTTCTCTCACCCGCTTACTTATGATGCGCCTTCTTCATTGTTCGTTCCACCACGTGGCCTGCGGCGCGACTTTGCTGACCTTGTTGCTTGGCGGCTGCGGCGGCTCTTCTTCCCAATCGAAATCGGCCACCGACGCCGCCAGCCAGCCGGCCACTGCCGAGGACCTGAACAAGCACTCGGCCAACATCGGCAAGTCAAAGGACCAGGCTCCGGCCACTGGCGCCACCTCGACCGCCGCCGAGGCTCTGGCCGCCGCTGCCGGGAGCGACCTCGTGGCGGGCTTGTCGGGACCCATCGCCGAGCCAGGGCCCGCGGCGCCCGGTCCGCTGCCCGCCACCTCGGCCGAAGCGAAAGCCAACGTGGCCAAAGCCCTGCGCGTGGCCGGCTTCATGGCCACCTACCCCCTTTCGGCCGCCGACCAGCACAACCTACAGGCCAACCTGCTGCGCGACTACGAAGAGGACAAACCCAACTACGCCCCGGTGCTGGACCTGTACAAGGGCATCATGCGTACTTCCCGCGACCCCATTGCCTCGGCCGAGCTGCGCGTGAGCTACTTCCGCTGGTTCGGGCCGGTTGTGGCGGCCAACCCCCGGCAGTACCGCACCGGGCTCTGGGGCATGGTTCAGAAGTATAACCCCGTGCTGCTGGTGCACAACGGGCGAGTGGTAACCAAACTGGGCGTCCACGACCGCCTGGCGACGGCCAGCCTGTTGGCGCGTACGGCCAACGTGCCGATGCGCGACCAGCGGCCCGAGGCGGCTGTTGTAGCCGATGGCTGCCGGGCGGCCGTGCGCGACTTTGCCTCCTTGCCCGACAGCGAACAAATGGCCCTGGTACGCGGCGAGAGCGAGTATTGCGGCATCAGAAAGATGGTTGAGGCCAAAAGCGTGGGCGGCCGCAGTGCCGTGGCCTGGCTCAAGGTCAACCTGCGCCGCGAAGACGACCTGATGCGCTTGCACCCGCAGGTGCTGGCCCGGGCCGTGGCCTTCGACAAAGGCCAGACCAGCGCCGAAATGGCGTCCTTCAGGGCCGAGATGCGCGGCATGATGAAGGCCAGCAACGACATCACCCGCATGAGCATTCTGGCCAACGAAAACACCCAGCTGCAAAGCCGGCCTTCGGCCACAAAGTAGGGACCGTGGCACCCAGCAGCCGTTACTTGGCGTTCGCTTGCACGCGCAGCACCTCCCCTATCCGCACGTTGCCGTCCAGCTTGCCATTCCAGGCTTGCAGGTCGGCTACCGTTACCTGGTAGCGCTTGGCAATGCTGTACAGGGTTTCGCCCTTGGCCACGATGTGCTGGGCAACTGCCCTGCCCGCCGGCACCGAGCCGGATGCCACGACAGCTTTCGGCGAGTAGAGGACGGAGGAAGTAGTGCGGCCACCCGGACGGACGGGGGCCGCCGGAGTAGCGGCGGAACCCGGTGCTTCGGGCGCTTTCAGCAGCAGTACCTGCCCCACGGCCAAATTGGCCGGGAGCGCCAGCTTATTGATGGCCATGAGCGCGCCCGGGGACATTTGGTAGAGTCGGCTGATGGAGTAAATCGTTTCCTTTGGCTCAACGCGGTGGGTAGCGGCCTCGGCCGTAACGGGGGCCGGGACAGATGCCATTTTGGGTGCGGCGGGCGCGGGGCGCGGGGCGGGCGGCACCACCGGGTAGACCGGGGCCGGCACCACCCGGGGCACGGACGCGGGCGCGGCAACCGGGCGGCTCTCCGCACCCTCCGACCCAGTCTCGGCAGGGGTGGGCTCATCGGCCAACGGCGTGGACTCCGGCAGCGCAACCGGCGCCGGCAACCGGCCTACTTCTCCCGCGGGCGCCACTGGAGGAACTGGGGCCGGGGGCGGCGTTGGCGCCGCGGCCGCAGTGGCGGTCGACAGGGCTTCCCCCCAACCATCTTTCTCGTCGGCGGCCGCGCCTTGGCGCTTTCCGGTGCGGCCCTTAGTGGACTCAATAGCAGCCTCCCGGCTGGATACGATGGTTTCCAGTGCTTCGGCGGCGGGGGCGCTGCTGGTAGCGGCACGCTCCAACGCCACGCCTTCGGGCAGGGTGCGGAACTCGACGGGCACTTCGCGCGGCCGCGTGTGCTGAAGCCACAGCACCCGGCCCGTCGCCAGCGCATCGGTGGGCGCAAGGCGATTTTTGGTCAGAATGGCTTTTTTGCGCAAACCGTATTTCTGGGCCACGTCGAACACGGTTTCGCCGGGCTGCACCACGTGGTACTCCACGGCGCCCGCGTCACGCTTGCTTTCCAGGTAATACGGCCGGCCGGGAGTAGCCACGTCGAAGGCCGTTAGCTCGTTGTGGTGCAGGAACTCGCCGAGGCGCTGGCCGCCGCGCTGGGCCAGGTCGGCGGTGGTTTCGCCGGGCAGGGCGATGAGGGCGCGCAGGTCGTTGAGGCGCACTTCGGCGGCGTTGGCGGCCACGGCGGGCATGGTGATGAGCTGCGGGCTGCTTTGCAGGCGCTGGTTGGCCACGGTGCCCGCGGCCTGGGTTGCGTCGCCGACGGGCACAAGAAGCGTGTAGGTCCGGCCGGCGGGCACGGCGGCGGCCAGCAGCCAACGGTTGTGAGCGGCCAGCGCGGCCGGCTCCACGCGCAGCGTCTGGGCCTGGGCTTCGAGGGTGCGGCCGGTCACGGCGGGGAACTCGCGCAGGCGCAGCGGCGGCCGAGGGTTTTGGCCGCAGGCGGGCTCGAAGGCTAGCTTCTGGGCCAGAAACATCAGCACGTAGGGCGACGTGGCCCCGGTGACGGCCATCTCGGTGGCGCCGGCGTCGGTGGGCAGGGTGTAGGGCCGAACGCCGGTCAGGCCGGTGTTGTAGCTGAGCAGGGCGTTGAGCCAGTTGCGCAGGCCGGCGTTGTTGCGGACCAGGTAGCGGGCGGCGGCGCGGGTGCTGGCCGTGAGGTGCTTGCGCTCGTCCACGGCGTCGTTCACCACCAGGCCCAGGCCGGTGGCGGTTTCGCGCTTGAGCTGCCAGTAGCCCACGGCCTGGTGGGTGCTCTCGGCATCGCCAATCAGGGCGCTTTCCTGCAACACCAGGTAGTGAAAATCCAGCGGCACGCCTTCCTCCTTCAGCACCCGGTCGATGAGCGGAAACGCGGCATCAGCCCGGTCCACCCGGGCCTGGAAAGAGGGCTGGTGGCGGCGCAGGCCATCGGCTTTTTGCTGCACCAGGCGCTGGGCTTCATCATTCAGCACGAGGTGCAGGCCGGCCACGTCGAAGGCGGCGGGCACTTGCAGGCGCGGGAGCGGCGCCGTGGCTTGGGCCGCCACGGGGCCGCCCAGGGCCAGGCTCAGCAGCAGTATCGCAGTAGGATTTCGCATAAGCAGGGCGGGCAGGCGGCGGCCATTGCGGCCGCCACCTGCCCAGAGATTGCAAAGAACCTGAATTTTGGGCAAAACGAGGTGCCTGCCGATGAAACCGCACGAGACCCGGCCTCGCCCCGCGCTTCCTCTCTACGGAGGGCCACCGGCGCCATCCCGCCGGCCGCCGCTGTCGGGACGGCCGGCGCCCCGCTCGCCCCGCGGCGCATCCCGGGATTCGGCAGGCGCTATCACGTTGCCGCTGCGGATGTTGTAGGTGAACATCAGCATGAAGTAGCGCTGCAGGATGGTGGTTTGCACGTCCTCGTAGTAGGCCTCGGTCACGTTGCGCTGGATGGCGCGGTTCTGGCCCAGCAGGTCGAAGGCGTAGACGCGAATTTCGCCCCGCTGCCCGGGGAATATTTTCTTGCCCAGGCTGGCGTTCCACAGGACGTACTGCTGGTTGTAGCCGGCCGCCAGGCCCGCGTAGGCCTGGTGTACGAGGTCGGTTTGGAAGTTGATGCCCGGGCCCACAATCCAGCCCAGGCGCAGGCGCGAGACCTGCGCGAAGTAGTTGGTATTGAGGTTGGCCCGCAGGGTGTTGCGCACGAAATTCTGGCTCGACGTGCTGGACACCGTGAAATCGAAGTTGGGGCTGATGTTGGAGCTGAGCGTGAGGCCGGCCCCCAGCGCTGGCACGCGGGCGTAGTTCAGGCCGTCGTTCACCAGGCCCGGCGTTTGGGTGAAGCTGGCGTTCAGGCTCAGGTTCACGTTGGTTTTGAGCGGCTTGATGGGCCGCCCGTAGCTCACCAGCGAGCGCGCCGCGTACTGCTGGCTCAGGTTGGTGGGCTGGGTGAGCTGGGCGCCGGCGGGCAGGCGCACGTCCGGCGCGCCCGCCAGCGTCACGGTGGTTTCGCGCACGGCCACGACGGTGCGGTTGGCGATGGGGTTTTGGGTGTAAGAGCCCGAGAGCACGGCGAAGAAACTGCTCGACGCTTCGGGGTTCGAGGCCGAGTAACGCAGGTTGGCCGCGTGCTGGAACTCCTGGCGCAGCGTGGGGTTGCCGATGGTGAGCTGCTGCGGGTTGGCGTTGTTCACCACGGCCTGCAGCTGGTTCACACTGGGCGGGTTGGTGGTGGTGCGGTAGTTCAGGCGTAGGTTTTTCTGGCGCGTGAAGCGGTAGTTGAGGTTGGCGTTGGGCAGCAGGTTCACGAAGGTGTAGCGCCCGGTGCCGGGCCGCGGAAACTGCGCGTCGCTGTACAGCTCGGCGTATTGTCCGGCCAGGCCCAGGCTGGCCTGATACTTGGGCGTGATGTGCCGGTAGGTAAGGCCGCCCGACTGCGTGAGGTAGTAGTTCTCGAACACGTTGCTCAGGCCCTCGTTCAGTTGGCGGGTGTCGCCGGCCAGCAGGTCGAAGGTCCGCTTGTCCGAATTGTTGGGCGCGTAGTTGATGGCGTAGGTGCCCTGCAGCACGTCGGTGCGCGTGAGGGCTTCGGTCAGCGACAAGTTGGCGTTGAGGCTGCCGCCGCGCTGCCGGAGCCGGCTGTCCTGGTTCAGGTTGGTGAAGGCCGAGTCCGTGCTTTGCGACTGCAGGGCGGTGGCGGCGGCGCGCCGGCCGTAGCTGCCGCCGACGCTCAGGCTGGCGGTGCGCCCGGGCTTGGGAAAGCGGTGGCGCAATAGCAAGTCGCCGCCGGTGTTCAGGCCGTTGTTGTCGGCGTTGTAGTCGCTGTTGATGCGGCTCTGCTCCCGGTCGCCGCGGCGCGTGAAGCCCGCAATGGTGCTGGCCGCCTCGTTCTGCTGGTAGCTGAAACGCGGCCGAAACAGAACGGAATTGGCCGAGTCCAGCTTGTGCTCCAGGCGCAGGTTGAAGCGCTGGTTGGTGTTGCGGCTGGTGGTGTTGGCGCCCTGCGCGTACTGCGTGCGGGCCGAGTCGGCGAACTGCCGCTGGGTGTTGCTCAGCAGCGTGTTGTCGGCCCGATTGAAGAAGTAGCTGGCCGCGAGGTCGGTTTTCTTGTTCCAGGAATCGGAGTAGTTCAGGCCCACGGCCGTGGTTTTGGTGAGGCCACCGCTCTGGTTCACCAGAAAATCGCCCGCGTTGCCGCCGTTGCCGGCGCCCCCGGGGCTGCCGCCGCCCCGGCCGCCGCGCCCGCCGCCGCCCTGGTTGGCGTTGCCCACCACGCCCAGCAGGTCCTCGGTGCCGAAGTTCTGCTCGTTCACATTGTTGGCCTGCGCCAGCACCGACAGCCGCCGGGCGCCCTTGAAGGTGTTCACATTGCCGCTGGCCCGGTAGCGCTCCGGCCCCGCCCCGGCCACCACCCGCCCGAAGGTGCCGTTGCGAAACTCCACCTTGGTCACGATGTTAATAGTCCTGGTGGTATTGCCGTCGTCGAAGCCCGAAAATCGGCTCTGCTCGCTGCGTTGGTCGAATACTTCCACCTTGTCCACTATTTCAGCGGGCAGGTTTTTGAGCACCGCGTCGGGGTCGTTGCCGAAAAACTCCTTGCCGTCGACCAGCACGCGCTGCACGTTTTCGCCCTGGGCCTGCACCTTGCCGTCGGGGCCCACGCTCACGCCCGGCATCTTCGTAATCAGGTCCTGGGCGTTGGCGTCGGGGTTGGTTTTGAAAGCGCGGGCGTTGAACTGGGTGGTGTCGCCCTTCTGCACCGACTGCACGGCCGCGCCCGTCACCACCACGCCCTTGAGCTGCACGCCGCCGGCCTGCAGCGCGAGTGCGCCCAGCTGCACGGGCTGGCCACTCACCGTCACGACCTGACGCAACTTGGCGTAGCCCACGAAAGAAGCGTCGAGCAGGTAGCGCCCGGCGGCCACATTATCGAATTGAAACCGGCCTTCGGCGTCAGCCGCGGCGCCGGTTTTGACCGAGTCCGGCAGGCGAATGAGCAGCACGTTGGCCCCGATGAGCGGCGCCTGGTCCTTGCCGTCGGTCACGCGCCCGCTCACCGTGGTGGGCGCCTGGGCCCGGGCCGCCCCCGCGGTCATCAGCAAGAAAAATAGGGTAACAAGGCGCCGCATAGAACCGGGGAAAGCAACGGAAAGTCGTCAGACAGCATTCGCCTGCCCGGGGTTTAGCAACCGGCCCGGCCGGCGCAGCAGCTACTTTTTGCGCAGCAGCAGCAGGCCGTCGCGCAGGGGCAGGAAGACCGGCTCTACCCGCGGGTCCCGGGCCGCCTGGTCGTTGAAGGCCCGCACCAGCGGCGTGTCCTTGTCACCGGCTTTCAGCGCGTGCGCGGGCAGCACCTTACCGCTCCACAGCACGTTATCCACGACAAGCAACCCGCCGGGCCGCACCTGTTCAATGACGGCGTCAAAGTAAGCGCCGTTGTTACGCTTGTCGGCGTCAATAAAGACCAGGTCCCACACTTCACCGACCAGGCCCGGCAAAACGTCGAGCGCCGCGCCGATGTGCAGCCGCACCCGCTCGGCCACGCCGGCCGCCGCCACGTAGCGCCGGATCCGCGCCTCCCGCTCGGGGTCGATTTCAATGGTGTGCAGAACTCCGTCAGCGGCCAGCCCCTCGGCCAGGCACAGTGTGGCGTACCCGCAAAACGTGCCAATTTCCAGCACGCGCCGCGGCCGCATCAGGTGGCTGAGCAGGCTCAGGAAGCGCCCTTGCACGTGGCCGCTGCTCATGCGCGGCAGCAGGGTTTGCAGGTGCGTTTCGCGGGTAAGCTGGGCCAGCAGCGGCGGCTCGGGCGCGGTGTGTAGTTCGGCGTAGGTTTCGGTGGGGTCGGTCATTAGTTCTGGCAGCATTTAGCCCGCAGAGGACGCTGAAGTTTTACGCTGATGACGCAGAACGTTCTGCGACTTCTGCGCAATCCTCTGCGCCCTCTGCGGGCTAAAAATCGAATGGCCGCAGCCGGAACACGTAGACCCGAAAGCCCGACTTGCCCGGCCCATAGCTGGAGCCCACTACCCGGTACAGTCCCTCGTACCGGTACACATCCGGCCCACCGTCCTCGGCCGGCACCTTGCGCAACACGCGCACCGGCCGGCCGGTTTCCGCACTTTTTAGCAAGGCCAAGTTAGCGCCGCTGGCCACCTGGTCGGTGATTTGGCGGCCCGTTTTGGGGTCGCGCCCGCCGTTGCCGGCGTAGCGGATTTCCTCCTCCCCAAACTCGTCGTCCTCGTACTGCCCGGCCAGCACGATGCTCTCCGCCCCGAGCTGCTGGGTGCCGCACACGCCCGCCCGCCGCGGCCGGTGCACGCCGCTGGCGGCCAGCGTCAGCCGGTCGCGGAACGTGTCGCCCGGCCGGTAGCTGCCCACGTGGCCGAATGCGGGCTGGCTCATTACTTCCCTTCCGGCACGTATTGCAGCACGCTCAGGTGCTCGTCGGTCAGCACTTCGTTGGCCATGTCGCGCAGCTCGGCTGCCGAAATCCGCTCGATTTTCTCGAAAATCTCGCTCAGCGGCTCCACGCGGCCTAGGTCCAGGGTGCTCTTGCCGAGCAGCTGCATCAGGCCGCTGTTGCTTTCCTCGCTCATCGCCAGCTGGCCCATGAGCTGGTGCTTGGCGGTGTGCAGCTGGTTGGTGGTGAGGGTTTTTTCACGCAGCAGCTTTAGCTCCTTCTGCACCAGGCCCAGGGTGCGCTTCACCTGCTTGCCCTCGGTGCCGAAGTAAATGCCGAACAGGCCCGTGTCGGTGTAGGGCGAATACGTGCTGTCGATGGTGTACACGAGACCGTATTTCTCCCGCACCGCCAGGTTGAGGCGCGAGTTCATGCCGGGGCCGCCGAGGATGTTATTGAGCATGAAGAACGGGATGCGGCGCGGGTCGCTCAGCGGGTAGGCCGGGCCGCCCAGCAGGCAGTGCGCCTGCGAGATGGGGCGGGTTTCAACCTGGCTTTTGCGCGCGTACCCGCCCACGGGCCGGCGCACCCGCGGACCCCGCCGGGCTGGCAGCGGCGCCAGAAACTTGTCGGCCAGTCGCTTCACCTCGGCAAACGACAGGTTGCTCACCGAGCTGAACACCAGCCGGTCGGTGCGCAGCTGCTCTTGCAAAAAAGCGTGAAAGTCGGCCGTTTGGAAGCGGCTCACACTCTCGCGGGTACCCAGAATGTTCACGCCCAGCGGGTGCTCACCGAACACCACGGTGTCAAAATCGTCGATAATGGCATCTTCCGGGGCGTCCTGGTACATGCTCATTTCTTCCAGAATCACGCCCCGCTCCTTCTCCACCTCGCGGCCCGGGAACACGGAGTTGAATGTGAGGTCGGTGAGCAGCTCGAACGCGCGCTCGAAATGGGTGCTGAGCAGCGCGGCATAAAAGCAGATTTTCTCTTTGGTGGTGTAGGCGTTCAGCTCGCCGCCCACGGTTTCAAGGCGGTTGAGGATGTGGAACGACTTGCGCTTCTGGGTGCCCTTGAAGGCCATGTGCTCCCAGAAGTGGGCCAGCCCTTGCTGGTGCGGGGCCTCGTCGCGCGAGCCAATGTCGAGCAAAAAACCGCAGTGTGCGATTTTAGTGTGCGGTACCTGCTTGTGTAGGAGGCGGATGCCGTTGGGATACTCGTGGATATGGTAATCAAGCATAAGTAATACAAAGGTACAGTGGCACGCACGTAGCATGGCGCGTCCGTGGCACGCAGCCTTTGCTGCGTACGCGAGCGAAGCGAGCATCCGACGAATGGCACAACACCACCTGCTCGCTGTGCTCGCGTACGCAGCGAGGGCTGCGTGCTACAAAACCGGCAGCGTCGCCAGTAGTTGCCCCACCGCAATGCCGTGAGCGCAGCGGAAGTGCCCCAGCGGGCAGGCGCCGTGCCCGTGCAGTCCGCAGGGTCGGCACGCCAGCGGCTCCCGGGTTTCCACCACAAACGACACCGGCGCCAGCGGCCCGAACCCAAACGCGGGCACCGTGCTGCAAAACACCGCCGTGACCGGCGCGTCCACGGCCGAGCACAGGTGCAGGGGCGCCGAGTCGTTCACGTAGTTCATCACGGCCCCGCGCATGAGCGCAGCCGAGGCCAGCAACCCGATTTCACCGGCCAGGTTGGCCACGTTTGGGCGGCCGCTGGCGGCCGCCAGCCGGGCGCACGCGGCCACGTCGGGCGGGCCGCCCAGCAAGTACACCCGCAGGCCAGCGGGCAGGGCCGCCAGCAGTTCCCGCCACTTTTCCTCCGGGTACTGCTTCGTAAACCACACCGAAGTGGGCGCCAGGCACACGTAGGGCCCGGCCGCCGCCCAAGGGGCCGCCGCGGCTTCGTCGGCCGCCGAGGGATAAAGCCGGGGCCTGGACGCTGCGCTTAATGAGGAATTAAGAATGAGGAATGAGGAATTGCTCGACGACAATTTTTCATTCCTCATTCTTAATTCCTCGTTGCTGCGCAGCAGCCGCAAGTTGCGTTCTACCTCGTGGGTACCGTCGCCGATGGCGTGCGGCACGCGGCGGGTGAAGAAGCGGCTGAGTGGGTTTTCAGCGAAGCCCACCCGTTCGGGCGCCCGGGAAAATGCCGTGAGCAACCCCGTGCTGGCAAAGCGCTGCAGCGTGACTACGCGCCCGTAGCCCGTGGCCCGGATTTGGCGTAGCAGCTGCCACAGCGCGGCGTATTTGCGGTGCTTTTTGTCCCAAATCAGCACGTGGCGCACGTGGGGGTGGCCGGCCAGCAGGGCTTCGTTGCCGCGCCGCACCAGCACGTCCACCGGCGTGGCGGGCTCGTGCCGGGCCAGGTATTCCAGCAGCGCCGTCATCAGAATCACGTCGCCGATGAAAGCGGTTTGGATGAGCAGCGTGGGCATACGGGCTGGTTCCTGGTTTTTGGTTGCTTGTTTCCTGTCGCGAATTTGTCAGATGTAACCATGACCGGCTGGCCTGACGGGGAAGCGCGGCATCGGGGCTGCCAGCAACCAGAAACAAGCAACTAGAAACCAGAGACTTTCTTAAGTCAGATTGGCCGTGCGGTTGACGACCTCCTCCAATGATATCAGCGTTTCGGTGCGCTCGATGCCGTCGATGGGCTGGATTCGGTCGTGCAGAACGTCGCGCAGGTGCTGGGTATCGCGGCACAGCAAGCGGGCAAATACTCCGTAGGCGCCGGTGGTGAAATGGATGCTCACTACCTCCGGAATGTCGCGCAGCTGGTTCACCACGCTGGTGTACACCGAGCTTTTGAGCAGGTAGATGCCCAGGAAGGCATTCACCCCGTATCCCAGCTTCTGGTAATCAATGCGAAGCGTCGCGCCCTGGACAATACCAATTTCTTCGAGCCGGGCCATGCGCACGTGCACCGTGCCGCCCGACACGTTGACCTTGCGGGCAATTTCGGTGTACGGCATTTTAGCATCCTGAATGAGCAGGTTCAGAATGTTCCGGTCGGTGTCATCGAGTTCGTAGTTTCGAGCCATTTTTCGCAGAAAAGAAAGTAAAGTCGTTGTAAAATTAAGTGGTGAAAATTAAATTTATTGTAAATAATATCTAAAATATCAAAAGTATTTGTATCCATTGAGTTGACATCTTACATTTGTTGTAATCCACGGCAAAAAAGGCCACGGCAACTAACGCAACAGGCAAAAGCGGGCAACAAACGCTGGATATCCGGCCATGTTGTGCGCGGTAGTGCTCCGTTGCGGCGGTGGTTGAGCACGGCGGAGAAGAGGGGAAAACGGGGCGGCGCATCTGGGCGGATGCTCGCCTCACACCAATGAGAGGCGGCCCCTGGGTGGGGGTCGCCTCTTCGCGTTCAGGGCCCACCCCAAGCTGGGCGGCGCCCCGCAAGGCGTTGCCAAAAACCCAAAGTACCGCCTCATCGCGCAGCCACGGGCGCGCGCTGGCCGCGGAACTGCTTCAACCCCGCTTGCAGGAAAGCGCTGAACTGGGCCACGTCGGGTTCGTAGGCAATGGGCGCCACCAGCGGTTTGTTGCTCGCATCATCGGGGTCGAGCAGCACGTAGTAGGGCTGGGCGTTGAAGCCGTAGCGGGTCACCTGCAAGTCGGCGTTTTGCTTGCCCAGCGTGGTTTTCAGCTGCCGGTCGCGGGGCGAGGTGTACCACTCGTTCTCCGGCAGCTCGGTTTTGTCGTCCACGTACAGGGCTACCACCACGTAGTCGTTGCGCAGGCGCTCCAGCACTTGCGGGTCGTTCCACACGGTCGCTTCCATCTTCCGGCAGTTCACGCAAGCGTGGCCGGTGAAGTCAATAAAGATGGGCTTGTTCTGCTCCCGGGCGCAGCGCCGGGCCTGCTCCAGGTCGAAGTAGCCGCTTAGGTTGTGGGGCAGCTCCAGAAAATCGCCAAAGCGGGGCGCCTCGCAGAGTGGGGTGGCGCCGGGGGCGCTGGCCGCCACGGCCGGGCTGCCGCCGCTGCCAACCGTAGCCAGCGAAAAGTCGCGCTTGGTTTGGGGCGGCAGGTAGCCGGCCAGCAGCGGCAGCGGCGCCCCAAACAGGCCCGGCACCAAGTACACGGTGAAGGCAAAAGCGGCCACGGCCATCAGCAGGCGGCCCACGCTGAGGTGGTCGAGCGGGGAGTCGTGCGAGAGGCGAAACTTGCCCAGCAAGTAAAAGCCCAGCAGCGCCGAGAGCACAATCCAGAGCACGAGGTACACGTCGCGGTCGAGCAGGTGCCAGTGGTAGGCCAGGTCGGCGGTGCTCAGGAATTTCAAGGCCAGCATCAGCTCCACGAAGCCCAGCACCACCTTCACGGTGTTCAGCCAGCCGCCGGAGCGGGGCAGGCTTTTGAGCCACGACGGGAAAATGGCGAACAGCGTGAACGGCAGCGCAAACGCCAGCGAGAAGCCCAGCATACCCACGATGGGCGTGATGCGCTCGCCGCGGGCGGCCAGGCTCAAAATGCTGCCCACGATGGGTGCGGTGCACGAAAACGACACCACCACCAGCGTGAGGGCCATGAAAAAGATGCCGGCCCAGCCCCCTTTGTCGGCCTGGGTGTCCACGGTGTTCACAATCTGGTGGGGCAGCGTGATTTCAAACAAGCCCAGAAACGAGAGGCCGAACACCACGAACACGGCGAAGAAAACAACGTTGGGCAGCCAGTGCGTGCTGATGAGGTTGGGGCCGTCCTCGCCCAACAGCGCCGACACGAGCACGCCCACCAGCACGTAAATGCCAATGATGCTGCCCCCGTACACCAGGGCCTTGAAGATGCCGCGCTGCCGGCTGTCGTTGCCGCTGGTGAAGAGCGACACCGTCATGGGCACCATCGGGAACACGCAGGGCGTAACCAGCGCGGCCAGCCCGAAAGTAAAGGCCAGCAGGGCGAAGCCCCACAAGCCGCCGGCCTGGTTCACGGGGTCTTCGAGCGCGGAAGCTGTGGCGGGGGCAGCAGCGGCAACTGCGGCCTGAGCGGCCTGAGCGGCCTGAGCGGCGCTGGCTGCCGGTTTGGCCGACCCGGTGGCGGGGGCCTGGGGCAACGGCGCAACGGCCCCGGGTAGCGCCGCAGGAGTCGCAGCCGTAGCGGCCGGCGCGGGTGCTGCGGCTGCGGCCACTGCAGGTTTGGCAGCAGGGGCGGCGGGCGCCACGGCGCCGGTGGCCCTGGCCGGGGCGGCCGCGCCCGTGGCCGTCAGCGGGCCGAAGCGCAGGGTTTCGGCGCCGGGCACGCAGCGGCCGTCCACGGTGGTGCAGCTTTGGTACTCGGCTTCGGCCGTGATGGTGAGCGGGCCGGGCTGCAGCACCTTAACGCGCTGGCGCAATTGGCCGGTTTTCTCCCAAAAGGCCACTTCGCCTTTGAATACTTCGTCCTGCTCGTGGTGCGACTTGACGGATTGCAGCTTGCCCACCAGCGCATAGGCCGGGCTGGGCTTGAACTTCAGCGTGAACACCACGGGGCCCACTTCGTCGCTGAAGTCGGAGGCGTACAGGTGCCACTTGTCGTCGATGCGGGCGTTTATCACCAGCTCCACCTCCTCGCCCACCTTGGCGGCGGGGCGGCTCAGGGCCGTGCTTAGGTGGGTGGGCGTGAGAATTTGGGCCGCAACGGGCGCGGCCAGGCCCAGCCAAAGCAACAAAAGCTTAATCATCCAGAAATTCTTCATCTCGATTAGGGGGTGGCACGCGTCTTCGATTCCCACGGCCTTTCCCTACAACAGAGAAAGGCTGGCCCTCGTTGCGAAAACCGCCCCCGCGCCGGTGGCGGGGTAGTCGCCCGGGGCGGCGTTTGCTTACACGCGCTCTGGCCCGCAAAATTAGGCGGTGGGGGCCACAAACTGCCGGCCCCACAAGCCGGGCCCCAACCACCCGCGCCAAACTGCGTACTTTTGAGTAACAAAGGCCCCCAGACCGACCGCGTCGCGGGGGCCGCCGACATGGGTTTAAAAATACTATTCACCGTTTTACTGGTCCTGGTAAACGGTTTTTTCGTGGCCGCCGAGTTCGCGCTGGTCAAGGTGCGCTTATCGCAAATCGAGCTGCGCGCCAAAGAAGGCAACCGCCTGGCCAAGCTCACCCTCAGCATGCTGCAAGACCTGGAGGCCTACCTTTCGGCTTCGCAGCTGGGCATCACGCTGGCCTCGCTGGGCCTGGGCTGGATAGGCGAGAGCGTGGTGGCCTCCATCATTCTGGCGGCTGTATCGGCCCTCAACCTGGACATGACGCCCACGCTGGCCCACCAGATTGCGCTGCCCGTCTCGTTTGCCACCATCACGGTGCTGCACATCGTCATCGGCGAGCAAGCCCCCAAGATGCTGGCCATTCAGCGGCCCGAGGCGCTGAGCATGGCCATTGCCCTGCCGCTGCGCGTGTTCTACATCGTCAGCTTTCCCTTCATCTGGGTGCTCAACAAGCTCTCGAACCTGGTGCTGCGCCTGATTGGCGCCGAAGGCTCGCACGGCAACGACGCCCACACCTCCGACGAGCTGCGCATGTTGCTCGACCAGAGCAAGGAGAGCGGCGAAATCCAGGACTCCGAGCACGAGCTGATTGAGAACGTGTTTCAGTTCAACGACCGGATGGTGAAGCAGATTATGGTGCCCCGCACCAAGCTCTCGGCCCTCGACGTGAACGCGCCCGCCGAGGAGCTGCTCGACGTGGTGTTCAACGAGGGCTTCTCGCGCATGCCGGTCTACGAGGGCAACATCGACAACATCGTGGGCGTGCTCAACGTGAAGGACCTGCTGCCCATCATCCGGCGCGGCGAGCCCGTGGAGCTGGCCCGCATCATGCGCCCGCCCTACTTCGTGCCCGAAACCAAGAAAATTAACCGCCTGCTGCGCCAGTTCCAGCGCAAGCACATCGTGATGGCCATCGTGAGCGACGAGTTCGGCGGCGTGTCGGGCATCGTCACCATCGAGGACATCATGGAGGAGCTGGTGGGCGAAATCCAGGACGAGTACGACAACGAGGTGCCCGTGGTGGAGAAGGTAGCCGAGGACGAGTACCGCGTGAACCCCGCCACGCCCATCCCCGACGCCAACGAGTACCTGCCCTTCCCACTGCCCGAGGGCGAGGACTACGAAACCGTGGGCGGCCTGCTCAACGTCATCTACGGCAGCATCCCGGAAGTGGGCGACGTGGCCGTGCTCGACCCCTACGAATTCCGCGTCCTCCAGCGCTCACGCCGCGCCGTGGAGCTGGTGCAGCTGCGCGTGACCACCGTGGCCGAGCGCGCCGAGCCCCGCGGCGACCTGGGCGGCGAGGGGTAACGAGAACGACAGCAGTTACCAACGAAAAAAGCCCCGGCTCTGTTTGCGCCGGGGCTTTTTTCGTGCAACAATATTATTTCAATGCGTAATTTGAATATGTTCTCTAATGGTTTCTTTGCCTCTGCCTGTACGCAAAATATACAGGCCATTGGGCAGGGCGCGCACATCCAGCAAAGCTTTGCCGCCGGTGCTGCGTTGGGCTTTGACTTGCCGCCCAAACCCATCAAATAACTCCACGTCGAACGGTTCGCTGGAAGCCGCGGTCACGCCGCTGGAAGACCTTCCCAACGTTGAGTAGGGTTCGCCAAGCCTCGTTATGGTTAGCTCATCGCTGACTGGATTGGGCCCGGATACGAAGCGGCGTCCAAAGGTTGAAAAAACAAATGTACCGGATAGGCGGCCGCAGGGCGCATTGGTCGAAACGACGTTAATGCTCAAACCGCTCGACGCTCCTAGGTAAAAGCTAGCGAATCGACTTCCCTGCTTTGTCACCGGAATAGACGGCGAGCTTGAGGTAAAGGTGAAGTCGTAGGGCTCGTTCATGGTCATGTTGTAGGTGTAGCCCGGGGTCACGAACTGCACCGTTTGCAGCGGCAGTGAACCCACGCCCAAGGCGGAAAAGGTGCCGGTGGGCTCGCCGCCCCCCACGGGCACCGTCAACGATACTGGCGTCTGGCACGCCCCCACGGTCGCGGTAACGGTGCTATTGCCGCTGGCGCTTGAAGACGCCGCAGTCGTGAACGTGGGGCCCGCCCCGGTGGCCACCGTGAAGTTGCCAGCCGGCACGGTCGACCAGGTTACTACCGCACCGGCCGGCAAGTTGGGCAGAGAAAACGTCACCGAGGTGTTCTGGCAAAGGCGTTGCCCCGGCGGCAGGGTGCTGGCAATGGCGAGGGGAGTGGCGCATTCCGCGATGCAGCCCGCCGTGTTGGCAGCCCCGGTAAAGGGTTGCTGCATCTCATTGAAAAGCCACTGGGCCTGCCGACCAGGGAAGCGCGGATGCTCAAAGTTGAAGCTCGTCTGCCCTGTTTCTGGGTCATTGTACTGCCCCTGCGCAATGAACTTGCTAGCTAAGGGTCGGCTGGGACCCGAGGTCAGGTCGTTTATGTAGCGGGACCGCGTCGTGATGTTGTCAATTACCGGCACATCGAGCGCGCTGGCCGTGGGCACAAAACAAAAACTATTGACTAGCTGCAAATTGTAATTGTAACCAAACACGGCAAATGCAAATTGCCACCCGAAGCCAGTGCCGGGAGTCAGGTCAATTTGTCCATTTATCCGCTGTGTGCCGCCTGGCAAGCCATCCCAGGCAACGGGGTTGCTGGCCGGCGAGTGATAATCGAATCGGGTCAGGTAAATCTTCGTTCTGAAAAACAACACCCGTACTTCCTGCCAAACACGCAGGCTGCTGAGCCGCTCCACCTGCCCGCCGTTAGGCAGGGCGTTGACAATAATTTCAGTGTGCAAGCCCGTGCTGGCCAAAAATGTGGTAATGTAGCCCTCCCCTTCTATCCTGACCAATTCGCTATGCGGTGCAAAGAGGCCTGACGCGCACTGCGACCCCAGGCTCGTAGCCTTAAACTCATAGGGGAAAGGCTGGCCGGGACTCGGTGTAATCATGGTGCGGTACTCACCGTCTACAAACGAATTATACTCGTGGCCAAACTGGGAGAAAGCCCCCACGAACTGGCGGGTGGCGCGCACCAGCAGCAACTGCCTGGTAGCAGGCGCGTCCAGCAGGTCATCCGCCTGCTGCAACACCGGAAATAGCGCCAGCTTGGGAAAGAAACGCGGGATGCCGTTATTATAAATTCGGATGGTTTGACCAGCCAAGCTACCCGCCGCTTGGCGCGTAAGGGCCTGAATGCCGAGCGGGGTATTGGCCCCGCGGTGGGGCGAGTCGTGGGTGAGCAGCAGGCGGGTATCGGTGGGGTCGTTGCCGCGCTTCTCCATCTCGGCTAGGCCGTAGCGGGCCACCAGCCCGCCCATCGAAATGCCCAGCACCACGTTGCGCTGCTTGGCGCCAATGGCGGGGTCTACCACTTTTTGGTTATTCACCCAGCGCACCACTTCCTCAAATAGCGCGGCGTTGCGGCGAATGTCGTCCGTGCCGTTGTTGTAGTCGATGTAGATGATATCGTAGCCATTCTGACCGAACTGGTCTTGCAAGGCATTGAATAAGTTGGTTCCAGTGGAAAAAGAGTTGGTGGCGATATCTGCTAAGAAATCTCGGATTTCAATATTACTCTGCACCTCTGGCGCAATGGACGATGGGTCATAGCCCTCCGCTACAATCAGCGGCTTGGTAATCTGGGTGCGGGCGTTTAATGCTCCTCCAAGGCGCACGGACACCAATGCACCTGAATGCAGGCCTGGTCGGGGAGGAATGGAATAAGTGAAACCATCGTTTGCGTAGCGCGCCGCGCCGCCGTTGGTAGCCGGGGCCAACACCTCCAAATCGAAATGGCTTTCGTAAGTGGCGTATGGGTTATTGGGCGCGGGCGCGGCCTGCGTGACCGCCCCGCCCGCTTTGGTGCTGCTGCTGGAAACCACAAGCGGGATGGTATAGGTGACGCGCACCTTTACGCGCTTGGTGCCGGCGGTGCTGTAGCTGGCCGCGAGGGGCTGGTTCCAGGCAGTTGCCAGGTAGCCGCGGCCGTCGCCGAAGTCGAGGCTGAGGCTGCGCAGCCCTCCCCCGCCGCTCTGCACGTGCAGGGCCTGCGTGAAGACGAATGATACGTCGCCGGTGGGCACGGTGCTGCGGGCCGGCGCGGCCGCAAACAGGGTGCGTACCTGGTAGGGGCTCTGGGGGCGGCCGGGCACGTCGAAGAGCTGCTCGTTTTGGCCGGTCAGCAGCCCGGCCGAAACGGCATCGGGCCGCAGCGTGGCGTAGTCGAGGCGCTGCACCAAGAGCGGAATGGCCGGCGAGGCAGTCGTTTGGGTCCGCAGCGCCGTATTAAGGTCGGGCAGCATGGGCAGGGCGCACGGGCCGTTGATGTTCCCGCTGAGCACCGTGCCGTACAGCAGCCGCCACAGGGTAGCCGTGGTGCGGTTCGAATCCTGCAAGGTGCCGGCAAACAGGCGCAGGGGCGCGAAGCGAAAGCCGTACTCTTCGAGGTACGGCGTGGGCACTTGGGTCTTGTCCAGGTTGGCAAACATGTTATCCAGGTACAGCCGCACCGAATCGCTGGGCGGAGTGCTAGGCGGTGAACTGAGCGGAGTGCTGAGTGGAAAACTTTGGGCGGCTACGCGGCCCAAAGCCAGCAACCAGCAGAAGAGCAAAAGCAGGGTAGTCTTTTTCATGCGCTTGGGAGTAGATGGTGAGGAAAAGATTAAAGTTTGGCGTCAAAGCGCCCTTGCGTGACTTTGAGCGTATCGCAGCCGGCTTGCAAGAGCTTGAAGCTGAATGTCCCGGAAACAATCCGGTTGCGGGTATCGAATTTAGTTATCGCCAATTGCCCGCTGCGGTAGGCCACGTCCTGGTCGGAGTAGATGAGGTTGCAGCCATTTGCCACCCCTGGGGTGTCGGCATAATTAGCTGTACAGATGCCAGCCGGTCTTGCAAAAGAGTATATGCCTGTCGTTGTTACCGGTGCCATGTCAATACTTAAGTACTGACGGCGGTTTCCATCTATCCGATAGGTTTGTATTCCTAATGCTCCTCCTCGAAAACCCGCGTCGTACAGGATGTATAGGTTACTAGTGCCATTATTACCCTTGGGCGTGTAGGGTTGCCCATTGACCAGACAGCCGAAGGTGTTGGCGCCGGTCTGGGTGGCGGGGGGCAGGGCGGCGGCCGGGTCACGGGGCCGGGGGTCGTTCTTGCACTTGCTGCACTGGGTGAGCAGCACCAGGGCCAGGTACAGCGGGAGGTTGTTTCTCATGGCGGTTACGATAGCAACGATGGCGTCTTTTATGACTACGCTTTGGGGCTTCCGGCGCTGGTGGAGCAATCAACTAATTATGTCGTGAAAATAGGCGGTGTTCGGTTGCAAAAAAAAGGAAAGGATGCCACTAAATGAGACATGGCAATTACCCAATTTCACATGTTAAAAGTCAATTTATTTACAAGTAAATTATAATTTACGCTCTTATTAGTTACCTACCGATAGTCGGAAAACCGGCTCTGGATTGTTTAAAGAAGATTTTGCAATGCAAAGCCCTAATTACAAATTTTGAGGTAATTTGGACATCCATACATTTGATTTATTTCTTAATCTACGTGCCTCTCACCACCCCGCATGGGTACCCTCTGGCAGTAGGCAACGGTCGGCTTCTCTCGCGCTGAGTTTTGTTGTTATATATTTTATCTTTAATAAAAAGCTATAACAACTTTAAATTTCGCGGCTGTTATAAATTTTATTACTGATAAAAAATCTATAACAGCCGCGCCTACCTTCGCCCCATGATACGATTTACGGCAGGGGCCGGCGAAGGCCTGTCCGCCGCCGTGCGGCGACACTTTGGTTTCTCGCAGCTGGAGCTGGCCCGGCTGCTGGGCGTGTCGCAGGTGCAGGTGGCGCAGGCCGAAACCGGCCCCCGGCCCCTGCCGGCCGACGCCCGCGCCCGCCTGCGGGCATTGAGCGGACTGCTGGCGCCGGCACCCACCGGCCCCGCCCCGCCCGACGACCCCGCCCCGCTGGTCAAGCGCCGGGCCGCCTGCCTGGACCAGGCCCGCCGCCTGCGCCACCGCCTGCGGCACGAGCTGCCCGCCCGCGCCCAGCCCGCCCGGCACCGGCTGGCCGCCGCCAGCGCCTTGCCCGCCGCCCTGGCCGCCGCGCTCCCGCTGCCGCCCCGCGCCCAGGACACCCAGCAGGCCCAGCTCGTGCTGCTGCACAACGCGGCCCGCACCGAGCTGACTACCCGGAGCGGCCCCACCGCCGAGGCCCTGCTGCGCGCCCGCCTGGCCGGCCTGCTGGCCGAAGCCAACGCCCTGGCCCAGGCGCTAGGCGAGCCGGCGGACCCGGACGATTCCCCACCTTCGCTCAGACCGCTTGCATAAGCCACGGCGGCGCTTATCTTGCCGCATCTTTTAACCCCTTTACCCAACCCCTTCCCCCATGGCGTACTCCGTCAGCGACCTTACTACCAAAGCCGCGTGCGACGCGGTGCTCATCCCCCTCGGCCGCGAGCGCGACGCGGTGGCCAACCGCAGGTCGAACCTGGCGTTTCAGCTTGAGAACTTCGGCAACGCCGCGGCCCTGCAAGCCGAAGTGACCCGCCTGACCGCATCACGGCCGCCGAGGCCGACCTTGCCGCCCTGGCCGACGGCGAAGAAAAGCGCGACGCCGAGAATGCGCTCTCCCGCGACCGCATCCGCCGCAACGGGTTGGTGGACCGCGCCGAAAACCAAGGGGCGGACGTAAAGCTGCTCAAAGAATTTGAGCTGGCCTGGGTTACAAAGAAACTCGACGAAGCCACCGACCTCATTGCGCTGATCGAGGCCCGAAAGCTGGCCCTGCCCAACTAGGCGCCGCCGAACAACAAGCAATAAAAAAGGCCTTCCTATTTGGGAAGGCCTTTTTTATTGCCAATTTTTTATCGAAACCAGCTGGCGTACAACTGGTAGTTCGCCGCCGTACGCTGCAGCCCCGCCCGCTGCTCCTCCGTTACGGGCTTGATTTTGCGAGCCGGCACGCCGGCGTACAGGTACCCGGGCTCGCACTCGAAATTTTCCAGCACCACGGCCCCGGCCGCGATGATGCAGCCGGCGCCCACCACGGCGTGGTCCATCACGATGGCGCCCATGCCGATGAGCACGTCGTCGGCCACGGTGCAGCCGTGCACCAGCGCCCGGTGCCCGATGCTCACGCGGCGGCCGATGCTCAGCGGGGCCTTCTGGTAGGTGCAATGCAGCACGGCCCCGTCCTGGATGTTGGTTTCGTCGCCGATGCGAATACTATGCACGTCGCCGCGAATGACGGCCGTGAACCAGACGGTGCAGCGGTTGCCCAGCACCACGTCGCCCACAATGGTGGCGTTGTCGGCCACGAAGCAGTCGGCAGGAATGGTCGGGTGAATGCCGTGAACGGGGAGGATGAGGGCCATTTCAGTGAGCAATGAGCAATGAGCAAAAGGAACGTCATGCCGAGCGCAGCCGAGGCATCTCGCTCGGGAAAGTGACTCAATCGTTGGCTGCGCTGACCTTCGGTTCAGGAATGCGAGCGAGATGCCTCGGCTGCGCGGACGCCAGATGGGCATGACGTTCTCCGAGATGAATTACACCCCAATCAGCCGCTTCCACGTCCCCTTCTCCCAGTTATACTTCAGCGTGCTGGGCAGCGCCTGCCAGAAATACTTGCTGGTTTCCACCGCGAAGCTGGGCTGCATGTAGCAGTTGATGGTGCAGCCCTCGCACTGCGGCAGCCGGCCCTCCAGCGCGGCCAGACGCTGGGTTGCGGGCGCGTGGTAGAGGTCGAACAGTTGGCCTTCGATGGGAAATTTCTGCTCGCCGAGGTGGTAGCAAGGCAGCACCAGCTCGTTGCTGGGCGAAATGACCAGGGTGGTGCTGGCGGCCCGGCACACGGGCGCGGCCACGTGGTTGCCGCCGTCGCGCCGCAGCGCGATGAAGGCTTCGTTGAGGTACACGCCCTTGCGCCGGCCGAAGGCGGAGAGGTAGTCCAGCTCGGCGGGCGTGAGCTGCTCGCCGGTTTCCACGGCGCCGTACTCGAAGGCGGGGTTGAGAATCAGGACCAAGCCGTTGGGCTGGGTGATGTCGCGGTACACGGCCTCCAAATCCGCCAGGTTGTGGCGAAATACGGTGAAGAGGATGTCCGGCCGCTCGCCCAGTGCTTTGGCCACGCGGATGCTTTCGAGCACAAAGTCGTAGCAGGCCACGCCGCGGCCCCGGTCGTGGGTGGCGCGGTCGGCCGAGTCGAGCGAAAAATGCAGCATGTCGACCAGCCCGCGCAGGGTTGAGGCGTTTTTGGGGTAGAGCAAGCCGTTGGTCGTGACGGTGGTGATGAAGCCCAGTGCCCGGGCCAGCGCCAGAAATTCGGGCAGCTGCCGGTGCAGCAGCGGCTCGCCCCCGGTGAAGTCAATCACCGACACGCCCAGCCGCTTCAGGTCGCGCAGGTTGCGGTCTACATCCGCCAGCGTGATGTAAGGCGAGGGCTTTTCCCAGATGTCGCAAAACGCGCACTTCGCGTTGCAGCGGTACGTGACGTAGTAATTGCAAAGGACCGGGTGCTTGACGAGGCGCATGGTATTGGTTAATGGTCAGCGGGTAGTGATTAATGTTCAGAGGCAATCCGCTTCCTGACCACCTTGCCAGCACGAAACTAACCACTGACCACTCATCACTAACCACTGTTCAATGCGGCAGCTTGCCCCAGGCGGCTGGGTCCCACCGCGCGGGCGTAGCCGCCAGCGCCTCTGGAGTAGCGGCGCCGTAGTGCTCCTGGTAGTAGCTGCAGAAGCCTTTTAGCGGGCAGCGGGCGCAGTTGGGCTTCAGGAAAAAACAAATCTGCTGCCCGTGCCAATAGTTGTGCTTGTGGAAATTGAACAGCGTTTCGGCTTCGGCCGGCAGCAAAGCCAGCAGCACGCCGTGGGCTTTCTCCACCGATACCTTAGGGCCCAGAAAACCCACCCGCTGCGCCACCCGGTGCACGTGCGCGTCCACGGGCAGCACCGGCTTGTGGTAGTTGAAGAGCAGCAGCAGCGAAGCCGTTTTCAGCCCAATGCCGGGCATGTCGGTCAGCCAGGCCATGCCGCGCTCCAGGGACCAATTGGCCAGAAAATCTAGCTCGAAAGGCCCCCCGGTTTCGGCCTGAATGCGGCGCAGGATATCCTGAATACGCGGCGCCTGCGTGTCGGGCCAGCGCGTGGTGCGAATGGCGTGGGCCAAATCAGCCGCGGGAGCGGCCAGCACGCCGGGCCAGTCGCCAAAGGCTGCCAGCATGCGGTCGTAGGCCAGCTCTTCGTCGGCGTGGGTGGTGCGGTGCGAGAGCACCGTGGAAATGAGCTCGCGCATGGGCGGGCGACGCGGCTTGGGCGGCAGGTGCCCGTAGAACTGGTCGAGGATGGCATGGTCGGCCCGGGCCTTGGCGGCGGCGGACGATGTCGGAACCGCGGATTTATCGAATTGCACGGATTGAGCAGATTACGTGGTCGAACTATAAACCATTTACAGTACGCCAGAAGCAAAAAAAAGCCGCCCGAATGGGCGGCTTTTTGTTATTGAATCAGCGGGTAGCTACAAAATCCGACCAATCCGTAGCAATCCGATAAATCCGTGATTCCGACTTTACAGTTGGCCGCGCTTGGCGGCTTTCTGCATTTTGTCGTTGGCGAAGATGGCCACTTCCACGCGGCGGTTGGATGCTTTGCCAGCTGCCGAGGTGTTGTCCGCCACGGGCTGGGTGGCGCCGTAGCCGGTCGAGGTGATGCGGCCGGTGTCCACGCCCTGGTTCGAAATTTCGTTGGCCACGGCCTGGGCCCGGCGCTCGCTCAGGGGTTGGTTGATGGCGTCCGAGCCGGAGCTGTCGGTGTGGCCTTCAATCACCACGTTGGTGTCGGCGTATTTCTTCAGCGTAGCGGCCAGCTGGTCGATATTGCCAGCCGCTTCCGGGGTGAGGCTCGACGAGTTGGTGCCGAACAGGATGCCCGAAGCGAAAGTAATTTTGATGCCTTCGCCCACGCGCTCCACTTTGGCGCCTTCCAGGTCGCGGCGCAGCTCGGCGGCCTGCTTGTCCATGCGGCGGCCGATGAGCGCGCCGGCCGAGCCGCCCACCACGGCCCCGATAATGGCCCCTTTGGCCGTGCCCGACTTGCCGCCAATCAGCCGGCCGGCCACGCCGCCGGCCACTGCGCCGCCTAAGCCGCCAATGATGCCGCCCTTGGCGGTTTTGCTCATGCCTTTCGGCTTATCGGTCGATATGGTTGAGCTTTGGGCCTGGGCGAAGGTGTTCACCAATAGCAGCAGGGCCAGTAGGAAAGTGAGGGACGAACGAAAGAATTTCATGATTGAAAAGAGTTTTGGTAAGAAACGCTGGCAGAAAGCCGTTGCGGCCGCAACGGGCCGGCAAGTACGCCATTTGCAACCACCTTGCCAAACTATTTGCCGCCACGGTCCGGCCGGGGCGTTATTTCTTGTTGCGATAGGCGCTGTAGCGGGCCGGGTCCTGCTTCTTATCTTTTTTGCGGCCAATCAGGCCACCGCCCACCACGCCCGCAGCCGCACCAATGACGGCCCCTTTGCCCCCGCCGACGGCCGCGCCCGCTACCGCGCCAGCACCGCCGCCGATGGCTGCGCCCTTGGCCTTGTTGCTCCACCCTTTTTTAGAAGCTTGCGCCCGTGCCCCGCCGGTCAACAAAACAAAGGTCAGCAATAGCAAGAGAAACGATTGGAAGGTTTTCACGAGAATAGCCGATTAGAAATCAAAACCATAACGACCAGGCTTAAACGCGGGCCTCGCAGCTCGGGTTATGTCGAACTTGTTCGTCGCACCGCGCCACCAGCAGGGCGTGGCACAAAAAAAGCCGCCCGTTGGGGCGGCTTTTTTTCAGGTGGTCCGCTACCAGTTGGCGGGTACGTGGCCGGCCTAAAAGTAGCGTGTCAACCTACAAGTCGCCTTTTTCGGCGGCTTTTTTCATTTTCTCGTTGGCGTAGATAGCCACTTCCACCCGGCGGTTGGCCTGTTTGCCTTCCGCGGTGGCGTTGTCGCCCACGGGCTGCGAGGAGCCGTAGCCCTGGGTGGTCACGCGGTTCGAGGCCACGCCTTTGGCGATGGTTTCGGTGGCTACGGCCTGGGCCCGGCGCTCGCTCAGGGGCTGGTTGATGGCGTCGGAGCCGCTGGCATCGGTGTGGCCTTCCACCAGCACGTTGGTGTCGGGGTATTTCAGGAGCACGGCGGCCATCTTGTCGATTTCGCTCACCGATGCCGGGCGCAGGGCGGCGGCGTTCGTGTCGAAGAGAATGCCCGAGTCGAAGGTGATTTTGATGCCTTCGCCCACGCGCTCCACCTTGGCGTTCTTCATGTCGTTCTGCAGCTCTTCGGCCTGCTTGTCCATCTTCCGGCCAATGACGGCACCGGTGGCGCCACCCGCCGCGGCGCCCACGATGGCGCCAATGGCCGTGCCCTTGCCCCCGCCGATTACCCGGCCCAGGATGGCGCCGGCGGCGGCGCCGGTGCCGGCGCCAATCAAGCCGCCTTTGGCCGTTCTGCTCATGCCGGTTTTGCGCGCGCCCGTGCCGTTGTTGGTCGACAGGTCGGGCTGGGTGCTGGCTTGCTGCGACGTGGCGCAGGAGCTGAACAACAGCGCGAAGGCCATCAGCACGGAAAGAAACGATTTGGAGGTGTTCATGTCAAAAAAGAAATAATGAGGGAGAGGGTTTGCGGCCTTGTACGGGAAAGACCCGCTCCGGTACCGGAAACGGGCTTTTCAAGAAGTGTGCCGAAATCAAAAAGCGCCACTGCCAGGCTATTGGTGGGCTTTGGTCGGGGTGCGACGCGCTTCCCGCAGCTCGGGCACGGCCACCGCCACCGGCTGTAACATGCCCAACAAATCGGCCAGGCGCTGCTTTAGCTCGCGGCGGTCCACGATGAAATCGAGGAAGCCGTGCTCCAGCACAAACTCGGCGCTTTGGAAGCCCTTGGGCAAGTCCTTGCCAATGGTTTCCTTGATGACGCGCGGGCCGGCAAAGCCAATGAGCGCGCCCGGCTCGGCAATGTTAAAGTCGCCCAGCATGGCAAACGAGGCCGTGACGCCGCCCGTGGTGGGGTCGGTGAGCAGGCTCACGTAGGGCACGCCGGCCTCCGAAAGCAGCGCCAGCTTGGCCGAGGTTTTGGCCATTTGCATCAGCGAGTAGCCGGCTTCCATCATGCGGGCCCCGCCGGAGCGCGAAATCATGAGGAAGGGCGTGCGCGTCTGGCGGGCGTAGTCGATGGCGCGGGCAATTTTCTCGCCCACCACCGAGCCCATAGAGCCGCCGATGAACTTGAAATCCATGGCCGCCACCACCAGCGGCTGGCCGGCACTCTGGCCGTGGGCGGTGCGCACGGCATCCTTCAGGCCCGTGTTGCGCTCGGTGGCCGCCAAGCGCTTGGGGTACTCCTTGGTATCGACGAAGCCCAGCGGGTCGCCCGACGTCAGGTTGGCGTCGAGCTCGGTGAACTGGCCCTCGTCAAAGAGCAGCTCGAAGTAGTCGGCGGCATCAATCCGGTCGTGGTGGTGGCAGTTGCTGCACACGTGGAGCAGGCGCTTGTGCTCGGCCATGGTGGCCACGGTTTTGCACTCGGGGCACTTGTACCAGAGTCCGTCGGGGGTTTCCTTTTTCTCTTCCGTGGGGGTAACGATGCCCTTTTCGACGCGCTTGAACCAGGCCATATTTTTTAATTAAAAATTATGAATTAAAAATTAAAAATTATGAGAAAGAAAATTAAAAGCTCAGCAGGCCGTGCCTTCCCAATGAAACGAGAGAGGAGCGTTAGCCAATCTTTTTTAATTTTTAATTCATAATTTTTAATTCATCCCTACGCCAGCGTAATCCGCTCGTCCAAGTACACGTCCTGGATGGCGTGGAGTAGGTCCACGCCGTCGGCGAAGGGGCGCTGGAAAGCTTTGCGGCCCGAGATGAGGCCCTGACCGCCCGCGCGCTTATTGATGATGGCCGTGCGCACGGCGTCTTCGCGGTCGGTGGCGCCCTTGCTCTCGCCGCCCGAATTGATGAGGCCGATGCGGCCGGCGTAGCAGTTCAGCACCTGATAACGAGTCAGGTCGATGGGATGGTCGGTGCTGAGCTTATCGTACATGGCCGGGAAAGTCTTGCCAAACTTGAGGGCCGTGAAGCCGCCGTTGTTCTCGGGCAGCTTCTGCTTGATAATGTCGGCGCCCATGGTCACGCCCAGGTGGTTGGCCTGGCCGGTGAGGTCGGCCGCCACGTGGTAGTCAGTAATGGTCGTTTTAAAGGCGTTGTTGCGGGTGTAACACCACAGCACGGTGGCCAGGCCCAGCTGGTGAGCGTGCTCGAACGCCGCAGTTATTTCCCCAATCTGGCGGTTGCTTTCCTCCGAGCCGAAGTACACGGTGGCGCCGATGGCGGTCGCGCCCATGTCCCAGGCCTGCCGCACCGAGCCGAACAGGATTTGGTCGAACTTATTCGGGTAAGTCAGCAGCTCGTTATGGTTGATTTTGACCAGGAACGGGATTTTGTGGGCGTACCGGCGGGCCACCGTACCAAAGGAGCCAAAGGTGGTGGCCACGGCGTTGCAGCCGCCTTCGACGGCCAACTTGAGGATGTTTTCCGGGTCGAAATACATCGGGTTGGGCCCAAAAGCGGAGCCGGCGGTGTGCTCGATGCCCTGGTCGACGGGCAGGATGCTCAGGTAGCCGGTGCCAGCCAGCCGGCCGTGGTTGTAGAGCGCCCCGAGGCTGCGCAGCACCTGCGGCGAGCGGCTGCCGGGCCCGAAGCAACGGTCCAGAAAATCGGGGCCCGGCGCGTGCAACAGGTCTTTGTGCACGAGGCCCTCGTGGGCGAGCAAAGCTTCGTTTTCGGGGCTCAGGGTCAGGGAGGAGGCCATGTGGGACGAGGGAGCGGTGGGTTTCGGCCAACGGATATTCGCCGGGAAGGGCGGCAAAGATAGGCCGAAAAACGCGGGACAAATCGGGTTTTGGCGGGGCCAGCCGCGCGCCAAGCGCTACCTTGCCGCACCAACGCGCCCGGGCAGTCCGGTGCGCCGATGGCCCGGTACTTCGCCCCGCCTCTTTCCGTGAAAACCTTACCTCCCGCCCTCCTGGTCCTGACCCTGCTGGCCACGCCCCTGCTCCACGGCTGCGTGACGGCCAAGCGCTACGACGACCTGAGCGCCCGCCAAAAAGCGGATGCCGACGGCAAAGCCGCCGCCGAGCGCCAGCTCCGCAGCAGCACCGCCGAGCTGCAAAAAGCCACCGACGAGCTGACGCAGCTCCGCCTCACCCAGAAGCGCCTGGTGACCGACTCGGCCGAAACCGGCAACGCCTACCGCAAAACCCGTAGCCTCTACAACGAACTCAACAACAGCTACGACAAGCTGCTCAAGAACAGCGACCGGGAGTTGGCCAATAAGTCGTCGGACTACAACAAAGTAGCCCAGGACCTGGCCCGCCGCGAAGCCGAGCTCGGCGCCCTCGACGTGAGCCTGCAGAAAAGCAAGGCCGAAAACGACCGCCTGGCCGCCGACCTGCGCACCCGCGAAGCCCGCCTGACCGAGCTCACAAAGGCCCTGGCCGACAAGGACCGCGCCGTGGCCGACCTGAAAGCCCGCGTGAGCAAGGCCCTGCTCAGCTTCAACTCTACCGACCTGCAGGTGAAGCTAAAAGACGGCAAGGTGTACGTGTCGCTCTCGGAGCAGCTGCTGTTCAAGTCCGGCTCGACCAAGGTGGACCCCAAGGGGCAGGAAGCCCTGAAAAAACTGGCTACCGTGCTGCAGGAGCAAAAGGACGTGAACGTGGTGGTGGAAGGCCACACCGACACCGTGCCCATCCGCACGGGCACGGCCGGCCTCACCGACAACTGGGACCTGAGCGCGCTGCGCGCCACCGAGATTGCCCGCCTGCTCACCGTGAGCGGGGTGCCGCCGGCGCGGGTCACGGCCTCGGGCCGCGGCCAGTACGTGCCCGTGGCCGCCAACGACACGCCCGCCAACAAGGCCCTGAACCGGCGCACGGAAATCATCCTCACGCCGAAATTAGACGAGCTGTTTCAGATTCTGGACAGCAGCTCAGCGGTAAGATGACCTCACCCCCTGACTTCCGGTTTGCTACAAGCGCGAAGCCCGCGGAGACGAGGCACTGGTCCGGCTCAGTTAAAAGTTAAAAAGCAGACGGTCAGTTTTACCTTTTAACTCTTCGCTTTTAACTTTTACCTGACTCCCGGTGGCCCCTCTTTTTCGGGTCAGCGGCGAGGCTCACAACAGCGTCACGTTGACGCGGGCGAAGTAGAAGGCGCCCTGGAAGCCGAACTGGTTGGCGTTGTACACGAAGCGGCCGCGGTTGGTGTTGTCCAGGGTTGAGTTATAGCTGAGGTTGGGGTCGGCGGAGGAGTTTTGCGCGTTGTTGCGCGGGTTTTGAATGAACTTGTCGGGGTACACGTCGAACAGGTTGTTGACGCCCACAATCACGCCTATCTGCTTGATGACTTGGGCACTCAGGGTGAGGTCCGTTATCCACTGGGCGGCGAAGGTTTGGTCGAGGAACGAGCGGGCGGGGTTGGCATCCTTGAACTGCACCTCGCCGAAGCGCACGGTGCGGGCCTCGATGCCGAAGATGCCGTAGCCGTAGTTGGCCGAGAGGTTGATTTTGCTGCGCGGGTTGCCCGCTTCGAGGCGCGCGCGCTGCTGGCGGTCGAACAGCACGTTTTGCAGGTTGCCGGTGCCGTCGGTCTGGTCGTTGTTGATGGTGGTGGACGTGCTGTTGAAGCTGCGCACCACCGTTTCGTTGAAGTTGGCGGCGGCGGTCAGGCCCAGGCGGCTTTTGGCGCCCAGCACCAGGCGCTCGTTGGCCACGATGTCGATGCCGCGGGTGCGGGTGTTCACGGCGTTGGCGAAAAACTGCACCCGGCTGATGTCGGCACGGCTGGCCAGAATCTGGTCCACGAGGGTAGGGGGGGGAGTGGGCTGGCCAGCCGCGGGCGGGGGCGTTTTGGCAAACTGCGACGACAGTACGATGCGGTTTTCGATGTCAATCAGGTAGGCATCCACGGTCAGGGTGATGGTGCGGGCCACGCGGGCGGTGAGGCCGGCGCTGTAGTTGGTGGAGTTTTCCTGCTTGAGCGGGGCCACGCCAAAGCCTCGCTGGCTGGGGTTGGCGAAGTCGTTGCGCACAATGGGGTTGTCGTTGTTCACGGTGAGCACCTGGTTGGGCATGCCGTTCACAAACTGGGTGCTGGTGTTGGTGAAGTAGCGCTGCTGGAGCGAGGGCGCCCGGAAGCCGTTGCCGATGGAGCCGCGCAGGGCCAGGCCGTCGAGGATGCTGAACCGCGCCGCGGCCTGCCCGCTCGCACGGCTGCCGAAGTCGGAGTAGTTTTCGGCCCGGCCGGCCAGGTGCACCAGCAGTTTTTCGGTGACGTCGCTCTCCAAATCCAGGTAGCCAGCCACGTTGCTGCGGCCCTTCTTCACCTCGTCCTGCGGCTGGTAGCCGGGAAACACCTGCGAGCCCGAAGCCGTGGGCGTGGTCCCAATCAGGCGGCCCCCGTTGATATAAGACGCGTACTCGCCCTTGCCAATCTGGAAATTATCGTAGCGAAACTCGCCGCCAAAGGCCACGTTCACCGTGGGCAGAAAGCCCAGGTCCGTGAACTTGCGCGACACGCCCAGGTTGGTGGTGTTTTGCTGGAAAGCCAAGCGGCCGGCGTAAAAATCGGTGGGGTTGCGAATGCCGGCGCCCTGGGGCAGCGAGGCGTTCACGGTGTTGCTGATGTCGTAGCGCAGCTCGTTGCGCCCGAAGGTGTTGCTCAAATCCACGGCAAAGCCGCCGAGGCCCCGGCGCAGGCCCACGATGGCCGACTGGTCGTAGATGGTGGTGTTGATGAACGGCAGGAAACCGTCGGGGAAAAGGGTCAGGTCGCTCTGGGTGGGCTGGTTGGGGGCGCGGTTGAAGCCGGCCGACTTGCCGGTGCGGTAGGTGGCGCCGCCCGCCACGTATACCTCAAACCCCGCGCCCAGCCGGTAGGCCCCGTTCAGGAAGCCGCCGAAGTTGCGGGTGGCGGCGCTGCCGATGCGCAGGTTGTTGCGGTCGTAGCCGCGCTGGGCCACCAGGTCGTCGTCCGCGGCTTTCAGGTCGCGGCGCTCCTGCTCGGTGTCGGCGGCCGCGCCGCCGGGGTACTGGCCGGCGTTGCCGCCCAGGTAGATGAGCGGGGCCGTGTCGGGCAGGCCGCGGTTGAAGTAGTCGTGGTACTGGTACTGGCCGCTCAAATCAAGGTAGCCGCGCTGGTTGAGCCCGATGCCCACGTTGATGTCGGCCTGAAGCACCGCGCCGTCGTTTTCCGTGGTCTGGCCCACCGTGCTGCTGGCCGTCACGCCCGTGGAGTCGTCCTTGAGCTGAATGTTAATTACGCCCGCGATGGCGTCGGAGCCGTAGAGGGCGGCCGCGCCGTCGCGCAGCACCTCGATGCGCTTGATGCTGGCCGTGGGCACCACGTTGAGGTCGGTGCCCACCGAGCCGCGGCCGATGGTGCCGTTGATATTCACCAGCGCCGAGTTGTGGCGGCGCTTGCCGTTCACGAGCACCAGCACCTGGTCGGGGCCGAGGCCGCGCAGGCTGGCGGGGTCGATGTGGTCGGTGCCGTCGGAGATGGTTTGGCGCGAGGACTGGAACGATGGGGCCACGTAGGACAGAATCTGGGCCACGTCGGTCTGGGCGAAGGCCTTGATTTCGCGGGCCGAAATCACGTCCACCGGGGCCGTCGTGAGGATGTTGGAGCGGCCCTCGGTGGCGCGGGAGCCGGTCACGACCACCTCGTTCAGGTCGGTGGCGGCGGCCACCAGGCGCACGTCCACGCTGGTGCGGCCGCCGACCGCAATCTGCTGAGCCGCGAAGCCAATGGCCTGGATGGTGAGCGTGGCGTCGGGTGCCACGGAGAGGGAAAATTCGCCGTTGCCGCCGGTGCTGGTGCCATTGCTGGTGCCGCGCTCCAGCACCGTGGAGCCGGGCAGGGCCTCACCGGCCGCGCCCAGCACCCGGCCGGTCACGGTTATCTTCTGGGCCCGGGCCGTGAGGCCGACCAGCAGGAGCAGTAAGAGTAGAACGTTTTTCATAAGGAAGAAAATGGGTGAAAAAGTTTAGGAGCAACGAAACGAAACGATAAGAAGCAGTTGCAACCCACCGCCGACCGGGCAAGGCATCGGGCAAGTCCGGCGCTCCGACGCGGGACCGACTCAATTTAAATTCCAGAAAAACACGAGAAAATGCCCCGCGCGGGCCACCGCCGAAGTCAACAGCAGCAGCAGGGACCGTTTTTTTGACGGCAACAGCACAAGGGGCGGGCTACAAGCAGGCGCACGGGAGAGAACACTGGTTGCCTGAACTTACAACAGCCCACCGGAATTTCCACCGGCCGAGGCAGTGAAGTTCCTTAAAAACCGCATTTTATTCCGGGGGCAGCAAGTGACGCGCTTTCTGCAATCAGCGCCTTTTATCCCCCTAGGCGGCCAGTAGGCTACCGCCTGCGACGAACGAGCCGTTAATTACGCTTCTGTGATTTACGCCATTACCGCAACGAGACCGAGCACGGCGCTTCCCAATGCTTCGTCGCCGCTCAGCTGCACGGAGGCCCGGGCCTCGGCCGGACTGAGACCTTTGGTGAAGAGCCGCCAGGCCACCTCGGGGGCCAGTTGCACTTCGGCACTTAGCGCGGCGGCGGGCGAGCTCGGGCGCAGTTGCCAGCCGGCTGGCACTTTCTCCGCCTGCCAGGTGCCCCCGCTCGCCGAGGTCACCCGCACTTGCAGCACCGCCCCGGGCGCCGCCGGCACGGCCCGCAAGGCGTGCGGCAGGCCGCGCATCAGGGTTTCAACAAATGGCCGGAACAGTTCCGGCGTCATCAGGTCGGCAGGTGCGCCCACGGCTTCGCGGATTTGCTGCTGGTGGTGCCACTTCTCGGTGTAGTCGCGGGCCACGTGAAACCAGTTCAGCGAGGTGCTTTCGCCGGCCCAGGCCACTGAAAAACCCGCCGGCGCCCACGGGTCGAGCGTAGCGAGAAAAGCCGCGTACTCGGCCCCCGATTGGGCCAGCAGTTCAATGAGCACTGCCGGGCTCAAGCGGCGCACGGCCCGCACCCAGTCGGCGTTCAGGCGGTTGAGGAAGGCCACGACGCCCGCGTAGCTCGGGTCGTCGGGTGCCTCGCCGAAGTGGCCGTCGCGCAGCATCGAGAGCGTGCGCAGGTTGCCGTCGAGCAGGTGCGCGGCCACGTCTTTCACCGTCCATTGCCGGGCCAGGGTGGGCCGCTGCCAGTCCGCCGGCGTCAGGGAGCGCAGCAGCGCCAGCAGCTTCTGGTCCAGCACCGAGAAGAGCGGCAGCACGACAATGGGCGGTTTCTGCATACGTCTTTCTTCTGGCGAGACTGGTCAGTTACCTTTTTGATTGTTTGTCGCTGGTAATCCCAAGCGCAGCGTGAAGGCTGAAAACCGGACGGCACTACTGCACCGAATTACCAGGGCATCTTCAGCGCGTCTTCCCACTTAGTAAACGCTCCGAACCGGACTTTTGCCCGGCCGTAGCGCAAGGTACCGCCGGGAATGGCCCGGGCGGCGGCTTCCACCTGCCGGAAAGCAATTTTCGCCGGTGCCCCATCGAGCCCCAGAAACGTGGCTGGAAATGCGGTGTAGCTACTGTTCAGCGGCCCGCCGATGAGGTAGAGGCCTGTCAGCTTCCAGCCATCAGCCACGCGCACCGCCCGGATTTTCATTTGTTCCGGCAGCGTCTCCGCCGATTCCTGCACCCGGGTCGTGAGCAGGCAGGCCCCGGGCGGGGTCCAGCGTATCCGGTGCAAAGCCGTTGCTAATCAAATAAGAGCGCAGCCCGGCAAGTACCGAATCCGGCCGGGCTGCGGTTTCTACCAGTATCAGGTTGGCCCGGCCGGTTGGCTCAGTGGTCCCCTGGAGCTGCTGTTGGGCCGCTGCCGAAAACGACAAAACCACCAATCCGCCCACAGCTGCGGTCATCCGAAGGCCGCGCATTACCCAATGGCCTGGGCCAGGTCCTCAATCAAGTCCTCGGCGTCCTCGATGCCCACGCTCAGGCGGATGAGCGAGTCGCTCAGGCCCGATTTGCGGCGCTGCTCGGCCGGGATACTGGCGTGGGTCATGCTGGCGGGGTGGCCGCTGAGGCTTTCCACGCCGCCCAGGCTTTCGGCCAGGGTGAAGAGCTGAAATTTTTCGAGCACGGCCACGGCGTCCGCCTGCCGGTCACCCTTGAGCACGAAGGAAATCATGCCGCCAAAGTCGCGCATCTGCCGGGCGGCCACGGCGTGGTTGGGGTGGTTCTCGAAGCCGGGCCAGTACACCCGCTCCACTTTGGGGTGCTGGCGCAGGTACTCGGCCACGGCGCGGCCGTTTTCGCAGTGCCGCTGCATCCGCAGGTGCAGGGTTTTGAGGCCACGCAGCACCAGGAAGCAGTCCTGGGGGCCGGGCGTGCCGCCGCAGGCGTTCTGGTAGAAGCTCAGCCGCTCGTGCAGCAGGTCGTCGTTCACCACCAGGGCGCCCATCACGGTGTCGGAGTGGCCGGCCATGTACTTGGTGAGCGAGTACATCACGATGTCGGCCCCCAGGTCCATGGGCGTTTGCAGGTAGGGCGTGCTGAAGGTGTTGTCCACTGCCAGCAGGGCGCCGCACTCCTTGGCCACGGCGGCGGCGGCCGCAATGTCGATGACGTTGAGCAGCGGGTTGGTGGGGGTTTCCACCCAAATCAGCTTGGTGTTGGGGCCGGCCACGGCGCGCACGGCGGCCATGTCGTGCATGGGCACGAAGTGAAATTTGATGCCCAGCGGCTCGTACACTTTGGTGAAGAGGCGGTAGGAGCCGCCGTAGAGATCGTTGGTCGAAATGACCTCGTCGCCGGGCTGCAGCAGCTTGGCCACGCAGTCGATGGCGGCCATGCCGGTGGCGAAGGCCAGGCCGTGCCGGCCGTTGTCGAGGGCGGCCACGGCGTTTTGGAGCTGGGTCCGGGTGGGGTTGTGGGTGCGCGAGTACTCGTAGCCCTGGTGCTTGCCGGGCGAGGACTGCACGTAGGTAGAGGTCTGGTAAATGGGCGTCATGATGGCCCCGGTGGCGGGGTCCGGGTGCACGCCGGCGTGGATGGCTTTGGTGGCGAATTTCATGGGGCAAAGGTAGTTTCCGCGGCCTGTTGCGCCGGCGTTGGCACCGGCTTCGCGGCCCCGGCCCGGCCCCGACGGCCAGCCCCCTGGCAGCAAGCCGGATGCGGACGAAAAACAGGTTCTGAGTGGCCCCGGAAATCTTTTGGAAATCAGTCATTTGGGGCCCTACCTTCGCCTCGCCGACCGTGTTGGCCGGTGGTTATTTCTGCTTTTTTCGATGAAACACCTTCTACTGTTGCTGGCCGCGGCCCTGCTTCCCGGCGCGGCCGTGGCGGGCCCCGGGCCCACCCCCAAAGCCCTGGTCGTGACCGATACGCTCTCGCTGAAGCGGGCCTACGCGGCCTACGTCGACTCGGTGCACGCCACGCTCAGCTACCAGCAGGGCCACGTGGTGCTGCCCGGCGGCGTGGGCGAGCTCACGGTGCCGGGCGGCTTTCGCTACCTCGACTCGGCCCAGAGCCGCCGCGTGCTGCAACGCGTGTGGAACAACCCCAACGGCGAAAGCCTGGGCATGCTGTTTCCGGCCGACCGCGGCCCGCTCAGCGACGACAGCTGGGCCTACGTCATCCAATACGACCCCATGGGCCACGTGAAGGACGACGACGCCGACGACATCGACTACGCCGACCTGCTGGAAGAAATGCAGAAGGACACCGAAGAGGCCAACGCCGGGCGCACGGCCGCCGGCTACGAGCCCGTGCGCCTGCTGGGCTGGGCCGCCGCGCCCTACTACGACCAGGACAAGCACGCCCTGCACTGGGCCAAAACCCTGCGCTTCGGCAGCGACAGCGCCACGGCCACCCTCAACTACAACGTGCGCCTGCTGGGCCGCAAAGGCGTGCTGGTGCTCAACGCCGTGGGCGAGCCCGCCCAACTCGGCCAAATCAAAGCCAGCATTCCCAGCCTGCTCCGCAACGTAGCTTTCACCAAAGGCCAGCAGTACGCCGACTTCGACGCCGGCCTCGACGAGGTGGCCGCCTACGGCATCGGCGGGCTGGTGGCCGGCAAGGTGCTGGCCAAGGTGGGGCTGTTCGCCGTCATCCTCAAGTTCTGGAAGCTGGGCTTGCTGGCGTTGGTCGGGGCCTGGGCCGGCATCAAAAAGTTTTTGGGCATGGGCTCGAAGGAAGCTTAGCCAACATTTTCTGGGTCGGCTGGGCCGGCACGCTCCCAAAAGGCGTAAGCAGCCCCGTGGGGGGCCGGCTTACGCCTTTCGGGCATCTCACTCGGCCGGTGGCCCCCCCCGGTGCCGCCCTACCTTCGCTGCCCATGAGATTTTTGCGCGAGCTTTTTCAGAGAAACTTCTCCACCCTGCTCACCATGTTTCTGCTGGTGGCCGTGCCGCTGCTGGGCTCGGCCTCGCTGCTGGGGCTGCTCTACCGGCAGCAGGAGCTGCTGCGGCACCTGAGCGCGGGGCAAATGCTGCTGTATTTCGTGGCCATTGCCTTCACCATGGCGTTTGCCTTCACACCCACCACGTTCGTGGCCATCGTGACGGGCTACTACTTCGGCTGGGCGGCGCTGCCGGGCATGGTGTTGGCCTACGCCCTGGCCGCCACCATCGGCTACGAGCTGGCCCAGCGCCTCGACCACGGCAAGCTGCGCCAGTTCCTGCGCCTGTTCCCGAAGGCGGACGCCGTGCTGGGCGAGCTGCGGCACCAGAGCTGGCAACTCATCCTGCTCACGCGCCTCTCCCCCGTGCTGCCGTTTGCGCTCATGACCTTCGTGCTGGCCATCGTGGGAGTGCCGCGCCAGCGGTTTTTGTTGGCCTCGGTGGTGGGCATGCTGCCGCGCAGCCTGTTTTTCTACTGGCTGGGCACCCAGGCCTCCGACGTGCTGGCGCTGCTGCGCAACCCCGACCAGGGCACGCTGAGCAAGCTGTTGCTGATTGGCTTGGTGGTGACGTCCCTGTTCGGCCTGTTCATCATCTTCAACCGCGCTTTGCAAAAAGCCCTGCGCCGCAGCACCGCCGACAGCCCCGAAACGGGCGGCTGATTGTGAATCAGTTGCCCGCAGCACCAAACTTTTCTTCGCGAAAAAAGGGCCCCCGGCTTGCACTGCCGCGTTTTTTCCGCTTACCTTTGCGCTCCCAACGCGGGAACTGGTTGTGTAGCTCAATTGGATAGAGCATCTGACTACGAATCAGAAGGTTTAAGGTTCGACTCCTTACACGACCACTGGAAACCGCCTCTACAGCACGTAGGGGCGGTTTTTGCTTTTCTGGGGTACAGCATCGGGTACAAGCCCACGGTCTGGGCTACGTTGCTGCGGGCTGCCGCAGGGCGCGGATGGCTTTTTTTAGGCGGGCCTGGGGCCTTTCCGTTGGCCGGGTTTTCGGGACGCTTCGCCCGCTTTTTGGGCCCGCCCGCCGCCGCCTGCTTCGCCCGTAAGGCTTCGGGCGTTCGACCCAGGGGGGGCGCCGCTACATTTGACGGGCAATCCCTTCGCTTGGCGGCCGCGCAGTTCGCTCGTACTGTTGATGAAACACCTCTTCTCTGTTCTGTTTGCCTTTCTCTGCCTCGCCACCGGCTGCTCGAAGAAGAGCGCCGACCCGGCCCCGGACAACACCCCCACCGTGGCCTCCCAAACGGCCCTGCTCACCGCCGGCCGCTGGAGGCTGACGGCCTACACCATCAGCGGCGGCCAGGCCAACGCCGCCCCGTTCGACTACATCGCCAAGCGCAGCCTCACGAATAACACGTTGTTTGAATCCACCCGCGGCGACGACTTCGTTCGCTTCAGCACCGACGGCACCTGGGTGCAGGACGAAGGCGCCACCCGCGCAAACAGCTTCCCCCAAATTCGCTTTCAAGGGACCTGGTCCTTCGATTTGCCCAACCAAGCGCTCAGACTGAGCGGAATGCGGTTTGTCTTCAACGCCAACCAGCGCCCCCTAACCTCCCCAACCCCCCTCGACCTGGTCGAGCTCAGCAACCAGCGCCTGGTGGTGGTCTACAACGACTTCGAAACGGCTCCCGGCGTCATCGGCGGCATCTCGACCAAGGAAACCCTCACCTTCGAATCGTTCTAGGCCGGGTCAATCCGGCCCGGAGAATTAGCTTCTAGCGGCGAGTAACGCGGCGGGCAGGGGGCGACCTCGACCAGCGCCCGGCAGCAGGCGCGGACCTCGCCCAGCAGGCGGCGGGCGGCGCGCACGTGGCACAGCAGGTGGGCGCGGGCAGGGCCGCTCAGGGCGGGCAGGGGGGCAGGAGACTGGGGGTGGGTCACGGTTGCGGGGGAAGGTGTGCCCCTAAGTAGCCCACTGCCCTCGCAACCGGACCGTTTTTGCGGGGCATTCCGTCTTTTTATTTTTCGGGGTACCGGATTTGCACCTCGGGCCCGAATCGTGCAATTGGCTACGCGCGCAGGGCCCGGATGGCTTTTTTGAGGCTCGCCTGGGTGAAGTCCTGGGCCAGGAGCCAGTCCAGGTAGGTTGGCGCGGCGGCCTGGACCTGGCCCAGGGTCTGGCCGCGGTGCTTGCCGAAGCCGAGCAGGGTAGCGCCCGGGTCCGGGGCCGCCGGGTGGGCCGCGGCGGGGGCCCGGCAGAGCCAGGCCGGCCAGGGCTTCATGCGTTGCGGGCGCTCGATGATGGGGGGGTAGTCGGTGGAGCTCATTGCGTCAGGTCGTGGGGGTTGGCTAGGCGCGCAGGGGTCGGTCCGGCTCCACGTCGGCGAAGAAGGCCAGGCAGTCCTCCCAGCAATACATCGGGTCGTCGGGGCATTGGTTGCTGCGGATGTGGCCCGCTGCCGCTTCGAGCACTTCCCGGCACCGGGCTTTGCTCAGGCCAAATTCCTTGCGCAGGTGTTTGAAGCTGACGTAGAGGCCGTCGGCGCGTTGGATGAATTTCATCTGCTTGAGGGGGGATTGGTGACGGGGGTGGGGTTGCTTTTTCGGGGCCTGCGGGGCGGGCGGCCGCGCTGGTTCGGGCCAGGTTTTTGGCCAGCCACTCGGGCTCGACAGTCGGCGCAAGGCCGGCCGCTTCAGCGAAGGCGGCGCGCAGCAGGGCCTCGGCCACGGGCACGTCGCGCTCCCGGACCACGACGCTGTCGTGGATGGACGCCGCCCAGATGCCGCGCTGGTGCAGGGCCGGCAGCACGGTGTCCACCACCAGCCCGGCTTCGATGCGCTGGAGCTCGACTGCCAGGTGCTTGTAGCTTTCCGCCTTGCCAGCGCGCACCAGGGCGTAGACGCTCGGGTAGTTGGCCATGAACCACTGGCCGAGCCGGCTGCCTTCCGTGTGCTTGGTTTTGCAGAAGAAGACCGACCCGAACATTTTGCCCTTGAATTCCTTGCGGGCGCGGTATTCTTCCGCCTGCAGGCCGTGGGCGTCCGCGGCCAGGTTGTAAAAGGCGCCGGCGGCGGTTTCCCGGCGGTAGCAGGCCGCGTCGGCGGGTAGCGCCTGGTCCTGGTAGCGGCGCTGGAGCAGCACGTTGAGCAAAAAAGGCTGGGAGTTGCGGATGTCGAGGTTGAAGAGCTTCTCGCCGGGGTACTGGGCGTGGTAGAGGAAGGCGCGCGAGGGGGTGGCTAGGCTGGTGAGCGTGGTGAACACCCGCGAGCGCGGGTCGGGCCGGGTCACGTCCTGGAAGTGGCCGCTGGCCAGCCGCTCGACCGTGACCAGGTTGCGGGCGTGCGAGGCGTACACGTTCTCCAGCAACGCCCCGTACCAGGTCAGGGCGAGCGGCTGGCCCGCGGCCAGGGCCTTCTTGCGGGCAGTTTTCAGGCGCGAAGCGACCTCGGCGTGGGCCGGCAGGGCGATGGCCTCGTCGGTCGCCTTGGCCAGGTCCAGCAGGTAGCCGTAGCGCTTTTTGGGGCACTTGGCGGACGAGAGCAAGGTCTTGTGCCCGGCCAGGAAGCCGAGGGTGCACGCGTAGACTTGCTCGTTGGCGGCCAGGGCCGCCGCGCGGTGGATGCGCAGCTGGTGCACGTCGCGGCCGATGCGGGCGAGGAGCCGGTCGCCCGTGGCCTCCCCCGTGGCCCAGGCGGCGGCGGTGCGCCGGTCGAGCTTGCGGCCGAGCGATTCGGGCTTGAGGAAGTTGAGGCGCAGGAGCTTGCCGCGGAAGGCCGGGGCGAAGCGGTAGCCCAAACTCTTGCCGGTGCGGTGGTCGAAGCGGTTATCGCACTCGATGAGGCCGTGGATTTGGCAGTTGTGGAGCACGGCCTTGGCGTAGCGGGAGCCGACCAGGTCCTTCAAAACGGCTTGGTTGACCGGAATGAAGTCGTCGGCGTCGAGCTTTGGGTTGTAGACCGGCGCCGTGGCCAGGCGGTCGAAGAGAGCGGCGTACTTGTCGTGGTGGTCCATCACCGCCCGCTCGTCGAAGTCCCAGGTGCGCAGCATGCCGCAAATGTCAGCCAGCGGGCCGGGCACGAAAAGGGGGCGGTCGGTGTCGTAGAAAACGGCCACGGGGGCGGGGGTTTTAGGGGGAGTCGGGGGTCTCCGGCGTATCAAGGCCAGGGGCTAGGATAGCGGGTTGATACCCCCGGGTAGGCCCTAAAACCAACTCCTACCCGGGGCCCGGCCAGATTTAGCGAGTCCTGGCTTCTCGGAAGACCCAGCGGGCCTTCGGGGGTAAATACGCGGACCGACGCCTCGTTTTCCGTTTTGCGCAGAAAATATTTCAATGCGGTCGGTCAGCAACGCGAAGCACCTCTGCGCGGGGCAAGGAAACGGAAAAAGGAGCCGCCCCCGGTCTACGCCAAGTCGAATTCGCCCGTTACCCGCGGCGCAAAAACGTGGAAAATTTTGCCTCGCGGGCGGGCGCGCGCGCGGGAGTTCCGGAAGCAAGATTGAGAAAGGCAAAGGGGGCTCCAACAGGCCCACCTGGAGGGCCACCACCACCCGGGCCCACCACCAGACAACCCCACCAGGCAACCCCATCAGGCTCCACCACCAAGTCCCCTTTACTCGGGTACAGTTGGCAGAAAATCTCGATGCGTTCGTTTGGCCAATGCTTTTTTCAAGGTGAGCATCGGGGAGTCACCCACTCGCTGGTTGCTTCGTAGCTTCTGGTTGCTCCGTAGCTTGGTGCTCACTTTCCATCCCCGAACCCCAACCGTCTGTTTATATGCCAGCCCTGGTCACCAAGTACCGCATCTACTTCCTCTCGGATAGTGCCGCCGAACAAGGCGGCGCACACAAGCCGCACCTAGTACCTGTTGACGTCGCTCTGGAGTTCAACAGCCACCAGGAAGCCCTGGTTTGGGCAGAAAATATACTGGTGAGCCGGGGCACCTTCACCATTCTAACCGTCTATCGGGCCACCTAACCCAACGCACATCACCGGAAATTCGGCCAGGGCCGTCTCGTTGTCGAGTAAAAGAAGTGGAGGTAGAGGGCCAACTGCGGGTCGCACAGGCCCAGGATTTGGGTAATCTGCGCATTGGCGTAGGGCCGGTGCCGCTCGCCCCGAAAAAAATTTGGGATAACCAAGCCGGAACCCGCCCGGCGAGCCACCCCGAGGCCTAGTTAGGGCATGACCACGCCCCTGAGCCCCGAAAACCTGACCCTCATCGCCCCCCGCAAAAGCGCCGGCGGCCGCGACATCGTCTCCGCCCGGGCGCTGCACCAGTTCCTGGAGGTGGCCACGCGCTACAACGACTGGTTCCGCCGCCGCGTCGAAGAGTACCGGTTCGTCGAAAACCGCGACTACTCAAAGTTGAGTACTGACAATCAGGAAGTTGTCATCACCCTGGACATGGCCAAGGAGCTGGCCATGGTCGAGCGCAACGAGCAAGGCCAGCGGGCCCGGCACTACTTCATCGCCTGCGAAAAGCAGTTGCGCTCGGCCCTGGCTAGCCCGGCCCTGCCGTCCACCTACGCCGACGCCCTGCGCCAGCTGGCCGACTCGGTCGAAGCCCGTCAGCGGAGCGAGCAAGCCCTTCAGCTCCAGGTCCAGGCCACTACCCAGGCCCGCCACGAGCTCCAGACGGTGCAGCAGGTGGTGGAGGCTCAGCAGCCGGCCGTCGAGCTCGTGGCGGCCGTGTTCGCGGCCGGGGACCTGCTCGATTTGGAAACCGTGGCCAAAACGTTGGCCCTGCCCGGTCTGGGGCGCACCAACCTGGTGAAGCGACTCGTCGACGAGAAGGTCTTAACGAAGGACAGCAAGCTGCCTTATCAGCCGCTCGTTAACCAAGGCTACTTCCAGGTAAGGCACAAGACCCACACCGACGCGGGCGGCCGGACCCACGCCACGGCGCAGGTGATGGTCACGATGCGTGGCCTGGACTTTCTGCGCCGCCGGCTGGGTCGCTAGCACCGTCCGCGTCGGGGCCTGGCTCGTCGCTGCCGCCGCTCAACTCTTGCACCATTGCGCGCAGGGATGAGCCGGCGGGTAACCCCTGCGCCTCGTCCAGCGCCTGGTAGTGCCGTTGGACCTCCAGCAGTGTACCTTTTTTTGAGGGCATGGAACCGAGGGGTTGGTGGTGGTTGAGCAGCGCTTGTCGGGAAAAATCGCGGCCTCGAAGATAGGCGAAACGTGGTGTTCCGCAACGGGGAAACGAGCCGGTTCAGTCCCGCTGCTCCGGTTCAAAAGGCACCTTGCGGGCTTCGTATTCCCGGGTGTACCCACCTCACCACCCGCATGCGTTTCTTCTTCCTCGCCTTTGCCGTCCTGACCCTGCTCACCGGCGCCTACTGGCTCTTCGACGCGCCCGGCTCGGGCGCCGCCCCGGCTTGTTGCTTCTTCGCCGCCCTGGCCGCCGGCACGGGTCTCTATAACTGGATTCGGTTTGGCTCGCCCCTGCGCGAAGCCCGGCGCCGCTAGCCCGTGCCCGAGACCCTGCTGCTCCTCCCCCGGTCGCGTGGCCGCAAAATAAACTTCGCGGAAAGCCCCCAAAATCTGCCCGGTCGCGGGCTCCACGGGCTAGTTAGGCGCACACCCCTCCCCGTGCCCCTCCCCCCCCTTTCTGCCCCCGCCCCGCGGCCTGCCGTTCTCCCCCCCGCCGAGCTCGCCGCCGCCTTTCTGCTCACCATTGGCCGCACCCACGCGCGCCGGTGGCAGCGCTTCGCCTACCAGCTGCGCCGGCACCGGGCCGGGGCCGACGCCGGCGCGGAGGACGTCTTCGCCGACACCCTGCTCAAGTGTCACGAAAAAATCGGCCGGGAGGGGTTGGCGGACGCCAGCGGCCGCTGGGCCGAAGCCTACTTCGACCGCGCCTGCGAGCGCAACCTGGCCCGCTACCAGGAGCAGGCCCGGGCCACGGCCCGCACGCACCGCTCGCTCGACGCCCCGGCCCGCGAGGGGGCCCCGGCCTTCGCGCTGCCGGCACCGCCGCCCGAACCCCGCGGGGAGGACCCGCTGCCGGGCCTCATCCGGCAGGCCCTGGCCGAACGCTTCTCGCCCTTCGAGCAGGCCGCCTGGGCCCGCCACCTGGCCGGCGACACCTGCCAGGCCATTGCCGCCGACCTCGGCGTGGGCGACCCGCACGCGCTGTGGCGGCGGCTGCAGAAAATGAAAAAAACCCTGCGCGAGGCCTTTGCCGCCGACTACGCCGCCGGGGCCGACCCCTTCGACTTCGCCGACTAGCCATGCCCGTCAAAAAGTCCACGCCGGTGAAGCCCACGCCCGCCAGGACCTCAACCGCCACGCCGGTGAAGCCCCCGCGGCCCTCCCGGCGCCGGACACTCCCGGACGGGCTCCGCGCGCCCGCGCACGAGGGCTCGCCGCTGCCGGTCTGGCGGGCGGCCTTTTTGAAGGGGCTGGCGGCCACGGGCAACGTGCGCGAGGCCTGCGCCGGGGCCCAGGTGAGCCGCTCGCGGGCCTACGAGGCCCGGACTGAACAGCCCGCCTTCGCCGCGGCCTGGGAGGAGGCCCTGGCCCAGGCCGCCGACGCGCTCGAAGCCGAGGCCTGGCGCCGGGCGGTGGAGGGCGAGCGGCGCTACCAGTTCGACCGCGCGGGCCAGCCGCTGCGCCACCCCGAAACGGGCGCGGCCTACTACGAGCTGGCCAAGAGCGACGGCCTGCTCACGCTGCTGCTCAAGGCCCACCGCCCCGAGCGCTTCAAGGACCGCTCGGCGGTCGAAACCGGCCCCGCCCCGGCCCCGCCCTACGATTTGTCCCGGCTCAGCCCGGCCGAGCTCGAACAGCTCGAAGCGCTGACCCGCCGGGCCGCCGGCCCCGATTCCGCCCCAACCCCCTGACGCCGTGCTTGCCCCGAACGCCGCTTCCCTGCCCGCCGCTTCCCTGCCCGGGGCCCCGGTACCGCTGGACGAGATTGTGGCGCAGGCCTGCCGCAACCGCTTCTACCGCTTCTTCGTCGAGTTCTGGCCGACCATCGAGGCCGTCGAGCTGCAGGCCAACTGGCACATCGAGTACCTCTGCGACGAGCTCCAGGACGTGTACGCGCGCTGGGAGCGGGGCGAGGCCCAGCCCGACGTGCTCATCAACATCCCGCCGGGCACGAGCAAGAGCACCACGGTGACCCAGCTGTTTCCCGCCTGGCTCTGGCTCAAGCGGCCCAGCTTGCGCGTGATTAGCTCGTCTTACGCCGCCTCCCTCTCGGTGGGCCACGGCATCAAAACCCGGGACTGCCTGCGCTCGGACAAGTTCCAGCGGCTGTTCCCGGGCCTGATTGAGGCCAAGGATGACGAGGACGGCAAGACGGCCTACCGCAACACCCGTGGCGGGCAGCGCTACACCACCTCGACCGGGGGCGCCGTGACCGGCGTGCACGCCGACTTTATCCTGCTCGACGACCCGCTCAAGCCCGATGCCGCGAGCAGCGAGGCGGGGCTGGCCGCGGCCCGCAAGCACCTGCAGACGCTGGCCACCCGCAAAACCGACAAGGCCCGCTCGGTGACCCTGCTGGTCATGCAGCGCCTGCACGAGAAAGACCCCGCCGGCATCTGGTTGGCCAGCGGGCGCCCCTTGCGCCACATCTGCCTGCCCGGCGAGCTGACGGTGGACGCCGCCACCGGCGAAGCGGGCAAACAAGTGCGCCCGCCCGCGCTCCGGGACCGCTACGTCGACGGCCTGCTCGACCCTCAGCGGCTCGGCCGGCCGGTGCTCCAGACCCTGGCCACCGCGCTGGGGGCCTACGGCTACGCGGGCCAGGTGCAGCAGCTGCCGGCCCCGGCCTCGGGCGGCATTTTGAAGAAGGCCTGGTTCCGGACGCTGACCTGGGAAGCCTTCCTGCAGCTGCCCGGCGCCCGCGCGGCCACCTGGCAGTTCGACGCCGACACCGCCTACACGGCCAACACGGCCAACGACCCCTCGGCCCTACTGGCCTCGACCTACCTGGGCCAGACGCTCTACGTGGGCCACGCCTCGGAGCACTGGCTGGAGCTGCCCGCCCTCAAGGCCAAGCTCCTGGAGCTGGTCAAGGCCCACGGCTACGGGCCCCTCTCCAAGCTGCACGTCGAGCCCAAAGCCTCGGGCAAGTCGGTGGTGCAGGAACTGCGCAGCCTCTCGCAGCTCAACGTGGTGGAGGCCCCCGCGCCCGAAGCCGACAAGCTGACGCGCGTCAACGCCGTCTCGCCTTTCATCGAAGCCGGCCGGGTGGTGCTCCTCGACGGCGCCTGGAACGAGGCCTTCGTGACCCAGTGCGCGGGCTTCCCCACGGCCGCCCACGACGACATGCTCGACTGCCTGACCCAGGCCATTGCCCGCGCGCAGAAACCCACCGGCGCCTTCGCCTGGGCCTGATTCTTAATTCCTACTTAACTACTTAAAAAAGATGCCCCGCCTTACCCTCACCGACTCCGACGGCGCCGTGCTCACCGGCACGCTGCCCAGCGGCTGGCACGACACCCCGCTGGCCGCCTACGCCGCCCTGGCTGCGGCCCAAACCGTGGCCGAAACCTGCCAGGCCGTGGCCCAGCTGCTCGGCCTGCCCGCCGAGCCTTTCCTGGCCGACGTCTCGCTGCTGGCCCCGGTGCGCCGGGCCGCCCCCTTCCTCTTCGACGGCTCCCTGCCCGAGGCCACCGAGCCGGTGGGGCAGTTCTCGCACGAGGGGCACCTCTACGGGCACGTCGGGCACCTGGATAAAATCAGCGCGGGGCAGATGGAAGCTCTGCTCGGCCTGCTCCAGACGCACGCCGAGCAGCCCCTGGCCGCCGCCCCCGCCCTGCTGGCCGTGCTCTACTGCCCGGTGGGCCGGGCGCAGACGGCCGACGTGGTGGCGGCCACCGCCCGGGCCTTCGCCGCCCTGCCCATGGCCGTGGCCTGGCCCGCTCTGGCGGCTTTTTTACGGAGCTCGGCGGGTGCCGCGCTGAGCATCCGCACTGCTTTGGCACTCGAAAAAGAAGCCCTGGCCCTGCTCGGCGCCTTGGAGACGGCGGTGAGCCGGCCGACGACGGGTGGGGGTTGGCGCATCTCCTCTTCGAGTATGCGGCGCTGGCTCACACGGCAGTGGATACGGTCCGCCAGGAAAATGCTTACTCCGTCCTAGAAACCGTCGAGTACCACCGGGCCATGGCCGCCCGCCGCCCGCCCCGCTAGCCGACCTGCCCTCGGTGGTACCGAGGGCAGGTTTTTGGCCCGCCGCCTGCAATTTTCCCCGCCGCCCGCTTCCTGGCACCATGCCCCTCTCCTTCGCGCAGCTGCTCACCACCCTCCAGGCCCTGGGCACCCGCCGGCTCGCCATCGGCCGCGCCCGCCTCGGCTTCGAGGGCGCCGGCGAGTACCCGGTCCTGGTGGTCGAGCCCGACCCGCTGGTGAGCGAGACCAGCCGCGGCCAGCTGGTCTACGAGCTGGCCCTGCTCGTGCTCGACCGCGCGCGCGACCCGGCCGGCGCCTACCGCCCCGACCCCGACCAGGTGCCCGCTTTGCTCGCCGCCACCGGCCAGTGGGCCGACGAGCTGGTGGAACAGCTCCGCGCCGAGCACCCCGGCGACGTGGTGCTGGGCAGCGTCTCCCGGGCGGCCCTCACCGATTTTGGCGCCGACCTGGCCACCGGCTGGCGCGTCGAGCTGCGCCTGCAGGCCCGCCAGGACCTCAACCGCCAGGCCAACGCTTCCTTATTTGAAGCCAGAAGCTAGGAGCTGGAAGCTAGCCTGCTTGTCCCCAATCTCCCAGCTTCCAGCTTCCAGCTTCTGACTTCCAGCTTCTACCTACTTAACACACCATGAGGGTTCCCGACTTCACCGCCCGCAACCGCGCCATCAACGACCTCGGTCTGACGGCGGACGTGAACGCGGACAGCTTCCAGCTGCAGCAGATTTCGCGCCACCTCAACAGCCTGCCCCCGGTCGCGGTGAGCTTCTACAGCCCCACCAGCCCGGGCTACGCCCCGGGGCGTACCACCCTGCTGGGCCTGGACACCACCGGCTATCCGCTCCACACGCAAATCGTGGTCGAGTTTGGACCCAACGGGGAGTACATCGAGCGCTGGCAACTCATCTACGACGCCCTGGGCCCCCGCCAGGCGCTGCTCGACTACGGCGGCGAGGCCCTGCCCGTGCGCTGGGAGCGGGTCACCGACAAGCGCAGCGGCGTGCCTTCCTACGACGAGCTGCAGCTCCGGGCCCCGGCCGGGGGCTACGTGTTTGCGGAACGCGACCTGATGCGCGACTACGCCGGCGGGCCGGTGGAAAAGTTTTTCGCGGCCTTGCTCGATGGCCCGCTGCCCCGCCCCACCGACCCGGAGGGCGACGCCAACTGGCGCCGGGTGGGGGACGAGCAGGTGCCGGACCCGACCCCGTTTACCTTGTTCGTGCCGCTGGCCGCCGCGCAAAGCGCGGCCGCCGACGAGCAATTGCGGGCCCACCGCCAGTACCGCATCCTGGGCGGCGACGCGGCCGCCAGCGGCCGGGACGTCATCGCCTACGCGCTGAGCCCGACGGCCTTCGACCCGCGCGCCTTCCGGGTCACGCCGGCCACGCCCAGCAGCCAGGAAACCTACGAACCGGGCACCTACGAACTCGTCCCCGGCGCCTTCGTCCCCGGCCCGGTAGCGCCCGACTCGGTGGCCCTGCCCTTCCTCGCGCCCGAAGTGCGGGCCCTGCTGGCCCTGGGCGCGGCGCAGCTGCTCACCGTGCCGGCCGGGCAAACCAGCCTGGAAACCACGTTTTTGACCTACGCCTTCGGCAATTACGCCGGGGACGAAATCCACGTCCTGAACGGGGCCCTGGACGAGATTCGGGACCTGAGCGGGGACAGCACGCTGTGGACGGCCGGCGACACGCAATCCTACACCTTATTTGGCGGGCTCTACGCTTTTACCGTGACCCCCGCGGACCCCGCCCGCCCCGTGCACGTGCTGCTGCGGCGGGCGCCCCAAGGGGGCATCCTCTACGACGCACTGGGCCAGGAAACGGACGGCGCCCCCACCAATAAATCTTTTTCCGACGAAATAGACAACCTCTACAACGTCCTGCAGGAAACCGTCGACGAATTATCGCTGAACAAGGCGGATTTGGTCAACGGCAAAGTGCCGGCCGGCCAACTGCCGTCCTACGTGGACGACGTGCTCGAATTGCTAACCTTCGCCGCCCTGCCGGCCCCGGGGGAAGCCGGCAAGCTGTATCACGTCACCGACGACCCGACCCCCACGGCCAACGGCCTGTACCGGTGGTCGGGCACGGCGTACGCCAAGCTGCCGGCCGGCTACGTGCGGCCGGCCGTGGAAGTCCGCCGCCCCGACGGCACGGTAACGGCCATTCCGCCGTCCGCCGTGCCGGGCAACGAGCTGGTCGACGCCCTGAACCAGTCGGGACAAAGCGGCGGCCCGGGGGACGTGCTGGTGGCCTTCACCCGCAAGGGCGGGGACCTGGGCCGCGTGAACGTACTGGGCAACGACAACACGGTGTTCGGATTCGGGACGCAGCTGCTCGACAACGGCGTTGGGTTGTCCGTAGGCGACAATACGACCAACCGCTTTTACGACGTGCTGTTTGAAAGCAGCCTGCCGCAGTCGTCTTTTTTCTGCCAGGTTGGCCACGCCCGGGTGGAGTTGTTCGGCGGCCGCCTCAAAACCCCGGCCGGCGGGGGCTACACGGCGATTGGCGTGGACCTCGTCCTGACGGACGTGCGGGCCACGGGCGTGAACCTGCGCGGGCAAGTGGCCCAGGGCGGAAGCACGGCCGGGTTCGTGTACTTGCGCGGCAGCACCCGGGTCGACGCCGCCGTCCTGGCCAACGTCAACGTCGTGGACCAGCGCGGCAGCGCGGCCGGCACCTTCGTGCCGCTGACCGGTACCACCCCGGGCAACGGCCTGAGCGGTCCGCTCGAATTAAAGGCCGGCCACCAGCTCCGCCTGGCCGGCCCGGCGGTGGGGTACGCCTTCGAAAACCAGGCCGGCAACCTGGAATTGTTGCGCAACGGCCAAAAAGTGGCCTTGTTCAACGACCAGTTTCTGCAACTCTCCCGCGGGGGCGGCGGCGTGGTGACGCTCGGCGCCTCGGCCGGCAACGAGCTCTTGGTCAACGGCCAGCCCGTGGCGGGCGGCGGCGGCGTCTCCACGCTGGTCATCGACAGCACGGCCGCCCTGCGCGTTTCGCGCGGCATCCCGGTGTACGAAGCCGTCGCCGGCCTGGAAGAAGTCTACGAGACCAACGCCAGCGCGGGGCGCTACCAGCTCGACAAAAACACCCTGTCCGGCACGCGCATCTTCGGCCCGCCCGACCAAAGTCGGACCCAAATCCTGACCGCCCTGCAGGCCCTGACCCCGGCCGAGCGCGCGGCCGGGGTGCGCCTCTACGTGAAAACCGTGCCCGTGGTGCCCTCCGACGCGTCCACCCTCCTCATCCGCCTCTAACGTGAACGTTCAATTCCTCACCGCCAGCCGCGCCGACTTTCCCGCCGCCGTGGTGGCCGCCCAAGTACCCGAAATGGGCGCGCTCTACGCGCGTTACCAAAACAACGACGCCAACTTGTTGGCCGACGGCAGCGGCAACATCACCACCTGGCTCGACAGCAGCGGCCGGAGCAAGCACCTGACCCCCCCGCGCAGCGGCACCCAGAAGAAAATCGTGGTCGACAACCGCCCCTACCACCGATTCAACGACTCGGGCTTCGACGTGCTGCAGGCCCCGGACGCCTTCCCGGTCTCCTCGGACTACAGCCTCCTGTTTCGCTGGCAGCAACTGGTGAAAATCGACAAGCAGTCGCCGGTCTCGGCCGCCGGGCAGCACGCCGTGGCGATGCGCGCGGCCGGCAATTCGCCGGCGCTCTGGGGCAACACGGGCTACCTGGCCGAAGCTCCATCGAACCCGCCGGCCGGCGGGTTCTACACCCTGTTTGTGACCTACGACAACGCCACCGGCACGGCCCGCACCTACATCAACAACGTCTTGGGCGCCACCCAGGGCGGGGGCAGCGCCAACACTGCCGGCACGCTGGTGCTCGGCGATTTCCTCAGCGGCTTTTTTGGCTGCCCCCAGGCCCTGCTGGGCGAGCTGGTGGTCTACAACACGGTGGTGGCCGCGGCCACCCGCGATTACTGGCACTCCAACCTCACGTAAGTCATGGCCCTCAAAATCACCATTCTATCCTCCGACCCACTGCTGCGCAACACCCCAATCCAGGCCACGCGCTACTACGTGCACCTCGCCGGGATTCATTACATAAAGGACGAAAACACGGGTTCGCTGCCCGTGCGCTACTACGCCATCACCGACAACAACATGCCCTCGGGCCCGCAGCTGACGGGCAGCGGCTTGCCCGAAATCGTGCCCATTTTGCGGCCCATGGAAATTTTGGCCAGCCAGAGCGAGCCGGCCGTCCTGATTTGCTACCGCCTGGTGGCCGAGCACCTGCTGGCGGCCTGCGCGCCGGGGGCCACGGTCGAAAACCTCTTCTAGGCCCGCGCTCGCATGGTCCTCGTCCTGCCGTTTTGGGTGGTGCTAGTCTTCGCGGCCGGGCTGCTCGGGTGCCTGGGGGCCGTGGCCCGCAAGCACCGCCGCTCTCAATAATTACCAAGTAAAAAAATGGCCGCTCCCACTCCTCTGCGCGACGCTTTGCAGGCCATCGGGCGGGCCGTGGCCGGCGACCTGCTGCGCCGGCTCGACGCCACCGGCCGCACCCCCCTGCGCCCCAACTCGGCCCTGAAGCGCGCGCTGCTCGCCCCCGACGCGGTGCGGGTCGTGGCCGGCCCGGGGGGCAACCTGGGCCTGCAGCTCTTCGCCCCCGACTACCTGCCAAGCGTCGACGCGGGCCGCCGGCCCTTCGCCCGCAAGGTGCCCCTGGCCGCCATCCTGCGCTTCATCCAGGACCGCAACCTGCGCTACCGCGCGCCCACCACCGGCCGCTTCGCCCGCGCGCGGGTGCGGCTCCGGGCCGTTAATCGTTCGCCGATTGGGGAGGGCACCCCGGCCCAGTCGGTGAACAAGCTGGCCTTCCTGATTCAAAACGCCATTTACCGCCGCGGCATCCGGGCCCGGCCCGTGCTGCTGCCCGCCTTCGCCCTCGGCCAGGACCTGCTCGACCGCTACCTCGACGAGCAGCTGCTCGCCGTGCTGGCCGCCGAGCTCGACGCCCGGCTCCCACTCCTTACCCCGTAAAAAAACATGCCTCTTTCGCCTTCGGACATCTACCTACGCGGCTGGGAAGACGCCGCCCGCAACAAGCGCGTGGGCGTCTACTACGCCCCGCCGCCGGCCGACGGCAGCTACACGCGGAGCGTGTACGTCGAATCCTTCCCCCTCGACCCGGGCCGGCAAATGGAAACCGGCGGCTCCCCCCAGGACGGAATTCCCGAGAACGTGCTGCTGCTCACGCGCACCGACGGCCCGGCCCCGGGCGAGCGGGTGCGCGTCTACAGCCAACGCCGGTCCTTCTACGCCTACATCTTCACCGAAGCGGGCGACTTGCTGGTGCTCAACACGGTGGTCACCGGCCCGGCCAGCCCGGTGCCGGGCGCCCCGGGACGGGTGGCCTTCGACGTGCGCTTCCCGGTCGACGTCCCCACCCGGCCGGTCGACCTGCGCGTCTACCGCCAGCCCGGGGGCGAGCAAGCCCCCCCGGTCGCCGAGCGGCTGGGCATTGCCGCCCCGGCCCGCTCCGAAGTGGACCTGCCGCCCGGCGACTACCTGTTCTTCTTTCGCAGCGGGGCCGGCGAGCTGCAGCGCTACCTCACCGTGCCGCCCTACGTCTCGCCGCTGCCCGCGGTCTGCCGCGACGAGGCGGCCGACAACTACGTCGACGACCCGACCCGGGCCTCGGACCCGGGCCTGTGCACCTACTCGCCGCCCCTGGCCCTGGCCGCGCCCCTGCCCGCGCTCGTGCCCAACGGCCGGCCCGTGCTCGTTACGTTGGCCGCGGCCGCCCTCCCCGGCGCCGTGCCCGCCCCGGCCGAGGCCACGCTGGACTGCTCCTTTCTGGGCGGCGCCGTGGGCGTGGTGCTCACCCTCAACGGCTACCGCTTCACCAGCGGCCCGCTGGTGGACGCCACCCGCTTCGAGGACGCCGCTTCCCTGGCCGAGGCCCTGAACGCGGTCGCCGCCCTGGCCGCCGGCTACCGCATCCGGGCCGTAGCCGGCGGCCAGGTCCGGCTCACCGCCCGCGCCGACGGCACCGGCGGCAACCTCGACGTCGCGGTCAGCAACCCGGCCCGGGTCGTGGCCACCGCGGCCCCGGGCGTCAACCGCTACCGCTCCGAGTCCCGCCGCCGCTGGGGCTGCTTCCTGGAGGTGTGGACCGGGGCCCCGGAAAGCAACCCGAGCCCCTTTTCGGACCGCTACGCCGACGCCTACCGCGACCGCTACGGCCGGCTGGCCCCGGCCCCGGCCGGCCCCGCCCTGCCCGTGCTGGTCCAGCGCCTGGAGCAGGAGCTGCGGGCCGACAACGCCTACGTCTTCGACATCGCCCCGGCCCTGCGCCAGTTCACCGGCCACGCCTACCCCAACCCCGACGGCAGCTGCCCCGACCGGCTGAGCTCCTACTTTTTGCGCTACGGCGAATCCTACGCCACGGCCGCCAGCACCCGGCGCGAGCGCTACGCGGCCGCCAGCGAGACGGCCTGGACCATTGACGCGGTCGAGCTGGGCCCCGAGGTGGCCGGGGGCCTCTACCTGCTCAGCCGCCGCCCGGGCCCCTGGCGCAGCGCCGGCCCCGCGCACGCCGCCCCGACCCTGCTGCTGGCCCGCCCCGGCGGCCTGGGCGCCGCGGCCCTGCCCGCCACGACCGAGCTGCTCACCGTCCGCTACGACGGGCTGGTGCAGGTGGTGGCGGGCCCGCCGCTGCCCGCCGGGACGGTCACCCGCCTGGCCCTGCCGGCCGCCGTGCTCGCCGGCCAGCGCACGGCCGAGCTGCGCCTGGACCCGGGCACCGGCGGCTCCCCGGTGCGGGTCGGCGCCCTGGCCCTGCTCGACCGCCCGGCCGCCGAAAACACCGCGCTCACCTTCGCCAACGGCCAGGGCGGCTTCGACACGGTGGTCTTCGAAGGCCTCCGCGAGGAGGGGCTCAAGCGCACGGCCGCCACGTACGCCACCCCCACCGGCTCGGCCACCCGGGCCGCCGAGACGGCCGAGCCCTTCCGCCTGCACTCCGGCCCGCTCACCGCCGACGAGTACCGCTGGCTGCGCCGCGAGCTGGGCAACTCGCCCAGCGCCTGGCTCGAAACCCCCCAGGGCCCGCTCGCCGTCACGCTCACCGGCCTGGCCGCCGACAACGACGAGCGCGCCGGCGCCTACGCCCTGGTGCTCGACGCGACCCCCGCCGAAGAGCCAATCTACGGCATCACCAATTAGTGCTTAGTGGTTAGTGATTAGTGGTTAATCGCCCACTGCTCACCACTCACCACTAATCACTCACCACTGAACACTAACCACTAAAAAAGATGCGTTCGCTGACCCTGTTGCTCGCCGGCCTGCCGGCCGATTTGCCCGCCCAGACCCGGGGCCTGGTGCGCCTGACCCAGGCGCGCGCCCCGCTGGGCGATTTGGGGGCGCGGGTGGGCGAGTACAGCTGGCCGCTGACCTTGCCGCCCACGCGCGGCAACGCGCGCATCTTCGGCGTCGACGCCCTGCACCCGGCCGGCCTGGACAAGTTCCGGGCCCTGGATTACCCCTTCGAGCTGCTGGTGGGCGGCCAGCGCCTGGCCGGCACCTTCCGCCTGAGCGCCCTGCGCGGGGGCTACACCGGCGCCCTGCTCGGGGCCGGCACGGCCTGGGGCCAGCTGCTCGGGGAGAAGACCCTGCCCGAGCTGGGCTTCGCCCCGGTGGCCTACGACGGCTCCCAGCTCGAAGCGATTCAGGCCCTGGACGGCGACCAAACGGACCTGCAGTTCCCCCTAATCGCCTACGGCAACTTTTACGCGCCGCCCCGGCTCACCACCGGGCCGGACGGCACGAGCGAACTGGTTTCGCTGCCCCCCCAGGCCCGGCTGCTCTTTCCGCTGGCCGTCGACGACTGCCCGCCCTGCGTGTACTACCGCAACGTGCTGCGCCAAATCTTTGCCGACCTGGGCTGGACCCTCACCGGCCGGGTGCTCGACGAGCCGGCCTGGCGCGCCGCCCTGCTGGCCCCGGCCGGCGCGGACCTCGACGCCGCCTGGCCCTGGGGCGGCCTGCTGCCGGCGGCGGCGGCGGCCACTATTCCCCAGCAGCAGGACAGCTTTTTTGAGTACGGGCCCGGCAGCGACAATTTTTCCAGCACGGCCGTGGGCGTCGACGAGCCGGGCCGGGTCCGCTACTTCGGCCTGGCCACCGACCAGGTCACGGCGGGCGGCGGCACCCGGGCGCTGGCCCCCGGCCAGGCGGCGTACACGGCCCCGCGGGCCGGGGCCTATTCCTTTGCCTGGTCGGCCACGGTGGCCGCCGCTTCGCAGTTCATCGACGAGCAGAACAACCCCGGCGGGGCTCGCTACGCCCCGCACTTTGCGCCGGTGGTGCTCGGCCTGGTCGTGTTCCGGGGCGGGGAGGGCTACGAGGGGGCCGACGGGGGCGTCAGCACCGGCGGCACCGGCGCCTTCGCGCCCGGCCAGCAGCGGGTGACGGGCTTCGTGCGCCTCGACCAGCCGGGCAGCTTCGCTCTGCGCACCGGGGCCTTCGCCGGGGCGGCCCCGCGCCTGTACCTGGAGGCCGGCGACGCGGTGCGCCTGCTCGCCTTCACGTGCGTGCAGTACGAGCGGGCCGGCGACGGCCTGAACAAGTACACCCGCAAGGAATTGCACCTGACCCTGGCGGCCGCCGCCTTTGCCTGCACCGCCTACGAGGACGAGCAGGGCACGAGCGAAACCCGCCTGCGGCCGGCCGCCTTTTTGCCGCCGCTGCGCCAGCGCGACGTGCTGCGCGACTTCCTGCTGCGCGTCGACGCGGTGCTGCTGGCCGACGCCGGCCGGCGCACCGTGGCCGTGCTCACCCGGGGCGAGCTCAGCGCCGCCGCCGGCCCGCCCCTGGCCCTGGGCGCCGTGCTCGACGCGGCCGGGGCCGAGTTCGTGCCCGCCGCCGGGGCCGGGGTCAGCGCCCTGCGCTTCGCCGCCGCCGAGCACCCGGCCGAGCCCCTGCCCGTCGCCGGCGGCCCCGACGCCGTGCGCCTGGCCGTGGGGCCGCCCGGCGGCAGCGAAACCGCCCTGCCCCTGCTCTACGCCCCGGTGGCCTTCCGCCGGGTGGCCATCGCCCAGCCCGGCGGCGGCGAGGCGGCGGCCGAGCTGCCCACCCTGGCCACGGCCGCGGCCCTGGCCCAGCCCCTGGCCGAGGTCGAATGGGACGTGGCCGGCCAGCCCCCGCGGCTGCTGCGCTACCTGGGCCCGGAAGCCGACGGGCCGACCGTGCCCTTCCAGCAGCGGCACGTGCCCCTGGCCCGCGCCGCCTGGGACGGCCCCCTGCGCGCGGCCGGCCCCGAGGGGTCGGTGGCCGCGTATTACGGCGAGACGGCCCGGCGCCTGCGCCGCGGCCACGTGGCCAAGCTGCCCGGCGTGCTCACCCCCGCCCAGTACGCCCAGCTCACGCCGGGCCGCCGGGTGGACCTGCACGGGGTGGCCTACACGGTCGAAGGCATCGGGCAGTTCGACCCCGCCGACGAGGCCGCCGCGGCCACCGTCGAGCTGCTGCGCGAATGCTAACGGCGCTGCGCGCCAATTAGTAATTAGTAATTACTAATTACCAATTAAGAATCACCGATTCCTGCTTCCTTCTCAATAATTAGTAATTACTAATTATCAATTACTAATTAAAAAACATGGCCGCCACCACGACGAAGACGTACCAAATCAACATCGAGGGCCTGGACACGGCCGGCCAGACCTCGAAGGAGCTGCGCGCGGAGCTGGCCGCCCTCAAGGCGCAGTTGGACACGGTGGGCACCGACTCGGCCGCCGGCCAGAAGATTCAGGAGCGCCTGGGCGTGGTGCGCGGCGAGATTAAGGGCCTGCGGGACGAAATAAAATCCTTGGACCCGGAAAATCAAATCCGGGCCTTTTCCAACTTCGCCCAGGGCGTGGTGGGCGCCTTCGGGGTGGCCACCGTGGCGGCCGAGGCCTTCGGGCTCAGCAGCCAGACGGCCGAGGAGTTCACCAAGAAAACGCAGGGCGTGATTGCCGTGCTCGGCTCCCTGGACGCCATCCGCAACAGCCTCGACGGGGAGACGCTCAAGAGCATCCGCACCACGCTGGCCCAGGGGCAGGCCTATTTGTTCAGCGGCACGGCGGCCACGGCCTCGGGCACCGCCGCCACGGCCGCGGGCCGGGCCACCCGCCTGGCCCTCATTGCCACCGGCGTGGGGGCCTTCCTGGTGCTCGTCGGCCTGGTGGCCGCCAACTGGGACAAGGTCAAAGAAGTGACCAGCGGCTGGGCCGACAAGTTCCGCCCCGAGCTCCTCGCCCTGAGCGGCTTCGTCGAGGACGTCATCGCCAAGGCCCGGGACGTGGCCAGCTTCCTGACCGGCGGGCTGGTGGACAACGCGGCCAAAGCCGCCAAGGCCGAGCTCGCCCAGGGCCTGCGCGAGGTGGACCAGGTCAACGCCGAGGCCACCACCCGGCGCATCGCCGAGCTGCAGGCCGCCGGCCAGGACACCTTTGCCCTGCGCCGCGAGCAGCTCCAGCGGGAGCTGAACCTGTTGAAGCAACAGACCGCGGAGGAAAAGAAAATCTACCTCGACAAGGAGTCCGAGCTGCGCGTGCTCGAAAACCAGGAAGCCAAAAAGCGGGCCGACGAGGCGGAGAAGAACCGGAAGAAGCAGGAGCAGGCGGAGCAGGCGGCGGCCGGGAAGGCCAAGGCCGAGCGGGAGAAACTGGCGCAGGAAGCGTTTGAGGCCTTCAAAAAGCGCAACCAGGAAGTAGAAAAGATTCAGGGCCTCAGCGCCCAGGACCGGCTGCGGCTGGATTTGGCGGCGGAGGCGAAGCGGCAGCAAGACGTGGCGGCCCTGGGCCAACAGGCGCAGGCCGCCGCCGGGCGCATCGCCGAGCAGTTCGCCCGCGAGCAGGCCGAACGGGTGCGCCTGGCGGCCATTCCCCCGCTGGGCCTGGGCGACAACGTGCTCGTGCGGGTCTTCGGGGTGGCCCCGGACCAGCTCGACGCCACCAAAGCCGCCCTGGCCGGCGCCGCCCAGCAGCTCGCGGGCCTGGCCGGCGGCCTGCTCGACGCCCAGCTGCAGGGGGCCGACGAGCGCCTGGCCCAGACCACGCAGCGCCTGGCCGGGCTCGACGCCCAGGCCCAGGCCGCGGCCGCGGCCAGCGAGGCCACCGCCCAGCAGCTCGACTCGGCCAAGGGCGCCCGCCGGGACTTCCTGCTCGGCAAGCTGGAGAAGGAGCGCGCCGCCGAGGCCCGGCTGGCCACCGAGCGCGCGAAGGCCGCCAAAGAGCAGGAGCAGGCGGCGAAAGCAAAGGCCGCGCTGGAGCAGCGCCAGCAGCAGATTACCGCGGCCACCACCGCCGTCGAGGCCATCCTGCTCGGCATCGAGGCCGCGCGGGCCATCGCCAAGGCGGCCTCGAAAGGCGTGGTCGGCTTCGACAACATCGCCCTGGCCATTGGGGCCACCGCCGCGCTGGTGGCCGGCTTCGCGTCGGTGAAGAACGCGGCGAAGCTGGAGGAGGGCGGCGTGCTCAAGGGCCCGAGCCACGCCCAGGGCGGCATCCGGGGCACCGGCCGCTTCGCCAACATCGAGGTGGAGGGCGGCGAGGGCGTGCTGCCGGTCGACGCCACCCGCCGCAACTACGCCGCCTTTGAGCTGCTGCGCACCGCCGGCCGCACCCGCACCCTGACCGCGGCCGACTTCGCGGACGCGGCCGCCGTGCGGGTCCTGCCGCCCGCCGGCAACCGGTTCGCCGACGGCGGCGTGCTGCCCGGGGGGGCCGGCGCCGGGGGGGTGCTGGTGCCGCAGGCCGAGCTGGCCGAGCTGGTGGCGACGAACAAGCAGATGCTCGCCCGCCTCGACGCCGTGGCCGCCTCCAACCAACAGATTGCCGGCTACGGCCCCGCCGTGCTGGCCATCGGCCCGGGCGAGGCCTTGCGCATCGAGGAGCAGCGCCAGTCCGTGCGCGCGGCCGAGGCCAGCGCCGCCCTCTAGCCCCGGCCCCAATCGGCGAACGATTAACGGGCCAAACTTTTTTGGCGCGGCAGCTGCAAAATCCGCCGCGCCCCGCTTCTGGGCACATGCCCCAGGCGACCGCCGCTCCTCTGTTTCTGGCCCTGACTGCCCTGACGGCCGCCGACCTGGCGGCCGCCCCGGTGCTGCGCATGGTGCTGAGCGAAAACCAGGCCCAGGGCGTCAAGCGGGTGAGCCTGGTCCGCAACCCGGCCATCGAAAAAGGCTGGGTCGCCCTGGCCGCCGCCGAAGCCCCCGCCCCGCGCCGGGTGCACCTGAGCACCGAAACCGACGGCCCCCGGGCCCAGGTGCTGACCGGCCCGGTCCTGGTGCCCGGCCAGAAGATTCTGCGCCTCGGCGCCGACGGCAAGCCCTTCTACGTCACCTTCGAAGCGGCCGACATCCTGGCCATTGCCCGCCGCTTTGCCGCCGAGGGCCAGCACAACCACAGCAACCAGGACCACGCCACGGTCTTGTCCGGCAACGTCTTCTACGAGAGCTGGATTGTGGCCGACCCGGCCCAGGACAAGTCCACGGCCCTGGGCCTGGACGAAGTGGCCGGCACCTGGATGCTCAGCGCCCACGTCCCGGACGCCGACTTCTGGCAACGCGAAGTGGTGAGCGGCAACATCACCGGCTTCTCGATTGAGGGCCTGTTCGACACCGAAGAAATCACGCTGGCCGCAACGTCGGCGCCCCTCCCCCCCATGAAGAAAAACTGGATGTTTTCCCTGCTCGTGGCCATGGCCAAAGTAGCCGGCATTAAGCTGACCAAAACCGAACTCAAGGACGGCACCATCGTGGACGTGGCCGAGGACGGCACCGTGTCGAGCCTCGACGCGGAGGGCAACGTCACCGGCCCCGCCAAAGATGGCCCCTACGAGCTGGCCGACGGCACCGCCATCGAGGTGAAGGACGGCAAAAAGGTCCCCGCGAAGGCCGCCGGGCAACCGGTCGCCGCCGCCGACGAAGCCGTGACGGCGGCCACCGAAATGCTGAAGGGCTTGAGCGCCGAGACCCCGGTCGACGAGGCCAAGGCCCTGCTCGAAAAAGCCCTGGAAGCCCTGGCCGGCAAGCCGGCGACCGCCGTCGAAGCGGCCGCCCTGCGCCTGGAGGCCGTGCCCCTGGCCGGCGGCAAGACCGTCAACTTCGACCCGATGACGCGCAAGCTCACCGACGAGGCCGGCGCGCTGCTGCCCAGCGGCGACTACCAGCGCACCGACGGCACCTGTTTCCGCGTGAACGTGGACCAGTACTGCTACGAGATTCCGGCCGCCGACTACAAGGCGATTGCCGAGACCGCCACGGCGGCCGAGACGGTCGCCGCCGAGCTGGCCGCCGTCAAGCTCCAGCTCACGGCCGCCGAGGCCAAGCTCAGCACCGAGCCCGACGGCCAGCGCGTGCACCTGTCCGGCACCGGTGCCCAGGACAAGCCCCTGCCCCGCCACCTGGCCTTTCTGCAGGCCCACCAAAGCTAGCGCCTGCCGCGTCGGGCCCGAACGGCACCGGCGTCCTGTTCGGCGAGAACAACCCACCAAAGCCAGGCCCTACCGCCCGGCTCCCTCTTTTTCCCTCCCCTCGTTTCACCAACCCCCTCCCGCACCCCCATGCTGACTTATGCTCCCCGCGTGTTTGCTCCCGAGCACGTCGCCGAAATTTTCTCCGAAGTGCTCTTCGCCAACCGGTCCATCGGCCGCGGCCTGGTGCGCGGGGTGACCGACATCCTGCACTCGCAGGGCGTGACCTCGCTGACCGGCGACATCGAACTCGGCGCCCGCATCGACCACGTGACCGACGCCGTGGTGGCCTCGCGCAGCAACAACCTCGCCTTCTCGGACGGCACCCTGGTGCCCCAGCAGCTCATGGCGCTGGAGTTCTTCAACATGAACGAGCTGCGCAACACGCGTTTTGGCCGCACGATGAACACGGCCGACCGCACGTTCCAGTCGAGCGAGTTCGACACGGCCGTGCTCGACTACACCCTGCCGCGCATCGGCAAGAGCTACGAGCGCCGGATGCACGTGGGCATCACCGCCATCAGCCAGGCCGCCATCGCCGCTTCGGGCAGTGCCGTCTCGGCCGCCACCAAGGCCTGGGCCGCGGCGCAAACCCCCGGCCTGGTCGACGGCTTCGTGGCCCGCATGGTGCTCGGCAAAATTGCCGGCGCCAACATCGCCATCCTGGACGGCGTGACCGTGACGGCCACCAACATCGCCACCGAGTACGGCAAGCTGTACAGCAACGCCGACGGCGCGGTGGCCGGCAACCCCGAGACGGTGATTTTCGCCCCGCTCTCCGACCGCTCGCTCATCCTGCAGTACAACCTGGCCCAGACCAACCGCGACACGTTCGTGGTGACGGGTATGGGCACCGAGGCGGAAATGTTCATGTACCTGGGCGTGCCCATCGAGTTCGTCGAAACCCAGGGCCGCCAGGCCGGCGCCGCCACCGGCGTGCCCGCCCGCTACCTGGGCCGGGGCAAGGACCAGGGCGACTTCGTCTACGGCACGAACCTGACCAGCGCCCTCAACAGCGCCACCATTGAGAAGGTGAACACCTTCTCGACGCTGCTGGGCATGCGCATGGACGTGACCCTCGACACGCTGGTGCTCGTGCCCCAGCAGAAGGTGCTCTACCTGTAATTCAGCTGCCCGGCCCGGCTCTTTCGAGGGCCGGGCTCCTGGCGCACCCCCTCCCGAAGATGAGCGAAGAACAGAAAAAAGCCGCCGCCGAGAAAGTGGCCGCCGAGAAAGTGGCCGCCGAGGAGGAAGCCATCAAGGCCCTGCTGCGGCGCAACGGCCTGCCCCGGGCCTGGCGCGACCAGGACGGCGGCGTGCACTTCGATGCCGCATTCATTACGCGTTTCGACGCCGATACCCTCACCGTCATCGAGGCCTAAGCGCCTTGCTGAGCATCCTACTCCCTCCCCCATGCCCTCTTTGCTTAAGTCCCTGCGCAAATCCACCGAGTACAGCCAGGGCGGCGTGCTTGGCGTGCTGGCCATCCCCACCCTGCTGGCGAACGGCGCCCGCGGCTTCGAGGTGACCCGCACCGGCGACGAAGCCACCAACCTGGTGCCCGCCGCGGGCAACGCCTTCCAGCTCATCGAGCCGGAAGAGAACTCCTGCGGCTTTGCCGAGACGCTCAAGGTGGGCGCCACCCGCTACCTCAACCAGTCGGTGAGCTTCAAGTACGGCACGCTGAGCAACCTGAGCGCCGTGGCCATGAAAGCCCTGAACCTGGGCCGGCACAGCTTCCTGCTCAAGCTCAAAAACGGCACCTGCGTGCTCTTAGGCGAAAATAACGGCCTCACGGCCGAGAAGAACGACGGCGGCGCCGGCGCATCGAACGACGATTTGGCCGGCAACGACCTGACGCTCAGCGGCGGCGAAATCGTGCACGCCGCCCTCTTCCCGGCGTCCGTCTTCGACGCGCTGGCCGCCGGCGTCACCGACTAATTCAGTAGTGGGTAGTGGTCAGTGATTAACGATTAGTGATTAATCGCTCACTGACCACTAATCACTAAAAACTAACCATTAAAAAGTGCTCTATTCGCTGCTCCCGGCCACGGGCTACGGGCTGGCCGGCCTCAAAACCCTGCTGCTGGCCCCCTGGTCGGGCGCGGCGACCTACGCCTACGCCACGGCCGAGTGCTCCCACCTGGTCAGCTTCAGCGGCCTGAGCGGCTGGCAGCAGCTGCCCTGCCAGCCCCCGGCGGCCTGCGAGTTCGGGGAAGCCTACGCCCTGACCGAGCAAGGCCCGGCCCACGCCCAGGCCGTGAACGTGGCCCTGGCCGGGCTCTCCGCCGCCCAGCGCACGGCGGTCCAGGCCCTGGCGACCGCCGGCCCGCTGGTGGCCTTGTGCCAGGACTACGCCGGCCAGTGGTGGCTCTACGGTCAGACGCAAGGCCTGCGCCTGCTGGCGGCCGCGGCCCGCGGCGGGGTGTTCGGCGGCGAGAGCGGCCGCACGCTGGCCCTGACCGGCGCCCAGCGCGAGGCGGCCCGCACGGTGGCCCAAAGCCGCATCAACCTGCTCTTTAACGCGGCCACCGCGTTCACCTACCCCACCTGACCCTAATTAGTAATTTGTAATTACTAATTATTAATTAAGCAAGGATGCAGACCCACACCGTCAAGCTCAACCTGGCCGCCGTCACCGTGCCGGTGCCGGCGCTCCAGAAGGCCAAGAAGTTCGTCGAATGGGGGCCCAAGCACAGCTTTCCCGCCACCGTGCTGGGCCTGATTCGCCAGTCCCCGACGGCCTCGGCCATGATTGGGCGCAAGGGCGAGTACATCGCCGGCGAGGGCCTGAGCTGCAGCCCCACGGCCCAGCCCGAGCTGGCCGCCTGGCTCACGCAGGTGCAGGCCGCGCAGCTGCTGGCGCCCACCGGCGCGGACGCGGCGCACCTGGAAAGCTACGCCTGGCAGGTGATATGGGCCAAGGACAAGAAAAGCATCGTCGAAATTTACCACCAGCCGGTTGACACCGTGTTGTGGGGCGAAAAGAACGCCGAGGGCCGGGTGGAGACCTACTACCTGTGCGACGACTGGAGCAAATCGGGGACTGCGGAATTTCCGGTGGTCCCCCTGCCGGCCTACGACCCGAAGAAGCCCGGCGGCACGCAGCTCTACGTGTTCCACCACTACGCCCCCGGCCAGCGCTACTACCAGGACCTGAGCTTCACCGCCGGGTTCAACGACATGGCCACCGAGGCGGCGCTCACCCGCTACCGCAAGAACAGCGTCGACACGCGCTTTGGGGGCAACACCATCGTCAGCATTCTGGACGGGCCCAAGGACAAAGTCGACCCGGCGGACCCGGCCAAGACCATCACCGCCGCGGCCCAGCGCGAGGCCTTTAAGGCGGGCGTCAAAAACACGTTCCAGGGCCCCGAGGCCGATTCGCTGCTGTTCGTGTTTGGCGACGGCACGGCGGAAGCGGCCGCCAAGATGGTCAAGGTCCAAAGCCTGTCGGCTGCCAGCCCGGAGAGCTACGAGAAGATTTCCGACCAGGCCATCCAGGCCATTCTGAGCTGCGGCGGGGTGACGAGCCCGGCGGTGGTGGGCCTGCCCACCCAGGCCGGGCTGGGCGGCGGGGGCAGCGAGCTGCGCGAAGCCTACGAGACGTACGACAACGCCGTGTGCCTGCCCTGGCGCCGGGGCATCGTGGCCGGCCTGCTGGAGCTGTTTACCGCCGGCGGCCGGGCCCTGGCCGAGGTCCCGGACGACACCGAGCCGCTGGCCATCGTGGCCCCGCTGCCCGTGCGCCAGCATTTTGGCGAGGAGTCCCTGGCCCGGGTGCTCGAAGACGACGAAATCCGCCAGGCCGAGGGCTACGCGGCCCGCAAGAAGCCCGCCGAGGCGGAAGGGGACGCCCCGGTGCAGACCGAGGCCCAGAAGGCCCTCTCGGGCTCGGTGGGCGGGCAGACCAGCATCGACGCCATGCTCAACCTGCTGGCCCAGAACCTGACCACCCGCGCCAGCTGCCTGGCCCGCCTCAAAACCTTTTTTGGCCTGACCCCCGAGCAGGCCGAGGCCATCGTGCCGCTGCCGGCTGAGACCACCCAGGTGCCGGCGGGCACCGTCTAACCCCTCCCCGGTACCCATGCCCCTCGTCCACCTCATCACCTTCGCCGACGTCACCGCCCGCACCGTGGTGGCGCTCGGCAGCGAGCCCCACAAGTTCACCGTGGCCATCCCCCGGGCCGAGCAGCGCCACCTGCGCCCGGTCCTCGGCCCGGCGCTCTACGACCAATTGCGGGCCTTCGTGGAAGCGAATCCGCTGGCCACCACCGGTCCGCTGGCCGCGTTGGCCGCCGAGGTGAAGGACATGCTCGCCAGCTGGGCCGTGGTCGAGGCCTGGCCCAGCCTGCTCGGCCACATCGAGGCCGCGGGCTTCGTGACGAAAGTGGGCAAGAGCGAGGGCACGAGCACGGCCGACGTGCAGCTGGCCGACCGCACCCTGGCCGACCTGCGCGAGACGGCCGGGTGGCAGTCCGGCGAGCTGGCCCGCTGGCTGGCCGCCCGGGCGGCCGACTACCCCGACTGGGCCGCCCCGGGCGGGGCCCCGGCCACCGAAATGCTCCTGGGCGGGCTGCTGCTCTAAGGCGGCTGCCCCCATTCCAGCCGCTTCCCTACTACCCGCGCTCTGCTGCTACCCACCCCCTCACCCCCTACCAGATGACTCCTTCGCCCCCTGCCGCCCTGCCCGGGGGCGACCCCGCCGCCGACGCCCTGCGGACCCGCAACTGGGTGCTGGCCGGCGCCCTGGCCGGCCTGATGCTCTTCGTCCAGGCCCTGATGACCTTCGTGATGACCAGCGCGGCCGCCAAGATGGACGTCACCTCGACCGGCCTGGCCCGGGTGCTGACCGCGGTGGAAGTGATGAACGCCCGCAACGAGGCGCTCTCCCAGCGCGTGGTGCTGCTCGAAGAGGCGGTCAAGGAATCCGCCGCGCGCGGCCGCGACACCGAGGTGCGCGTCGGCTCGCTCGAAGCCCGCGTGGCCATCCACGACAACTACCTGGACCACAAAAAATAAGCCCCCCACCCGCCATGGGTTTTTCCTTCCGCCACTTCTTTTCCCCGGCCCCGGCCCGGGTGCAGCGGGCCACGGCCCTGCTCAAGCTCGCGGGCGGCCTGCTCACCGCCGCCGCCGCGGCCGAGTACACCCCGCCGGCCCGCAAGCCGGCCTGCTTTTTTGGCGGCCTGGTGGTCTGCGCCGTGGCCGAAGGCCTGGAAAAGCTCTGGCCCCCGGCGGCCCCCGAAACGGCCGAACCCCCCGCCGACGAGGCCGGCTAAGCGGGCTGCGTATTCCGGGTTAATTAGTAATGAGTAATTACTAATTATTAATTACTAATTACTAATTAAATGATTGCCCCGACCCCCTTCCAGCACCGCCTCTCCCTGGCCCTGACGGCCCTCTGGTACCTGTGCTTCGCCGCCCTGGCCCTGCTGGTGAGCTGCACCCGCCCCGTGAGCCGCCCCGTGGCCCGGCCCGCGGCGAGCACCGCGCTGGCCCCCGATTCGCTGGCCGCTGCCTGGCCCGCCGTGGTGGCGCCGCCGGCGGGGGCCCGCGAATCGGTCTTTTTTCTGAGCACGGCGGCCGGCAGTGCGCGGCGCCAGGAGCGGCGGGCCGCCGTGGCCCGCAGCCGGGCGCTGGCCCGGGAAGCCGGCGCCGGCGTGCCGCGCAAGGTGAAGGTGCAAAACGGGTCCCTGGCCTGGGGAGGCGGCGACGCGGCCTACGTGGGCAAGAAAGCCACCGCCGTGGTGCAGTCCGATTCGGCCCGGCTCACGGCGCCGGCCACTGCGCTCCCCGAAGGGCCCCGGGGCTGGGCCCGGCGGCTGGCCGGCTGGCTCACCGCCGCGCTGGGCTACGCCGTAACGGCCGGCCTGGGCTGGGCGGCCGGCCACTGGGGCAACCCCTGGCGGCAGCTGCGCCGCGTGCTGCCCGGCTAGCGGCGGATTCTTTTTTGGGTTTTTGCTGATTTTTTGGGCGCGCCCCCGCCCCGGGGCCCTATTTAGGTTCGAGCGCCGCCGCCGGCTGCGTATACCTGCTTACCGTCCTGCTTACCGTCCCCCTTCCCATGCACCTCGACCTCTACCGCGACCTTTCCGCCCACGGCTGCACCCTGAGCCGGCTCCACCTGGCGGGGAATTTTGAATGCTTCGTCTGCGAGGACGTCGTGCGCACCGGCCCCAAGGTGTGGGGCAAGACCGCCATCCCGGCGGGCACCTACCGGGTGGTCATAACCTTCTCCCCGCGCTTCCAGACCTACCTTCCTTTGTTGCTGAATGTGCCTGGTTATCAAGGCATTCGTATTCATTCTGGAAATTCCGAGCACCAATCCCTGGGGTGTTTGCTCCCGGGCCAGGCCCTCATGCCTGGCCGGGTGGGCGTGCTCCGCAGCCGGGCCGCCTGTGCCTCGCTGTTCGCCAAGCTGAAGAAAGTGGAAAAGAAAGAGGTCATCACCCTCACGATTCACCCCGCTGCGGCCTAATCAGGCAACCGCCATTCCTGCTACCAGAATGTCCCCGCCCGGTCTACCCCCGGGCGGGTTTTTTTGTGGCAGGCGGCGCCCTGGCGGCCGGCCATCACGGGGTCAGGGGCGGCTGCGCACCGCGGCGGAGGCTATCAGCCATCCCTCAGGAGTTCAATTCATTCAGGTTATCTGTGTGTTAACAGACGAACCACGATGTCGCAAACCGGTGATTTTTTGCTGAAAAAGACCATAAAAAACTGTCCTCACAGACGCTCATTGCGCTTTCTGAAAATTTGGGGGGCATTTAGTGACGTCACAAAAACAGGCAAAGTGTCCTTGAGCACCGCACAGCACGCCCGGTACCTTTGACCCGCTATCCACCAATTGGCAGCAGAATGAACGTTGCCTGTTTTCGCCCTCAAAAGCTCACTCTTTTCCAACCCAATCCTTTCCCTATGCAGTTTTCCTCTTACCTTCGCAGCAGGTCCTTGCTGCTAGTATTAACCGCAGCCCTGGGCCTGAACGCCTGCTCGGTTCTGCCCGAGCCCGAGGCGCCCAAATCAGTGCCCGTGCAGCCGTCAACCCAAGACGACTACTGGTTGCCCGGAGTCGTTGTCATTGGCGGTGACAGCGGCGGCGATAGTGGCTGGGGGGGCGGACTCGGACCGGGCGGCGGGCCGCCCGGCAGCGGCGACACCGGCGGCGGCGGCGATGGCGGTCCTACCCCTGTGAGCGACCCTGGCGGCGGCAGCGGCGGCGGCGGCGGCGGCCCTCAAGATGGCGCACCAACTCTCGCGCCCACTGTAACACTAAACATCAGCTTAACACCTTGTCAAACGACGGTTTTTACTAACTTACAAGGCCTGAACAATGGGATGCTTGCTTTCATTGTGCAAAAGTTTGGGGGCACCGCCACGGGCTACAACTGGCGTTTGCTCAACGGCACATTAGACCCGGGAACGTATGGAAACACAAGTCCATACAACAAAATATCTCGAAGCATCACCAGCACATTTGATGCTAATCAATGGCGAAATGCCTCGGATTTGAGTGTGGCACGCACGATGATGCACGAGTCCGTGCATGCGTATTTGCTAACCTACTTTGCCAATACCCCACAGTATGCCAGTTTTAGCTACCCGGAACTAGTGAAAGCTTATCGTGACCTTGCTGTGGCCGGCGGAGCCGACGCCAATATTCCCCACCACAATGTGATGGGACAGGGCTGGCTGAGCGACTTGGCCTGGGGATTGCAACAGTACGGGCAGAACCAAGGCTACAATTTACCGGACCAGTACTACGCGGACATGTCTTGGGGCGGGTTGGAAGCCAGCGACGCGTTTAGAGCGTTGTCCCCGGCGGACCAAGCCCGCATTAGCAATTTGCTGCGAGTAGAGGCCACAGGCCGCGACTCGCAGGGCAACTATCAGCCCCAGGGCGGGCGACCCGCCGGCTGTCCGTAACCGCATAGTAATTCCATTCGCCATGAAAATACTTGTTTATTACGCTTTTTTCGGGTGGCTCCCCTTTGCCAGTGGGCTGGTGGGGTGCAGTAGCGAACGCGTGGCCCTGGGGCCAGCTCCTCCCCGCGAGCAGGAGATTACGCGGTTTCGCCGCACCGACCCTGCGAAAGAGCCTGTGGTGTTTGGCCGAGTCTTGGTGCTGGACAAAACGCACACATATCCTCAAGCAGCGGCAATTGTGTCGTTGGACGACAGCATTTCATTTGCCAATGAGGCGGGCGAGTACCGCTTAATCGTGTCGCCAGGAGCGCACCGGTTCTTGACCGGGCAGATTGGCATTCTCCCGTCCCAATTGACCTTGGAAGTAGAGCGAGGTGACTCTGTACGCATCAATTTTCACCTGCGGCCCGACTTGCGCCCATTGGATTGAGCGGGAACCACCCGTGTTGCTCACACGCGGCAAGCTCTGGTTAGGGGTTTTAAAAGAACCACTGCCTCATTCCAAACCGCTTCGCCGTGAAAAAGTCCCGTCATTCCCGCTTGCCGCGCTGGGCGCTGCTGCCCTTCGCCTCAGTAGGAGGTGCTGGCCCGCTTGCGGGCGTACTTGCGCCGCCCGTCCGGCTGGGTCTGGGTTTCGAGCAGGGCCAGCACCTCGCCGCGGCGGAAGCGCAACTGGCGGCCGGCGCGGTGGGTAGCAATCTTGTGCGCCTTCACCCAGTCGTAAATGGTGCCGCAGGTGACTCCGAGCAGGGCGGCGGCCCCGGCCACGTCCAGCAGCTGCTCGGCCTGGAAGGCCTGCGCGGCGGCCTGGGCTTGCTCGTGGAGCAGCGCCTGGTACTCCTGGCGCGCCGCCTGGCGCACGTACCGGTCGAGCTCCCCCAGCAGCGGCAGCAGCGCCTGGGCCCAGGCGGCCAGGGGGGTGGTCGGCTCGGGGGCCGGCAGGGCCAACGAAGCCAGCAGGGAGGTCGTAACGGGGGAGAGGGCGGCGTACGGGAAGTCTTTCACTCCTGGTTTACGAAAAAAGAAATTCCGCCGTTACCCGCCCCTGGCAACTTTTTTCGGGCCAACCCGTAGCGCATTCCCTTGTTCTTTATTCTTCGTCCCAGGCCCGCCGCGAGACCTCGACTTGCCGGCTGACGCTGGTTTGGTTGTAGCGCAGCGTGGTTTTGGCGTTGGCGTGGCCGGCCGCCTGCATGATTAATTCCAACGGGATGAGCTTGGCGAAGGAGCGCGTGATGAAGGTGCGCCGCGCGGTGTGGCAGCTCACCAGCTCCCATTTGCGAAACGTTTCCTTGACCACCCGGCTGGTCTGGTCGTAGTAGGTGATTTTCTCGGTCAGCGCGTCCAGGCCCGCTCGCGCGCACACCACCTTGATGTACGCGTTTATCTTCTGGTTGCTGGTTTCGTGGAGCGCCCCGGACCAGACCCGCTCCAGCAGCGCCCGGGCCGCGCGGCGCACGTAGACCGTGGCCGCCCGGTCGGTGGTCTTTTTTGGCACCAGCTGGAGCACCTCGCCTTTGTCGTGGACGGGCCGCAGCTTGGCCGCGTCGGAGTAGCGCAGCCCCGTGTAGGCCATCAGCAGCCACAAGCCGCGGGCGTTTTCCAGGTAGCCCGGCAGCCCGTCCAGGGCCTCCACCCGGGCCAGCTCGTCCTCGGTCAGGGCCAGCACCTCGGGCTCGGCGAACTTCCAGTTCCAGCCCTTGACGTCGATTTTGGGCGTTCGGCCGCGCAGGGCCGCGTCGGCCAGGAAGGCCTTCAGGTTGTTGAGTTGCTTGTTGACGCTGGCGTCGCCCATCTGCTCGTTCCGCTCCGCGCCGGCCGCGAGCCAACCGGCAAACCGGTCCCGCCAGGCCCGGGTGAAGTCCGCGTAGTCCAGCTCGTGGCCGGAGGACTGGGTGAAGCGCACCAGGTGGCGGTAGGTCGACCGCCGCCCTTTGATGGTGTTGGCTGCGTTTTCCCGTTCCAGGCGCACCAGCCAGGCCACGAAATCGGGCAGGGGCCGGGGCAATTCCGGCGCCGGGGCTTCCGCCTGGGGCTCGATAACGGCCCGCAGCTGCTCGGCCGAAGGCAGCTTGCCCTCCGCCCGCATGTCGCCCCAAAACGCGAGCAGCCGGGCCGACATGCGGTCGAGGCTTTTGTTGAGGCGCGCGTTGGTCTTCCGGGTTTCTTCGTCCAGGCCGCGGGCCTTCTCGTTGGCGCGCTGCACGTCCGCGCCGGTCCAGTGGGCGGGCAGTATTTTTTCGCCGGTGTAGAGGCGGATTCGGGGCTGCCCGTTTGTCGGGTTGAACCAGATGAAAACCGCGGTGGGCTTGGCGGACTTGGGGTCCTTCAGATGAAAAGAGACGGTGGCCATGCCGCGAAGGTAGGCAACATCCGGGTACAGTCCGGGGTACAAGCGGGTACAGAATGGGGTACAAACCAACCGGAATCAATCCCAAGACTTTCCCCAAAGCCCGGGGCTGGGGGCGTGAAAACCGCTCCATTCACCGCGAATGACCCATTTCCCCTGGACGACGGGTCGGGTTGCGCAAGGCGAGTTCGACTCCTTACACGACCACGAAAAGACCCTTCATGGTAGCGTGAAGGGTCTTTTGCTTTCCTGGAGACCCATGAGGGAACCTCACTCTTTGAGCAACTAGCTGCTTAATCTCGTTATCAGTCGGCAGTTGTCTGTTGTTAGCTCCTTGACAAACACCTGACTGGCAACGAACAACTGACAACTCGTTTACTTTTGGACGACTACTTAGGACACTTATGCTGTTCATGGCAAACGGCTGCAACGCAAACCACTGGCCTGTGATGGGAAAGACGCGCCGGCGAAGGCCCTGGTTATGAGCCAGAAGCTGGTGGTTGCGGGCAAGGCCGATGCAGCGGGCCAGCATTTGCACGTCTGTCTCGCGCGGGCAAGCCGCGACGCAGCGTTTGCGGGCAGCGACGCAAGTGGTGAGCGTAGGCGGCCGGCATGGCGGGGAGGGTTGAGCGGGGGCCGGACGCGGCTGAATTGCCTGGCACAGGTTCCGGCGGGCCCTCCCCAACCCCCGGACGATAATCTGCTTGGCGGGGGGCTTTTGGCCTGTCCGCTCTTTCGCGCTCAGCGGCTTTGGGGCCGCCCCCGAACAGCTCCCGGCGGATGGCCTCGTCGCGGTGGTAAACGTCGGGCCAGCAACGCAAGCGGCCGTTTACAGCCGTGCAGGTGGCGTAGCGGATGTACAGCGGCAGCGGGCGGGCCAGGCGCACCTCGCGGGGCCGGGGCTGGCGGGCGCATTCTTCTTCGCTGGGCAGCAGCGCCGGCCGACCCTCGCGGCGTAGCAAGTAAGCAGCCAGCGCGAAGGGGTTATCCAGCCGGATGCACCCGTGGCTGAGGGCCCGGCCGGGCCGGGCAAAGAGCTGCCGCAGGGGCGTGTCGTGCAAATACACCGAATACGGGTTGGCAAAGCGGAAGACGATGTTGCCCAGCGCGTTCTCGCAGCCCGCCGACTGGCGCACGGTGTAGGCAAACGTGCCGGACGTCACCCGCGCCCAGTTGATGCCTTGCGGGTTTTGCGGCTGCCCCCGCTCGTCGTAGAGGGCGTAGTTGTTGCGGGCCAGGTAGTCAGCGTCCCGCTTGAGGTGGGGCAGCAGCTCCCGCGTGGCAATGGAGTGCGGCACGTGCCAGTCGGGGGCCAGGGTGAAGGAGCGAATGGCGCTGCTGAGCGTGGGCGTGGGCGTGGCGGGCGTCCCCACCACCACGCGGTGCCGGCGCCGCACCGAGTCGCGGACTACCACTTGTAGCTCGAAAGCCGGAATATTAATCAGCGCATATTCCGCCGCCGGGGGCACGGGGTCCCAGCGCCAGCGTTCCAAGTTGAGGGCGGCCTGCTCGTACTCGGCCTGGTGCTGCGCCGCCGAATCCGGGGCCGCGGGCCGGGCCAGCCACTGCGCCAGTGCCTGCTGGAGCTGGCGGTACTCGCGGTTGGCCGGTTGGCCGGCCCGCACGGCGGCCGGCACCTGGCGGCCCCCGGCATCTACGGCGGCCCGCAGCAGCACCGCCGGCTGGCCGGCCGGCCCCGCCGCTTTTTCCGGGGCCGAGGCCGCGTAGCGGCGCAGCCGCCCCCGGCTCAGGTCGCGCATGAACCGCAGCACCGCGTCGCTCAAGTACACGTCGAGCCGGGCCAACTGCCCGGCCCGCTGGTCCGGCGGCGCGGGCCGCCCGAGCGAGTCGCGCAGGCCCCGCAGGCGGGTTGCGCCGTAGTCGGCCGGGCGCAGACCGTGCTCCGCGGCGCGGGCCAGCAGCGCCAGGGCCGCCGTGGCATTGGCCGTGAGGCTGTCGGCGGGGGCCGTGGTCCAGGCGGGGGTGCCGGCCGGGCCGTAGAAGGCCCGCACGTCGGCCCCGGCTTGCAGGCCCCGCCGGGCATCGGCGGCGCGGGCACTGCCGGCGGCGGCCGTGTCGAGCAGCGCCTGAATCAGGGGCGCGACCGGAACCTTCGGGGCCTGCCCGGTTGGGCGCGGGGCAACCGCGGTTGCGGCCGCTTGTTGGCTCGTCGGCGTCGTACCACAGCCCGTCCCTGCCAGCACCACACCCAGACAGGCCCAGCGCAATTGGGAGTAAATGAACATTCGCGGGTAAGTGAAGAAAGCCAAACAAAGTGGTTCCAACCGAGCGGGACAGGCCCTGTCCGTCCGCCGATAAGGCACCGAAAAAATCCGGTCACTTTTCCGAAGTGGTTGGGTTTCGTATTGATGGTATGAAGGGCTTTTAAATCTTCATCATCGGCTTAGCAAAGCAGTTGGGAGAAATTCCCGCCCTGGCCCGCGTCGAGGCGGCGGGCTAGGCCGGACGGGTCGCCGTCGCTGGCTCCCGCAGTCAGCCCCGGCCAGGAGCGGCGCAGCCCCGAGCCACGCCCGGAAGCAAGCATTGCCACTGATGGAAACGGTACGGGAAGCGGAAGCGAGAACGTGGGCGCGCGCAGCTAACCGGCCATTTATGCCCCGACGGCCGCCGCCAGGCCAAGCCCCGCGCCCTTTCCACTTCTGCATCCGGTCGCCCGCGTTGTAGTAGCCCACCACGGTTTCTTCGGTGTGGTAGTCGCGGCCCACGATGGAGAGCTGCCGCATGTTGTAGCCGCGGTGCTGGAGCCGTCTGACGGCTTGCTCGGCCAGCTCGTGGGTATCGTGGGCCGCGACCATTGGCGAGTGCTTTTTCATGAGTGGGGAGATGTAGTGATGGAGGAATCCGGCGGGACCTCCGGGCTCATGCCTACTGTCTCGAAGGCAAGTCGCCCGTCCGATACCGCAAGATTACGGGCGCATCCCGGCCGGTCAACTGACAAAAGTCAGCTGCGGACCCTGACGTTTGGCAGGTTTCGGTGCGCCGTAGCCGGGTTCCTTGGCCCAGCGTTTTCCGGCTTCATCCGCTCCCGTTCGTGGCCCCGTCTTCGCTCGTTCTCACCGATTTCTACCGGCCGGCCAACCATGCCCTTGCCCGCGCCAGCCGCCTTGGTGCTGCTGCGCGTGCACCGCGATGCGCTGCTGAACCCCGAACGGTTTATGGGGCTGGGCCTGACTGACTGAGGTGGTTTAGCAAGCCACAGGCGCTGCTACAAAACCCGTCAACTGCGCGTGGCCTCGCGCGAAACACTAAGAGCCGCCGCGTAGGCCGCCGGGCCTTGCGCACGGCCCTGGCCCTGCGTGGAAAAAGTGGGCCCGCTGCATTGCCCGGTGTTTCCCGACGCCTCGGCGACCGGGGTGCGCGGGGCGCTCCGTCCAAAGCCCTTGAACCGGACCTGACAAAAGTCAGGTCACGGGGCAATTATCGTCATGGCCGGGGGGATGGCCGGGGGGGACTTTTGTACCAGACCCCCCATCCTTCCAGCATCCAACGCCATGACCACGCACCTCCAAGCCCCTCCGAATTCCGCGCTTTTAGCCTGTCCTGCTTCGGCCGACGACTTAACTGATGCGGCCATCACGGCCGCCATCGAGACGCTGCTGGCCAATAAGAAAGGCCTGAGCTCGCACCTGATTACTGTGCAGACCCACGAAGGCCTGGTCAAGCTGGCCGGCTTCACCGACAACTTGCTGGCGCGGCAGCGGGCCGAGGACATTGCCCTGGCCGTGCGCGGCGTGCGCGGGGTGACCAGCACGGTGGCCGTGCGCACCGACGAGGTGGGCGACGCCGAGTTGCAGCGCGACGTGGCCGGGGCCCTGGCCGATGACCCCGCCACCGACGACTACCGGGTGCACTGCACCGTGGCCGGGGGCGTGGTGACGCTGTCTGGCCTAGTGCAGTCGTGGGCCGAAAAGCAGTTGGTGCTGCGCGTGCTGCAAGGCGTGCGGGGCGTGCACGCTTTCGTGACCGACCACCTGACCATTCGCGGGGGCGCCATCCTGAACTCCGACGAGGAAATCACTACCCAGGTGCGGGAGCTGCTCGATTGGGACATCCGCGTGAACGGCGCTTTGGTCGAAGTGCACACCTATGAGCAGGTGGTGCACCTTTCGGGCACGGTGGGCACGGCGGCCGAGAAGGACCGCCTGGTGGCCATTGCCTACCAGACCGGGGCCACCCGCGTGGACGCCCGCGACCTGTTCGTGGCCTACTGGGCGCTGGGCCGGGCCATCCGCCGGGAGAAATTTGCGCCCAAAACCGACGAGGCCATTGCCAGCGCCGTGCGCGACACCCTGCGCTTCAACCCGCGGGTGCGGGCGGCGGAAACGTTGGTGCAGGTGCTGGACGGGGTGGTGACGCTGGCCGGCACGGTGAGCAACCTGCGCACCAAGCAGGACGCCGAGCAGGACGCGCGCCACGTGGTGGGCGTGGCCAACGTGCACAACCTGCTCAAGGTGCGCCCCGGGCGGCCGGTGCCCGACGAAGACATTTGCCCGGCTATCGAGGCGGCCCTGGCCCGCGACCCCTACGTGGGCCACTGCGCCGTGCACGTGCAGGTGCACGGCGGGCAGGTCCTGCTCTCGGGCCGCGTCGGCACGCATTTCGAGCAGGAACAGGCGGGCGACCTGGCGGCCGGGGCGAGCGGCGTGGTGGACGTGAACAACCGGCTGGAGGTGTTCAGCGACGCCGCCGCGGAGGAAGGATTCACCGCCTCCTTTCTGGGCGAGGACCGGCTGAGCCCGGCGGCAGCCAACCCCGACCACGCCCTGGCCGAGCGCATCCGCGCCCGGTACTGCTGGTCGGCCAGCCTGCACGACCAGGAGGTGGAAGTGCGCGTGGCCGATGGCCGGGCCACGCTCACCGGCACCGTGGATACCTGGCTCGACCGCAAGCACGCGGCCCTGGCGGCCCACGAAGCCGGGGCCCGCGAGGTGAACAACCACCTGCAAGTACTGACCACCGCTCCCACCGCCCCCAACGAGTCGCTTGCGGCTGCTCCCGACTATGGAAACCTGGCGTAACCCGAATAGCCGCGACCGGCGCCGTCCCGAAAACCCGGGCTCCGGGTCTGCCTGGCTCATCAGTGCCAGTACCCGGCAGCACGCCCAGGAAGCCGATGCCACCATGGCGCGGGACGAGGGCAAGCCGTACGCGCCAGGCGTAGCCCCTCCCACCCAACGCCCGGCGGAAAGCGGCCCCGTTGCGCCGTGAGTGGCTTCTTCGGCCAATCCACCCTGGTATTTTATCCCTTATTCGTTTTTAATCATGACGCCCTCCCTCGTTGTTCTGACCGATTTTTCCGCCGTCACCAACCGCGCCCTTTCGTACGCGGCGGGGCTGGCATTGCCGCTGCACGCCCAGCTGGTGCTGCTGCACGTGTGCCACAACGGCCTGCTAGCGCCCGACGAGTACAACAGCCGCCGCACCCGGCAAGGCCAGCGGAAAACCATCAACGCCCTGGAGCAGCTGGCCGCCGACCAGCCCGTCGTCACCGAAGTGGATATCTCGGAAGACTTTCTGCCCGACGCCGTGAAAGAAGCCGTGCGCCGCCACCATCCGCTGCTGCTGGTGCTGGGCCGGCCCGGCTCGGCGGCTTCCCCCCTCGAAGACGTGACCAGCACGGCCATGGACCTGCTGCGCCACGCCCCCTACCCCCTGCTGGTGGTGCCCACCGTGGGCTGGGCCGGCGACCCGCCCCGCCGCCTGCTGCTGGCCGTGGACGGGCAGCCGTTCCACCTGTGCCCCCACCAGGACGTGCTGCGCCAGGTGCTGGCCGCCACCCAGGGCACCCTCGACGTGCTGCACGTGACCGACAGCGAGCAGGGGCGGCCCAGTGCCACCACCGTGCTGAACACCATCCGTGCAAACGAGCTGGCGGACGGCTGGGCGGAGAGCCAGTTGCACGAGATACCCGGACCCAGCGTGATGGGAAGCATCCTGCAGGAAGCCGCCCGCCAGCAGGCGGACCTGCTCGTGGTGGTGGCCCGGCGCCACAGCTTGCTCGGCAGCCTGTTTCACCGCAGCGTCACGGCCCAGCTCATCCAGGAAAGCCCCATTCCGCTACTGGTGCTGCCCGCCGAAGACTAAGCGGGCCCCGGCTCCGCTGCCGCTCAAAGCGGCCTCCTCCCATTCGTTCATCATTCAACCCATCGCCATGACGCCCTCCCTTGTTGTTCTGACCGACTTTTTTGCCGTCACCAACCGCGCCCTCTCGTATGCGGCGGGGCTGGCCGTGCCGCTCAACGCGCAACTGGTGCTGCTGCACGTGCGCTACGACGGCATGCCCATCCCGGAAGGCTACGACGGCCACCATTCGGCCCGCGGCGAGCGGAAAACCGACCGGGCCCTGCTCCAGCTGGCCGCCGACCAGACCGTGCCCACCGAAGTGGACGTGGCCGAAGGCTTCTTGCCCGCCGCCCTGACCGAGGCCGTGCGCCGCCACCACCCGCTGCTGATGGTGCTGGCCCGGCCCAGCGACGCGACCGAGCCCACCAAGCTCTTCACCAGCGTGGTGATGGACCTGCTGCGCCACGCGCCCCACCCCCTGCTGCTGGTGCCCACCGTGGGCTGGGACAAGTTTCCGCCCCGCCGCCTGCTGCTGGCCGTGGACGGGCAGCCGTTCGCCTTCGCCGACCAGGACCACCAGGAAGTGCTTAGCCGCCTGCTGCACGCCACCAGGGCCACGCTCGACGTGGTGCACGTGACCGACGACGACCAGGCCCGGCCCGCTGACGGGGCCGTGCTGGCCACGGTGCGGGCGAATGACCTGGTGAATGTGTTTGCCGAAAGCCGGCTGCACGAAGTGTACAGCCCCAAGGTCGTGGCCGGGGTGCTGGAAGAGGCCGCCCGTCAGGAAGCCGACATGCTGGTGGTGGTGGCCCGGCGCCACAGCCTGCTCAGCAGCTTGTTCCACAGCAGTGTCACGGCCCGGCTCATCCAGGAAAGCCCCATCCCGATGCTCATACTGCCCGCGGAGGAATAAGCTTTCGGCCGCCGCGCCCGCCGGCGCCTCCACAGCCCTTTGCCGGAAGGAATACAGTTAAAAGTTAAAAGTGAAGAGTTAAAAGTGAAAACTGTCCGGCCTTTTAACTCTTCACTTTTGACTTTTAACTACTCCTAAAACAGTCCTGAATAACATCCCCTCACTTCTTCGCCATGAACCCATCCATTGTAGTGCTGGCCAACTTGTCGGCCGCGGCGGAGAAGGCCGCCCGGTACGCCGCGGCGCTCGGGGCTCCCCTGCACGCGCACGTGACCCTGTTGCACTGCTACCAGGACCCCGTGATGTTCGCGCCCGAGCTGGCGGTGGTGACGCCGACCCAAACCGACCGCAACTACGCCGAAGCGGCCGCCGAGATGCAGGCCCTGGCCCAGCAGCTGCCGGGCCCCGCGGCCGCAACCGTGTCGGCGATGCCCATGGCCGACGCCCTGACCGAAGCGGTGCAGCGGTACCAGCCCCTGCTGCTGGCCATGGGGCTGAGCCCGGAGCACAATTTTCTGGATGAGCTGCTGCACAACCAGGTGCTGCCCATGCTCCGGGCCACGCACCGGCCGTTGCTGCTGGTGCCCGCCGCGGCCCCGCCGCCCGCTTTGCCGCGCCGCGTGCTGCTGGCCCTCGACGCCGAGCCGTTCGGCCTCAGCGCGGCCGGCCGGCACCTGGCGCCGCTGCTGGCCGCCTGGCGGGCCGCGTACACCGTCGTGCACGTGGCCACCGGCCACGAGCCCGAGGCCCAGCCGGGCCGCATGGCGCTGGCCGACGTGCGCGCCAGCGGCCTGCTGCCGCCCGACGCCCCGCTCTGGCTGTACCAGGAGCCGCAGCAGGACCCCGCGGCCGGCATCCTGCAAGCCATTGCCGACACCCAGGCCGACCTGGTGGTGCTCATCGCCCGGCCCCGCGGCTTTTTGGAGCGGCGGTTCCACCACAGCGTCACGGCCGAAGTGCTGCGCCGCAGCCCCGTGCCGGTGCTGCTGGTGCCCGCCAAGCCGTCGGACAGGCCCGGGTGGATGCCGGCCATGAGCTGAGGCGGAGTTTCCAGGTGTCGTCCTGCGCTTTCAGTGCGGCGCTCACGCCCGGGGCCCCACCCGGGGCCGCATTTCTCACTCCCTATCCCCTCCTCAATTATGAAACCCAGCATTGTTGTGCTCACGGATTCTTCGCCGGCTGCCGAGCAGGCGCGGGCCTATGCCGCCGTTCTGGCCGCGCCGCTCGGGGCCGTTGTGCACTTGGTGCACGTGTACCCCACCCCGCCCATGACCTCGCGGGTGGCTTTGGTGATGCACGCCACCCACGAGCACTACGTGCGGCAGGAACGGCGCGCCCTGGAACAGCTGGCGGCCGACTACCCCGTGCCGGCCACGGCCGATACGCTGGAAGCCGGCTGGGACGAGGCCGTGCAACAAGCACTGGATAAGTACCGCCCCCTGCTGCTGGTGGCCGGCCTGACGGCTACCCACGGCCAGTTTGACGAATGGCTGAGCAACCGCACCCTGCCGCTGGCCCGCGAAACGGGCTACCCGCTGCTACTGGTGCCCGCGCACTTGCCCGCGGCGGCCCTGCATCCGCCCCGCCGCCTGGCCCTGGCCGTGGAGGACCGGCTCTTCGTCCTGACGCCCGAAGCACAAGCAATAGCTGCCTTGTTCGATGCGCTGGCCACCGAAATCGTGACCGTGACCGTGGTGCCGACGGCCGGGGGGCAAGGTGGGGAAGAAGGACTCTGGGCGGCGCGGCGCAGCGGGCTGGCCGCCATAATGCCCCGCAGCCAGCCGCACAAGGTGGTGGGCCCCGAACCCGCCCCCGGCATCCTGCGGGCCGTGCAAGAGCTTTCGGCCGACGTGGTGGCCCTGGTCGATGTCGGGCACGGCTGGGTGCACAAGCTGCTAATCGACAGCGTTATCGAGCAGGTGCTGCGCGCGACGCCCGTGCCGGTGCTGCTTCTCTCGGCACCGGTCGACTTTCTGGATGAATAGCCCCAAACGCCGCTTGGCCGGCCCCAAACCAGCAGTTGCTCGGCAACGCAGTACCTCCTTCATCTCACTTCACGCCCAACCCCACTAACCATGTCGCTTACCCTCGTTGTCTTCGCCGGTTTTTATGCCGCCGCCCGCCATACCGTGCAGTACGCCAACACCCTGACGCAGGCCCTGCGCGGCAAGCTGGTGCTGCTGCACGTGAACCGCGCTTCCCTGTTCGACCCCTACGCCACGGTGCCCGAGCACTACCACCAGGAGGAGCTGGCCCGCCAGGCCGAAACGGCCGCGGCGCTCTACCGGATGGCCGAGGAGCTGTCGACCCGCCCCACCGTGGAAATAGCCACCGACCTGCTGCCGGAAGTGGCCCAGGACCAGGCCGCCCGGCACCGCCCGGCCCTGTTCGTGCTCAGCCCGCCCTACCAGCCCCACGAAAACGCGGCCAGCATAGCCACGGGCTGCGCGGACCTGTTGCGCAGCGGACACCACCCGCTGCTGGTGGTGCCCACCGCCGCGACGACGGAGCAGCCGCCCCGCCGGATTCTGATTGCGGCCGACCGCGAAGCCTTCGCCCTGACGCCGGCGTCGCTGGCCCTGCACCCGCTCTTTGCCCTGCCCGGGGTCGAGCTCATCGTGGCTCACGTATCGGACGGCGAGGACGATGCCGGCTGCGGCGCCGCGCTGCGGGCCGTGCAACTGAGCGGCCTCGTGAAAGGCCTGGCCACGCCCGAGCTGCGCGGCTACGAGCACGACAACTACGCCGAAGGCGTATTGGCGGCCGTGGAAGATACCCAGGCCGACCTGGTGGTGGTGCTGGCCCGGCAGCGCAGCTACCTCGGCGAGCTGTTCCACCGCAGCGTGACCGCGCAGTTGCTGACCCGCTGCCCCGTGCCGGTACTGGTGCTACCGGTGGCGGTCATAGCAGCGCCCGAAACCCCGTCGCCCCGCGCCACCGACGCCGCCAACTGGACCGCGGGCGCCCTGGCGGGCCTGAGTCCGGCAAACTAAGCCCCTGCCATTCTTGGGGGCATTTTCCCTGACTCGTTTAGGACAACTTCAAACAGTTCGAATTTTAGCCCCGGCGGGACGGCATATCGGTATCACCTGCGCCAGGATGAACCACCAAGCCCCGGCGGGGCGGCCCTGGCCAGCACGACCGCCGGGTGGCGCCCCGCTGAGGCCTATGGTTTGGCGAAGTGCGTAAGTCCGGTCATTTTCTCTGACTCTTATTTCTCACACGGACTCCAACAAGTCCTTCATTCCCTTGCGCCATGATAACTCCCACCATTCTGTTCTCGGTCATGCTAGTGGCCGCCCTGGCCATGCTCAGCGCCTACTCGCGCGCTACCCGTCTCCGGCCCCAACCCGGTCATTGAGCCGGGCCGGCACAACGCATGGTCCCTGGTTTCCGTTGCGGGAGCCCGGGACTTGGGGGTTGTCCTCGTCGTGGCTTTCCCGAATACTTTGCTTGCGTCTTCCCATTCCGAATGAGCAACAACCCGCCCACGCCGCGCCTGCTGCTCACCGGGGCCACGGGCAACGTGGGCGCGGCGGCCCTGCAAAGCCTGCTGGCCCAGCGGCCGGCGGGCACCGCAGTGGTAATAGCCGTCCGCGCCGCCGACCACGGTTTGGAGCGCCTCGGGCCGGCTGGAAAGGTCCCGGTGGAAGTGGTGCCCTTCGACTTTACAAAACCGGAAACCGTGGCCCCGGCCCTGCGCGGCGTCACGGGCCTGCTGCTGGTGCGCCCGCCGGCCCTCAGCGACGTGGCCCGCTACCTGCGGCCGGTGGTGCGGGCGGCCGGGGCGGCGGGCGTGCGGCACGTGGTGTTTCTGTCTTTGCAAGGGGCGCAGTACAACCCCTTCGTGCCGCACCACCGGGTGGAGGGCTACCTGAAAGAATCGGGTCTCCGCTACTCGCTGCTGCGGCCGAGCTTCTTCATGCAAAACCTGAGCACTACCCACCGAGACGACATTCGCCAGCGCCACCAGCTGCTGCTGCCCGCCGGCCACGCCCGCACCAGCTTCGTGGACGCAACCGACGTGGGCGCGGTGGCGGCCAAGCTGTTGCTGGCGCCGCCCGCCGCCTCGGCCGGCTACGAGCTGACCGGCCGCGCCGCCCTGACCTACGACGAAGTGGCCGCGCAGCTGAGCGCGGTGCTGGGCCGGCCCATTCGCTACCGGGCGGCGGGCATCCGGGAGTTTCGGGCCTACGAGCGAGCAAAGGGTACGCCCACCCCGCTCATCAACGTGATGACCGGCATTTACCTGGCGGCGCGCCTGGGCCTGGCCGCGCACGTGTCGCCGGTGCTGGCCGAGCTGCTGGGCCGGGAGCCCACTTCGCTACGGGCATTTCTGGAGCGCGAGCGGGCCTGCTGGCTGCCCTGATGCAGTGCATCCAACGAAGCAGCTTGGTTGCCCAGATTCTAAGTTGTCAGTTGTCAGTTGTCAGTTGTCAGTTGTTAGCCCTTTGATAAATACCTGCCTGACAACTGACAACTAACAACTGACAACTCTTTTCCTTGTGGACGACTACTTAACTCCGCGCTCCCGCACCGAGCCGGCCTTCTCAACCCCACTGATTCCTGCCTTATGATTCCTATGACCACGCTTTCGGAAACGCTGGCCACCCTCAAAAAGCAGGGGTACACCGCGGATTTCAACCTGGCTGCTACCCACTTGTCGTGCACGGGGAATGCCATTCGGCTGTTTCCCGACGATTTTGTGGTGGACCAGCACTTCCGCTTCGAGGGGCCTTCCGACCCCGCCGACGAGGCCGTGGTGTACGCCATCTCCTCGGCCAGGTTCAACCTCAAAGGCACGCTGGTGAACGGCTACGGCCCGTCGAGCGACGCGCTGGCCGACGAAATGATAAAGGCGCTGCGGGAACGGCCCGCCTAGCGCGGGTTCGTTTTTAGCGGCCGTAAACTCTTGATGAATAGGCTGCTTATTCAACCCGCGTTGCGGACCACTGGGCCAAGCCCCAGCGGGGCGGCAGGTTGGTAGCAAACGGGCAGCCGAACGGTTTGCAAGCCTTAGCGGGGCGGTACTTGCACCACCGGATGCCGCCCCGCTGGGGGCTTCAAAAACCCAGTCAAAGCTATTTTACTACCGACCTGCCGCCCCGCTGGGGCTTGACTCAGTAGTCGGCAACGTGGGTTGTTTCGTCTGTTGCGCCATTACGCTACGCCACCACGCCGTATGATTGACGGCCGCCTCGAACGGTTGCCGGGCCCAACGCCCGGGCCGGGCCGGGCCGGAAATAGCCCATTGTTCAACCTGCCAAACCAGTCCTCATGGCTGAAACCGTTCAAGCGAGGCCGCCCGCCCGCCCACCCGCCGCCGCAACAGCGGAGCTGATTGCCGAGCTGACCGTCCTGCGCCGCGACATGGTGGCCGCCGCCGCGCAGGCGGCGGACCACCTGCGGGCCGTGCACCCCAACTTCGGGCTGAGTGCGCGCAACCTGCTGCACTACCTGGCCCTACGCCGGCACGACCACCGCCCCCTGCAGGACCGGCTGGCCGCGCTGGGCCTCTCGTCGCTGGGCCGCGCCGAGGCCCACGCCCTGGCCACCGTGGAGGCGGTGCTCGCGGTACTGAATGCCCTGAGTGGCCCCGGAACGGCCGCCCCACCCTTGCCCGCCGAGGCCGCCCCGGACTTTAGCAGCGGCCCGCGCTTGCTGGCGGAGCACAGCGCGGCCTGCCTGGGTCGGGCGCCGGCCGGCCGCGAGGTCCGCATCATGGTCACGATGCCCAGCGAGGCTGCCACCGACTACGAGCTGGTGGCGGGGCTGCTGCGGCAGGGCATGGACTGCATGCGCATCAACTGCGCCCACGACGACGCGGCCGCGTGGCTACGGATGATTCAGTACCTGCGCCGCGCCGAGCAGGAGCTGGACAAAACCTGCACCGTTAGCATGGACCTGGCCGGGCCCAAGCTGCGCACCCAGGGCCTGCCGCCCGGCCCGGCCGTGCTCCTGGTCCGGCCCGCGCGCGACGACCTGGGCCGGGTGACGGCGCCGGCGCGGTTGTGGCTGACCGCGCAGGAGCAGCCGCGGGCCGCCCCGGCCGAAGCCGCCGCCAGCCTGGCCTTCCCCGCCGCGTGGCTGCAAAGCCTGGCCAAGAACGACGCCGTTTTCTTCGTGGATGCGCGCGGGGCGAAGCGGCAGCTGCGGGTGCGCAGCACCGACGCGGCGGGCTGCTGGGCCGAGCTGCACAAAACGGCTTACCTCACGCCGCTCATCCGCTTCCGGGGCCCGGTGCTGGCCGCCACCAGCCAGGGCATCCCGCCGCTGGAACCGTTTCTGGTGCTGCGCCCCGGCGACGGCTTGCGGCTCACGCGCCTCCCGCTCCGCGACTCCCAACCGACCGACGAACCGACGGAACCAGGTTTCCCTCCCGCCGCTATTGGCTGCACGCTGCCCGAGGTACTGGACTCGGTGCGGCCGGGCGCCAGCATCTGGTTCGACGACGGCAAAATCGGCGGGGTGGTGGACCGCGTCGAGCCGGGCACCTTGCACGTGCGCATCACCGAGGCCCGCGCCAAGGGCGAAAAGCTGCGCAACGACAAAGGCATCAACCTGCCCGACAGCCGGCTGCCCCTCGCGGCCCTGACGGAAAAGGACCTGCGGGACCTGGCCTTCGTCGCCCGGCACGCCGACCTGGTGGCCCTCTCGTTTGCCAACCGCCCCGCCGACGTGGAGCAGCTGCTGGCCCACCTGGCCCGGCTCACGGACCGGCCGCTGCCCATCATCCTCAAAATCGAAACGCGGCAGGGGTTCGAGCAACTGCCCGCCCTGCTGCTGAGCGCCATGCGCGCGGCGAGCTGCGGCGTGATGATTGCGCGCGGCGACCTGGCCGTGGAGTGCGGCTTCGAGCGCCTGGCCGAGGTGCAGGAAGAAATCTTGTGGCTGTGCGAGGCGGCCCACGTGCCCGTCATCTGGGCCACCCAGGTGCTGGAAAGCCTGGCCCGCGGTGGGATGCCCTCCCGCGCCGAAATCACCGACGCCGCCATGGGCGACCGGGCCGAGTGCGTCATGCTCAACAAGGGGCCGCGGGTGGGCGAGGCCGTGCAGATTCTGGGCAACATCCTGCAACGGATGCAGGCCCACCAGCGCAAGAAAAGCGCCCTGCTCCGCAGCCTGCAGGTGGCCGGAATGTACTCGCCGGCGTGACCGGGCCGGCCGGGCACGCCGGAGCGAACAACGGGGCCGCGCCCGGCCCCGCGCAGCGCGGGACGCCGAAGCCACCCGCCAGCAAGCGCAGTTCGACTACCCGCAGGCGGTGTGTGATTTCCTGGTGACGCGCCTCGTCTACGCCCGCGCTGCCGGGGCGCCGGGGGAGCGCAGCAGCAGCTTTGGGCGGCCGTAATGCGCTGGGAGCAAGCAACGCCGCCGGGGTGCAGCGCAGGTTACGGGTTGGGGTTGGGGTGGGGAAAGCGGGGGTGCGGCGAGGTGGCAAAAGAATGAAAGTCATGCTATAAGCTGACTTTCATCAGCTTATTAACGGGGATTGAGGCGGAATTTTATGCTGCCTCCCACGCAACAGTTTCCGCCCGTTCCGCCCGTGAAGCCGGCCGCCAAGTTGGCGTCCGAAGTTCTTCCGCCCCCAAGCGCCGCTCATGAAACATGCCCCCGCCCTCCTGTTCCTACTGCTGCTTGCCGGAGCCGGCGGGGCGGCCCGCGCCCAGCCCACCGGCCAGTCGGCCAAGGGCTACTGCCTGATGAAGGACGGCCAGATGCTCCTGGTGGAGAACGGCCAAATGGCCCCAATGACTGTCACCCTGACCATGGGCGACGGCTCGCTGTGCATGCCCGACGGCACCTGCCAGCGCAAGGACGGCACCACCGTGATGCTGAAAGAAGGCCAGAGCATGCTGATGAACGGCAACATCATCCCGCACCCCGACAAACACCCCGGCCCCAAAACGCGCGTCCCGAAAATGTAGGCTGAAGCTGCCCCGGGCGGGCCTTCCCGCGAGCCAAATTTTCTTCTCTCTCCTATCACCACGGGCCACTCCTGGCTCACCAACCCTCTTTCCGGCTATGATAACTCTCAAATCCTCGTTCTCGCCCCCGTTGCCACCACCCTAGCGGCGGCTGTTGCCGCCCGCACCTGGTGCTTCGGCGGCCAGCGCCGCCAGCCCAAACCCGTGGGAACCGCCACGGCCTGACCCACCGACCCGCGCAGGCCCGGCCTTTTGGCGGGCCTGCCGCGCGCGCATCTATTAAGACCACTGAATAAAGCCCGCACCATCCCCTTTCTTTCCCCCTCGTATTATGCAAACCCTGGATTATGACACCCAACCCGCCACGGCGGAGCACGTGAGCGACGCCGACATCACGGCTGCCATCGAGCTGTTTTTTCTCACCAAAAAAGGCGTGGCCGCCCATCTCGTCGACGTGGCGACCCACGACGGCATCGTGGTGCTGACCGGCATCACCGACAACCTACTGGCGCGGGAGCGGGCCGAAGAAATTGCCCTGGCCGTGCGCGGCGTGCGCGGCGTGGTGAACGAGCTGCTCATCAGCACCGCCGACGTGCCCGATGAAGAGTTGCAGCGCCACGTGGCCACGGCCCTGGCCGACGACCCGGCGGCCAGCGGCTACGACGTGCGCGGCTCCGCCGCTGACGGCGTGGTGACGCTGACCGGCACCGTGCAGTCGTGGGCTGAGAAGCAACTGGTGCTGCGCGTGGCGCGCGGCGTGCGCGGCGTGCGCCGCCTAGCCACCGACGAGCTGACCATTCAGTGGGGCGAAGTGCAAAATTCGGACGAGGAAACCACGACACAAATCCGGGAGCTGCTCGACTGGGACATCCGCGTGCACAGCGCCCTGGTCGAAATTCGGACCTATGACCGGGTGGTGCATTTGGCGGGCACCGTCGGCTCGGCCGCCGAAAAGGCGCAAGTGGTGGCCACGGCCTACCAGGCCGGCGCCCGCCGCGTCGAGGCCCGCGACCTGTTCGTGGCGTACTGGGCCCTGACCCCCGAACTGCGGCGCAGCAAGTACGCTTCCCGCACCGACAGCGAAATTTCCCAGGCGGTACTGGACACGTTCCGCTTCGACCCGCGGGTGCTCTCGTACCAGCCCACGGTGCTCGTGCACCACGGCATTGTGACCCTGAGCGGGGCCGTGAGCAACCTGCGCGCCAAGCAGGACGCCGAGCGCGACGCCCGCGACGTGGTGGGCGTGTGGGACGTGCACAACCTGCTCAAGGTGCGCACCACCCGCTTCATTCCCGACCTCAACATCCACAACAGCATCAAGGAGGCGCTGGCCCGTGACCCGTACCTGGGCTACTTCGACTTCAGCGTGCACGTGCGCAACGGCAAGGCGTCGCTCTACGGGCAGGTGAGCAGCCACTTCGAGCAGGCGCAGGCCGGGGCCGTAGCCGCGGGCGTGAACGGCGTGTCCGACCTGGAAAACTGGGTGAGCGTGGCCGCCAGCCCCGGTTTCGACGGCTTTCAATCGCCCGCCCGCACGCCCAACGCCGACTTCGCCCTGGCCGAGCGCATCCGCCGCCGCTACTTCTGGTCGGCCAGCCTGCACAACCAGGGCGTGGAAGTGGCGGTCGAAAAAGGCCGGGCCACCCTCACCGGCACCGTGGACACCTGGCTCGACCGCGACCAGGCCGCCTACGACGCCTACACGGCCGGGGCCCGCTACGTGGACAACGACCTGCTCGTCTCGACCGTCGGCGGTTTGTGAGGCCGCTACTGCCCATGAAAGCTTCGTTCAAGCCCGTAAATCACGGCCGGCCCCGCCCCAACGACCCCGGCACGGCCGGGCGGGGCGGGGCCGTCGGTCCGGCCGCCCTGGGCGCCGGGCGCGAAGCCGATGCCACGGTGGCGGCCGACGGCGGGGCGTATGCCCCAGCGGTGGCCCTGGCTGGCGGGCTGCCCCATCCCCCGCCAGTATCCGCCGAGGCCCGCTGATTTCTTCATCCCCCTTTTTCTCAACTCCCCATGACTTCCTCCCTCGTTGTGCTGACCGATTTTCATGCCGTCACGAACCGCGCCCTCTCGTATGCGGCGGGCCTGGCCGTGCCCCTGAGGGCCCACCTGCTGCTGCTGCACGCGCGGCACGACGACCTGCTGGCCCCCGAGCAGTACAGCGACAGCTACCACACGTGGCGGGGCGAGCAAAAAACGGCCTATGCCTTGCAGGACCTGGCTTCCGAACAACCCGTGCCCACCGAGGTGGACATTTCGGACGAGGCGCTGCCCGCCGCCGTGCGCGAGGCCGTGCAGCACCGCCACCCGCTGCTGCTGGTGCTGGGCCGGCCCGACCCAACCATTGCCGCCGAGGAGTTGATGGTGCGCACGGCGCTGAACCTACTGCGCCACGCCCCCTACCCGCTGCTGCTGGTGCCCACCGTGGGCTGGGCCGGCGACCCGCCCCGCCGCCTGCTGCTGGCCGTGGACGGGCAGCCGTTCCGTCTGCGCCCCCACCAGGACGTGCTGCGCCAACTGCTGGCCGCCACCCGGGGCACCCTCGACGTGCTGCACGTGGTGGCCGACGGCGAGGACACGCCCGGCAGCGCGGCGCTGCTCGGCGCGGTGCGCGAAAACGACCTGGTGGATGCCCTGGCCGAAAGCAGCCTGCACGTGGTGTACCAATCCTCGGTGGCCGCCGGGGTGCTGGAAGAGGCGGCCCGGCAAGGGGCCGACCTGCTGGTGGTGGTGGCCCGGCCCCACAGCTGGCTCGGCGGGCTGTTTCACGACAGCACCACGGGCCGGCTGCTGCGCGAAAGCCCCATCCCGGTGCTGGTGCTGCCCGCCAAGGCCGAAGCGTAAGAACAGGACTGGCCCGTTGGGCTGGCCCGCCCGCTGCGCATTTCCGGCCCGCTGCTGAAAAAATAAGCACTTCATTTTCTGGACAATTCTGGACAAGGCCTCGGTTTTCGTCGTCGCAGACCGGGGCTTTTTTTCCTTCCAACTTCCACTCCTTTTTCTTTCTGAGCCATGCAAACCGCCCCCGCCATCAAGGCCCCCAACCACACCCCGCCGGCCGCCGACCACGGCGCCCCGCTCGACTACCGCAACCCCGAAGCCGACGGCCGGATTCCGGTCGAGGCCGAAAGCCGGACGGCCGTCGTGGACGAGGCCCAGGCCACCGTCGTGGAGCTGCTCGACCTGTACCACGCGGCCAAGCAGAGCCACTGGAACATTCGCGGTCCGCTGTTCGCGCCGCTGCACGAAAAATTACAGGGCTACGCCGCCACCTACCTCGAATACGCCGACCTACTGGCCGAGCGCATCCTGCACGTGGGCTTCCCGGCCGACGGCCGCCCCGGAACCGTGGTCAATACCGCAGATTTGGGGGAGTTCCCCGCCGGCTTTCTCGCCGACAAGCACGTGCTTGAACTCATGGCCAACCGCGTCACCATGGTCAGCCAGCGGGTGCGGCAGCGCATTCTGCACCTGCGCCAGGTGGACGAGGTGACCTCCAACAAGCTGCAGGACCTGGGCTACGAGCTGGACAAGCAGGTGTGGCAGCTGCGGGCGCACATGCAGTAGGCGCAAAGCCGGTTCGAGGCCACCGGGCACGCGCCGGGTGGCCTTCTTTTCTCGCCGCATTCTCTCTTTTCTCAGGATGAAAAAACAACCCCCATCCCCGCCCCCCGCCCCGCCCGCCAAGGCCGCGCCCGTGCCGGCCGACCACGGCCGCTTTGGCCAGCCGGCCGCCTCCGGCCCGGCCGAAGCCACCCGCGAATACTGCGGCCTCGACGCCGACCTGCCGGCGGATGACGCCGAAGCCGACCGGAGAGCCGCTTCCGCCCGCCCGGACCCGCGCTACGCCGGCGGCGACCGGTTCGACCTGCAAAATGAGCAAACCAGCCCGTAGGCCGGCCGCGCAAACCGCGCGCAGCGAGGCCGAAGCCATGGCCAGCGGCGGGCCGGGCCGCCGTGATTAATGAATGACTGGCGTTGGGCACCCGGCGCGTTGCGGCAGCAAAACCGATACCATTACCGCCTCCTCAATGGACCTCCTCCCCTCTCCGGTGCAACCCCCCGTCCTTTCGGCGCCGGGATTGACGGAGGCGGCCGTGGCCGGGTCGCGGGAAAAGCACGGGCGCAATGTGCTCGCCGCCGAGGCGCAGACGGGACTACTGGCGACGATGAAGGAGGTGGCGACGGAGCCAATGTTTCTGCTCCTGCTGGCCGCCTGCGCCGTCTATTTCGCCCTAGGCCGGAGTGAGGAGGCCATTACGCTCATCGTGGCCCTGCTGCTGGTGGCGGGAATTTCGGTGTACCAGGCCGTGCGCAGCGACCGGGCGCTGGGCGCCCTGCGCGAGCTGACGCAGCCGCAAGCCCAGGTGCGGCGCAACGGGGTGCTGGCGGCCGTGCCGGTCGAGGACCTGGTGGTGGGCGATGCCGTGCTGGTGGCCGAAGGCAGCCGCCTGCCGGCCGACGGCACGATAGCCGAGGCCAACGACTTCGCCGTGGACGAGGCCGTCCTGACCGGCGAGGCCGTGCCGGTGGCCAAAGCGGCGGGCGACCCGGTGTTTGCCGGCACCAGCACGGCCGCGGGCAGCGCCTGGCTCACGGTGACGGCCGTGGGCGGCCAGACCAAGCTGGGCTTGATTGGGCGCAGCATGGCGGGCATTACAACCGAGAAAACCCCCTTGCAACTGCAGGTGCGCCGGTTTGTGCTGCGCATGGCCTGGGTGGGGGCGGGGGCGTTTGCGCTGGTGTTTGGCGTGAACTACGCCCGCTCCGGCGACTGGGTCACGGCCTTGCTGTTCGGGCTGACCCTGGCCATGTCCATTCTGCCGGAAGAAATTCCGGTGGCCTTCAGCAGCTTCATGGCCCTGGGCGCGGCCCGCCTGAGCCGGCTGGGCGTGCTCACCAAGCAGCCCCAAACGGTGGAAAGCCTGGGCTCGGCCACGGTGATTTGCGCCGACAAAACCGGCACTCTCACGCAGGAGGGCATGAGGGTGCAGCAGCTGTACGACGGCACCGCGGAGGCCCTGGTGGCGGTGCCCGGTCCGCTTCCCCCGGCGGCCAACGCCGTGCTGGCCTACGCCCGCTGGGCCAGCGAAACCGAGCCCTTCGACGCGATGGAGAAAGCCATTGTTGCGGCCTTCGCGGCCGCGGACCCAGCGGGGGAGGCGGTGCTTGCCCCAATGGTGCACGAGTACCCGCTGGCCGGCCAGCCCCCCATGATGACGCACGTCCGGCAAGCGCCGGGCGGTGAAGCGGTGGTGGCCGGCAAAGGGGCCGTCGAGCGCATCCTGGCCGTGTGCCGCCCGGCGCCAGCCGTGGCCGCGCGGCTGCGCGCGGTGACCAAGCAGCTCTCGCAGCAGGGCTACCGGGTGCTGGGCGTGGCGCGGGGCACGTGCACGGGGCCCGATTTTCCGGCCGCGCAGGACGATTTTGCGTGGTCGTTTCTGGGGCTGGTGGCGCTCGAAAATCCCCCCAAAGCCAATGCGGCGGCCGTTATTCAGTCGTTTGCCACCGCCGGCATCCGGGTGAAGATGATTACCGGCGACTTCCCCGAAACGGCCCAGGCCATTGCCCGCCAAATTGGCCTGCCGGGGGCCGACACGCTGCTAACCGGCCAGCAGGTGATGGCCCTGGACGAGGCGACGCTGCGGGAGCAGGCCACGCGCACGGCCGTGTTTGCCCGCATGTTTCCCGAAGCCAAGCTGCGGGTGGTGGAAGCCCTGAAAGCCAACGGCGAGGTGGTGGCCATGACCGGCGACGGCGTGAACGACGGGCCGGCCCTCAAGGCGGCCCACATCGGCGTGGCCATGGGGCGCCGCGGGACGGAAGTGGCGCGGCAGGCCGCCTCGCTGGTGCTCGTCGACGACGACCTGGGCAGCATGGTGGTTGCCATCGCCCAGGGCCGCCGCATCTACCAGAACTTCAAAAAGGCGGTGTTCTACGTTGTGTCCATCCACATTCCCATCGTGCTGACGGTGGCCGTGCCGCTGCTGGCCGGCTGGGAGTGGGCCAACCTGTTCACGCCCGTGCACGTCATTTTTCTGGAATTGGTAATGGGCCCCACCTGCTCCATTGCCTTCGAGAACGAGCCCGCCGAAGCCGGGCAGATGCAGCAGCCGCCCCGCCCCCTCACCGCCACGTTTCTGGCCGGCGCCGAACTGGCCCGCAGCCTCGTGCAGGGGCTGGGCATTGCGCTGGCCGTGCTGGGCGTGTACTACGTGACCATGCAGCGGGGCGAGCCGGTGGCCGTGGGCCGCACCCTGGTGTTCGCCACGCTGGTCATGAGCAACATTTTCCTCACGCTGATTAACCGCTCGTTCACGCAGTCGGTGTGGCAAACGCTGCGGGTGCGCAACCGGGTGCTGTGGCTGATGCTGGCCCTCACGCTGGGGCTGTTGCTGGCCACGCTGCTGGTGCCGGCGGCGCGGCAGCTGTCCGGCTTCGCGCCGGTTGCGGCGGGGGCGCTGGGGTGGTGCGCGCTGGCCGCGCTGGTGGGCACGGGCTGGGTGGAGGGGTACAAGGCGCTCATTCGGGGCCGGAATGGAGCGAAGAGGGGATGATGCGCCGGGCGTCGGCCCCGTAACGGTGCGCGGGCCCGCGGGTGCTACCCCAACCAGGCTGACACCTATCACGCAGCAAGCTGATTTTCGTCAGGCGGTTGGTTTTTGAATTCCCGGACCTTTGAGGGGCTGCTGGTTTCCCACCCGGCGGGCCGCGGCTTCACCCCCAGCACACTTGCTCATGACGGTCATTCCACTGCTTTTGATTTCGGCCTTGCTGGCTGCTGCCCTGACCCTGTGGGGTTGGCATCTGGGCGCGGGCCGGGCGCCTGGCTTCGGCGAATAGCGCTGCGCTGCCCTTTCCATACTAAAACCACTTACTACCCCAATCATGGACCAGGTTCACCTTCACCTGCTGATTAACCATTTGCCCATCATTGGCTCGCTGCTGGGGGCGCTGGTGCTGACCTTCGGGCTGTGGCGCAAAAGCGAGCCGACCGTGGTGGCCGCCTACGGGGTGCTGATGCTCGCCGCCCTGGGCGCGGGCGTGGCCCAGCTCACCGGCGAAGGAGCCGAGGAAGCGGTGGAACACCTGCCCGGCGTGTTGGAAAGCCGCATCGAACGCCACGAAGAATTTTCCGAATTTGCCCTGGTGGCCTTGCTCGCGATGGGCGCCCTGGCCCTGGGGGGCCTGGTGCTGAGCGCGCGCCGGTCCGCGCATTCGCCCCGGATGGCCGCCCTGGTGCTCTTGGCGGCGCTGGTCGGCTTCGGGCTGGTGGGCTGGACGGGCTACCTGGGCGGGCAAATCCGCCACACCGAGCTGAACAGCGGGGCGGCGAACGGCGGCAACGAAGCAGCCGGTGCAGAAGAAGCGGGCGGAGACGACGACTAAATGCCCCTCTTCATCCTTTCAGCCAAAGCCGCGGCCCGCGACGAGCGGCGCTTTCTCACCGGGCCCACCACGCGCCGGCGCGAGCTGCGCTTTCTGTGAACGGTACTGCGCGGGTTCCGGGTGCTGCACTTCGTGGGGCCCGGCGTGACGGTGTTCGGCGTGGCGCGGGTGGCTGGAGCTGGTCAGCGGGCTGGCCTTCCTGGCGTCGCCGTTCCTGTTCGGATTTGCCGCCGCCAACCCGACGGCCCGCACGTTCTTCATGACGTTTGGGGGGATGCTCAAATCGGCCGCCAGAGTAGCCTTCTGGGGGCGTGGGCCACGGGCCTGGCGGCCGTCGTGGGCACGTTGTTCAACGCGGTGTCCTGAACAAAGAAGTCTGGTGGGGCGGCCCGCTGCTATTTTTGGCTTCAGCTATGACCGAACAACTCCTCGCCCGGCAAGACTGCCACTTTACCTGGCTCGACATCACCAACCCCGAGGCGGACGAGCTGCAGGGCGTGGCCGCGCAGTACAACTTGCCCGACGCGCTGGTGCGCGACTGCCTGGAGCCTACCCACCTGCCCAAGTTTGAAGCCGTCAACGGGTTGAACTTCGTGATTCTGCGGGTGTACGCGCGGCCCGAAAGCCCGGAGGCCGACACCATTCAGGAGCTGACCACCAAGGTTGCCGTGTTCTACACCGCCGACTGCCTGATTACGGTGCACCGGCGCCCGCACCCGGTGCTGAGCGAGCTGAAGAACGTGGCCCGCGCCCCCGGGCACGAGTGCAACACGCCGGCCGAGGTGAGCATTTACCTGACGCGCTACGCGCTCGACAGCTACGTGCAGCCGGCCCTGACCCTGACCCGGGAGCTGGACGACTACGAGGCCGAGATATTCCTGAAGCAGGAAGTGCCCAACGCGCTGCAGGGCCTGTACTTTCTCAAGCGCAAGGCCTCCGTGGCCAAGCAGATGCTGCTGCTCACCCGCGACATCCTGACCATGCTGCGCCGGCAAACGGCCCCCACCGCCGCCAACACCACGCTGCTGCAGGACACGCAGGACTTACAAACCAAAGTGGAAACCCTCTACCAGCAGCTCGACGCCGGGGCCACCAACCTGATGAACCTGTACTTGTCGCTCTCGTCGCAGCGCACCAACGAGGCCATGCGGGTGCTGACCGTGTTTGCGGCCTTCTTCCTGCCCCTCACCTTTATTGCCGGCATCTACGGCATGAATTTCGAAGTCATGCCCGAACTCACCTGGAAGCTGGGCTACCCCGGCGTGCTGGTGAGCATGGGGCTGGTAGCGGTGGGCATTTACGCGTGGTTCAAACGCAAAAACTGGATTTAGCCGGAGGGCCCGCGCCCGGAAACCCGGTTTGCTACCGCCCCTGCCTGGCGGCGGCCTTCGGGTCAGCAAACGCGCGGGGCGGCTTCTTCAACGAGGCCCCCAGGCGCTAAAGAAATTTGCTTATAAGTACTCAGGCAAAAGTAACCGTATAGTCGTTTCCAACCCGTTCGAGAATAAATTGGAGCCGTTGGTGCAACGTATCAAGGGTGCCGTAATCGGGCGGGGTAAGCCGGTAATGTTTGAGGAAGCGCCAGAGGATTTCGATGCGGTTGCGTTCGGGGGAGTAGGCGGGCAGGAACTGGAGTTGTAAGCCGGCCGTGCGCCAAGCACGCTGGCGCTGCCGCGCGCACGTGGCCTAGTGAATGGAGGCGTTGTCGAGCACGAGCACCGCGGGCCGGTCGCAGGAGCCAACGAACTCGTCCACCGCTTCAACGAAAAGTTCGGCGGTCCAGGCCGTTTCGCTCAGCAAGCCGGTAAAGACCCGGGCCGGGTCGTCGGCCCCGGGCTGCCAGCAACCGGGCACGGAACAGCCGCCGGCCCCGCGCCCAGCAGGCAGCCCGACGGCCGGGTGCCCGCGTACTTGTCAGGCATCGGGCACGGGCGCCTGGCGCGCAACCCGGCACTCGTCCACGTAGGCCGGGGCCACGTCCCCCGCTTGTTCGCGGCGGTGCAAAGCCGCTAATTTCTGCTGAAAAAACCCGAACAACACCGGGTCGCGCCGCTCTTTGAGGCTGCGGCGCAGCCGCTTCCAAGCGTAGCCCAGGCGGCGGGCCAGGCGCCGCAAGCTGCTGAGGCTGAGCAGCACGCCCGGTTCCTGCCCGATGCGCGGCAGCAACGTGCGCAACTGCTGCGTGGCTGGCCCCAGCCAGGCCGTTACTTTTTTTGGGCGCCCCCGGCCAGCTTCGGCGGCCGGCCGGCGCGGCGGCCTTCGGCCAGGCCGGCCGCGCCGTGTTGCTGCCAAGCCCCCAAGCCAGTCGTGAACCGTGGCGTAGCGCGCGGCGAACAAGGCCGCCAATGGGGGCAGTGGCTGGCCCCGGTGGTGGCCCAAAACAGCCAAGGCGCGCCGCCGCTGGCGCGGGTGCGGCCCGTGCAAACCACGCGCTTCCAGCGTCACAATCTCGGTGGCAGTAAGCGCAGTGGGGGGTAACAACACGTGCCAAAACCACGGCATCAGCACCAGACGGTTACTTTTGCACGACTACTTAAGCAAGTTGAGTTGCTGCAACAGAAGCCCCGCCAGGTGTTTCAAGCCGCTACGCAGCGGATGATGCAAACAGACTGCGCCGCCCTAAAACGGCCGCAGCGGCTCGTAATCCAGCTCCCGCACCACGAAGCGAGCGTAGGACTGGCGTTGCCCGTTCACTACCCAACTCGCCTCGCCTACGGTCGGGATGAGCACGCCGTGCCAGCGGCGGTACTGCTCGAAACGGGCCAGCCACGGCCATTGCGTGGCCGCGTCCATTTGGCGCGGGGCTTCGCATTCGGCCATCTCCCCCCGTTCGTTGAAACGGGCGAGGCACGAAACCGAGCGGCCCCGGTGCGTAAGGGTGAGCCGGGCCGAATGGTCGTTGATGGCCGTCCAGGCGAGGTGATGGCCGGGCAGCAGCGCGGTGGGCAGCCAGGTGCTTTCGACCAGCCAGCGCAGCAGCTCGCCCTGGTCGTAGGCCGGCCCGGTGCCGCCGGCAATGGGCACGGCCCCGAGCAGGCGCACGTCGAGCCGGCCACGGCCGGCCACGAACTCGTCGCGGGCCACGAACTGGCGCGTGGTGCCTTGCCAGATGAAGCCCGGCGGGTCGGCCGTAATGTACTGCTCGCCCTCAATGGCCATCCAGTCCTTTTTGAGGTCGGTTTTGAACTGCCCACCGTGGCGCAGGCGCAGGCCGCGCAGGTAGGGCTGGCCGTCGCGCAGCACGTGGCGAAAGTAGCGCTGCACCGGTGCGGGCAGGCCTGCCAGTTGCGTTTCGTGGTAGGTCTGGACCGGGGCACCGGCGGCGGCGGCAAACAGCCGCTGCACGTCGCGGCGCAGGCGGCGGGCGGCCACGGTCCGCGCCACCAATAGGCCCAAAATCGGGGCGATAAGGGTGGCAGCGGCCAGCAGCCAGGGGGTGGTTTTTTTCATAATCAGATGAATAGAAGGCGTGAAAAAGATGAGTGACCCGCGCGACTACCCCAGCAAACCCCGCCACCCGCGACTACCCTGGCTACCACCCGTAAAATCACTGCTTCGGTGCTTCGGGGGTGCGGGGGTGCGGGTTGCCACAAAATTCCGGGCCGGGTCTGATATCAATCATGACGAACATCATCTACACTCCCCTTTTTTGTCATGGCCTGGCCCGAACCCCGTTTCGAGCTTTGTGGCGCTGATGACTGGCCCGCGGCAGCCACGCTTTCGCCCGCAGAAACCTGTTTTTTCTACTTGAATCCACTACTGCTTAGCAGCATTCACTCAGAGCCTATCCAATCAGGCGGTCGTGCTTCCTCTTGCGTCCACTTGGCTGAGCATAGCCGTTCAGCATAATTTCCGACTAGCTCAACCCGCTTCCAGGGCCTGTTCGTCATGCCGTTCCCCATCACGAAAACAGGGCTGCCGATAGCCGCGTGCCTGCCCATGAACGTCAATCGATACCCGATGCCTTATCTGCCCGCCGGGCTGCCCAGGCGCTGGCGACTGCTGCTAACCCTGGTTTTGCTGGCGGGCTGCCAGGATAAGACTGAGCGGGTGAAGCCGGGCTGGTCGGCCATTTCGGAGTCGGTGTACGCGGCGGGCACCGTCAGGAGTGGGCGGCAGTACCAGGCGTTTGCCAGCGGCGGCGGCATTATTCAGGCGGTGTTGGTGCGCGAGGGCGACTCGGTGCGGGTGGGTACGCCGATGCTGTCCATCGCCAGCGACGTACAGCAGCTTACCCAGGAAAATGCCGCCCTGGCCGCCCGCTACGCCGCCCTGGCCGCCAACCAAAGCCAGCTGGCGGATGCCCGCCAGCGCATTGCCCTGCAACGCCACAGTATGCAGAATGACCTTTGGCAGCGCACCCGACAGCGGCAGCTCTGGCACCAGACCATTGGCACGAAGCTGGCGCTTGAGCAAAAGGAGCTGGCCTACGCCAGCTCCAAAACGGCTTATGAGTCGGCCGTGCTCAGCTACCAAACGCTTCGGCAACAGCTCGAATTCGCCGCCGCGCAATCGCGCAAAAACCTCCAGATTGCCCAGCGGCAAGCCAGCGACTTCGTGCTGCGCAGCAAAATCAACGGACTCGTGTACCAGCTCTACCGCGAAAAGGGCGAGGCCGTGACCCCCCAAACGCCGCTGGCCCTGCTGGGCGACGCCCACCACTTCGTGCTCGAAATGCAGGTGGACGAGTCCGACATCGTGAAAATTCGCCCCGGCCAACTGGTTCTAGTGACCCTGGACAGCTACAAAGGCCAGGTGTTTACGGCGCGGGTCAGCGCCATTTCGCCGATGATGAACACCGGCAGCCGGACGTTTCAGGTGGATGCGGCCTTCGTGCGCCAGCCGCCGGTGCTCTACCCGTTCGTGAGCTTCGAGGCCAACATCGTGCTGCAAACCAAGCCCAAAGCCCTGCTGATTCCGCGCCGCCTGCTGGTCGACGACTCCACGGTGCGCAGGGCCAACGGGCAACTGGCGCGGGTGAAAACCGGCCTGCGCGACTACCAGATGGTGGAAATCCTGACGGGCCTCACGCCCGCCGACGAACTCACGGCCCCCGCCAAATGAAACTGCCCCTGCTCTACGACGTGGCCCTGGCGCTGCTGCTGGCCCGCGGGCGGCAGTCGCTGGTGGCGGCCGCCGGGGTCACGTTCAGCATCACCATGTTCATCGCGCTGCTCGGCTTCATGGCGGGCCTCAACCAACTGCTCGATGGGCTGGTGCTGAACCGCACGCCCCACGTGCGCCTCTACAACGAGGTGCAGCCGGCCCCGCAGCAGCCCATCGACCGGTACGCCGGCCTCGGGCGGCGGCGGCACAATTTCATCCGCTCCGTCAAGCCCCGCGACGAGCTGCCGCGCATTCACAACGCCGGGGCCATCGTCGCGGCCCTGCGCCGCGACCCGCGCGTGCGCGGCGTGGCCCCCAAAACCCAGGCCCAGGTGTTTTATAACGTGGGCACCATCAACCTCACCGGCACCATAAGCGGCATCGAGGTGGAGCAGGAAGCCCGGCTCTTTGACTTTGGCAGCTACGTGGTGGCCGGCAACCCGCTCAGCCTCAAAACCGTGGCCAACAGCATCATCCTCGGCAAAGCCGCCGCCGCCCTCATGCTGGTGGGCGTGGGCGACGTGGTGCAAATCACCACCGTGAAGGGCAGCCACGTGCAGCTCAAGGTGGTCGGCCTGTTCCAGTCGGGCATCCTGGAGCTGGACAAAGTGCAGAGCTACACCTCCCTCACCACCGCCCAAAAGCTGCTCGGCGAAGCCAACAACTACGTCACCGACCTCCAGGTGAAGCTTCATGATTTCACCCTGGCCCCGCCCCTGGCCAGGGAATACGCGCAGCTGTACGAGTTGCAGGCCGTGGACATTCAAACCGCCAATTCGGAGTTCGAAACCGGCACTTCCATCCGCACGCTCATTTCGTACGCGGTGGGCATCACGCTGCTGATTGTGGCGGGCTTCGGCATTTATAACATCCTGAACATGATGATTTACGAGAAGATGGACACCATTGCCATCCTCAAGGCCGTCGGGTTTGCGGGGGCCGATGTGCGGCGGCTGTTTGTGGCGGTGGCGCTGGCCATCGGGCTGTCGGGCGGCGCGGCGGGGCTGCTGTGCGGGTTCGGACTGTCGGTCCTGATTTCCCACGTGCCGTTTCACCCGGCCTCGCTGCCCTCCGTACAGTTCTACCCGGTCAGCTTCGACCCGGTTTACTACGGCATCGGGGCGGTATTCTCGCTGGTTACTACGTATCTGGCGGGGTATTTTCCGGCCCGCAAGGCCAGCCGGGTCGACCCGGTCGTCATCATCCGGGGCAAGTAAGATGGAGACGCCCGCGCTCGAAGCCCGCCAGATTATCAAGTATTTCGACGACCCCGTGCGGGTGCAGGTGCTGCACGACGTATCGGTTGCGCTGGCCCGCGGCGAGTTTGCGGCCGTGGTGGGCAAGTCGGGCTGCGGCAAATCCACGCTGCTCTACATCCTCTCCACCATGGACACGGCCTACGCCGGCGAGCTGCTGATTGACGGCGTGCCCATGCGGGCCACAAACGAGGCCGAGCTGGCGCGGGTGCGCAACGAGCAAATCGGCTTTGTGTTCCAGTTTCACTACCTGCTGAACGAGTTTTCGGTGCTGCGCAACGTGATGCTGCCCGCCGAAAAGCTGGGCAAGCTCGCGCGCCCGGAAATCGAGCACCGGGCCTACGAAAAGCTGCGCATCCTGGGCATCGAAAGCGAGGCGCTCAAGAAGCCCAACCAGCTTTCGGGCGGCCAGAAGCAGCGCGTCGCCATTGCGAGGGCCCTGATTAACGACCCGCTCATCATCCTGGGCGACGAGCCCACGGGCAACCTCGACCAGAAAAACGGCGAGGTCGTGTTCGACGTTTTCAAGGAACTGGCCGAAACCTACCACCAGGCCCTGCTCATCGTGACGCACGACAACGAGTTTGCCGCCAAAACCCACCGCATCATCGAGATGGAAGACGGGCGCATTGTCCGGTAGCGGGCCTCCGTAAAAGTCGGTTCCGGCCCCGTAGCCGCCAGTACGTGGGCCGCCGAGTACCGGGCAAACTTCCGGGCCGGGTCTGGCTCCGACCATGACGAGCATCATTTACCTCCGCCTTTTCGGTCATGGCCGGGGCCGCCCCCAACTCCGAGCTTTGAGGCGGTGATGGGTGGCCGCGGCAGTTGCGGTTTGGGCCGCCTGCGTTGCCCGCTGTCATGCCGGGTCGTGGCCATTCAATGACGGCACCAATGCGAGATGTAAAACCCCTCTCAGGGCACCTCGCAAGGCAGCCAACCAGCAATCAATCAGGTTATTATTAATTGCCGTGCTTATGAGAAAGCTACTCAAAATGACGGGCATTGCCGCGCTGGCAATGGGAGCCGGCTGGGCCGCCCTGACGCTGTGGGCCGAAAGCGCCGGGCCGAAACGAAGCTGGAAGCTAGGCAATCAGGCCGCCAAAAAGCGGGCCCTGATTGTTTATGACGCCGACCCTTTTTACAATCTGGACGAGCAGGTTTGCCGCTCGTTTGGCCAGGCCCTCGCCGACAACGGAATGCGGGTAACCGTTGCCACGGTCCGAGCGGCCCGGGAGTCACCCGAACAGTCCGCCGATTTGTACGTGTTTTGCGCCAATACTTATAATTGGGCTCCCGACTGGTCGGTGCGTAATTTCATTGAGCAACACGTGAAGCTGAACGGTAAACCGGTGGTGGCCATTACCGTTGGCAGCGGTGGGACAGGAAGCGCCCAAAAAGCGCTGGAAAAGCTCATTCTCGCCCAAAAAGCCACCTTGCTGGGTTCGCGTTCCTTGTGGCTGATGAAACCCAACGACGAAGCGCGCGCGAAGGAATCCAACGTCGCTGTCGCCGTCTCGGCAGCTTACGCGTGGGGCGAAAAAATCGCGCTGCAAGTGAACGCTCGCTAGCCTTAATTATCAAAGGGCACTCCTGCCGATACCTGGCTGCCGGCAGCTTGTTCACTGATTCGCAACTCCTGATTTTTGGTACAATGCTCTGTTTTTTGGCAATAGCGCGACAAACAAGATGACCAAGGCCAGCAGCATATACCCGGTGTGCAGCCAGCTCACGGCGTTGAGAAACGTCATTTGCAGTTGCAGCCAGCCCACGAGCGCAAAGGCCACGTAGATGCTGCCCGTCCAGGCCCAATGCATGTCCTGGAAAACGTTAAGGCGGTCTGCGAAGGTGCTTTCAGGCTTTTTCAGCAATGCCACCACCAGCAGGCAGGGTACCACGCCCAGCACGGTGAACAGGAGGAGGCCGGGCACCAGAAAATCCGCAAACGGCGAGTGGGTCAGCATCGAAAGCGGCATACCTATGAGCTTGCCTGAGGGCGACACCGTCAACATTCCGCCACCCCCCAGGGCGCCCACCCCCAGAAAACCGAGTAGCGCCACCAATAGGTTTCGGGTCGCCTTGGTGCTCATGAGGCAGTTGTTATCAGTACCTCATTCACCGGCCGGCGCAGCGAGCGCGGCAAGGCCGGGCCGTGGCCGAAGCGCAGCAGCAGTTGCGGAAACGCGCCGTTCAGGCCCAGCTGCGCCTGCACCTGGGCCCGCACCGCCGGCACTTCGCAGGGCTGGTTGAGGTAGGCGCATTTCAGGTTCAGGGTCGTGGCCAGCAGGGCGAAACGCTCGGCGGCGCGGCCGGCTTCGAGCCAGGCCGGCCGGTCGTCGGTGGCGGAGGCGAACAGCAGCAGGCCCGCCGAGCTGCGGATATGCGCCGCGTCCTTCTCGCTCTGGGCCGCCGGCCGCAGGGCCCGGCCGATGAAGAGGTTGGCCACCCAGCGCGGCAGCGACGGATTACCGCTGCCGCGGCTCAGCAGGCCGTCGCACGAGGCCAGGGCTTCGCCGTCGTTAAAGCGTATCCAGCTGACCAGCTCACTTTTGAAGGCGTCATCGGTCAGCTGCCGCTCGTTGCCGGCCACGACGTATTCGAGCAGCGGCACCATCGCCGCCCCGGTGTAGAGCACGGGCGTGACGCCGGCCCCGGTGCCGGCGGCTGTCAGCTGCCGCAGCTCGCCGCCCGGCACGGGCCTGCCGTCGTAGACGCTGCGGGTACTTTGGCGCAGCGGAATGGCCTCGAACAGCGCCGAGCGGCCGGCGGGGACCGGGCCGGTTTTTTGCAGCGCCACGGCAATGTGGTCGTCCGGCGTGCCCGCCAGGTGGTACGTCGTTTCGGTCCGGTAGCCGAGGTGCGCGGCGGCCACCAGCAGGTTTTCCAGGGCGCCGCCCAGGCTCATCCACAGCTCCCGGTCGGCGGGGTCCACCACCGGGACGCGGCGCGTCAGGTCGGGGAAAAGCTGGATGGTCCCGGCGCTCAGGCGGAACTTCCAGGGCTGGGTGTTGTGGCCCGAGGGTGCGAGCGTGGCCAGGCGCACCAGCTCGCGCAGCTCGTTGCCGGCCTTGCCGATGGGTTGCCGGGCGGCGTTGGCGGCGGCCTCGTAGTCGCCGGAGCCGCAGCCGGCCAGCACGGGGGAGAGGGCCAGCGTGGCGGCGGCCACGCCGCCGGTTTGAAGGAAATCGCGGCGGGTGTAAGTGGCAGGCAGGCTCATGGGAGAGGGTTGGCTACGGATTGGAAAGGAGAAGGCCCGGCAGCGGATGGCGACCCCGCCGCCAACTTGGAGCCCAGCACGTCGAAGGGGTGCCGGGGAGCACGCACCAGGTCGTTGCGCACCAGAAAGCGCCCCCGAAAGCGCATGGGCAGCGGGGCCCCACCCAGGGGCAAGCCGGGCGGGCCGGGGCGTTGGGCGTGCACATGGAGGTGGGGCTCGTCGGTGGCCGGGCAGTTGCCTGCCTGCGCCAACAGCTGCCCGGCCACGACGCGGGCCCCGGCCCGCACCCGGAGCGAACCCCGCCGGAAATGGGCCAGCACGATGTCGGCCTGCGCCCCGCGCAGAATCAGGTAGTTGCCCGAGAGAATGCGGGCAAGTGCCACGGCGGACGAGCTACGTAGTCGTTTCGCAACCCCGGGCGGGCAGCGGCTCATACGGGCCCGGCTGAGGCCTGAACCGTTTCCAAAAGAGGCCCACGATTCCGACCGTCAGCAGGAGAAAAGTTGCCCCAACCAGCGGGTTGTAGTGCGAGCCGTAGCGAGGATACAGGAAGGTACTGGTGTCAATCATGGCGTGAAAAAGAACCGCCGCGAATACGCTTTTGCCAGCGCTGTTGTAAATCCAGACCATGACAATTCGCAGCAAAACCGTGCTGACGCATTGCCAGACTATCCACGTTGCAGGTTGAGGAATTTGCGTGTAAGGAATAATATGCCAGATTGCCCAGATTATTCCCAGGATAATGCTCGCTTTCAACGCGCCCCAGCGGTGTTGCAGCGGGTCAAGCACGTACCCCGTCCACCCGATTTCTTCGCCGATTGCCCCGATGAAAAACACGAAGAAAAAAAGCAGCGCGGCAACTAGCGGCGTCCGGGTTGCGGGCAACGGCATCCTCGCCAGTTGCATGGCCCAGTAAGACAGCAGGGTTATCGCAGGCATCAAAAAAATAATTAGCAGGTACCATTTTTTGTCCTTGATTTTTTCATGGTCAAAAACGCCTCTTACTAATTCCTTCACTCCGCGCGGCCCGCTTTCTTTATTGACCAAAAGCAGGGCCGCCAGGGCCGGGCAAATGGCCATGAGGGCACTTATCGGAAGTTTTACCGGGAGGCTCCTGGTTAATTCCGGGGCCGCCGCACCGAGTATCCAAAACGGAATGGAAAGGATGAAAACCAGCAGAAAGAACTTTATGGATTTCATGAGAAAATAGGCCGTTGAGCGTCGGGGCTCCCCGCTGGCTTCGAGGCAGGAGTTGACCAGGACTCAAATGCCTTCGAACAGCACCACCTTATCCAAATAGTCGGGCACCTCCACGTTGGGCCAGCGCTGGTCCTGGCGCAGCGTGTGGGCCAAAACTTCGGCCGCCGTGGGCTCGCCGTGCACGATAAACGTGTGCTTGGGCGGTTGCGCGAAATTGCTCAGCCAGCGCAGCAGCTCCGAGCGGTCGGCGTGGGCGGAGAGGCCCCCGAGGTGCTCGACGTGGCAGCGCACGGGCACCTGCTCCCCGAACATTTTGATTTCGGTTTCGCCCTCCTGCAGGCGGCGGCCGCGGGTGCCCTCGGCCTGGTAGCCGATGAGCAGCAGCGTGTCGGCGGGCCGGGGCAGGCGGTGGAAGAGGTGGTGCACGATGCGCCCGCCGGTGCACATGCCGCTGGACGAGATGATGATGGCCCGCCCGCCGAGCTGGTTCAGGCCCTTGGACTCGCGGGATTCGGTCACGAAGCGCACGCCGGGGAAGTCGAACACGTTGCCGTGCCCGAGGCGGTGGGCGGTGGGGTGGCGCGGGTAGAGGTCCGATACGCGGATGCCCATGGGGCTGTCCACGTACACCGGTACCTGGGGCACGCGGCCTTCTTTGATGAGCTTTTTGAGGTAGTAGAGCAGGGTCTGGGTGCGGCCCACCGCGAAGGCGGCGATGAGCAGCACGCCGCCCCGGTCCAGGGCCTCGTTCACCACGCGGGCCACTTCGGCCTCGGGGTCGTCCACGCGCACGTTCCGGTCGCCGTAGGTGGACTCGACCAGCAGCACGTCGGCCTCCGTGACCGGGGCCGGGTCGTGCATCACCGGGTTGCCGTAGCGGCCCAGGTCGCCGGAAAACACCAGCTGCTTGCGCTGGCTCGCGCCCTGCACCGCCAGCTCCACGCTGGCCGAACCCAGGATGTGCCCCGCCTCGCGGAAGGTGAGGGTGAGCGCGCCATCGAGCAGCACGAGCGGGGCGTCGTAGGCCACGCTTTCCACCAGGGGCAGCATCCGCTCCACGTCCTCTTTCGTGTAGAGGGCCTCGGCCGGATGGTGCTTGGAGTAGCCTTTCTTGTTGGCGAAGGCAGCTTCCTCCTCCTGCAGCTTGGCTGAGTCGAGCAGCATGATGCTGAGCAGGTCGGCGGTGGGCTCGGTGCAAAAGATGCGGCCGCGGAAGCCGTCGCGCACCAGCTTGGGCAGGTAGCCGGTGTGGTCGATGTGGGCGTGGGTGAGGACGACGAGGCCCACGTCGGCCGGCGTGAGCGGCAGCGGCTCGCGGTTGCGCAGGCGCAGCTCCTTCAGCCCCTGAAACAGGCCGCAGTCCACCATGATTTGGTGTTGGGTGTCAGAGCTGCCATTGAGCGTGAGCAGGTACTTGGAGCCCGTGACGCAGTGGGCGGCACCGAGGAATTGCAGACTTACGTCCATACGGGGAGGGGGTGGAAGTAATGGCCGGAAATGCAGTGCAAGACTACGCCCCGGCCCCGGCCGTGCCCATGACAAAAATCATGGCCGGCGCTAACCTTCGTCATGCCCGCGGCTGGCTGGAAGCCAGTTCTTTGCACCGAGCTGCTGGCGGCTGCCACCCGGTCATTAGCCGGGCTAAATAAAGCGGTTTCGCGTTCTGTACACAGAAGTTAAAAGGTGAGAGTTAAAAGTTAAAATTCAGACTGATAGAATTTTAACTCTCACCTTTTAACTCTTTTCAACTGGAAACTACTCAAACTATCCCACCCGACGCATTTTTCCTCATCATTCCACTCCTCCTCATTCCACTCCCCCAGCATCATGGCACAAGACGCATTCACCCTGTTTTTTCGGGAACTGACCAACGACCACGTGGCCCTGGTGGGCGGTAAGAACGCCTCCCTGGGGGAGATGTTCAACAAGCTCAAGGAAAAGGGCATCAGCGTGCCGGACGGCTACGCCACCACGGCCGCGGCCTACGGGCTGTTTCTGGACGAAAACGGCCTGCGCGCGCCGCTGACCGAGCTGCTGGCCAGCCTCGACACCAAAGAATTTACCAACCTGCCGGAGGTGGGCGCCCGGGCCCGGTCGCTGGTGCACGGCGGCGTGATGCCCGCCGCCGTGGGCGCCGCCATCACGGACGCGTACCAAACCCTGTGCGCCGAATACCCCGAGGACATTCAGGTAGCGGTGCGCAGCAGCGCCACGGCCGAAGACCTGCCCACGGCCAGCTTTGCCGGCCAGCACGACTCGTTTCTGAACGTGCGGGGCGCGCACGCGGTGGTGGAGGCCTGCCAGAAGTGCTTCGTGTCCTTATTCAATGACCGGGCCATCAAGTACCGCGTCCTCAACCAGTTCGACCACATGGGCGTGGCCCTGTCGGTGGGCGTGCAGACGATGGTGCGCTCGGATTTGGCGTCGGCCGGCGTGGCGTTCACCATCGAGCCGGAAACCGGGCACGACAACCTGATTTACCTCACCGGCAGCTGGGGCCTGGGCGAAAACGTGGTGCAGGGCGCCGTGAACCCCGACGAGTACTACCTGTTCAAGCCCGCCCTGCGCAACGGCCACCGCGCCTTGGTGACCAAAAAGCTGGGCGACAAGGCCAAAACCATGCGCTACGCCACCGGCCCCGACGGCGCCACGGCCGGCATCGTCAACCACGACACGCCGCTGGAGCAGCGGGGCCTGTTCGTGCTCACCGAGGCCGAGGCCGAGCAACTGGGCCGCTGGTGCCTGCAAATTGAGGAGCACTACCGGATGCCGATGGACATCGAGTGGGCCAAAGACGGCGTCAACGACCAACTCTACATCGTGCAGGCGCGGCCCGAAACCATTCACCACGGCGGCCCGGCCCTGCGCCTGCACGAGTACCACCGCACCCAGGACGGCCCGGTGCTGGCCACCGGCAAGGCCGTGGGCAGCCAGGTGGTGTCGGGCGTGGCCCGCATCATCGACTCGCCCGCCGACGGCCACCGCCTGCTGCCGGGCGAAATCCTGGTCACGGACAGCACCAGCCCCGACTGGAACGCGGTGCTCAAGAACGCCGCCGTCATCGTCACCAACAAGGGCGGGCGCACCAGCCACGCGGCCATCGTGGCCCGCGAGCTGGGCTTGTCGGCCGTGGTGGGCACCCTGGACGGCACCGCGAAAATCAAAGACGGCCAGGTCATCACCGTGTCCTGCGCCGAGGGCGACGCGGGCCTGGTGTTCGACGGGGCGCTGGCCTGGGAAGAAACCGACCTGGACCTGACCCGGGTGGCGCGGCCCCGCACCAAGGCCCTGCTCATCCTCGCCGACCCCGACCGCGCCCTGCAGCTGGCCCGCTACCCCAGCCAGGGCGTGGGGCTAATGCGCATGGAATTCGTGGTCAACAACGCCATCCGCATTCACCCCATGGCCCTGGTCGATTTTGACAAGCTGACTGACCAGCACGCCCGCACCGAAATCGAGCAGCTCACGGCGCACTACAACAGCAAGCCCGAGTACTTCGTCGACAAGCTCGCGCAGGCCATTGCCTTCGTGGCGGCGGCGTTTTATCCCCGCGAAGTCATCGTGCGTTTGAGCGACTTCAAAACCAACGAGTACGCCAACCTGGTGGGCGGCCGGCAGTTCGAGCCGGCCGAGGAAAACCCCATGCTGGGCTTCCGCGGGGCCTCGCGCTACTACAGCGCCGAGTACCGCGAGGGCTTCCGGCTGGAGTGCGCGGCCCTGCGCCGGGTGCGCCTCGACATGGGCCTGACCAACGTGAAGGTGATGGTGCCCTTCTGCCGCACCGTGGCCGAGGGCCGCAAAGTGGTGGCCCTGATGGACGAGTTTGGCCTGAAGCAGGGCGAGGAAGGTCTGGAAATCTACGTCATGGCCGAAATCCCGAGCAACGTCATCCTGGCCCGGGAATTTGCCGAGGTGTTCGACGGCTTTTCCATCGGCTCCAACGACCTCACGCAGCTAGCCCTGGGCATCGACCGCGACTCGGCCATCATCAGCCACCTGTTCGACGAGCGCAACGAGGCCGTGACCCAGCTGCTGGCCCAGGTCATCCAGACCGCCAAAGCCTGCGGACGGCCCATCGGGCTCTGCGGCCAGGCCCCGAGCGACTACCCCGATTTCGCCAAGCTCCTCGTCGAGCAGGGCATCGACAGCATCTCCTTCACCGCCGACGGCCTGCTGAAGGGCATGGCCAACATGGTGCTGGCCGAGCAGGCGCTGGGCCGGGAGCAGCCGGCGCCAGCGGTGCAGGAAGTGCTGGACGGCGAGCCGATGCCCGCGTAGGTGGCGCCCGCGCCGCCACCAGGCGGCGGCCGTCGCGGGCACTTTTCCCGGCAGTCCGGTTCACCGGGGCTTTCGTCCGGGGACGCCGGTTTTTTCGTCTTACTAGTATTTCATGAAACAAACGCTTTTCAGTGGCAGCATTGGTCTCGTCGCGCTATTCTGCGCGGTGACTTCCCTGGGGCAGACGGGCAGCCTCCCGGATGAATACGCCCGGGCCCGGGGCATCGTGGCGGACCTGGAAAAGATTGTTGCCCCCGACGGGGTGCAGGAAACTTACGAAACGCCCATTGGCGGCGTGAAGCAGTGGGTTTTCGTGCGGGGCCAGGACCGGCGAAATCCCATCATCCTGTTTGTGCACGGCGGGCCGGCCTCGCCGATGGCCCCGGTGGCGTGGATGTTTCAGCGGCCGCTGGAAGAATACTTCACCATAGTCCACTACGACCAGCGCGCCGCGGGCAAAACCTACGCCGCCAACGACACGACCGGCCTGGGCCGCACCCTCCGCATCGCCCAGTACGTGCAGGACGCCATCGACCTGGCGGAATTCATCCGCAAGAAGTACGACCAGCAAAAAGTCATCCTGCTGGGCCACAGCTGGGGCACGGTCATCGGCCTGCAAGCCGCCCTCAAGCGGCCCGATTTGTTTTACGCCTACGTCGGCCTGGGGCAGGTCATCAGCTCGCAGGACAACGAGCGGCTGAGCTTCGCCTACGGCCTGGAGCAGGCCACCGCGCAAAAAAACGAAGCGGCCGTGCGGGAGCTGCGCTCGATTGCGCCGTATCCCGGCAACCGGCCCCTTACCCGGGAGCGCATCATCATTGCCCGGAAATGGCCCCAGCACTACGGCGGCTTGGCGGCGTACCGCTCCACCTTCGCGTATTACTTCAACGCGCCGCGGCTCTCGCCGGCCTACACGCCCGCCGAGGCCGCCGCCATCGACCCGGGGAGCCTGTTCACGCTGGGCCGTATTCTGCCGGAGTTTCTGCGGGTTGATTTCAAGTCGGTGACGTCGTTTCCCATCCCCGTGTTCATGCTGATGGGCCGGCACGACTACACCACTCCCTCCGCGCCCACCGCCGCCTGGCTCCAGCAGCTCAAGGCCCCGCTAAAAAAAGGCGTCTGGTTCGAAAATTCCGCCCATCTGATTCCCCTGGAAGAGCCGGGCAAACTGTTGCTGACCCTGGTGCAGGAGGTGAGGCCCTTGGCCATAAGTGCCCAGCCTGGCAGCCGAAAGTAACCCCGCCGCTCAAGTAGTCGTTCAGAAGTGAACGAGTTGTCAGTTGCTCGTTGTCCGTTGTTAGTCAGATATTTATTAAGGGGCTAATAACTGACAACTAGTGCCTGACAACTTAAACCAATTCTGGGCGGCCCCGATGGTCCCCGCTCTTTCTGAATTGCAAAATGAACAGAATGGCCGAAACCAAGACGCTCCGCACCGCCCATGTTTGACAGCCCTTTCCTGGCCGAAACCGGCGCCATTGCCCAGTTTGCCGGGCGGTTCTTCCGCGAGGGGTTCCGGCCGCGCTACGAGGTGCGCGAGCTGCTCTACCAGTGCTACGCGGTGGGCTACCAGTCCTTGCCGATGGTGGGCGTCACGGGCTTCATCATGGGCATCGTGCTCACGCTGCAGAGCCAGCCCACCATGGCCCAGTTCGGGGCCGAGTCCTGGATTCCGACGATGGTCGGGCTCACGATTATCCGGGAGATGGGGCCGATTATCACGGCCCTGATTTTTGCCGGCAAAATCGGCTCCAGCATCGGGGCCGAGCTGGGCTCGATGCGCGTCACGGAGCAGATTGACGCCATGGAAGTGTCGGGCACCAACCCGTTTAAATACCTGGTGGTGACGCGGGTGCTGGCCACCACGCTCATGCTGCCCCTGCTCACCATCCTGGCCGATGCCATCGGCCTCTACGCGTCCTACGTCGGCATCAATACCAAGGGCGTGACCACGCTGGCCCTGTTCCTGAACAACATCCTGGGCACCCTCACTTTCGGCGACGTGGTGCCGGCCGTGCTCAAGACCTTCTTTTTCGGCTTTGCCATCGGCCTCATCGGCTGCTACAAGGGCTACTTCGCCAACAAGGGCACCGAGGGCGTGGGCCAGGCCGCCAACTCCGCCGTGGTGGCCTCGTCGCTGGTCATTTTCGTGCTCGACCTGCTGGCTGTTCAAATCACGGACCTGCTGGGGATTAATTGAAGGGGCGGTCATGCTG
>NZ_JANNOD010000054.1:0-76339 GCF_031398885.1 Hymenobacter sp.
GCAAGTGGCCCGACTCCACCAGGCGCACAACTTCCAGCCGGACGGCCATTGAATAAATCTCATATTTCTGGCGCTCCTTGCGCGGCCGATTCTCGTTCATGGAATTCAGAACTAGTGTACAGCTCTGGACGGACGAGACACAGCCAAGTAGTGTGACGGCACCCTTGGTGCCAGCGCGACGTGAGATATTCCGTTACTTTCGCTTGACACTGGTTTATCAGCCCGGTCATACCCTAATTCACACGTCGCTTTGTCTAAAAATCTAATTCGCTTCATGTCCTACCCTCAAACTGAGCCACCAGCGCCATTTGTGGAGAAGATAGTTTCAGTGTTCCGTCAGCATTTAGACGCCATCGGTACAATCGAACTGAAGAAAGGATTATCCAGTGACGCTGTACTTGCTCTTCTGCGCGACGACTTGTTGCTCCTGGGCTTCGTGGCTGAGGCAGGCAAACGTGCTACAGAGAAAATTGCGCGTCCTGTGTTTTTCGGTGAGAACGGCGTGCCCAGCCTGCGCTATGAAATTGATGCGTTTCACAGCGAATGGCGGTGCGGCTTAGAAATTGAAGCCGGTCGGGCATGGATGGGCAATGCCGTTTATCGTGACCTGATTCAAGCATTGGTAATGGTCGAAGTAGACACACTTGTACTAGCGGTGCCCAACACTTACCGCTATGTTACTAAGGACAAAGGTGTCATAAGCAAGGACTACGAGAACACCGTTTCGATAGCAAATGCGCTTTACGGTCACTCCCGGATGCGTTTACCCTATAATCTGGTAGTTATCGGCTATTAGCCAATCATATATACTACAGCGTCGGCTCTCCATCGTACCATTCACCTAACACCGCCCGCCACGCATCGAGCACCGCCGGAGCCAGCAGCCGCGCCTTGTCCTTGGCGTATCGGTCCGTCACGTCCTCGTCGGCGTGCCCGAGCACCAGCTTAGCCAGAGCCTTGTTTCCGTTACTGACCTGCTTCAGCAGCGTGCCCGCCGTGTGCCGCGCCGTGTGGGTGCTGATGACCTGCCAGATGGGCCGCCAGTTGTGCATCACCTTGCCGCCCGTAATCAGCCGGTCATCCCATTCACGGGTGAGGCCCGCCCCCTGCGCTATTTCCTTAATCCAATCTCCGCGCTGCTGCCAGTTGCGGGCCGGAAACTGCCAGCCCCACCGCTCACCGATTTTCAGGGCAATGGGAGGCAACGGTACGGCCGCGTCATTGCCGGTTTTACCCTGCGCGTGGAGCAGCGCAGGCACTTGGCTGCCATCTTCCAAGGTCAGCGTGATTCGTTCGCGCTTGTCGAATTTTTCCAAGTCCTCGTAACGCCGCCCGCTGAATAGCTGAAACAGCCACCGGTCCCGCTCCTCCGCTAACTGCTCGGAGGTCGGCCGCCACCGAATCAGTTTGCGCACTTCCTCAATCTCCAAATCCAGTTGCGGCGCGTTCTTGGCCGAGTACTGCAGCCATGCCATGTCGGCCGGTAGCCCCAGTTGCTCCAGGCATTTGCGGATGCCTCCAAAATGCACCTTCACCGTCGCGTCGGATTTCTGCAGGTCAAGCAGGTGCTGCTGATACTCCTTCGCTACTTTCTGCGTCACCTGGTCCGGCCGCAGCTCCGGCCGCCAGACTTCCATCATCGTAGCCAGCTGGTCGTACTTGCGTAGTGAGTCCTTGGCCAGGTTGCGGTTTTCCGCTTTCCATTCTTCCAGTACTTGCCGGAAGGTGCGGCTCACCGCCGGCACAGCTTTTGGCGCAGTCTTCTCTTTACCCGGCACCAACTCTGCCGCCAGCACAGCTTTAGGAATTCTGCCCGGCTCTCCATTGTCAAACAACCGGTAGAAGGTGTCTTCAACTGTTTTCCTGCGCGACATGAGATGCGCATTGATGTTGGTAGCCGTGTCGGGGTGCGTGGGTACGGTGGCCATTTCTTTCAGGGTCAGCTTTCGCTCATCCATTGCCCGCTGCGCCTTGGTATCCCACAGCGCTTCGACCCCTTGACCGTTCGGACCAGGCCGCTCCGGCAGCACCAAAACTCCGGCATCTAACTGCAATTCCTGGCCGTGCCACCGCAATGTCATGCGCACCGGGCAGTACCCGCGCTTGTTTCGGGCGGCCAGCCGCAGGTAGAACTGCACGCTGATGGTGCGCTTATAGAGGGTAGGAGTGAGCATCTGTTTGGCCTTTATCCCAGGTTCTGTCCCGGTACGTGTCCCGGTTTATGTCCCGGTCTAAGCCAAAGTTAATCGGAGATGCCCGCAGATGCAAACTGTAAATGTGCCCTGGGTGGCCTGAAAACGAAGAAAGTCCGCCTGGATGGGCGGACTTTCTAAGCTGTGGCGCTCCCTCCTGGGCTCGAACCAGGGACCCTCTGATTAACAGTCAGATGCTCTAACCGGCTGAGCTAAGGAAGCAATTGTTTACCCGAAACCCGGTTACTGTTGTTTCGGACTGCAAACTTACGACCTTCTCCAAAAAGGCACAAGCTGAAATCGTATTTTTTTCTATAAACTTGCTCCGGCAGCCTAGTTCGTGATACTGAGCAGGGTACCCTGTAAGCTGGTACTGTATTGCTTTAAGGGTCTCGGGGCCGGGCCGCCGGTAATTTGCCCGCGCAAATCGAATTGTGAACCGCAACAGGAATCGCGCATGAACTGCCGCGAGTTTCGGTCTACGCTCACCACTGCGCACGCGTCGTAGGGCTGGTACGGACAGTTACGCTCAAAAGCTAGGTAGCTGCCCGCGCTTTGCCGCACCACGATAACACCCCGAACCCCCCCGGTGCCCGCGGGCCCAGTCACCGGCAACGTCACAGCGCCGTTGTCGAAGCGCAGGGCAGCGTATTGCTGGTTGGTGGTGTTGATGATTAGGTTTACGGGGGCCTCGGGAATCAGCGGCTGGTCACCGTTTTTGGACCCGCAAGCGGAAGCAATGAGAAATGAGGAATGAAGAATGAAGAATGCACATCGGCGGCTGGCGAGACTCAATTGGTAATTCTTCATTCCTCATTCTTCATTAATAAATATAAAAGCCCCGGCCCGTTTTGCGGCCGTGGTGGCCGGCGTCCACTTTTTGCTGCTGGATGCGGCTGGGCCGAAACTTCGCGTCTTGGTGAAAGGAGGCGAACATGGCGTTGGTGACCGAAAAGTTCGTGTCGACGCCAATCAGGTCCATCAACCGGAACGGGCCCATTTTGAATCCACTGGCTTCCAGCAGTTCGTCCACCACCTCAAACGGGGCCACTTGTTCCTCCACAATTTTCAAACTCTCGACGTAGTAATGCCGGGCCACCCGGTTCACGATGAAGCCCGGCGCATCGGCGGCGCGCACCGGAGTTTTGCCCAGGCGCCGGGCCAGGGCTTCCACCGCGTCGGCCACGGCCGGGGCGGTGGCCACACCGCTGATTACTTCCACCAGGGGCATCAGGGGCGCCGGATTGAAAAAATGCAGGCCCACCACTCGTTCCGGGTGCGGCACGGGCGCGGCCAGTTGGGTGATGGGGAGCGAGGAAGTGTTCGAGGCCAGGATGGTTGCCGGCCCGTTCAGAGTCGCCAGTTCCTGGAACAGGCGGTGCTTCACGTCGAGCCGCTCCACCACGGCTTCGATGATGAGGTCGGCCCGCACCAGGCTCATATCAGTTGTTGCGGCGAGGCGGGCCAGGGCCGCGTCGCGGGCCTCGGGGGTAAGCTTGTTTTTCTCCACCAGCCTGCCCAGCCCAGTGGCAATGGCTGCCTGCGCCTTCTCCAACGCCGCCGGATTCAGGTCGAACAAAACCGTGGGCAAGCCGTGCTGGATGGCCAACTGGGCAATGCCCAGCCCCATGGTGCCCGCCCCCACAACGGCTATTGTCAGTACATCATTCATGGCACGAAAGTAAACGGCCCGCCCCGGCAGGTGTTGCTTGCCGAAACGGGCCGCGTGGGTGGCTCCGCTTGCTCAGCCACTACTTTTTGAACAGGGAATCGACGAACGTGTGCCGGTCGAACAGTTGCAAGTCGGTCATCTTTTCCCCCACCCCGATGTAGCGCACCGGAATGCTGAACTGCTCCGAAATTCCGATGACCACGCCGCCGCGGGCCGTGCCGTCGAGCTTGGTGATGGCCAGGGCCGTGACTTCGGTGGCTTTGGTGAACTCCTTGGCTTGCAAAAACGCATTCTGGCCGGTGCTGCCGTCCAGCACCAGCAGCACTTCGTGCGGGGCGTCGGGAATTACCTTTTGCATCACGCGCTTGATTTTGCTGAGCTCGTTCATCAGGTTCACCTTGTTGTGCAGGCGGCCGGCCGTGTCGATGATGACCACGTCGGCGCCCAACTCCACGCCCTTGCGCACGGCGTCGTAGGCCACGGAGGCCGGGTCGGTGTTCATGCCGTGGCTCACCACGGGCACGCCCACCCGCTGGCCCCAAATGATGAGCTGGTCCACGGCCGCGGCCCGGAAGGTATCGGCCGCGCCCAGCACCACTTTTTTGCCGGCACTGTGGAAGCGGTGGGCCAGCTTGCCGATGGTCGTGGTTTTGCCCACACCGTTCACGCCCACCACCATGATGACGTACGGTTGGCCGGAGCTGCCCGCGCTGTCGAGCACCGCCGTCGAGCCCGCGTTGTTGTCCTCCAGCAAAGCCGCAATTTCCTCGCGCAGAATGCGGTCCAGCTCCGAGGTGCTCACGTACTTGTCGCGCGCCACCCGGGCCTCAATGCGGTCAATAACTTTCACCGTCGTTTCGATGCCCACGTCGGCGTGCACCAGCAGGCTTTCCAAATCGTCGAGCACGGCTTCGTCCACGGTGTTCTTGCCCACCACGGCCTTGCTCAGCTGCTCAAAGAAATTGGTTTTGGTTTTTTCCAGGCCCGCGTCCAGCGACGCTTGCTGCGCGGTGCTTTCCTTGTCCTTTTTAAAAAAATCGAAGAGGCCCATAGACTATTCTCATCCCGGGCATACCGCGGATGTAGCGGTGACGAAGGCCCTTGTCACGCCCACGCCGCCGGATTCACTAAATATGACGAAAGCAGCCGTGGTGAGACGCTTCCTTGGCCGACGCCGACCTTCGGTTCGTCAGCATGACAGACGCATTACACGCAAAAAGTCCCACGAAGGTGGGACTTTTTAGCCTTTTACGAAGCCGAAGCCGGCGGGCAGTTACTTGTTACCGGTGGCCAGGTACTCCTGCACTTTGTCGAGGAGCACCATTTCCTCGCGGAAGGTGTAGGCGCCGGTCTTCTCCGATTTCACGGCGCGAATCACCTTTGCCCAGTTCTTGGCGTTCTCTGTCGATTTCAGAGTTGCTACTACTTTCTTAGCCATTGTTCAGGTTATTTAATTTCCTTGTGAACGGTCATTTTCTTGAGGATGGGGTTGAACTTCTTCAACTCGATGCGCTCGGGGGTGTTCTTGCGGTTCTTGGTGGTGATGTAGCGCGAGGTGCCCGGCATCCCCGAGTTTTTGTGCTCGGTGCATTCCATGATAACCTGCACCCGGTTTCCTTTCTTGGCCATCTCGACGGGGGTGTGTTTAAAATTTAGGACTGCAAAGGTACGGGGCTTTTCGGAAACGACCAAGGGAAAGCGCCGGCAACTTTCAGACGGCGAAGCAGAACGCCGCGAAAAAGTTATGCTCATCTGGCGTCCGCTTGCCGAGACATCTCGCTCGCATCGTTGAACGATTGAATTACTTCCCCACGCAAGATGCTTCGGCTGCGCTCAGCATGACGTGGTTTTTTCGTCTGCTGTCAGCCTACTTCAGCACCGGCAGCTGCCAGGCTTCGAGCGCGCTGGGCACGGCCATTAGCTGTTCGATGTCGGCCACGGTGCGCGGGGCTTCGGCCGAGAGGTTTTCGTAGCCGGTGGCCGTAATCAGCACATCGTCCTCGATGCGCACGCCGATGTTCCACCACTTGGGGTCGCAGGGCGAGCCGGCGGGGATGTAGATGCCGGGCTCGACGGTGATGACGTTGCCGGCCTTCAACGGGCTGTAGCTGCCCCGGTCGTGCACGTCAAGGCCCAGGTAGTGGCTGGCCCCGTGGGGGTAATACTTTCGGAATTCCTCCTTCTTCTTGCTGATGCCGAGCTTAACCAACCCGCTGGCCACCACGTCCTGGGTGGCTTTGTTGGGGGCGTCGAAGTCGGCGCCGGGACGGCAGGCGGCGAAGCCCGCTTCCTGCGCGGCCAGCACCAGCTCGTAAACCTGGCGCTGCGCCGGGCTGAAGGTACCGCCGGGCGGCGCGGTGCGCGTGACATCGGCCGAGTATCCGTGGTATTCGGCGCCGCAGTCCATCAGCACCAGGTCGTTGTCGAGGCGCTGGCGGTCGTTGGTTTCGTAGTGCAGCACGCAGCCATTGGCCCCGGCGCCCACGATGCTGGGGTAGCCCTGAAACTCGGCGCCGTAGCGGCGGTACACGTATTCGTGCAGGCCCTGCACGTCCATTTCGCCCATGTCGGGGCGCATGAGCTTCATTACCTCGCGCTGGCCCACGGCGCTGATGCGGATGGCGCGGCGCAGCAAGACCAGCTCTTCGGGCGTTTTCACGGCGCGCAGCGCGTCCAGGGCGTCGTTCAGCACGCCCTCGTCGAAACGGCCGGGCGGGTTGGCGTTGATGGCGGCCTGACGGGCCGCGTCGGTGGCGGCGGCCAGGTAAGCTTTGATTAGGGGCGCATTGGCCAGGGCGGGGTTTTCCTTTGCTTCGCTGGCAACGTACCCGCTCACGCCCTTGGCGTTGCGGATGCCGTTGCGGCGGATGACGTTGCTGAGTTCCGAGACGGTGGAATTGTAGTCGGCCGGCACGCCCGCCTGCTGCCGAAACGTGGCCACCAGGCTGTGCAAGTCGCCGGCGTCGCCGGCATCGTCGCGGGTATCGGTGGGCAGGTTGGTGAACAGGACGTGGTCAAAATCGGCCCAGTTGATGCCGGCCGCCGCAAACTCTTTATTGTCGGCGGCAAGCTGCAGTCCCAGCTGCTTTTTGGCTCCCGCGGCGCCCAGGCGGCGGCCCGTCCACTGCTCGCGGGCGGGGTTGCGGGGCTGGGTAAACAGCGCCTCGGTGACGCCCGCCTGCCCGGCCGCGGTGCGCGCCTCTTTGAAGAGCAGCAGCACGGCGTCGGGCTCGGGGTAGCCGGTCAGGTAGTAGAGGTCTGGGTTTTGGTGGTAGATAAAGTCCACGTCGTTGGCCCGGTTGCGCACGGGCGCGGCAAACACCACGGCTACGCTGCGCGGCGGCAGCTGCGCCCGCAGCAGTTCGCGCCGCTGCTTGTGGAAGGCGGCCGGCAAGAAATCGGTGGGCCGGGCGGGCGCCGCCGCCAGCAGCGGCTCGGGCACGGAAACGGGTTGCTGAGCCGCGGCCGCGAAGCCAGCCAGCAGCAGCCCACCCGCCAGCAGCACCCGAGAGGTCCGGCGCCACGCGGGCACCGGCAGCAAAAAGGAGAGGAACAGACGTTGCATACGATTCAGAATCAGCAGAAAAATCAGGCGATAGTGCAAGATACCCGCTAACGGACAAAGCCAGCGCCGATACCGTTGCCGCGAGGGCAAGCGTATCGGCGCTGGCTTTGTATCTGGCTGAAAACAGGCTGCGGACGGGTGTTAGTCGAACCCGACTCGTGCCTACTATCAGCTGCTTACAAGTAGTTAGTACACGATGAAGCCCTGCTCTTTGGCCTTCTTCAGCACGGCCATGATGCCGTTCTTGTTGATGGTGCGGATGGTGGACGTGGCCACTTTCAGGGTTACCCAGGCGTCTTGCTCGGGAATGTAAAAGCGCTTTTTCTGCAGGTTCGGGTAGAACTTGCGCTTGGTCTTGTTGTTCGCGTGCGAAACGTTGTTGCCAACGCGGGTACGCTTGCCGGTCAAATCACAAACACGGGCCATGATATCGGAGGGTTAATTAATTACAAAGCAGGGAAACGGGCCGCAAATATCGGTAAAAGTTTGGCAATCGCCAAATTGCTTTCTCAATTAGGCTGGGAAACAGGCCGCTGTCTGCCCACTGACAACGTCCCCAACGAACCCGGGAGCGGAAGGATGCCAGAACTTGGGGAAACCCGTAGTTTTGCAGGCTGCTGGCGCAATTGGCCCGCGGCCGTATCTGCCCTGTTATATGCTCAAAGAACTATACCGGTTCGTTTCGCCGAAATATCAGAACCTGTTTCTGGACTATAAAGTCGCCTTCGAGCCGCGTTATGGCCACGGCAAGCCGCCCCACCAGCCACTGTACGACCTCATCGACGGCCACCGCACCACTTACCGGGAATTGCTCGTCGGCATGCTGGCCTACCAGCCCGCTTTCGAAGGCATCAAGGACGCCAAGGCCGAAACCGACCCCAGCCAGCCCACCTGGAACAACACGTTTTTGCCGGGCCTCGACATTGTGGGTATTTACGGCATGCTGGCCCATTTCCGGCCGGCCCAGTACGTGGAAGTGGGCTCGGGCAACTCGACCAAAGTGGCCGCCAAGGCCGTCCGCGACCAGGGCCTCGCCACCCAGATTACGTCCATTGACCCCTACCCGCGGGCCGAAATCGACCAGCTCGCGCAACGCGTGGTTCGCCGGCCGTTCGAAGACATCGACTTCTCGTTTTTGTACGAGCTGCGGGCCAACGACATTCTGTTCATCGACAACTCGCACCGGGTGCTGCCCAACTCCGATTCCACGGTGTTCTTCTTGGAAGTGCTGCCCCGGCTGGCGCCCGGCGTCATCGTGCACATCCACGACATCTACCTGCCCTACGACTACCCGCAATTTATGTGTGACCGGGCGTATTCGGAGCAATACCTGCTGGCGGCTTTCATTCTGGCCAACCCCGCCAAGTACGAAACCATCCTGCCGAATTATTTCATCAGCCAAGACCCGGAACTAAGCACGATTCTGGCGCCGCTGTGGCAGCGGCCGGCGCTGCGGGGCGTCGAAACCCACGGCGGCTCTTACTGGCTGCGCGTGAACTAAGCCGGGCCCGGCCGGGTCAGCTCAATGGCTGGTCAGGCGCATTCGGTGCGGTTGGTTTGGCCCGGAAATTCCAGGGGCAGTGGCGGCAGCCGCTCTGGCAGCAACTGCCCCGGCGCCGGTGGTACTGCGCGGTGAAGACGAGGTAGCCCTCGGGCGTGTAATAAAAATCGCCGGGTTGCAGGGGCTGGGGAACGGGGGTGGGCATCGGTGCATCAAAGTTACGGCGGGCACCGTTGGAAGAAAACCGGCCGGTGCCTTGTTATCAATTCCGGCAATTTTCCATGACTAAGCCCCTTCGTTTGGCACTGCTGCTAGCGGCCGCGGCGTGGCTGGGGCCGCAGGCCGGGGCCGCGCAGGCGCCCGCGCCGGTGGTGCTCACGGCGGCCACGGCGCCAGCCAACGTGCGGCCTGCTTTGGTTCGCGACGAATCCGCTTTGGCCGACCCCGTGCGGGAGGCGTTGCGGACCCTTCCCCGGGCCAAAAAGCGGTTTTTGGCCGGCCTGCCCAACGGCGACCAGCTGCTGCTTTCGGTGCGGGTGGTGGCATCGGATACCAGCTTCCGGCGGGCCTCGGCGCGGGTGCTGGGCTGGCGCGGCGGGGCGGTGCAGGCGCTGCTGCTGCCCGGCGCGGCGGCTTCGGCCGGCTCCACCGAGCCGGTACCGGTGAGCTTTCCCGAAGCAGCCGTGTTCGACTGGACGCTGCTGCGGGCCAGCGGCCGCGCAGAAGGAAACTACGTGGGCCGGTACCTCGACACGGCGCGCCAGTTGGAGCGGCTGCCACTGCGCTAAGCCCCGGGCCTGCTGGCTGCGCCGGAAAATCGTAATTTCGTGCCCTCACCACCACTCCCACCCACTTCATGCAAACCACCTTCCCCATCGCCACCGCCAGCCGCGCCGAGCAGCTGATGCAGCTCGAAGACCAGTACGGCGCGCACAACTACCACCCCCTGCCCGTGGTGCTGAACCGCGGCGAGGGCGTGCACCTGTGGGACGTGGCCGGCAAGCATTACTACGACTTCCTTTCGGCGTACTCGGCCGTGAACCAGGGCCACTGCCACCCGCGCATCATTGGCGCGCTCACGGCGCAGGCGCAGCAGCTCACGCTCACGTCGCGGGCTTTTTTCAACGACCAGCTGGGCGCCGCCGAGCAGCAGCTGTGCGCGTTGTTTGATTACGACAAAGCCTTGCTGATGAACTCCGGCGCCGAAGCCGTGGAAACCGCCCTGAAACTGGCCCGCAAGTGGGGCTACCAGGAAAAAGGCATTGCCCCGAACCTGGCCCGCATCATCGTGGCCGAGCACAACTTCCACGGCCGCACCACGGGCATCATTTCCTTCAGCACCGACGGCGACAGCACGGGCGGGTTCGGGCCGTTCGCGCCCGGCTACCAGGTAGTGCCCTACAACGACATCGAGGCGCTGGAAGCCGCCGTGCGGGAGCCGCACGTGTGCGCTTTCATGGTGGAACCCATCCAGGGCGAGGCGGGCGTGATGGTGCCGGCGGTGGGCTACCTGGCCCAAGCGGCGGCCATCTGCAAAGCGCACAACGTGCTGTTCATCGCCGATGAGATTCAGACCGGGCTGGGCCGCACGGGCAAACTACTGGCCTGCGACCACGAGGCCGTGCACCCCGACATCCTCATTCTGGGCAAGGCGCTGAGCGGGGGCGTGCTGCCAGTATCCGCGGTGCTGGCCGCCGACGAGGTGATGCTCACCATTCGGCCCGGCCAGCACGGCTCCACGTTTGGCGGCAACCCGCTGGCCTGCGCCGTGATGCGTGCTTCGCTGGATGTATTGGTGGAAGAAAAGCTCGCGCAAAACGCGGCGAAGCTGGGCGAGGTGTTCCGGGCCCGGATGCGCCAGATACAGGCCCAGCGCCCCGAAGTGGTGGAATTGGTGCGCGGCAAAGGCCTGCTCAACGCCATCATCATCCGGCCCCACGCCGACGGCCGCACCGCCTGGGACGTGTGTGTGACGCTGATGGAGCGCGGCGTGCTGGCCAAGCCCACGCACGGCGACATCATCCGCTTCGCCCCGCCGCTGGTAATCACCGAGGAGCAGCTGCACGAGGCCTGCGACGTGATTGAGGGCGTGATACTGGAGTTCTGAGCGCGAAGTTTCGCAACGTGTTAAGGTAAGTTTCGCCAAGTTTGGTGGTACAAGTTTGGTGGTAAAAAAACGTTGCGAAACTTACTTTAACACGTTGCGAAACTTCGCGCTATCGTACTGGGAACACCACAGTTTCTTCGGCCCGGCCGACGTGGCCATCATTGGCGCGGGACTGGTGGGGCTGACGGCGGCCTTGTACCTGAAGCAGCGCCGGCCCGCCTGGCGCGTGGTGGTGCTGGAGCGGGGCGCCCTGCCCAGCGGCGCTTCCACCAAGAATGCGGGCTTCGCTTGTTTCGGCTCGATTTCCGAACTGATAGCGCAGGAGAAGCGCGGCGACTTACTGGCCGTGGTGGCCGCCCGCTGCGAGGGCTTAGCGCGGCTGCGCGAACTGGTGGGCGACGCGGCCCTGGACTATCAGCCGGTCGGCGGCTACGAGCTGTTTCGCCCCGAGGAAGCGGCATTGGCGGAAGAGTGCCGCGCGAAAATCAGCTACTTCAACGACTTGCTGGCCCCGGTGGTGGGCCACGCCCGCACCTTCCGCGACGCCAGCGGCGAGGCCGGCCGCCTGGGTTTGCGGGGAGTGAGCACCCTGCTTAAAAACGAGCACGAAGGCAGCCTCGACGCCGGCCGCATGATGCGCGCCCTGCTGGCCCGGGCCTGGGCGGCGGACGTGCCCGTGCTTACCAATTGCGCGGTGGAAACCATAGAATCTTCGGCTGCGGGGCACCGCGTGCACTTGGCCAACGGGGCCGTCATCGAAGCCGCTCAGGTGCTGCTGGCCACCAACGCCTTTGCCACCGAACTCCTGCCGGAGCTGGCCGTGACGCCCGGCCGCGGCCAGGTACTGGTGACCGAGCCCCTGCCCGCCGTGGTTTTGCCGGGCACTTTTCACTACGACCACGGCTATGCCTACTTTCGCCAGCTGCCCGACCACCGCCTGCTGCTGGGTGGCGGCCGCAACCTGGATTTCGCGGCCGAGGAAACCACCGCCCCTGGCCTCACCACCCGGGTCCAGGAATACCTCGAAGCGTTGTTGCGCGAGGTCATTTTACCCGGCCGACGGCCCCGCATCGATTACCGCTGGAGCGGAGTGATGGGCTTCGGGCCGGCGCTGGCGCCCCTCATCGACTGGGTGCGGCCGGGGGTGCTGGCCGCCGTGCGCTGCAACGGCATGGGCGTGGCCCTGGGCGCCGGCACCGGCTGGCAGGCGGCGGCCAAGTTGGCCGGGGCGTAGCAGAATCCGTTCCTTGTCCGTACAGCACTGCTCCGATTCAACCCTCAACCATTCCCATATGTCCTCTTTTACGCCCAAGCCCTGGTTGCAACGAAGTCGAAAAACCCTGCTGGTCCTGCTGTCCCTGGGCCTCGTAGGCGCGGGCACAAGCTGTCAGAGCGCCCGGCCCGGCTACTCGTTCCAGCCCGGGCCGCGGGCAGTGCGCGTAGCCGAGCCCTCGGCCCCGCGCGGAGTGGCTGCGGAGGCAAGCCCGGCCGCGGCCGCAACGGTTGCGGAGCCCGCGGCTTTGCTCCGCTCGGCTCGTAAGCCACGCTGGCAAGCGGCAGCCCCAGCCCTTCAACCAGCCCAGTTGCCGCGGCCGCCACGGGCCGTTTCGCGCGGAAAAGTCCGCCTGCCAGTATCTGCTTCTGTGCGGCGTCTGAAACCCGAGGGGCCGGCCGAAGCGGGGCTGGGCACCACGGTGCTGGGCGTGTTGGGCCTGGTGGTTTTGCCGGTGGGGTTGATAGGGCTGCTACTGGGCGGCGGGCTGGCATGGGGCATAATTGCCGGACTCGGAGCCCTGGCTGTGCTGGTGGCCTACCTCGACCCGGACGGACGATAACCGGCATCCTGGATAAACTTTGCGGGCAAATTTTGCCTCTACCATTGCCAATCCGCCCCTCTCTTTGCTGCGAAGACCTGTGGCACGCGTTCCTTGCTTTTTTTGCACCGTAGCCGCGGCCTGCTGGGCGGTTTACTTGGGCTCGGGCTGCTGGCCGGAGGCGGCCTTCCGTGTTAGCTCCGCCCCAGCTTCTTATTTGAAAGAACACCCGCGCGTAGGGCCGGGCCGCCCAAAGCTTGCGACTGAACGCTGCCCGCCGGAGCTGTGCACGGCCCGTCTCGGGGCTCGCAGCACCTGCGACAAGCCCCATCGGCCCCCGGCCCCAAGCCGGCGTCTGCTTCCAAAGGCGAGGGAAACGCCCCGGGCCGTGGGCGGGCGCCGAGTCCGCAAATGCAATCCGCAACCTTCACTAGTTTTCCCGATGGTCCAGCCGCCTTTGTTGTCAGAAGTCCCGGGTAGTTCTCCGCAACCTACCGGGCGGGCAGAAACTCCTACGCAGATGAATGCCGTGTTTTTGTTCTTTCTGGGGGGCGTCGTATTCGCGGTGGCGGGAATTCTGGTGGGCATCGCCTTGGCCAATTGGTGGGGACTGGCGGCGGCGATGGGAGGGCTGGGGGCCGGCTTACTGACAATTATGGCGGGCGTTTTTGGCATTACCGGCCACGGCAGCACCGCTAAGAGCCGGTTCAACCCCGTTACGCTGGCGGGCGTGCTCATTTTACTGGGCGGCCTGGTCCTGGGCTGGCACATCGGCGGCCTGCTCGGGGTGGGGGTGGGTCTGGCAGTGCTCGGATTCGGGGCCCTGGTGACCGGCGTGGGCGTAGTAGTGGGAATACCGAACGAGGCGCCCCCGCCCGCAATCAAATAAACTCCGAGACCCAGCGGCGGACCTTTTTTCCGCGTGCTGGTTGTAAAATCATACGTTTTTGTTTTTTCTCCCCCATGCTCCCCACCCACCGCCCCCGCCGCAACCGCAAGTCCGCCGTCATCCGCGACATGGTGCAGGAAACCCGCCTCACCACCCACGACTTCATCTTTCCCCTCTTCCTGATTGAGGGCCAGAACCAGGCGCTGGAAGTGAAGTCCATGCCCGGCATCTACCGCTACTCGGCCGATAAAATCATCGACGAAGTGGGCCGTTGCGTGGAGCTGGGCATCAACGCCTTCGCCCCCTTCCCGAGCATCAACGACGCCTTGAAGGACCGGCTGGCTAAGGAATCGGCCAACCCCGAGGGCCTGTACCTGAGAACAGTGGCCGACCTTAAGCGCCAGTTCCCGGACATCGTGCTGATGACCGACGTGGCGATGGACCCCTACAGCAGCGACGGCCACGACGGCGTGGTGGACGCCGAATCGGGCGAAATCCTGAACGATGCTACGCTGGAAGTGCTGGGCCAGATGGCCCTGGCTCAAGCCCGCGCCGGCGCCGACATCATCGGGCCCAGCGACATGATGGACGGCCGCGTGGCCTGGATTCGACGGGTGCTGGACGAGCAGGCCTTCCAGCACGTGAGCATCATGAGCTACACGGCCAAGTACGCCTCGGCCTTCTACGGCCCCTTCCGCGACGCGCTGGATTCGGCTCCGAAAAAAGGCGATAAAAAAAGCTACCAGATGAACCCGGCCAACAAGCGCGAGGCCCTGCGCGAGCTGGCCCTCGACGAGGCCGAAGGCGCCGACATGGTGATGGTGAAGCCCGCCCTGAGCTACCTCGACGTGATTCACGCCGTGAAGGAGCGCACCCACCTGCCCGTGACGGCCTACAACGTGAGCGGCGAGTACGCCATGGTGAAAGCCGCCGCCCAAAACGGCTGGCTCGACGGCGAAAAGACCATGATGGAGGTGCTCACCAGCATCAAGCGCGCCGGGGCCGACGCCATCCTCACGTACTTCGCCAAGGAAGCCGCCGCCGTGCTGCGCCGGGGCTAAGAGTCGCATATTTTATTTAATGATTGCTATATAGTACAAAAACGCATCATGATGATGCGTTTTTTTGTTGGTGACTGCTCGCGAGCTGGTAGAGTCGCATCCTCCAAAACGCCGTAACAAAATTTTAACGCGAATATGTGTGCTAAATCAGCTGAAAAACTGTAACTTACCTATCCTTCCGTTGCCGGTATCCTGGTTCGATTTCCTGTCTTCAGCGACGGCGGGTGCCTGCTTTAACGATGTTCACCCCTAGCCACCCTGCCCATGAAGTAAACCCCAATACCCCGCGTTGCCCGCCCCTACTTACGCTTGAAAAGCTGGCTAATGACCAGATTTTAGGCTTTTCCACGCCAGAATTTAACTTACCTCTTCCTTATGAAAACTTCTTTCCCCCGATTACAGTCCGCCGGGCCGCCGGAACAAGCGCCGCGACATTGGCTTGTTATTATCATATTTTTTACCATCATGGTCCTTTCGGCCAGCATGGGGGCCGGGGCCCAGACGTTCCCCGCCGGATTTAGCGCCTCGTTGGTCACCACCGGCATCCAGAGCCCCACGGCCATGGCGTTTGCCCCGGACGGCCGCATCTTCGCCTGCCAGCAAACCGGCCAACTGCGCGTCGTCAAGAACGGCGTCCTGCTGCCCACGCCGTTCGTGGCGCTGAGCGTGAACTCCAGCGGGGAGCGGGGGCTGATTGGCATTGCCCTGGACCCCAATTTTGCCGTCAATCAATACATCTACCTTTACTACACGCTGGCTGGCGGGGCCAACAACCGCATCAGCCGCTTCACGGCCAGCGGCGACGTGGCCGCGGCGGGCAGCGAAATCACGGTGCTCACCCTCGACCCGCTGAGCAGCGCCACCAACCACAACGGCGGGGCCATGCACTTCGGCCGCGACGGCAAGCTGTACGTGGCCGTGGGCGACAACGCCAACCGCGCCAACGCCCAGAACCTGGACTCGTACATGGGGAAGATGCTGCGCATCAACGCCGACGGCTCGGTGCCGGCCGGCAACCCGTACGTGGGCGGCGGCCTCTCGGCCCAGCGCCAGCGCATCTGGAGCCAGGGCCTGCGCAACCCCTTCACCTTCGCGGTGCAGCCGGGCACGGACAGAATCTTCGTCAACGACGTAGGGGAGGGCAGCTGGGAAGAAATCAACGACGCCGGCACCAGCGGGCGCAACTTCGGCTGGCCCTCCTCGGAGGGCTACAACGTGCGAGCGGGCGAGACGGCGCCCTTTTTTGCCTACCCGCACCAGGGCGGCTTTCCCGACGGCACGGGCTGCTCCATCACGGGCGGCACGTTTTTCAACCCGTCCAGCACCAACTACCCCGCGGCCTACGTGGGCAAGTACTTTTACCAGGACTACTGCGGCAAGTGGATTAACTACGTCGACCCGGGCAGCGGCACCACGCCCCCGGTCCGCTCCGCGTTTGCTCAGAACATGCCCGGCGACGCACTAGCCCTGCAAACCGGGCCCGACGGCAACCTCTACTACCTGGCCCGCAACGGCTCGAACCTCTGGAAAGTGGTGTACACGGCCGGCAGCAGCGCGCCGGTCATCACCACGCAGCCGGCCAGCGCCACCGCAACGATCGGCGCGGCGGTTATGTTTTCGGTGGCGGCGGCCGGCACGGCGCCGTTCAGCTACCAGTGGCAGAAAAACGGCGCCAACATCGCCGGGGCCACAGGCAGCAGCTACACCATCGCGGCCGTGGCCCCGGCCGATGCCGGCCAGTACCGCGCGGTGGTGACCAATAGCGTGGGCACCGCGACGAGCAGCGCGGCCACGCTGACCGTGACGGCGCTTAACAACCCACCCACGGCCCAGATTCTGACGCCCGCCAGCGGCACGACGTACGTGGCGGGCACCGAAATTCAATTTTCAGCCGATGCCACCGACCCGGAGGACGGCCCGCTACCGGCCAGCGCGTTTGTGTGGCAGGTTGATTTTTACCACGACACCCACAAGCACGACGGCACCCCATTCAACCAAGGCAGCAAAACCGGCATTTTCGCAATCCCCAACTCCGGGGAGCTGGCCGACAACGTGTTCTACCGCCTCATCCTGACCGTGACCGATGCGGGCGGGCGGCAAACCACCACCTTCCGCGACATTCTGCCGCAGAAGTCCACCATTGGCTTGGCCACCAGCCCCGCTGGCTTGCAGCTCAATCTCGACGGCACGGCCCGCGCCACGCCGGCCTCGGTGCTGGGCGTGGAAGGCATATTGCGCACGCTGGGGGCGCCTTCGCCCCAGACCGTGGGCGGGGTGACCTACGAATTCGTGTCGTGGTCGAACGGCGGCACGCAAAACCAGACCATTGCTACCCCCCCGGACGACGCCACCTACACGGCGACGTTCCGGGTGGTGCCGGCCTCGGCGCAGGCCGTCGCGTCGTTCACCCTGATTAATGCCGACACCGAACTGCCCATTGCCGGCTACGACCCGCTGCCCGGCGGCGCCACGCTCAACTTGGCCGCGCTGCCCACGCGCAACCTCAGCATCCGGGCCAACACCAACCCCGCCACGGTGGGCAGCGTGCGCTTCGGTTACGACGGCAACGCCAATTACAAGCTCGAAAACGCGGTGCCCTACGCCATTGCCGGCGACAACGGGCCCAGCGACTACCTGCCGTGGACGCCCGCCGTGGGCAGCCACACCCTTACGGCCACCCCCTTCACCCAGAGCGGCGCGGCCGGCAGCGCGGGCACTCCGCTCACCATCAGCTTCGCGGTGACCGACGCCGCCCTGCGCCCGGCCGACAATCCCGCCAACACCACGGCCGGCCTCAATTACGCCTACTACGAGGGCAGCGGCTGGAGCGTCCTACCCGATTTTGGGGCCCTGACCGCGGCCAAAACCGGGACCACGACCGACGTGAGCCTGGCCCCGCGGCTGCGCAACGAAGATTTTGCCTTTCGCTACACCGGGTACGTGAGCGTGCCCGCCGGCGGGGTGTACACGTTTTACACCACTTCCGACGACGGCTCCCAGCTCTTCATTGGCTCGACGCTGGTGGTGAACAACGACGGGCTGCACAGCGCGCGGGAGGCGGCGGGCAGCGTGGGTCTACGGGCCGGGCTGCACGCCATCACGATTACGTTTTTTGAGCGGGGCGGCGACGAAGTGCTGAACGTCAGCTACGCCGGGCCGGGCCTGAGCAAAACCGCGGTGCCAGCCGGGGCCCTGTTCCGCACCAACCCAGGCCGGGCCCTGGCAACCACCGCCAGCGCGGACCACGCGCTGGCGGTGCAGCTCTACCCCAACCCGACCCGCGACGCCGTCACCATTCGCCTGCAAGCGGCTACGGCGCAGGAGGCCCGGGTGGATGTGCACGATGCCTTGGGCCGCCGCGTGGCCGGCCTAACTCGGCTCACCCACGCGGGCCCGAACGAGCTGCTGCTGTCGCTCGACGGGCTGTCCAGCGGCTTGTACACGGTGACGGTGCAGCACGGGGCCGCGCGCAGCGCGCAGCGGCTGGTGGTGGCCCGGTAGACCGGCCATGCTTTACACATTAAAAGGGGCTGCCTGCGCAAGGCAGCCCCTTTTTTTCGTGGTTACTACCCAGCGGCCATTGTGAAGTACCTGTCTGATGCTCTTTACAAGGGTAGGTCAAATACCAAAGAAGAAGTGAAACAAGGCTTGTGACTGTACTGTAGACTTTTTTCACCCTGAATTGAGATTAGTTAATAACTAAATAAATTAGTAAATTTTCACTTAAAGCTTGCGAGTGCATCCTAATTTATGTAGCTTCGCATAGAAAATCACTCTCATTATTTCTCACTTAATTAGCAAATCCAATGACCCCGACCAGCTTTTTGTATCGCCACGGCGATGTCCTCATTGCGCCCGTTGCGGCGCTGCCGACGGGCGCGGTACCCCGGCCCGGCCTGGTGCTGGCGCACGGCGAGCACACTGGGCATTCGCACCGTATTCGGGAAACCGGGACGGCCAGCCTGTACGTCTACGGCAAGGACCTGTACTTGCTGATTTCGGCCCCGACGGCTACCTTGGTGCACGAGGAGCACCGCGCCATCGAGCTGCCCGTGGGCGTGTACCGCGTCTGGCAGCAGCGCGAGTACACGCCGTCCGCCATCCGAACCGTCATCGACTAAACGGCTTATGTTCAGCATCAACGCTCGGGGCCGGCAGCTGCGCCGGCCGGCCGCCGCGCCCACGCAAGCTGCGGAGCCGGCCGCCACTTTCCGCGCCGGTCCGGCCACTCCGCAGCAGCAAGTTGCCGCGGCCCAACCGGCCGGCCCTCTGCGGGCCACGCCGGAAGCCGCCCGTGCCCTGCTCCTCAGCGGCCGAGTGCCTGATGAGCTAATCGTGAGCGGGGCCCTGCGCCTGAGCCACGAGCCGCGGCTGCGCGAGCTGCCTCGCTGGCTGGAATGCACCCACTTGGACGTGAGCGACTGCCCCAATCTGAACCTGCTGCCCGAGCGCCTGCGCGCCACCAGCGTGCAGGCCGCCCGGACCGGCGTGCGGGAGCTGACCGGCGACTGGCTGGTGCGCGAGCACGTGAACCTGAGCGGCAACCGGCAGCTGCGCCGGCTGCCCGAGCGCCTCACGGCCCGCTCGCTGGACGTGGGCAACTGCGCCGCGCTTGCGCAGCTGCCCGCCACGCTGCACCTCACTAGCTGGGTAGAAGTGGCCGGCAGCGGCCTGACGGCCTTGCCGAGCGGGCTGCGGGTGAACATTCACTGGCAAGGGACGGCGGTGGACGAGCGCACCGCCTTCCGGCCCGAAGACCTGAAAGCCGGGGAGATTCTGAACGTGCGCAACGTGACGCGGCGGCGCGTGCTACTGGAGCGCTTTGGCCTCGACCGCTTCATTCAGGAAGTGGGTGGCCTCGTCATCGACCGGGACCGCGACGCGGGCGGCGAGCGGCAGCTCATCCGCATTCCGCTCGACGACGACGAGCCGGTGGTGGCCCTGCGGGTGCGGTGTCCCTCTACGGCCCATACTTACGTGCTGCGGGTGCCGCCCCACGTGCGCACCTGCCGCCGGGCCGCTGCCTGGCTGGCCGGCTTTGAGAATGAGCAGGATTACCGGCCGCTCATCGAGACCTGAGGGGTTTTCAATTCTCCCATTTCGTTGCTATTTTTCCTCGTTGCCGGCGTTTGCCGCGCATTGCTTTTTGCCTATTTTCTCCTTTTTCTTCCTTCTCATGCAAATCACGCAGCAACCCGCCAGCCCGGTCATCCTCGAAAGTTTGGCCGACACGACCAGCCTCCTGTTAAGCTTTCGTGAAGACGTGCCCAACCCCCAGCGCCGGCCGCTGAACGTGGCCTTGGTTATTGACCGCAGCGGCAGCATGGCGGGGGCGCCGCTGAAGTACGCGCTGCAGGCGGCCGCCGACTTCGTGGACCGGCTCACGGCCGACGACCGGCTGAGCATCGTGGTGTACGACGACGAGGTGAAGACGCTGCTCGACGCGGAGCTGGTGACCGACAAGGACGCCATCAAGCGCCTCGTGCAGGGGGTGCGGGCCGGGGGCCTCACCAACCTGAGCGGGGGCTGGCTGCGCGGCTGCGAACTGGTGGCCAAGCACAAAACCGACCGGCACGTGAATCGGGTGCTGCTGCTCACCGACGGGCAGGCCAACCAGGGCATCACCGCGCCGGGGGTGCTGACTGCCACGGCCGGCAAGAAGGCCGAAGAAGGCATCACGACCACGACCATGGGCTTCGGCGGCCACTTTGAGGAGGATTTGCTGATTGGCATGGCGCGGGCGGCCGGGGGCAACTTCTACTTCATTCAGTCGCTGGACGACGCGGCCGACGTGTTCGGCATCGAGCTGGACAGCCTCAAGGCCATTGCCGCCCAGAACCTGACCGTGACGCTCACGCCCGTCGGGCCCACCGAAATTGCCGACGTGCTCAGCCTGGCCCGCGTGGAACCCCAGGCCGATGGCCGGCTGGTGCTGCACCTCGGCGACGTGCACGAGAACGAAGACAAGCTGCTCGGGCTGCGGCTGCGGCTGCCGGCGCTGGCGGCCGGCGGCCACCCGCTGCTGCACGTCGCGTACCGGGCCGATGCCATCCGCGAAGGTCGCATCGAGTCCATTTCGGGCGAGCACACGGTGCAGGTCACGGCCGGCGCCATTGAGGCCGTGGCGGCGGCCACCGACGGCGGCGTGACGATGGATTTGGCCCGCCTGCGCATTGCCCGCGACAAGGAGCGGGCCGTGGAGCTGGCCGACACCGGCCAGCACGCCGAAGCCGAAGCGCTGCTGCACCAGCTGGTGGCCGAGCTGACCGCACAGGGCCTGCACGAGCACTTCGAGATTGCCGAGGAAATCGACCAGATTAACCACTACGCCCAGCGCATCGCCAGCCGCCACCTCGACAACGAGAGCCGCAAGGAGCTGCGCGACCAGGCTTTTCAGGGCCGCCGCGCCCGCGTGGACCTGTCGGGCCGCGGCGTGAGCGTGGACCAGGCCGCCCACGCCCTGCCCGTGGTGGCCGAGCCGGGGGCTGGCGTCGAGTTGGCCTGCTTCCGCGAGGGCGGCAAGCTGCGGGTGCGGGTGGTGTCGCCGGGCTACGACGATTTGAACATCCAGTTTCCACGGGCCATCCGGGCCGAGGGCGCCCACTACGTGGTAGAAGAGCTGGAACGCAGCCTCGACAATACTTTCTACCGGGCCAAGGGCGTCATCACGCGCCTCGTGCGGCCGGGCGAAACCGACCCGCTGGCCGGCGGCCACCACGGCTCCTCGTCGCGTAGCCGGAGCAGCGCGGCCAGCGTCCGACCGGCCCGCACCCCCACCACCCTCGCCGATTTGGAGGAAACCGACACCATCGGCTCGGGCGTCCTCATCCAGTGCGTGAAGGACGGCAGCAAGCTGCGCGCGCGCGTGGTGAGCGACGGCTTCGACCCGAACTGGAACATGCGCTTCCCGCGCGGCATCCGCGAGGAAAGCATCCTCTTCGTGGTGGACCAGGTGAACACCGCCCCCGACGGCAAGTCCTACATCGCCAGCGGCGACATCAAGCGCTTCGTGCAGACCACGTAATCCTGTTTTGAACATCCACGCGGAGCAGTCCGGCAGTCCTGAAGCAGCAGGCGCGTCCGGGCTGCTTCTTTTGCTGAAATATTGTCGAAGCGCCATTGGGCCTTGGTTTATCATTCCCGTTTTCTATGCTGCTTACCCGCCGCGCCACCGCTGCCGACGTACCGGCCATCCTCGCCCTCATCCGGCGCGTAGTGCCGCTGATGCACGCCAGCGGCAATTTTCAGTGGTCAATTGATTACCCAAATGAAGCAGCGTTTCAGCGCGACATCGAGCAACATCAGCTGTGGGTGGCGGAGCTGGACGGCACGGTAGCCGGCGTGGCGGCCCTCACCACCGACCAGGATGCCGAATACGCCCAGGCCGACTGGGACGCAACAGAAGCCGCCCTGGTAACGCACCGCCTGGCGGTGGACCCAGGTGCGCAAGGAAAAGGCGTGGCCCTGGCTCTACTGGAGCAAGCCGAAAAGCAAGCCCTAGCGCAAGGCCTGCGGGTGTTGCGAGTGGACACCAATTCCGAGAACGCGGCCACGCAACGGCTGTTTCCGAAGCTGGGCTACCGCTTTGCGGGCGAAATCCCGCTGGCGTTCCGGCCGGGACTGCGGTTTTTCTGCTACGAGAAACGGCTGGGGTAATTTTAAGCTGTGGGTTGTTTACTACAACTGATTAAGGTACTGCTGTTGACAGGCGTGTTGCTTTGGCTTATTTTTCCGAGTCAGCTTTTCGTAAAGCTGACTCATTCGGAGCAAAAGAACCTGAGCGACGGAGGCTTCTTTTCCGGTAGGATTGGTGCTAGCGCTTTTTACCGTGATGATGTACCTGGGATTTCGCTCCCGGAATGAAAAGCACTAGCAGCTAGCCAATGAGCCGCGAAGCAACAGTTGACACTTCATTGACATGGCGGGTTGGACAGCTCGTGGTTTGCTCCTGTGACTGATTTTATCCGACTTGGCTTGGTGCTGCTATTGCTCGGGTTAGGCATGGCCTACAGCGTGCGGGCCGGCAAGTTGACCACGGCCGCTGCCGGCACGGGCGGGGCGCTGGGCCTGCTCATATTTCTGGGCGGCGGCTTTCCGGAGCTGGCGCTGCTGGCCCTGTTTTTCGGCTTAGGAACGGCCGCCTCCAGCTGGCGCGTGGCCGACAAGCGCCGCCTGGGACTGGCCGAGGAAAACCGGGGCCGGCGCACCGCCGGCCAGGTAGTGGCCAACGCCGGCGTAGCGGCCCTGCTGGGCCTGGTGGCCTGGCAACTGCCGCGCGCCGCGCCGCTGGCTCAGCTAATGCTGGCCGGCAGCTTCGCCGCCGCCACTGCCGACACGCTGGCTTCGGAGCTGGGCAATCTGTACGGGCGCCGCTACTACAACATTCTCACTTTGCGGCCCGACGCGCGGGGCCGCAACGGCGTGGTGAGCCTGGAAGGCACCGCCCTGGGGCTGGCCGGGACGGCTACACTGGCGGCCGTGTACTGCCTGTGTTTCGGCTGGAGTACGGCGTTTTGGTGGCTGCTGATGGGCGGCACGGCCGGCAACCTAGCCGATTCGGTGCTGGGGGCCACCCTGGAACGGCGCGGGTTGCTGAACAACAACGCGGTTAATTTTCTGAATACGCTGACCGGGGCGTCAGTGGCAGGCGGACTGGGGTACTGGCTGGGCTAGCCGATGCCGCCGGGTTATTTTGCCGTGGCAAAATCGGCTAGCTCGGCCAGCTCACTGGCTATTTGCCTTTCCCATTCCAGCTGCTTGTCCAGAAACAGTCCGTATTTGGTTTCGTCGGAATACTGAATTACCCGTTGGCTCGCTGCTTCGAAAGTGGTTCTCAGCAGCTCACTGGCATCAGGCTTGCCCCACAGAATTATTCTTGTGGCCGCGCCCCGAAGCTGCTGCCGGAGCCGCCGGGCCGCTATTTCGTAAATATCCCACTCCGTTTGCAGATAACGAAGCTGTAAGCTGGTGCTCAGCGTATCGGCCGGGTCCAGGTACGAGCCGGGGCGGTGGACGTAGTTCTGAACGACATGGTTTGCGTTCTTGCCCAGCAAATCCATATTGTTTCCGCTCAGCTGTACGCCGAAACTGGCGAAGCTCTGGCTTAGGTTGTTTCGCGGACGCACTTTTAACTGAAAGTCCTGGGCCTTTAGGCGACGAACGGGGCTCCACAGCAAATAGTCGGCTGACAATACTTTCGCCGGCTGCCAGAATTGCGCCGAGCTTTGAAAACCAGCCAGCAGCCAGAGCAGCAGCAGGGCGTAGCGAGTAATCATAAAAACACGAAAATGAGGTAAACGAAAGCATTATCTACCGTTCAAACGGCCAGCGCTGCAGCCGCCGGCTCCAGAGCAGGAAGGCCCCCACGCCCAACGAGATAACCAACAGGCCCGAGAGCATGAACTTGGCCCCCGTGCTGTAGAACACCAGCAGCCACACGATGATGGCCAGCACCACGGGCAGCGGGTAGAGCGGCATTTTGAACGGCAGGGACGCCGTGCCGCGCCGACGCCGCAGCAGCACCAGCCCCACGGCCTGGCCCACGAACTGCACCAGGATGCGCATGGCCAGGATGGCCGTAATGACCTCGCCGAGCCGGAACAGCAAGCTGAATACGAAGCCCGTGCCGCCCAGAATGAGCAGCGACACGTGCGGAAACTGCTTGGTGGGGTGCAGCCGACCGAAGAGCGGCAGGAACTCGCCGTCGGCCGCCGCGGCGTAGGGAATGCGCGAGTAGCCCAGCAGCACCGCAAACAGCGAGGCAAAGGCCACCAGCAGCACCAGCGCCGTGGCGGCCTGCGCGGCGGCCACCCCGTAGAGCCGTTCCACGAAGAGGCTGACGATGAACTGCGACTTGTCGGCCACGGCGCCCGCGCCGGCGGCCTGCCAGCCCTGCACCTCCTGCCACGGAATAACGGTGCCCACGCTCCAGTTCAGCAGCAGGTACAGGGCCATGATGCCGAGGATGCTCAGGAAAATGCTGCGCGGAATCACGCGCTGGGGGTTCACGATTTCGCCGCCCAGGTGGCACACGTTATAGTAGCCGAGGTAGGAGTAGATGGTTTTGATGGCGGCCTGGCCCATGGCGGCCGAGAGCAGCACGCCCGGCAGGGCCGCCGCGCCGCCCGTGGGCAGCCAGGCCACCGCGTGGTGGGCGTGGGTGAGGCCGCCGAAAATCAGCCAGCCCATAAGGCCCAGCACGCCCACCCACAGCGCCACGCCCAGCCGGCCAATGTCCTCGATGCGGCGGTAGAGCAGCGCGATGAGCAGCAGCACCACGGCGCCCGACACCAGCTTGGGCTGCCACCAGGCGGTCATCGGCACGAGGTAGCCGAAGTACTGGGCGAAGCCGATGGCGCCCGAGGCCAGCACCAGCGGCGACTGCACCAGCGTCTGCCACACGTAGAGAAACGACATCAGCCGGCCCCACTTCTGCTCGCCGTAGGCCAGCTTGAGGAAGCGGTAGGAGCCGCCGGCTTCGGGGTGGGCCGCGCCCAGCTCGCTCCAAATCAGGCCGTCGACCAGGGCCAAACCGGCGCCCACCAGCCAGGCCAGCAGGAAATTCGGCCCCATAAACCCCATAACCAGTGGCAGCGTGACGAATGGTCCTATTCCGACCATATCAATCATATTGAGCGCGGTGGCTTGCACCAGGCCGAGGCGGCGCTGCAGCGTGGGAGTAGAGTCGGGAGTGTCGGGCATAAGAACGAACGAGTGGGGCCGCAAAAGTGGCGCGGCACGGGCCGGCAGCAGCGAAGGTAACGGGCCGCGGGTGCCTAACTTGGCCCCCCTCAACCTTCCTGCTTCTCATGAAAACACCTTTGCATTCCTTGCCGCTGCTGGGCCTGGCGCTGCTGGCCGCCGGACCGGGCGCCGCGCAAACCGCCGCCCCAACCGCCGCGCAGCCGGCCGACGCCTTTGTCGAAAGCATTGGGGTGAACACCCACTGGCAAGCCGGCAACGTGTACACCACCCGCTACGCCGACCTCAAGGCCAAGCTGGTCCGCGCCGGCATTCGCCACGTGCGCGACGGCGACGTGGGCGGGGTCTTCCCGCGGGCCCGCGACCTGTTCGCGACCCACGGCATCCGCACCACGTTCATCACCGCCCGGCGGCCCGACAACTACCTCTCGCCCTTGCAGCCGGCCCGCATCCAGGAAGAGCTGAACGACATCAAAGCCAACGCGCTGGCCGCCACCGAAGCCATCGAGGCCCCCAACGAGTACGACCTATTCCACGACGCGCGCGAAACGGACTGGGTGGGCAAGATTCAGGCCTACACCCGCACGCTCTACGCCCTGGTGAAGGCCGACCCCGCCCTGGCCAGCCGGCCGGTGCTCGGCCCGTCCCTCACCTCGGAGGGGGCCTACGCGGCCGTGGGCAACCTCGACGCCCACCTCGACCACCCCAACTTCCACCCCTACCAGTCGGACCGCTGGCCGGGCTCGCCGGGCTGGGGCGGCAACGGCTACGGCGGCCTCGACTGGGCTTACAATTACCTGCTCGCGCGCCAAAGCCCCTCGGGCAAGCGGCCCCAGGCCACGGAATGCGGCTATTCCAACGACCTCAGCGCCGACGGCCTGAGCGAGGAAGCCGAGGGCAAATACACCGCCCGCATGTACGCCGAGTTTTTCCGGCGCGGCATCGTGCGCACGTTCAAGTACGAGCTGGTGGACGAGGGCACCAGCGGGCGCGAGCAGCTCTTTGGCCTGCTGCGCAACGACCTGAGCGAGAAGCCGGCCTACCGCGCCGTGAAGCAGCTGACTGACGTGCTGGCCGACCCCGGCCCGGCCTTCGCGCCCGGCACGCTGGCCTACGCCCTGGCCGGCAGCACCGCCAACGTGCGCCAGCTGCTGCTGCGCAAGCGCACCGGCGACTTCTACCTGCTGCTCTGGCTCGAAGTGCCCAGCTGGGACGTGAACGCCGACGTGAACTTGTACCCAGCTGCCCAAACCGTGACGGTGAGCCTGCCGCCCGGGGCCGTGACCCAGGCCACGGGCTACACGCTGGACAACAATGCCACCCCGGGCACGGCCACCTACCCGCTCGCCAATAACGCGTTTGCACTGGCCGTGACGGACAAGGTAACCGTGGTGAAGCTCACGACGGCCCAGCCCCTGGCCACGGCCGAAGCCGCCGCGCCGGGCGGAGTCTTCCCCAATCCCCTGGGCCCCGGCGACCGGCTGACGGTGGCGGGCGCCCCCGCCGGCACGGCGGTGCAGGTGCGCGACCTGCTGGGGCGCGCCGTGCGCACCGCCCCGCTGGGGGCCGGCGGCACCCTCGACCTCGGGGCGCTGCCCCCCGGCGCCTACTTCCTGACCGTGGGCGCCGCCGGCCCGGCAGCCCGCACCTACCGGGTGCTGAAAACCGCGCCGTGAAGCCGCGCCGCGCGGCCGGGGGCCGGGGTTGGGCCCGGTTGCCAACGCGGGCCCCCGTTGCTGCGTATGGCGGGACATGAGTGCAAGCGCTTCCTCTTCCAAATTCGCCATTTACGGGGCCATCGGGGCCAACGTCGCCATTGCCGTCAGCAAGTTTGTGGCGGCGGGCTTCACGGGCTCGTCGGCCATGCTCTCAGAGGGCATCCACTCGCTGGTCGACAGCGGCAACGGCGTCCTAATTCTGTACGGCGTGCGCCAGGCCGAGCGGCCCGCCGACGCCCACCACCCCTTCGGCCGCAGCAAGGAGCTGTACTTCTGGGCCCTGATTGTGGCCGTGCTGGTGTTTGCGGTGGGCGGCGGCATGTCGTTCTACGAGGGCATCGAGCACCTGAAGCACCCCGCCCCCATCACCGACCCCACCTGGAACTACGTGGTGCTGGGCCTGTCGCTGGTGTTCGAAGGCATTTCGTGCTACTTGGCCTTCAAGGCCTTCAACCACGAGCGGGGCGACCAGCCGTTCTGGGCCAGCATCCGCAGCAGCAAGGACCCGGCGGTGTTCGCCATTCTGCTCGAAGACCTGGCCGCGCTGCTGGGCCTCATCATTGCTTTGGCCGGGGTGTTTTTTGGGCACCTGCTGGAGAAACCCGCCCTCGACGGCATTGCCTCCATCGGCATCGGCCTGCTGCTGGTGAGCGTGGCCATCTTTCTCATCTACAAGACCAAGGGCCTGCTGGTGGGCGAGGGCGTTGACGACAAAACCCTGGCTGACCTCGACCGCATCGTGCGGGCGCAGCCCGGCGTGGAGCGGGCCGGCGCACCGCTCACCTCCTACCTCGGCCCCAAGGACATCGTGCTGGCCCTCGACGTGGAGTTTGCCAGCGCCCTCACGGCTGAGGAGATTGAGCGCGCCATCGACAAAATGCAGGACGCCATCCGGGCCGAGCACCCCGAGATGAAACGCATTTTTGTGGAGGCCAAGTCCCTGACCAAGCGCGAAGGCCAGCCCCACGTGGCCCCGATTTCCTCGTAACGCCCTGCGGCGCCAAGCGATAGCGGTTGAGGCGGCGGAGTTAATTTCCAGCCGCTGGCGACGGCTGCTTGCGTTATTTTTTACTTATCGCAGTTTTCAGGTTCGTGTGCACCTTTCACCTCACCCCCAGCCCCTCTCCCGCGGAGAGGGGAGCCGCTCCCGACCTACGGTTGGCCCCCCTCTCCGCGGGAGAGGGGCTGGGGGTGAGGTGAAATGGAAAGCAGAACGTACACACTGACCTGGAAACAGCTATAGCGCAGTTTTCAAAGTCCTTGCAGTCGAGTTAAAAAGTGAAGGGTTGAAAGTCAAAATGAGTCAACTGCTTTTTAACTCTTCACTTTTAACTCCAACACACAACGCACACCGATTCTGAAAGCACGACATGACCCCATTGCCCAACCCGGCCAACCCATTTCGCTCGTTCTGGTGGGGCGGCTACGAATGTACCGACCAGCTCAACTGCTTCGGCCAGCGGGTTGACTTTCTGCCGCTCACCGGCCACTTGCAACTGATTGACGAAGACTACGCCGACCTGGCGCCGTTCAACATCCGCACCGTGCGCGAGGGCATTCGTTGGGCCCAGATTGAAAAGACGCCTTACCAATACGACTTCAGCACCGTGCAGGCCCAGCTGGCGGCCGGCCAGCGCCAAGGCATCCAGCAGGTGTGGGACCTGTGCCACTTCGGCTACCCCGACGACCTCACGCCCCTGCATCCGCTGTTTGCCCGGCGGTTCACGGCGCTGTGCCGGGCGTTTGTGGAGTTTTACCGCCGCCAGCGGCCCGACGACGTGCTCATCGTGACGCCCATCAACGAGGTGAGCTTCATTTCCTGGCTCGGCGGCGACGCCCGCGGCACTTCCCCCTACTGCATTCATCAGGGCTGGGAAGTGAAATACGGCCTGATGCGCGCCTACATCGAGGGCGCCCACGCCCTGCGCGCGGCCGACCCCGGCATCCGCCTCCTCACCACCGAGCCGCTGGTGCACATCGTGCCGCCGCCGGGGGCTACCCCCCAGCAGCGGCAGGCGGCCCAGGACAGCCACAACAACCAGTTTCAGGCCACCGACATCCTCGCCGGCCGTATGTGTCCCGAGCTGGGCGGCCGGCCCGAACTGCTCGACATTGTGGGCTTTAACTACTACTACGACAACCAGTGGCAGCACGGCACCGACCTCAAGCTGGGCTGGAACGAGGCCGTGCCCGACCCGCGCTGGTTGCCGCTGCGCGAGCTGCTGCGCGCCGCCCACCAGCGCTACGGCCGCCCCTTCGCCCTCACCGAAACCAGCCACCCCGGCCGCGACCGGCCCCAGTGGCTGCGCATGGTGGCCCAGGAGTGCGCGGCGGTGCTACGCGCGGGCCTGCCGCTGTGGGGCATCTGCCTCTACCCCATCATCGACCGGCCCGACTGGGACCACCTCGACCAGTGGCACCAATCCGGCCTCTGGGACGCCGACCTCACCCAGCCCGGCCCCGCCCGCGTGCTACACCAGCCCAGCGCCGAAGCCCTGCGCGCAGCGCAGGCGCTTTTGCTTAATGAGCAATGAGCAATGAGCAATGAGCAATGAGGAATGAGGAATGAGGAATGAGGAATGAGGAATTTCGCACACATTTGCTAATTCCTCATTCTTCATTCCTCATTGTTAATTAAAATTATGCCCACTGCTTACCTCGATTCGCCCCTGGGCTTGGTGACGCTGGTGGGGTCCGAGGCGGGGCTGAGCGTCGTGAGTTTCCGGGAGCCCGAGGGACACGCGCCCACGGCGTTTGCCGCGGTGCCGGCCTGCCTGCGGGAAGCCCACCGGCAGCTGCGGGCGTATTTCGGCCGCGAACTGCGCGCGTTTGACCTCAGCTACAGCCCCGCTTTTGGCACCGATTTTCAGCGGCAGGTGTGGGCGGCGCTGCCGGGCGTTGGCTACGGCCGCACGGCGTCGTACCTCGACGTGGCCAAGGCGCTGAACAACCCCAAATCCGTACGGGCGGTGGGCGCCGCCAACGGCCAGAACCCGCTGGCCATCGTGTGGCCCTGCCACCGCATTGTGGGCGCCGACGGCAGCCTGACTGGCTACGCCGGCGGCCTGCCCCGCAAAAAGTGGCTGCTGGAATTCGAGCAGCCCACGCGGCAAGGCGGGCTATTCGGGTGACCTCACCCCCTGACCCCCTCTCCCGCGGAGAGGGGGCACCGGTTTATCAATTAAAAATGAAAGAATTAAGAATTAAAAATGGGAGAGGCCGGTCATTTTTAATTTTCTCATTTTTAATTCTTAATTCTTCCCGCCTCCACCATCTTCAGCAGCCCCTTGTAAATAATATTATCCTTCCAGTATAGCTGCAATACCATGGGCACGTGGTGCCGGCCGGGGATGACGGTGTACGGCGCCGGCTGCCCGATGGCCTTGAGCCGGTCGCGGAAGCGCCCCGAGCTGCCGCTGATGCTGGGGTAGGTTTCGCCCCCAATGAAAAAGAGGAACGGCGGAATGCCCGGCCGAATCTTGTAGATGGGCGACTGCGCCTTCCACACGGCCGGGTCGGGGCCGAAGGGCACGAGGTATTCCTGGTCGCCCTCATACTTCATTTCCTTGAGGTAGCTGTACATGTCGAGCCCGGCGGGGTCGTCCATGACGGCGCCGCGCACGGGGTTTTGGGGCAACCCATGGGTGGCGAGCAGGGCGTCGTCGGTGGCCAGCAGGGCGGCCAGGCCGCCGCCGGCCGAGTGGCCCATCACGAAAATGCGGGCCGGGTCGCCGCCGTATTGCTTGATGCTGCTCACGGTCCAGGCCAGGGCGCGGGCGCAGTCGGCGGCCTGCTCGGGCACGTGCACGGCCGGGGCCAAGCGGTAGTTGATGACCACGGCCACCACGCCCTGCTTGGCCAGCCGCCGGCCGATGAAGGTGTAGATGTTCTTGCTGCCGCTGGTCCAGCTGCCCCCGTGGATGAACATTACCACGGGGTAGCCCACCCCGTTGGGCGCCGCTTTCTTGGGCGAGTACACGTCCAGGATGTGCCGCTCCTTGTCGAAGTCGGGGGCGGTGGCGGCCACGTAGGCTACGTCTTTGGCGCGGCGGCTGGGGCGGGCCACCACGTATTCGGTGGCCAATACGATTACCAGGGCAACCAGCAGCCCGGCCGCGGGCAGCAGTAAAAGGAAACGACGCATGAAGTCAGAAATCTGTAAAACCAGCCGCTCAGTGCCGGCGGGCGGTGCACCTACGCCCTGCCGCCCGCCGCAGTTTGCGCCGGGCCGCAGAACGGCCGCGTCCAGGCCCGGGCCGCCGTTGGCTTTATCTTTGCCAACAGCCGCGCCGGGCTCGTTTTTAGCTGGGCCGCGTTCACTCATTATTCGTTCGCATTCTCCTTGATTTCCATTTCCCTCAAATTCGTTTCGCCGGCGCTGGCCGCCGCGCTGCTGCTCGGGCTGCTGCTGGCGGCTCCCGCCCGGGCCCAACGCAAGGGCAGCCCCAACGCCGCCGCCAACCCCGACGGCAGCCTGACCACCGCTCCGGTTGCGGCCCGGCCCGCGCGCTTGCTGCCCTTGTTTGGCGGCCTCACTCCGGCGCAGGCCACCCAGTTGCTCGGCGAGGCGCGGCTCAAGGCCATTGCCGCCAGCTTCGCCTCCACGGCCGAGGCCAGCGCGTTCTTCACCACCAAGGGCTTCGAATACCTGCGCGAAAACCAGCCCGACACGGCCGCCTACCGCTTCAACCTGGCCTGGCTCCTGAACCCGCAAAACGCCGAAGCCTACCGCGGCCTGGGCATCATCGCCAGCGCCCAGCCCAGCCCCGATGCCGCCATCGGCCTGCTAACCAAGGGCCTAGTCCTGGCCCCCACCAGCGGCTTGCTCCTGAGCGACCTGGGCGCCAGCCACCTCATCCGCTACGGCCAGACCAAGAAAAAGAAAGACCTCACCGCCGGCTTGGACCTGCTCCAGCGCGCCACCGTCGCCGACCCCACCAACGCCGTGGCCTGGCAGCAGCTGGCCCGCGGCCTGTACTACCAGGAAAAATACCCCGAAGCCTGGGCCGCCGTGCACAAGGGCCAGGCCCTAAGCGTGAGCAGTCTCGACTTCGAGCTCATCAGCGACCTGCAAGCCAAGCTGCCCGACCCCCAGGGCACCTTCAAGTAGCCGGCACCGCCAAGCGGCGCTGGCCCCGCGGGGGTTTGGGGCTGAGAACGGCACTGCGATTATCCGTGCGCGAGGCCAGGCAACGGCGGGGCGATACGCTCCGGGCAGTAAACCCCAGCGGCGCACCGGTTTTCGGCGTTTTCTCGTTACAGCGATTCCGGGCGGGCGTTTCCTTCAACTTTATTCAGACACCATGCGGGTTCGCACGTTAATTTTTGGGCTGCTGGCGGCCGGAGTACTCGGCAGCCAGCCGGTCCTGGCCCAGCACCAGCGGCAGGTGCGCCACTACAACCGGCAGGGCCGGCCCTTCTACACGGGTCCGTTGCGCGGCACGCTCGGCGGCGGCACGGCCCTCTACAACGGCGACCTCGGCAACCGCCCCGGCGACAACTTTCTGGGCCCGGCCCTGAGCCTGGGCGTGCTTTACCGCCTCACGCCCCACCTGCACCTGGGCGGCGAGTTTTCGTTCGTCAAGCTGGGCGCCCGCGACCAGGCGCCGGAGCGCGGCTTGGCCTTCGTCAGCACCAACGGCCTGGGCACGGTGCTGTTCCGCTTCGATTTGCTGCCCGACCAATCGGTGTTTGCCTCTTCCACCACCGATTCGCCCACGTTCCAGGTGTTCGTGCAGGGCGGCGCGGGGCTGCTGCTCTACAGCCCCGAGTCGTACCGCGGCACCGAACGCGCCACCGACAACACCTCCTTCCTGGCCCCCGAACGCAACGACTACCCCGCCCTGGCCGGCGTGGCGCCCGTGGGCGGCGGCTTGGGCGTGCGCCTCACCGAGCAGCTGCGCGCCAACATCGAAGGCAACTACTACTTCACCACCACCGACCAGCTCGACGACGTGAGCAACCAGCGCCTCGGCGGGGCTTCGGCCAGCAACGACGGCTTCGGCACGGTGCTGCTCAAACTGGAGTATTCGCTGCGCTGACGCCTCGAAAACGGCCAGCTATGGTTGTTTGGGAAGCTGTTGAATGGACCTACAAACGGGGGTAGAGACGCATACTTGCGTCTCGTCATCCGCACCGCGTGTGCCCCGTTCGCTAATATTTACCGAATTGCCGTTCAACGAGGAGACGCAAGTATGCGTCTCTACCCCGTTCCGATATCCTGACAATTATTAACTAACTGCGTAGGGCCCGTGGCCGCTGGTTTCACATCCAAGCCGCGAACAATAATCGGTGACCTTCGCAGCCAATATTCCGGTAAATAAAAAAGCCCCGTCAGCAATGCTGACGGGGCTTTTACTATTGCGCCATGAGAGAAAGTTACTCTTTCACGAAGCGCTGGTGGAATACTTTCTGCCCGTCGCTCACGCTCAGGGTGTACATGCCTTTGGCGAGGCGGCTGATGTTCAGCGTGCCGTCGCTGAACGTGGCGCCGGCCACGCGGGCCCCGCGGAGGTCGGTTACCGTCACGCGGACAGCCGGGGCGTTGCCGGGCAGCACGAGACGCACGGCCTCGGTGGCGGGGTTCGGGTACAGCTCCAGGGTGCGGGCCAACTCGTTGCCGAGCGGGGTGGCGCCGCCCGTGAACGTGGTGGGGCCGGTGGCAATGGCCGCGCCGCCCGTGATGTTCACGGTGTAATCCTCGGCCTCGCCGTAGGTGAAGGTGCCGCAGCTGGCGGTGGCCGCGTTATCGCTCAGGACGAGGCGCAGGCGGGTAGCGCCGGTGCGGGCCGTGGCGGGCACCGTGAAGTTGCTGCTGAGAGTGGCCGCGCTGCTGCTGCTGCCGCTCACCACCAGCTCTCCGGCGTCGGTGAACAGGCCGTTGGCGTTGTAGTCGATGTAGATTTTCCAGTACTCGGTGTAAGCCGTGCCAGCAAACCCGACCGAGAAGCGAATGGTCTGGGCCGAGCCCGCGGCGATGCTGGTGCTCAGGGCCGTGCCGTTGTAGTAGCCGGCGTCGGAACCCGAGGTGCGGTTGATGCTGCCCAGATTCACGAGGTCAATCCACTCATAGGCCTGGTTGTTGCCCTTCACGGTGCAGTACGTGGCACCGGTCGGGGGCGGGGTGGTGCCCCCGGCGGCGGCGCCCACGCCCACGGCAAACCAGGCGTTGGTCACGGCCGTCACTTCGGCCGAGCCCGCGCCGTAGAGGTCGGTGGCGGCCTGGATGGAGAAGGTGCGGGCGTTGGCGTAGGTGCTGTTGCCGGAGAGGTACACGCTTTCGGTGCGGTAGGCGATGCGGGCGGCTTTGTCGATGCCGATGGTGGCCACCGAGTAGGCGTTGCCGATGTCGTTGGTGCCGCTGCCGCCCACGCTCAGCAGGTAAAACCAGAAGTTGAGCACGCCCGAGTTGGTGTGCACCCCGCCGTAGTCGTTGGCGCTGGTGGGGTTGGTGGTAGTGGCGCGCCAGTTGGTGCCCTTGTAGGTGTCGGGCTGGCCCTCAGCGTTGGGGTTGCTCATCGAGCGGAGCGCCGGGCGCACCTTATCAATGTCCTCGCCGATAAGCCAGGTGGCTTTGGCCGGGGCCGCGTAAAACTCCACGGCCGCGCCCCAGATGTCGGAGAAGCCCTCGTTCATAGCGCCCGACTCGTTCTCGTAGGCCAGATTGGCGGTGCGCTCGCACACGGCGTGGCCGATTTCGTGGGCGCACACGTCGAGCGAGGTCAGGGGGCGGAAGCGCGAGGCGCCGTCGCCGTAGGTCATCACCGAGCCATTCCAGTAGGCATTCTCGAAGCCCACGCCGTCGCCGGGGGTGTCGTCGAAATGAATGTAACTCTTGATTTTGGCGCCGCCGTTGTCCCAGGAGTTGCGGCCGTGCACGTTTTTCCAGTAGTCGTAGGTGCTCTGCGCGCCCCAGTGGGCGTCGAGGGCGGCATCGTCGAAATTGGCGTTGTTGTACTCGGTCCAGCTGTTGTCGGCGTCAATGAAATCAACGGCGGCGGTGTAGCTGCTGCCTTTGCGGGCGTTGTAGGTCTCGATGCCCAGGCCGCGGGTCAGCTCGCGCAGGCGGAAGCCGCCGGTGGCGGTTTCGGTGGCGCTGCTGCGCGTGCCGCTGTAGCGGGTGGCGAAAGTGCCCGTGGCCGCCGCGTGCTTGATGATGGCGTCCTGCGACACCACCTGGCCCGACTGCGCGTCGACGTACACGTAGGCGCGGCTCACCGGCTGCTGGGCGTAGATGTTGAATTTCCAGGCCAGGACCCGCTGCCCGGTCAGGGAGCTGCGCACAATCACCAGCTCACCGGCGGGGCGGTAGGTGGCGGCGGGGTTGTCTTCCTGCTGCTTCAAGCCGGCTTCTTCGGCGGCGTCCTGCCACATGTAGCGGCGGGCGCCCACGAAGTCGAGGGCCCGGCTCAGGGCCGCGGCGGCGCTCAGCTTCGGGGTGGTGCTCAGGCCCGCAATCTTCTCAAAGTCGCCGCTGATGCTTTCAATGGCGCCGCCCTTCAGGTGCACGGAGTAATCGGCGCGCTCCACCCGGATTCCCTTGTAGTGCTGGGCAAACTTCTGGTGCGAGAGGCCGAGCTGGTCGGTTTCGGTGCGCAGGGGCAGCAGCTGGTCGTCGGCGGTGAGGGCCAATTGCTGCCGGAGCACCTGCTGAGCATCAGCGGCGCGGTAGGCGGCCTTGCCGGCGGGGCTGAACCGCACCAGCTCGGGCTGGCTGTCTTCGCCCAAAACTTTGGTTTGGATGCGCGCGGCATCCTGGGCCCGGGCCGTGGTAGCGGCCAGGGTACCGAGCATCAATAATGCTGCGGCGGAGTAGTGTTTTTTCATGAACTAAGTACGGCGACGGTGGAAAGAATGGGGTTTGAAGATTTAACGATTTCGTATCGAATCTTATGCAACCTAGTCATTTTTACGGGTTTCGCCGCCCTTCGTTCAAAATTCAACTACAAATACCCGAATTGTATGTCTCCTGCTTTAGATAAATTGCACTCTTATCAATTGAAACATTTCTTTAACCCGAACCAGCCCAACTGGGCCTATTTTTGCGGTGGCAGCTTCGCGTTGAGGTAATCGGCGGCCAGCGTGGCTAGCGTTTTCACGCCCAGCGTCAGGCCGCTCTCGTCGATGCGGAAGCCGGCCGTGTGGTGGTCGGCGGTGGTGGCCGGGTCGGTGCCGGGCGTCATGCCGCCCACGAAGAGGAACAGGCCGGGCACTTTCTCCTGATAGAAGGAAAAGTCTTCGGCCCCGGTCACGGCTTTGATTTCGCGCACGTTGGCGGTGCCGGCGGCGGCCTGCAGGGTGGGCAGCATTTGAGCCGTGAGGGCGGGGTCGTTGGTGGTCACGGGCACGTAGGGCTCGATGGTGACGTCGGCCGTAGCGCCGGCGCTCGCGGCAATGTTGGTGGCAATGCGCCGGATGGCGGCCCAGATTTGCTTTTGCACCCCGGGGTTGAGGGCCCGAATGGTGCCGCTCAGCTCCACGTCGGGCGGAATGACGTTGTAGCGCACGCCGCCGTTGATGGTGCCCACCGTCACCACAGCCGCGTCGTCGATGAGCTTCACTTCGCGGCTCACGATGGTTTGCAGGCCCATAATAATCTGAGCGGCCGTCACCACCGGGTCCACGCTGTTCCAGGGGTAGGCGCCGTGCGCGCCCTTGCCGCGCACCTTGATGGCGAACCGGTCGGACGACGCCATTTCGCCGCCCGGACGGTAGGAGAGGCGGCCCACTTCGGTTTGGGCGTTGATGTGCACGCCAAACACGGCGTCGACCTTGGGCTGGTCGAGCACGCCCTCCTTCACCATGAGCTTGGCGCCGCCCTCCACGCCGGGCAAAGAGCCTTCCTCGGCGGGCTGGAAGATGAATTTTACGGTGCCGGGCAGGTCCTTTTTCACCTGGCTGAGCACCTCGGCTGCACCCATGAGCATGGCCACGTGGGTGTCGTGGCCGCAGGCGTGCATCACGCCCACGGGCTGGCCCAGGTAAGTGGCTTTGGCCTTGGAGGCAAAAGGCAAGTCGTTGGCTTCGGTGAGGGGCAGGCCGTCCATGTCGGCGCGCAGGGCCACCACGGGGCCGGGCCGGCCGCCGCGCAGCACGCCCACCACGCCGGTGCGGGCCACGCCGGTCTGCACCTCCAGCCCCAGCTTTTTGAGGTGGGCCGCCACCAGGGCGGCCGTGCGGGTTTCCTGGTTGCCCAGCTCGGGGTGGGCGTGCAAGTCGCGCCGCCAGGCAATGACCTTGGGCTCTTCCTGGGTAGCCAATTGGGCAATGCGGGCGTTGAGGGCGGTATTTTGTGCCGCGGCGGGCAAGACGCTGGTCAAAACCAAAACGCTGGCCAAAACGATACCGGCCGAGATAAGGAGAGGAAAACGCATGACGGCAATATAGACGACGAATGGAAACCAGCACGGCTGGCTGGCAATGTTACGTCAGAGTTCCCGACCAGCGCGCCGCTGTTCAACCCTTAGCTTGCTTTCGCTCTTTGAGCGGTTGGTTAAGCATCATCCGGCCGGGTTGTGCTCGTGGCAGCGGAATCTGGGGACGGGACCGGCTACAGGTACTTTTCGTAAATACCGGCCGCAATCTTCTCCACCAGGCTTTTGGGCACCACGCTGGTCAGGCCCGCCGACACTTTGTTGAGCACGCCGGGAATGATTTCGGCCTCGCCCGCCAGCAGGCCAGCCACCGCGGCTTCGGCCACGGCGTCGGCACTCATCGAAACCTTATTGGCGGTGGCCTGCAGCTCGGCGCCCATGCCGGCGCGGTCGGCAAAGCTAGTGGCGGTGGCGCCGGGGCACAGGCAGCTCACCGACACGTTGGTGGCCTTCAGCTCGTAGCGCAGGCCGCGGCTGAAGCTCAGCAAAAACGCTTTGCTGGCCGCGTACAGCGTCAGCGACGGCACGGCCTGGTAGGCGGCGGTACTGGCCACGTTCAGCACGAAGCCGTGCGGGGCGCGGTGCAGGGCCGGCAGCAGAGCGTGGGTCAGGGCCACGGGCAGCGCCATGTTCAGTTGCAGCATGTTCTGCTGCTCGGCCAAACCCAGCTGCTCGAACCGGCCCCAGAGGCCGTAGCCGGCGTTGTTGACGAGCAACGCCAACTGATTGGTTTGTTGGGCGGCCCAGGCCACCACGGTTTCGGCCGCGCCGGGAGCGGCCAAATCCAGCGCTAACACGTGGGCTTGGCACTGATGCTTCGCCCTGATTTCCTGGGCCAAGGCGGCCAACTGGTCCTCGGAGCGCGCCACCAGCAGCAGGTCGTAGCCGCCCTGGGCCAGCCGCAAGGAGATGGCGCGGCCAATGCCGCGCGAGGCGCCGGTAACGAGAGCGTACATTTTTTCAGTTAACAGTGAGCAATGAGCAGTGAGCAATTAATAGTGGGCAATAGAGAGATGCTCACTATTAACTGCTCACTGCTCACTGAAATCATTTGACCAGGTGCAGAAAGCGCAAATAAAACGGGGTGGGGCTGTTCTCGCTTTTGGGCTGGTACTTGCCGGCGATGATGGGCACGTAGAGCACGCGGCGGCGGCTGGCTTCGCCGGTGAGCGGCGACTGGGCCACGCGGTGCCACATGCGGCCGTCGTGCACGGTCAGGTCGCCGGGCTCGGTTTCGATGGCCACTTCGTCCGGGTCGAAGTGCACGTCTTTGAAGTATTTTTTGCGAAACAGCATCCGGGACAGGCCCTGGCGGTGGGTGCCCGGAAGTACGCGCAGGCCGCCGTTGGTGGCCGGGGTGCTGTCGAGGTGCAAGCCTACGTTGAGCATCGGGCCGATGCGCTTGCCGTAGAAGACGTCGCGCAGCGAGTCGGTGTGCCAGCCCATCTGGCTGAACGCGGAGCCCGGCACGTTCACGTAATGGTTCACTACGAGGCCGTTCTTTTCGTTTTCGCCCACCCGGCCGCCTGCGGCTTCGAGCAGCGGAAACAACGCCCGAAACCGGACGTCCTTCAGCAGCTCGTGCAGCACGGGGTGGTACTGCGAGGCAAACGCGAAGCGCTGCACGATGCGCGCACCGTCGACGTCCTGACCGTATTTAATGGGCACCCCGTTTATTTTTTCCAGGCCCTGGGCCAGCCAGTTGGCTTGCACCTCCTGAGTAGCCCGGAGAATTTGCTGGACGTGTTCGGGCGAGGCAAAGGGGCGAAAATGAAGAAAGCCGTGTTTAGCGAAAAAGGCCTGCTGCTCGGTGGAAAGAGCGTGCCCGAGCGCAAAGCGTGGGTAATCGGAAGATGAGGACATAGCAGAAGAAACGGTTGGCGGGCAATTCCGACAACACGCAAAAGAAACACTCCCAGCTTGGCCCCTGCCGTTTGGCCGGCCCGCTGGAAGGCAACAAGGCGGCTATAACCGAGCCGACAGGTAAGGGTTTTTAATCGTTTAGCTACGAGCTAGCGGGCCAAATAGACTGTGACTCCATCGGCGCTGCCGTCTACCGTAAACGAAAATACCTGACAATTACCTTATTTACTTACTTACCAAAATTACCGCTACATTACGCGGACCGATTGCCGCGCTGCTCCCCGGGAAGCAGTGCCCGTCAGGCCAGGGCCGTTTTGCCCATGTTTTTGAATGGCCGCGGGCTTGAGCAGCGGCCGGCGTGAGATTAACCCCAAAACCCCCATCTTCACCCCCACGCCGCGGCCGTTTTCCTTTCTCCTCACCTCAAATTCCCGACTCCAATGGTTTTCACCCCCAGCCCCATGCTCCTCAAGCTGCTCTACACCCGCGGCAGCCTGCACAACCTGCCCCAGGCCGCGGGCGTGGCCTTCAGCATCAAAAACCGGCTTGATACCGCCCGCCTCACGGGCTTCCAGCGGGTGCAAATCGGCGACGTGGTGATTCCGGCCGAGCAGGTGCAGATTGATTTGGGCAACGGCGAACGGCGCCCCGCCGCCAGCATTGCCGCCGACGGCCAGGCCATTGAGCTGCCCGTGGGCCGCTCGCTGACGTTTGTGCTCGACACCCCGGCCCTGGCCGAGGGCATCCACCCGGTGCAGGTGTGGTTTTCGACCGATGCCTTCGGCGACCTGCACGTGGAGGTGGAAGACGCCATTGTGGGCGCGGCCAGCCCGAAGCCCCGCATCCCGCGCTCCGACGAGGACGACTACTCCGACGCCGCCATTGCCGCCCGCCAGCGCTTTGCCGAGCAGTTTAGCGAGCGGGAATTCAAGCACCTCAAGCACTACTCCTTCGACGCCCACCAGTTGCAGGGCAACTGCGAGCATTTCGTGGGCGTGGCCCAGATTCCGATGGGCCTGGCCGGGCCGCTGACCGTGAACGGCGAGCACGCCCAGGGCGACTTCCTGATTCCCATGGCCACCACCGAGGGCACCCTGGTGGCGAGCTACAACCGCGGCATTCAGGTGCTCAACCTGTGCGGCGGCGCGAAATGCACCGTCATCGGCGACGCCATGCAGCGGGCCCCGGTGTTCGTGTTCGCCGACGCCCGCGGGGCCCGCGATTTTGGCCAGTGGGTGGAAGACCACCTCGACCAGATTCGGCCCCAGGCCGAAAGCACGTCGAGCGTGGCCAAGCTGCAGTACATCGACACCTACCTCAGCAATAAGTTCGCCTACCTGCGCTTCAACTTCAGCACCGGCGACGCCGCCGGGCAGAACATGGTGGGCCGCGCCACGTTCGCGGCCTGCTCCTGGATTTTGGAGCAGTACCGGGGCCCCAAAATCGAGCATTTCTACCTCGAATCCAACTTCGCCACCGACAAGAAGGCCTCGCAAATCAACGTGATGCGCACCCGCGGCAAGCGCGTGGTGGCCGAAGCCGTGGTGAAGCGCGACGTGCTGCAGCAGCGCATGCGCGTGACGCCCGAGCAGCTGGCCTACCACGGGCAGGTGAGCAACGTAGGCGCCTTTATTTCGGGGGCCAACAACAACGGCGCGCACTCGGCCAACGGCATCACGGCCCTGTTCATCGCCACCGGCCAGGATGTGGCCAACGTGAGCGAGTCGAGCGCCGGCATTCTGTATTCGGAAGTGACCAAGGACGGGGACTTGTACATCAGCATCACCATCCCGAGCCTCATCGTGGCCACCCACGGCGGCGGCACCGGCCTGGCCACCCAGAACGAGTGCCTGCAAATGCTGGGCTGCGTGGGCCGCGGCACGGTGCGCAAGTTTGCCGAGATAGTGGCCGGCGTGGTGCTGGCCGGCGAGCTGAGCCTGGGCGCCGCCATCAGCAGCAGCGACTGGGTGAGCAGCCACGAGCAGTACGGCCGGAATCGGTAGGGGGGCCTGGGGGGTCAAGCGAAATCACAGAACGTCATGTCGAGCCTGCCGAGACATCTCGCTCGCTTCACCCCTAACAAGCTGGATTACCTACCCACGCGAAATGTCTCGGCAAGCCCGACGTGACGTTCTCGCCTAAGAGCCTATCCAAATAGGCAATTGATACTGATAGGGCGTCATGCAGAGCGCAGCGAAGCATCTCGCGTGCCTCGTCGAACGATTGGTCTACTGCCGCACGCGAGATGCTTCGCTGCGCTCTGCATGACACCCTAGCTGGATAGATTCTAAGCCGGACGGCCTCCCGATAGCAACTACGCCACCATTTCTCCGCATGAAATCCGCTGCCCCGCTCCTGCTGCTCCTGGCACTCCTGGCCCGGCCGGCCCGCGCCCAAACGGCGCGCGACCTGACCGACATCGGCCTGGCCCTCTACCAGCAGGCCAACGCGCCCGGCGCCCTGGAGCGCCTGCGCCAGGACCTGCTCAACGCCCCTGAAGCCTACGTGGTGGGCATCGCCCAGCCCGGCACGCTGGTGCTGCTCACCAAGCGCCGCGTGCGGGTGCCGGCCCTGAAGTACAACGCCGCGCGCCACCTGCTCGAAGTACAGGACTCGACCGGCAGCCACGTCTGGCCGCCCGGCAGCCTCGATGGTTTTTACCTGGGCCAGGGCGCCGGGGCGCGGCATTTTCGCAGCTACGCGGTGCGCGGCGGCAGCGCCAAGGATGACTTTGTGGAGGTGCTCACCGCCACCGACGACAGCCCCCTGGTGCTGGCTTTGCAGCACGTTTACCTCCACGAAGACGCCGAAATCAACCCCGTCCTGCGCACCGAAACCCGGAAAGCGCGCACCCAAATCAGCCAAGTGGTACTGGCGGGCCCCGGCGCCCAGCCCCTGCGGCCGCTTGCGCTCAACCAGCGCGGCGTTGCGCGCCTGTTTGGCTCCCGTGCCCCGCAAATTGACGCTTACGCAACCAAAGAAAACCTTGGGTATACGGACCTGGCCCAGGTGCTGCGCCTGGTGGAGTACTACAACCAGCAGGCCGCTAAGTAGTCATCCACCAGTAAGCGAGTTGTCAGTTATTCGTTGTCAGTTGTCAGGCGTTTGTCAAGAGGCTAACAACTGACAACGAACAACTGACAACTACTTAAAAGCCTGGGCTACCTACAGCGGGTCGGCCGTGACCTTGAATTTTGAGTCGGAGCGCACCACGAAAGAGTTGGAGCGAGAGGTCGTGAGCTTGGTGTCCACGGTCAGTTCGTAGGTTTCCGCCTTCAGGTACTCGTCGAGCTTGGCGGTGGTGGGCACCAGCTTGATGGTGTTGACGCCCTGGGGGATGACGTGCAGGTAAGCCAGCAGAATTTTGTTGTTGGTGTTGGGGGTGTTGATGTACAAGTCAATTTTCTCCAGAAAATCGAACGTGTTGCCGGCGGGGCTGGTCACCGTGAGCACGAGCTGGTCGAGCAGCACGTTTTTGACTTTGTCGCGGGTGGTCTTGTTGTTGCGAAACGACTCGTCCGACTTGGTAATCACGCTCACCGGGGGCAGCTGGGCGCCGGGCCCGAAGAAGCCGGGAATGGTGACGCTCTGGCTCACGTCCACGGTGAAGGTCAGGAGTTCGTCAACTTTCTTGCAGCCCACCAAGGCCAGCACCAGCACCAGCGGAACCAGGAGAAGTATCTTTTTCATCGGGCTGAAATAAATAAGGGTAATGGTTGAAGGTTAAAAGACAACAGAGGAAACTACTCCCCCAAGCTCAGGTCAGTCCATCATGTCCGCCGCACGGGGCGGGTCGGGCACGAAGCCGGGGTTCCAGCTCATCGGGTAGCGGGCATCCACGTAGGGCAGCGCGGCTTCGGTGAGGTAGAGCGGGCGGAAGGTGTCGAGCATCACGGCCAGCTCGTGGGTTTCCTTTTTCCCGATGCTGGCTTCCACAGTGCCGGGGTGCGGGCCGTGCGGCAGGCCGGTGGGGTGCCAGGTGAAAGACGCCAAATCGACGCCCTTGCGCGACATAAAGTTGCCCGCCACGTAGTACAGCACCTCGTCCGAGTCGACGTTGGCGTGGTTGTAGGGCGCCGGGATGGCCAGCGGGTGGTAGTCGAACAAGCGCGGCACGAACGAGCAGATGACGTAGTTGTGCCCCTCGAACGTCTGGTGCACGGGCGGCGGCTGGTGCAGGCGCCCGGTGATGGGCTCAAAATCGTGGATACTGAAGGCGTAGGGGTAGAAATACCCGTCCCAGCCCACCACGTCGAACGGCGAGTGCGCGTAGGTGAGCTGGTGCAAAAAGCCTTCTTTTTTGACTTGCACCAAATAGTCGCCCTCCGGCAAATCCCCGGCTACCAGCTCGGTGGGCGGGCGCAGGTCGCGCTCACAGTAGGGCGCGTGCTCCAGCAGCTGGCCGAAGTGGTTGCGGTAGCGCCGCACGGTTTCCACGGGGCTGAACGACTCGATAATCAGCAGCCGCACCGGGCCTTCGTCAAAGCGCAGCTGGTGGATAATGGTGCGCGGCACCACCACGTAGTCGCCGGGCTCGAAGGCCACGATGCCCAACTGGCTCCACAGCTCGCCGCAGCCCTCGTGCACGAAAATCACCTCGTCGGCCTGGGCGTTTTTGTAGTAGTAATCCATTCGCCGGTCGGTGGGGTTGCAGATGCTCATGGTGACATCCGCGTTTCCCAACAAGGTTTGGCGGGCGGCTAGGTAGTCGCCGCCGGTGCTGGTTTGGGCCAGGGTGCGCAGGTGCTCGGGTTGCAGCGGCCGGTCCTTGAGCAGCTTCGCGCCGTATGGTTTTGGCGGGCCCACGTGCTTGATTTGGGTGGGCGGGTGCACGTGGTAAAGCAGCGACGACACGCCGTGAAACCCCTGCGTGCCCACCAGCTGCTCCGAATACAGCGTGCCGTCGGGCTGGCGGAACTGGGTGTGGCGCTTGCGCGGAATCTGGCCGAGGCGGTGGTAGTGAGCCATGAGTGCAGGGGTGGGATTGGGCCCGTGAAGGTACAGCGGCCCCTTGTCATTGCGAGGGCAGCGCAGCACGGCCATCCGTCTTTTGAACGCGACACACTCTGCGTTGCGACGAGTTCCGGTGCCGCGCAGTACCGGAGTTTGGCACCGCGCCAGGTGTTTGGTTTCAAAAGGACGGAGGGCCGCGCTGCGCTCCACCCGCAAGGACAGCCGCGGCCTACTTTCCCAGCAGGGCCAGTTGCGCGGTGCTGTCGTTAGCGGCGTGCAGGGCGCGCTGCAATTCGGGGTCCTGCTCGCGAAGCACGGTGTAGTAAGCCACCGGCCCGTAGGCGCTGCGGGCAATGTAGGCCTTGAGCTGGTTGCGCAGCAGCGGCGCGTAGCGGCGGGCCGCGGCGGCGTTCGTCGTCACGCCATCCAGTGACGCTTGCGCGGCCAGGCTGACTAGCTGCGCGTCGGTGATGCGGAAGGTGGCGTTGAACTGCTCAAAGCGCAGGGCTTCCAGCTCCGCCTTGTGGGCCTGGTAGAAAGTCAGGGCAAAGGCGCGGGCCACGCCGTGGCTCAGCAGCTTGGTGAAGTACGCGGAGTGGGCCAGCGTGTCGCGGGGCACGAATACGTCGGGCATGATGCCGCCGCCGCCGTACACGGTGCGGCCGTGGTCGGTGCGGAAACGCAATTGCTTCGCGAAGTGAATGCTGTCGGCCGACGCCAGCTCGCCCCGGGCCGAGCGGCCGGTGAGCTCGCGGCTGTATTCGGCGTAGCTGGAGCCGTAGGGCTTCTGAATGGAGCGGCCGGCCGGCGTGTAGTAGCGGGCAATGGTCAGGCGCAGCTCGCCGCCGTCGCTCAGGGCAATGGGCTGCTGCACCAGGCCTTTGCCAAAGGTGCGGCGGCCCACCACGATGGCGCGGTCGTGGTCCTGCAAAGCACCAGCCACCACTTCGGCGGCCGAGGCGCTGCCTTCGTCCACCAGCACCACCAGGGCCCCTTCCTCAAATTCGCCGGCCACTTTGGCGTAGGTCTGCGAGTCGTACTGCTCGCCCTTGCCGTCGGTGTACACAATTTTGCGCGAGCCGGCGATGAACTCGTCGGCCAGGCGGGTGGCGCGGTCGAGGTAGCCGCCGGGGTTGCCGCGCAGGTCCAGCACGAGCCGGGTGAGGCCCTGCCGGCGCAGGTCGGCCAGGGCCAATTTAAACTCGTCGTAAGTATTCGACGCAAACCGGCTGACCTTGACGTAACCCGTCTGCTCGTCCACCAGATAAGCGGCATCAATCGACGAGTTGGGAATGCGGCTGCGGGCAATGGCGAGGCTGAGCGGGCGCGCCAGCCGGGGGCGGCGCAGCTCCAGCACGAGGCTGCTGCCGCGGGGCCCGCGCAGCAGCTCGGTCAGCCGGACCGTGCTCAGGCGCGCCCCCGACACCCGCTTGCCCCCGATGCTCAGAATCTGGTCGCCGGGCTGCACGCCGGCCTGCTCGGCCGGGCCGCCGCTGAGCGGGGCCACCACGGTCATCGTGTCGCGAAACAGGTTGAACTCAATGCCGACGCCATCGAAGTCGCTTTGCAGGAAGGCGTCGGTCTTCTCCCGGTCGCGGGCCGGGATGTACACCGAGTGGGGGTCGAGCTTTTCGAGCATCTGCACCACGGCGTAGTCAGCCAGTCCCTCGGTGTCGACCGAGTCGGCATAATCGCGGTCCACATAACTCAGAATCTCCTTGAACCGCAGGTAGCCCCGGGCCGTGGCGTCGGGGTTTTCCGACGAAGGACGGAAGGGATTATTGGCCACCAGCACGCCGCAGCCCACGGCCAGCAGCAGCAAAGCGCCCTGCCGCAGCCCGCCGCGCCGCCACCACAAGGGAGCGGGCCGGCCTGTTGACGAGGCAGTGGGCGAAAGGGCAGGCATAATAGTTATAGAAATAAGAGTGCTAGCAAATAACTTGGAATCGAATAGGCACCAAAATTATTGAAATTTTCTTAGCCAAGCGGTCTGACTCAACCCGACTATGTGATTTCCTAAATCAATACAATAGTTTACTTTGAAAAGGCAAATTCACCTCATATTACCGGTATATTACAATTGCTTGTTCGCCTGATGAGGAGCTTAAATTTCGTGCAATCTATGACTTTATTCAGAGTATGCTAAATGGGTTTCGATGAAACGACTTCGCTGCCCGTTGAGCCGGGCGGTAATTGATGCGGATGCCTGAGCCCGCCGCCCGGTTCAGCTACGGCGGTGGGTTATCCGGCGGATTGGGGGCCTTTGCGCCTGCCGTATCTTTGCGCCGGCAATAGCTGCCACTCCTTCACCCCGACACTCCAGCACCAGGCTCATGGGCCGCATCCTAGCCATCGACTACGGGAACAAGCGCGTGGGCCTCGCCGTCACCGACCCCCTGTGCCTGATTGCCTCGCCCCTGGAAACCATTCACAGCCAGGATTTGGTGGCCTACGTGCTGGCCTACCACCGGCGCGAGCCGCTGCGGGCCGTGGTGGTGGGCATGCCGCGCACCCTGCTCAACGAGCCCACCGACGTGACCAGCGCCGTGGTGGGCCTGCTGCGCCGCCTGCGGCGCGAGCTGCCCGCCGTGCCCGTGCACGAGCTCGATGAGCGGTTTACCTCCCGCATGGCCCACGCCGCCATGCTGGCCGGCGGCCTCGGCCAGAAAGCCCGCCGCGACAAAGCCACCGTGGACCGCATCAGCGCCACCATCATCCTCCAGTCCTTCCTCGAATCGCCGCTCATGCGGGACCTTGCGTTTTAGTTGTCCGTTGCTAGTTGTCCGTTGTCAGGTCGCTGCTGACCGCCAAAAAACAGACAATTACCAACTAGCAACGGACAACTAAAAACCGACAACTATTAAGCTTAACATGATTTACTCCATTGTCGCCATCGGCGACCCCGTGCTGAAAACCAAAGCCAAAAACTTGGCCCCCGACCTGCCCGCTGCCGAGTTGCAGCAGTTGATTGCCGACATGTTCGAAACCATGTACTACGCCCACGGCGTGGGTTTGGCCGCGCCCCAGATTGGCAAAGGCGTGCGTCTGTTCGTGATGGATTCGGGGCCGATGGTGGAGGTGGACGAAGAAGACCGCGAAGAAGGCGAAGTGCCGGAGCCGCCCGTGAAGCGGGCCTTCCTCAACCCCGTGATGGTGAGCGAAACCGGCGAGGAATGGGGCTTCGAAGAAGGTTGCCTGAGCATTCCGGGCGTGCGGGAGCTGGTGAGCCGTCCCGCCGACATCGTGCTGCGCTACGAGGACGAGCACCGCCAGGTGCACGAGGAAGCCTTTTCGGGCATGGCCGCCCGCATCATCCAGCACGAGTACGACCACCTGGAGGGCATACTATTTACCGACAAGCTTTCGGCGTTCAAAAAACAGCTGCTGAAAGGGAAGTTAGCCCGCATCAGCAAGGGCGAAGTAAAACACGACTACCGGATGAAATTCGCGGGCGAGGGCAAGCGGCGGTAGCGCGGCTTTCTTGGGACGCGCCGGCTACTGCCGCACCACGCGGCACGCGGCGGCGGGCCGTCCGGCCCCTTGCCAGCGCAGCAAGTACAGGCCCGCTGCCTGGTCGGCCAGGTCCACCTCGACGCTCGCCGCGCCCGCTGGCACCGCCAGGCGGCGCACCGTCCGGCCCTGCGCGTCGCTGACGACCAACTGGGCCGCGGCGGGGGCGGGTGGGGTCACGGTGAGACGGCCGGTGGCGCTGGGGCTGGGGTAGGCTTGCAGCGGCGGGCGCACGCGGGCGCGGGGGCTGGCCGTGGCAATGCTCTGGACGTCGGCCCGCCACAGGTCGGCCAGCGTGGTCGCGTTGGACGAGGCGGTGTTGCCGCCCCACACGTAAAGGAAGCCGCCCGCCACAGCCGCAGCGGCGTTGCGGCGCGGCGGTAGGTTCGACGTGAAGGTGCGCAATTGGCCGGTGCGGGTGTCGTAGGCGGCCAGGTAAGCTTGGTTGGTGAAGTCGCCCACGAGCCAGATGAGTTCGCCCAGCACGGCCACGGCCTGCGAGGCAACCGTGGTGGGCAGCGTGCCCAGGGCTTGCCAGGTGTTGGTGGCGATGTCGTAGGCGTCGACGCGGTTGGAATTCACCATGCCGTCGAAGCCCCCGAAGATGTATATTTTGCCGTTCACGGCCGCCCCAAACACGGACTTGGCTTCGGCCATGGGCGCCAGGGTGGCCCAAACGCCGGTGGCGGGGTTGTAGGCCCGCAGTTGGTTGGTGTAGGTGCTGGGGGTGGGGGCCGCCTGGCCCCCGTAGGCGTACAGCAGGCCGTTCCAGACGGCCGTGCCCGCCGAGGAAGCGGGCGTGGGGTTGCCGAAGCTGCCTGCCGCCACGCCGTCGCTCGCCCGCACGTTCTGACCCGTGGCTATGGCTACGGGACCGGTACTGGCGGCCCCGTTGAGCACGAAAAGCAGGCTGGTGCTGGTGTTCGGCGCCAAGATGGCCGCCGTGCCGAAGCGCTGCGGCGATACTTGCCCGCGACTGAACGGCCCCGCGCCCCAGCTGTTGGCGGCGGGGTCGTAGCGGAACACGTCGCCGGTGAAGGCCGTTGCCGGGCTGCCCCCGCCCACCGAGTAAAAGAAGTTCTGGTCCTGGCAGTAGCCGGCTCCGTAGCGGCCGCCGTCGGGCATGGCGGCCAGGGGCGTGAAGGTGAGCGGGGTCTGGGCCAGGATGGGCGCCGCGGTGCTCAGGAACAAGGCAAAAGCGAAAAGTCGGGGCCCGTGCATCGGTGACTTCATGGCATATTAATTAAACTATATATTTATAATCTTTAATTTACTATACATCACTTGACTAATTTATTGAATTCCCATGAATGCTGGCTAATGCGACGAAATTGCCCAGTCTTTTAAAACAGCCCGTTGTTCGTATGTAAATAGCAGTTGTTAGCGAATGAGCCTATAAATTATTAGGTCATCCTCAAAACATAATTACTACTTTGTGATATATTACATAAATTTTGTGAGTCTTTTGCCAATAACTGATTTTTCAACCAATGCCAGCTGTCTATGAAAAGAATACTACTCTTGAGCTTACTGCTTGTGCTGAGCGCATCGCAATATGCTTTGGCCCAGGACCGGAAGATTACCGGCCGGGTGACCGATAAACAAACTGCGGAAGGCCTGCCGGGCGTGACCGTGCTGCTGAAAGGCACGGCGGTGGGCAACTCCACCGGTGCCGACGGCTCCTTCACGCTGAGCGTACCGGCCAGCGGCGGTACGCTGGTGTTCAGCTCCATTGGGTACGCCACGGGGGAACAAGCTCTGGGCACGGGCTCGGAGTACAACATGGCCCTGGCCAGCGACAGCAAGCAGCTGAACGAAGTGGTGATAACGTCCCTGGGCATTGAGCGGGACGTGCGGGCGGTGAACACCACCCAGCAGCAGATTAAGGGCGAAGACCTGGCCCAGAAGTCGGAGCCGAACGTGCTGAACGCGCTGGCCGGCAAGGTGTCGGGCGTGAACATCACCAGCGCCAGCGGCCTGCCGGGCTCGTCGACCAACATCAACATCCGGGGCATTACTTCGCTGCAGGGCAGCAACCAGCCGCTGTTCATCGTGGACGGCATTCCCATCAGCAACTCGCTGGACATCACCAACGGGACCACGCTGGGCACGCTGGGCGCGGCCCAGTCTTCGAACCGCGCACTGGACATTGACCCCAACAACGTGGAGAGCATCAACATCCTGAAGGGGCCGGCGGCGGCGGCCCTGTACGGGTCGCGGGCGGCGTCGGGCGCGGTGCTTATCACCACCAAGTCGGGCCGCAACGTGAACAAGAAGCTGGAAGTGACCGTGACCTCGGACCTGAGCTTCCAGCGGGTGTACGGGCTGCAGCAGCTGCAGAACGACTACGGCCAGGGCACGGGCGGCGTGCTGGTGACCACCGGCGGCGACATCAACACCGGCACGGTGAATTCCTGGGGGCCGCGCTTTGGCACGGCGCCCACGGACGCCAACGGCATTGGTGGGCTCCAGCTGGCCGACGGCACGCCGGTGCCCTATCAGCCCTATGCCGACAACATCAAGGACTTTTTTCAAACCGGGCGCATCCTGTCGAACGGCGTGAACATCGCCGGCGGCAACAAGGACCAGAACTTCAACCTCAACGTCAACAACACCAACCAGACGGGCATCACCGAATTTGCCGACTTGCAGCGCACCAGCGTACAACTGGGCGGCAATACCACGCTGATTAACAAGCTGAAGGCCGGCGGGTCGGTGAACCTGATTCTGACCAACCAGCTGGGCGCGCCCATCGGCAACGGGAGCAGCGCGTTTGGCCAGCTGCCCAACGTGCCGCGCAGCTACGACCTGCAGAACCTGCCCAACACCAACCCGGTCACGAACGGCAGCATCTTTTTCGTGGGCGCCGACAACCCGTACTGGAACCTGCGCAACAACCCCACCACCAGCGACCTGACGCGCTTCATCAACGTGGGCAACCTGAGCTACGAGGTGGCGCCTTGGCTGAACGTGGCCTACCGCCTGGGCCTGGACACCTACACCGACCGCCGCAAGGCCGTGTACGCCGTGGGGGCGGCCCGCGTGCCCTCAGGCCAAGTGCTGGACCAGTCGGTGTTTCGCAGCGAGCTCAACGGCGACCTGCTCATCACCCTGAAGAAGGACAACATCGGCGTGGCCGGGCTAAACGCCAACCTGCTGCTGGGCCAGAACGTGAACCAGCGGCGGTTCCAGACCATCTCCTCGCAGGCCGACAACGTGATTCCGGGCTTCACCAACTCCTCGGCCGGCGGCGTGTTCTCGAACCAGCCCCCGGAGCAGTCGGAGCTGCGGCGGCTGCTGGGCTACTACGGGCAGCTCTCGCTGGCTTACAACGACTACCTGTTCGTGGACGTGACCGGCCGCGTGGACCAATCGTCGACCTTGCCCACGTCGAAGAACTCCTACTTCTTCCCGTCGGCCACCATCGGCCTGGTCTTCACCGACGCCCTGAAGCTGAACTCCGACGTAATTTCTTACGGCAAGGTGCGGGCCAACATCGCCCGCGTGGGCCGCGACGCCGACCCCTACGCCCTCTACACGCCCTACCAGGTGGTGCGGCAGGGCAACAACGTGGCCGCGGTCAACTTTCCGTTCGTCGGCACCGCCGGCTTCCGCATCAGCCCCACCCTGGGCAACGCCGAGCTGGAGCCCGAATTCACCAAGTCTTACGAGGCCGGCCTCAACCTGGGCTTTTTCCGCAACCGGCTGACGCTGGACTTCACGGCTTACCAGACCATCAGCGACAACCAGATTGTGCCCATCACCACGCCGGGCTCGACGGGCTTTACGCAGCGCTACGCCAACGTGGGGCGCCTCGACAACAAGGGCCTGGAGGCGCTGGTGACCATTACGCCGGTGCGCACCGACAATTTCCGCTGGGACGTAACGGCCAACTACACCCTGAACCGCAACAAGGTGGTCTTCATCACCGACGGCGTGGAGCGGGCCCGCATCAACGGCCAGGGCTTCATCGGCAGCCTGCCCTTCATTGTGGAAGGCCAGCCCTACGGCGTGATTGTGGGGGGCAAAAAAGCCCGCTCGCCCGACGGCCAGTACCTCATCGACGGGCGCACGGGCTTGTTCGTGGCCGACATTCCGAACTCCACCATCGCCGACCCCAACACCCGCTGGCAGGGCGGCCTGACCAACAACTTCGCCTACCGCGGCGTCAGCCTGTCGTTTCTGGTGGACACGCGCCAGGGCGGCGACGTCTTGTCCTTCACCAACGGTGCCTACCGCGGCAACGGGGCCCTGGAAGAGACTGGCAAGGACCGGGAAGCGCCCCGCGTGATTCCGGGCGTGATTCAGAACACCGACGGGACTTTCCGGCCCAACAACATCCAGGTGGACGCCCAGGCGTACTGGCAGTCGTTTGGCCTGCAGAGTGACCTGAACGTGTACGACGCCACGGTGTACCGTCTGCGCGAGGTGGCCATCGGCTACGCCCTGCCCAAAACGCTGCTCACCAACCTGCCTTTTGGCGCGGTCAGCTTTTCGCTCACGAGCCGCAACCTGTATTACTATGCGCCCAACGCCAACTTCGACCCGGAGCTGAACACCCAGGGCGCCGGCAACATCCGCGGGCTGGACCTGCAGGGCCCGCCCAACGCGCGCACCTACGGCGCCAACATCCGTTTTACTTTCTAAGCGGCCGCGGCCGACTTTCTCATGCAACTGACCTCTTCGATTATGTTTCGCGGCGCCCAGCTCGCCGCGCTCGCCCTGGTGCTGGGCGGCTGCAACACGAGCGAGTTTCTGGACGTGAACCAGACCCCCAACAACCCGCTGAGCGTGTCGCCCTCGGCGCTGCTCAACGGGGTGGAGGTGACCACCGGCTTCGCGGTGGGCAACGACCTGGGCCGGGTAGCGGACCTGCTGGTGCAGCACACCGCGGGCATCGCCAACCAGCCCCGAACCTACGACACGTACTTGCTCCGCGGCAACTACGATAACCAGTGGAACAACGAGCTCTACGGCGGCTCGCTGATTAACGCCCAGCAAATCATCAACCTCACCCAGGAAGCGAGCCCGGTGTACGCCGGCTACGCGAAGATTCTGAAAGCGTACAACTTTGCCCTGGCCACGGACCTATGGGGCGACATTCCCTACTCGGACGCCTTGCAGGGCAACCTGGCCGCGCCTAACCTGCAGCCGCGCTTCGACAAGCAGGAGGACATTTACAAGGGCAATGCGGCTCTAGGCATTCAAAGCCTGTTTGACCTGGTGCGCGAAGGCCTGGCGGACCTGGACAAGCCCAGCGCCCTGCGGCCCGGCACCGACGACTTGATTTACTTCCGGGGCAGCGTGACCACCAGCGCCGCCGCGGTGGTGAAGTGGAAAAAGTTTGGCAACACCCTGCTGCTCAAGCTGGCCAATACCATCAGCAAGAAGGAGCCGGCACTGGCCGCGAGCGTCATCAACGAAGTGGTGGCCAAGGGAACCGGGGCCTACATGACCGACAACTCGGACGACGCCGAGGTGCCCTTCGGCACCACCGTGGGCAACCAGAACCCCTTCTACGCCTACAACTTCGTGAATCGCCCCGACGACCAGATGCTCAGCCAGCGCTTTCTCGACTCGCTGAACCGCTTGAAGGACCCGCGCCTGCCGCAGTTTTTCACCACCGTGCCGGCCACCGCGGGCATCGTCACGCCGTTCGGCCGGTTTGCGGGCTACGACAACGGCGGCACGGCCGCGGTGCCCGTCCGGGGCAGCCGCTCGCGCTACGCCAGCTACGTGGTGGGCGCCAGCGGCGAGGCACCCGTGCGGCTGGTCACCAACTTCCAGCGGGCCTTCATCCTGGCCGAAGCGGTGCTGACGCTGCCGGGCGTGACCGTGCCCGGCCAGACCGCGCAGTCGCTGTTCGAGGCCGGCATCCGGGCCTCGATGGCCAAGGCCGGGCTTTCGGCCGTCGACATCACGACGTACTTCGCCGCCAACCCCGGCGTGGTGACGCTGGCCGGCCCCGTGGAGCGCCAGCGCAACCAGATTATCACCCAGAAGTGGATAGCCTGGACGGGCAACGGCTACGAGGCCTACAACGACTTCCGGCGCACGGGCTACCCCAAGCTGGCCCTGGTGACCAATCCCAGCTCGGAAAGCCCGGTTTCCATTCCGGCCCGGCTGTACTACCCGAACGTGGAAATTACCTCGAACGCCGCAAACATCCCCACGCCCCAGCCCCTGACCACCGTCAAGGTGTGGTGGGCCGAGTAAGGCGGCCCCTTCTCTCAGCTTGCATTTCGACTCTTTCTCATGAAAAAGCAACTCGCTCGTTTCCTCATTCTCAGCCTGCTTGCGCTGGGGGCCTTCTCCTGCAAAAAGGAGTACGATGACAACAGCCTCTCGCCACTCCAGGACAGCGTGGCGGACGTGCCAGTTACGGTGCCCAACCAGGAGTTTTTCGAGCGGTTTCCCATCGTCACGGCTTCGGTGAAAAACACGCCGGGCGCGGGCGTCGTCGGGCCGTTCACCATCGTGCTGGAAATTCCGGCCGGCAAGGGCATCATCCGGGAAATTACGAAGATTACGACCGGCACCGCTGGCCTGGCCAACCTGCAAGGCGCCGACGCCCTGAGCTTCAACTACGACGCCGCGGGCACGCGCCTGGTGCCCATTGCGGGCAATGGCACCAACCAGATTACGTTCGCATCCAGCCTGGACCGGTACACGGCCTACCGCGCCCGCGTGGGGCCGGGCGCGGCCGGACAGCCCGCCGTGGTGGCGCCCAACGCGTCGTTCACGCCCCAGAACCCCAACCAACTGCCCTACTATTTCCTGCTCACGCTGGAAGACGGCCGGCAACTGGTGTCGACCGCCGTGCGCGTGCGCGTGGTGGAGTAAGAGCCGCAGCCGTTGCCGTAAGAAGGCCCTTCGCTCGCCGCGGAGGGCCTTTTTGTTGGCGGCTTCGGAATGCAATCTGTTCGGAGTAAATTGCCGGGCGGGCTTGCAACGGAAGCCGGTTTCCTCATGAAAAAACCGCTACTCTTTCTGCTGCTCGCGGCGGCCCTGGTGTTGTGCGCGCGGCAGGCCCAGGCCTGGGGCTTTTTTGGGCACCGGCTGCTCAACCGGCTGGCCGTGTACACGCTGCCGCCGGCCATGGTGGGCTTTTACAAGGCCAACATCGACTACCTGACCGCTAACGCCACCCGGCCCGACTCGCGGCGCATGGTAATACCCGGCGAGGCCCCCAGGCACTTCCTCGACGTGGACCGCTACGGCGACAGCGCCGCGTATAAGCTGCCGCGCCGCTACGCTGACGCCGTGGCCCGCTACGGCGAAGACTCGCTGCTGCGCCACGGCATTGTGCCCTGGCACGTGGTGAGCATGAAAAACCAGCTCACCGCCGCCTTCCAGGCCCGCGACACCGACCGCATCCTACGCCTCTCGGCCGACTTGGGGCACTACATTGCCGACGCCTGCGTGCCGCTGCACACCACCCGCAACTACAACGGCCAGCTCACCGGCCAGCGCGGCATCCACGGCCTGTGGGAGTCGCGCCTGCCCGAACTGCTGAGCACTGACTACGACCTGTTCAGCGGCCAGGCGCAGTACCTGGAACGGCCCAGCGACGCCATCTGGGGCGCGGTCGTCCGCTCGCACGCCGCCGTGGACTCGGTGCTGCGCTTCGAGCGGGAGTTGACGGCCCAGTACCCCGGGGACCAGAAGTTTGGCTACGAGCAGCGCGGCACCCAAACCATCCGCACGTACTCGCGCGAGTTCAGCCGGGCCTACCACGCCCGGCTCAACGGGCAAGTAGAGCGCCAGATGCGCTACGCGGCGGCCCTCATCGGCGCCTTCTGGTTCACGTGCTGGGTCGACGGCGGCTCGCCCGACCTGAACCAACTGCCCCGCACGCCCTCGGCTAAGGAGCAGCAGCGGCTGGAAGTGGAAGCCAAGGAAACGGCCGCCTCGCCCGCGCTGGCCGCGCCGGGCCACGACGAATGACGGAAGCTGGACGCTGCGCTTAATGAGCAATGAGCAATGAGCAATGAGCAATGAGCAATGAGCAATGAGCAATGAGCAATGAGCAAAAGGAACGTCATGCTGAGCGCAGCCGAAGCATCTCGCCCGCTTCATTGAACGATTAGATTACTACCCCGAGCAAGATGCTTCGGCTGTGCGGACGCCAGATGAGCATGACGTTCCTTTTGCTCATTGCTCACTTTTCATTCCTCATTGAACGAAGCGCAGCGTCAGCGTCCAGCGCTTCGGTTTCGTGCAGTTGGTCCAGGTCGAGCACGGCAATGCCGTTTTCGTTCACCTCGTAGGCGCGGACAAAGCGGCGGTGCCACTCCATTTCGTCGTGGGTGTAAGAATTGCGGGCGTGCACGTCCTGGGCAAAAGTGTCGTCGTAGCCTTTCAGCTGGACGATGATTTCGGCGTCCAGCCGCTCGTAGTCGGCCGGGCCGAGGCCGTGCAGCGGGCTCTCCGGGGTAATGTCGTGCACCACGGTCCAGCTGAGGGGAAAGAAGCTGACGGAATCACGCTCCAAGGGCAAAAAGGCGTACTTCTGGTCGTTGGTGGCCGCCTCGGTGGTTTTGAACAGCACCCGGGCCTGCAAGTCGATGAGGATGTTGGAGCGCTGGTTGGCGATGCGGAACTGCAGGCTGGGCGTGCCGTCGGCCCGGCGGGTGATGATGGCCGTACGGCTGAATTGAATGCGGGCCGTGGGCCGCGAAAACCGCCCGTAGAGCAGGCCCGTGGCCAGCGCAAATGTGAGCACGCCCACCAGCGCCTCCAGGCTCGACACGAAGCCCGTGCCGTTGCTGCCGGGGTACACGTGCCCGTAGCCCACGGAGGTAAAGGTCTGAATCGAAAAGTACAGCGCACTCAGGTAGTCCTGAAACCAATTGCCGGGTGGTTCCACGCCGGGCAGGCTTTCGAGGCCCAGGGCCAGGTAGACCAGCGCGAACAACGTGTTCAGCAGGGCAAAAAACACCACTACCACGCCGATGAACGGCCCCCAGGCCATGGTGATGAGCCACTGAAACGGGTCGTGGCGGTGGGGGCCGCCGCGCCGCCGCACATTGAAAGTGCCGTCGTGGTTGATGGCCCGTTTGGTGCGGCGCGAGAATTTTTCGCCAATGCCGGGGTCGAGGGTGGCCATGCGCGGGGGAAGGGAAACGGGTTGAAAAAAGCAGCCGCCAAACGGCTGCTAAAAATAAGGGAGCGGCCTCAGAACCGGGCGGCCTGGTTATGGAGCGGCCCGGTCTTGGGGTCCGGCCTACCCAACGGCGCCAGCGCGCGTTAAAGGACCCTGGCGCTCCGGCCCGCCGCCCGTGGTGGGCCGGCCGGCCCCGCCCCCGTCCATGCTGTTTTCCCAAGTGCTGCTGCTGAATAAACGCTCTCAACCCGGCGACCCCGGCGCGGCCCCGCCGTCGGGCGCCCCGGTGGCGCGCGCCTTGCGCGGGCTGCAAAACACGGCGCTGGTGGTGGCGGGCATCCTGAGCGCCGGCATGGGCCTGAAAGGGTTTCTCCTCTCCAGCCACTTCATCGACGGCGGCGTCACGGGCGTGTCCATGCTGCTGGCGGCGGCTTTTGACCTGCCCCTGGCCTGGGGGCTACTGTTCATCAACCTGCCGTTTCTGCTGCTGGGCTACCGGCAGATGGGGCCCGGCTTCGCGGTGCGGAGCGCCCTGGCCATTGCCGGCCTGGCCCTGTGCGTGGCCGTGGTGCCCTACCCCGACGTGACGCCCGACCTGCTGCTCACGGCCGTGTTCGGCGGCGTGTTCATCGGCGCCGGCATCGGGCTGGCCATGCGCGGCGGGGCGGTACTCGACGGCACCGAAATCGTGGCCCTGCTCGTGAGCCGGCACACCCCGCTGCTGAAGGTGAGCGACGTGGTGCTGGTGCTCAACCTGTTCATCTTCGGCGCGGCCGCCTTCGTGCTCGGCGTCAACGAGGCACTCTACTCCATCCTCACCTACGTGGCCGCGTCCAAGACCCTGGATTTTTTGCTCAACGGCATCGAGCAGTACACCGGCGTCACCATCATTTCGGAGCACAGCGACGCCATCCGCCACGTCATCACGCACCACCTGGGCCGGGGCGTCACCCTCTACAAGGGCCGCAGCGGCTACGGCAAGCGCGGCGAGCAGGGCGAAGACCTGGACATCGTCTTCACCGTCGTCACGCGCCTGGAGCTGCCGCGGCTCCGCGAAGAAGTCCGGCGGCTCGACCCCAAGGCTTTCCTCCTGCAGCACCGCATTGATGACGCCGTGGGCGGAATGCTAAAGAAACGGCCGTTTCACTGACGTCGGCTCCGGCGCCCCGCTAACCGGCTGGCCGGCGCGCTCCGCTACTCGGCTTTCACCACCTTCAGCACCTCGGGGCGGCCCTCCCCGGCCCGGTACAGATGCAGGGTGTACAGCCCCGCGGGCAGGCCCGCCGTGGGCAGCACCAGCTGCCGCGGGCCCGCGCCCAGCGGCTGCGCGGGCCGGCGCAGCACCACCCGGCCCAGGGCGTCGCGCAGCTCGGTGGCCACGGCCCGGGGGCGGTCCAGGGTCAGGCGCACGGTCAGTTCGGGGCCGAAGGGGTTGGGGGCGGCGGCGGTGCCGGCGGCGGGCTGGCCGCGCCGCGTGGGCAGCAGCTGGGCAAAGGTGGTGAGCTGGCCCCAGGTTTCGGTGCCCTTGCGGTAGCCGAGCAGCACGGTAAGGTCGGACATAAAGCTGATGTACTCCTCCCGCGTTTGGCCCAGGCCGGGGGCCGTCGAAATATAAAGACCAAAATCACGGCTGGCCATGTCGCGCAACGAGACGGTGTCCGCGGCCGCGGCGTTGCATTGCTCGTACGCCAAATGGCGCTGCACGGGCCGCCCGCCGTAGTCCGCCGTGCGAAAAGCGGGCAGGTGCACCCGCCCCGCCGGGCCCGAAGCGGCACTCGTCCCCCAGAAACCGGTGGGCTGGTCCAGTTGCCCCGTCGTGCGGGTAATGCGCAGGGTGCTCACCAACGCGGGGCTTAGCACGGCCACGGCGCTGGTGCAGGACCGGACCAAGGTACGGCTGCGCACCTGGTAGCGCAGCGTGTCGCCGTTGAGGCTAAGGGCGCGGCTCAGGATGCTGTCGCGGGTCCATTGTTGCGTCGGGCCACACGACAGGCCGAAGGGCGCGGAGGAGGTGGTCTTCCGCAAAAACACGTCGCCGGGCTGAAAATCGTACACCGCGAAGGCTCCGAACTGGGCCGTGCCCAGGCCCAGCTCGGGCAAGGCCGTGAGCGTGAGGGTGGCCGCCGGCAGACGCGGGTTGAGGTAGCGGCCCAGGGCGGGGCCACTCACCCAGCCAAAGCGCCGGCTGAGGGTGAGCACCGCCCCGTCGGAGAGGGTGATGACGGCCAGCGAATCCGCCTGCCCCAGCACCGTGCCCAGCGTCCGGGCCGTGACCTGCGCCGTGAGGCCGCTCGACGTGGCCGCCCAGGCCTGGCCCAGCGGCTGCCGAGGCCGCAGCGTGAAAGTGCGGCCGTTGGCGGCGGCCAGCACGTACTCGGCGCCGGGCCGCACCCGCAGCGTGGCTCCAAACAGGTTGTCGGGCCGCTCCACGTAAGCGCCGCAGTTGCCCTGCGCCGGGTTGACCCTGCCGCGGCTGGTGCGCCGGTCGAACCGAAACAGCGAGTCGCCGCCCTGCAGCTGGCCGGCCCCCAGGCGCAGCAGGTACGTGGTGTCGCCGGCCGTAGCGGCTTCGCTGAGTTGATACGTGAAGGCCGGGCGGAAGGGCCGGTAGTTCTGGGCCGGGGCCGCCGATGCCAGCAGACACCCGGCCAGGCCGATGGCCAACGCGGAGAAGTTTTTCATGGGTTGGAGGCGGGTAGAGGCCGGCTGCACACAGCTCCGGCGAAGCACTTCCTAAATGTAAGGCAAAATAGCGGCGCATTTGCCGGGTTCTTGAATGCTCGCCGCGCCCGAAATCGGCGGGCCCACTGCCCGGAAGCGTGAAAAGTGGTGCGTCATTTGTGTGCGCACAACCTGCGCCGTAACCGGCCCGTACGCGGCTGGCCGGCGCCCCTGCTCAAACGGCCAACCTTCCCTGCTTTCTATGCCCCTTTTTTTCTCGCGCGTGCTGCCGGCCTTGCTACTGGCCGGCTTTTTCATTTTTCCCGCCCAGGCCCAGAAAGTGGGGCTGGTACTCAGCGGCGGCGGGGCCAAGGGGCTGGCGCACATCGGGGTGCTCAAGCAGCTGGAGAAAAACCGGATTCCGATTGACTACATCATCGGCACGAGCATGGGCTCGGTGATTGGGGCGATGTACGCGGCGGGCTACTCGCCCGCGGAGATTGAGCAGATTGTACTGACGCCGGAGTTTCAGTACTGGGTGAGCGGCAAGCAGCTCGAAGACAAAACGTTCAACTACCTCACGGCCGAACCCTCGCCGTCGGCCCTGCGCCTGGGGGTGGCCATCGACTCCTCGTTTACCGCGCGGGTGAGCACCAACCTGGTCAACGACCTCAACCTGAACTTTGCCCTGGCCAAGCTGCTGGCCCCGGCCGGCGCGCGGGCCGACTACGACTTCGACAAGCTGTTCGTGCCCTTCCGCTGCCTGGCGGCGGAGGTGTTCACCCGCAAGCAGGTGGTGCAGAAAAGCGGCTCCATCTCCGACGCCGTGCGCAATTCGATGGCCGTGCCGCTGGCCTTCCGCCCCATCCGCAACCTCGACGGGCGCTACCTCTTCGACGGGGGCGTGTACAACAATTTTCCCACCGACGTGATGCGCAATGAGTTTGCCCCCGAGGTCATCATCGGGGTGAACGTGGGCGACGTCGCGTACAAGAAATATCCGTTCAAAAATGACGACGCGCTGCTCACGAGCACCATCCTGTTTCTGGGCGCCAACGTGGCCGACACGCTGAGCGTGGGCAAAAACGGCGTTTTCATTCAGCCCGACCTGGAGGGCTACGGCGGGGCCGACTTCGAGCGCGTGCAGGCCCTGATTGCCATCGGCGACACGGCGGCCCAGCTCAAGATGGCCCTCATCAAGCAGCGCATTGGCCGGCGCGTGGACAGCCTCACGCTGGGCCAGCGGCGGCGGGCGTTTCAGGACGGGGCGCCCACCCCGCGCTTCACCGAGGTGCGCGTGAACGGCCTGCGCGAGGACCAGAACCGGTACGCGGCGCAGTTTTTCCGGCGCAAGGGCCGCACCTACACCATCGACGACGTGGAGGAGGGCTACTACCGCCTGGCGTCGGACGACTTTTTCAAGAACATCTACCCCCGCATTCGCTACGACGACAAGCAGAAGGGCTACGTGTTCAACGTGGACGCGCGCCGCAACAACAACGTGGCCGCCGAGGTGGGCTTCGTGCTCAGCAACCGGCCAATTGACAACCTGTACGTGGGGCTGGAGTACCGCTACCTGCGGCGCCTGCTCTACACCGCCGCGGCCAACGTGAGCCTGGGGCGCTTCTACAACAGCGCGCAGGGCTCGTTTCGCATCAACGTGCCGGGGCGCATTCCCTTCTACGTGGAGCCCACCATCACCTACAATCAGTGGGATTACCAGAACAGCGGCGGCTTGCTGGGCCGCGACGTGTTCAGCACCCAAATCCGGCAGCAGGACACCAAGCTGGGCGCGCAGTTTGGCGTGAGCCCCAACTACCGCAGCCGGGTGGTGCTCGACGCGGGCGCCTTCACCACCCGCGACTTCTACACGAACTCGACGACCATCAACAGCGCCGACGTGCTCGACAAAACGGTGTTTCGGGGCGGCACGGCGGCCGTGCAATTTGCCCGCAACACCCTCAACCGCAAGCAGTACGCCACTGCCGGCCTGCGCGTGGTGGGCACGGTGCGGGCCGTGACGGGGTCGGCTATTTTCACCCCCGGCTCCACGTCGGTAGTGGCGGCCAATTCGCGGCACCACCAGTGGGTGCAGCTGCGGGCCACGGCCGAGCGGTACTACAAGCTGAAGGGCGACCATCATTCCTGGGGCTATTTCGTGGAGCTCACGGCCAGCGGCCAGGGCACGTTCTCCAACTACCGCTCGTCGCAGACCACCGCCCCGGTGTTTGCCCCGCTGCCCGACTCGCGCACGCTGTTCCTGGACGCTTACCGCTCGGCCCGCTACGCGGCGGCCGGCCTGCGCTACACCCTGCCGGTGCTGGGCAAGCTGGAGTGGCGCTCCGAAGCCTACGTGCACGTCAACGCCCAGCCGCTGGCGCAGAACGAGCGCCAAAAAGCCGTCCGCCAAGACGGTTTCGAACGGCCGCGCCTGACAGCCAGCACGGGCGTTATTTTTCAGACACCGGTGGGCCCACTGGCCATTCACGGCCGCTTTTACGACGATGCCGCCGAGCGGTTCGGCGTTTACGGGCACCTGGGCTTCATCCTCTTTCGGAGCCGGGCATTGGAATAGGCGCATTGTTAGTTGTCAGTTGCTCGTTGTCAGTTGTCAGTTGCCAGCACATACTGACAACTGACAACTGACAACTGACAACGAGCAACTGACAACTAACAATGAGCTGCCACTGCGGCCGGGGCTTCGAGGGGCAGCAGGTGGCCCGCGCCGGGCACCACCGTGAACGGCGTGCCGGCTGGCAGCAGCGGCAGCGTCTGCTGCTGCTGCGTGGCGGGCGTGATGGCGCGGTCGTCGGCGCCCACCAGCAGGTGGCACGGCCCCGCGAGCGCGCCAAGCTGGGCCGTGAGGTCTTCGCGGGAGCCGTGCCGGAGCCAGGCATTCCAGGCGGCGGGGCTGCTGCGCAGGTTGTCGGCGATGACGTTCGCCCGCTGGGCCTCGGGCAGGGGCTGCTGGGTGATTTTACGGAAGGTCTGCTCGGCGGCCTGTTTGTCGCCGTGGGCGGCCAGCGCGGCGGCGCGGTCGTCGTCGGTCATCGGCTCGGGCGTGGGCGGCGAGGGCGACAAGAGCACCAGCCGCCGCAGGCCGGCGGGCCGGCGGGCCGCCAGGGCCAGGGCTATTTTGCCGCCCATGCTGTGCCCGAGCAACGTGAATTCGGTCAGGCCGCGCCGCGCCACGTACTCAGCCACCCAATCGGCGTAGGCGCCCACCGAATAGCCGAACCCCGGCGGCGGCGCCTGCTGGCCGAAGCCGGGCAGGTCGGGCGCCAGCAGCTCGGTGCCAGGAGCCAGCAAGGGGCGCAACAAATCAAATTCGCGGCCGGCGCCGGCCCAGTAGTGCAAGGCAACAATGGTTGAGGGCATAAGCTGGTGAAATAATCCGGCTTGCTCTACGGATGGCCCGGCAATGGCAGCTACTCATCGCGGTTACTTTCCGGCTTTTTAAGCCTACCCGAAACCGGGTCTGACAACCTACGTGGCCGTGCCTAAGCCCCAGCCCCTGGCCGTCCCCCCGCAGCTACGGTTGAGTATTTACGAGCAGCGAAGTCCCCTGCTTTCAACAACAAGTTCTTGACGAGACAATCCAATCATGAAAATATGCCGTAAGATTTTGCCTTGCCGCTGTTCTGTAAATCCATTTTAAGCCAGCTCAACGGCCCCTATTCCCCTTCACGTACCCGCCACCAACTCTCTTTTCTATAAGCAACCAGCTACTATTCCTGTCCAGTAATTCACCGAAGACCTGTTTCTGGCTTTTGGCCAGCGACCGATTCTTTCCTTGCTGTTCGATTATGAAGGTAGCTCTGGCGTTGCCCGCCGCGACGGACGAAGGGGCACTGGTGCAGCGGCTAATAGCCCGCGACGAGCAAGCCCTGCGCGTGCTACACGACCGGTACGCGGGCAACCTGCTCACCGTGATTCTGCGGGTGGTGCGCAACGAGGCGCTGGCCCAGGACGTGTTGCAGGAAGGCCTGCTCAAAGTGTGGCTGAGCATTGCCAGCTACGATGCCCGACGCGGCCGCCTCTTTACCTGGATGGTGCGCGTGTGCTGCAACCAAGCCATCGACGCGCTGCGGAGTCCGCGCTACCAGTTTCACAACGGCAATAAGTCGCTGGAAGTGACCGGCGCCCAGCGGGCCCGGGCGCCCTCCACCTTCAACCCCGAACACATTGGTCTGCGCGAGCTTACCCTGCGGCTCAAGCCCCGGCAGCGCGAGGTAATTGACCTGATTTATTTTGGCGGCTGCACCCAGGCCGAGACTGCCGAGCAGCTCGGCGTTCCGCTGGCCACCGTGAAAACCCGCGCCCGCGCAGCCCTGCAAGTACTGGCCCAGCTGGCGCGGTGATTTTACGCTGCGCTTGATGAGCAGTGAGCAGTGAGCAGTGAGCAATGAGCAGTGAGCAGTGAGCAGTGAGCAGTGAGCAGTGAGCAGAAGGAACGTCATGCTGAGCGCAGCCGAAGCATCTCGCGTGTGATAGTAATCCAATCGTTAGCTGCGCTGACATTCGGTTCAACGAAGCGGGCGAGATGCTTCGGCAAGCTCAGCATGACGTTCCTTCTGCTCACTGCTCACGGCCCACTGCTCACGGCCCACTGCTCATTCAGCGCAGCGTCCTACCGCGGGCACTCTTCCCTGGTCAGGCTTTCGTTAATCAGAATGGCGGCTTTGTTGCCCCCGGCCGCCGCCAGCAGCGCTTGCTGGGTACCGGGCGTGGTATCGCCGGCGGCGTACAGGCCCGGGACGGACGTTTGCAAGCCCGAGCTGACCCAGACGGCGCCTTTGCTGGTCAGGCGCGCACCCAAGCCGGCGGCCAGCGGGCTGCGCTGGTGCTGGGGCGCGTGCAGGAAAAGCGCCGCCCGCTCCAGCTGGCTGCCGTCGGCAAACACTACGCAGCGCAAGTCGCGACTCGCCGAGCCGATGAGGCGCGTTACGGGCTGCTCCTCCACGCTGATTTTTTCCCGGCGCAGGCGGCGGCGGGCGTTGGGCGTGAGGTGGCCAGCGCCGTCCGTCACCACCACGATGTCGCGGCTCCAGCGGCTGACCAGCAGGGCCAGGCCCGTCACCGTGCGGCCCCGCCCGTACACGGCCAGGGGCTGCCCGCGCACCTCCCAGCCGTGGCAATACGGGCAGTGCAGCACCCCGCGCCCCCACAGCTCGCGGAAACCCGGCAGCGGCGGCAGCACATCGCTCACGCCGGTGGCCAGCAGCACCCGCCGGGCCGTCACGGTGCGGGAAGCATCGTCGGCGGTGCTGCTCCCGGTGGCGCAGAAGCCCCGGCCCTGCCGAATCAACGAATCGATGCGCAAGCCTGCGACTTCCACGGTGTCGTAGGGCCGCAGCTGCTCCCGGCCCAGGCGCAGCAGCTCGGCGGGCCGGATGCCGTCGCGCGTCAGAAAGCCGTGCACGCCGGGCGAGCATTCGTTCCGCGGGGGGCCGCCGTCGGCCACCAGCACCCGGCGTAAGCAGCGCCCCAGGGTGAGGGCCGCCGTGAGCCCGGCGCTGCCCGCGCCAATAATGAGTACGTCGTAGTCGTGATGCATCAGGCTGACTGAAATTGGAGCAGAACCCAAACGTGCTAACCCAAGCGCCCGCCCGGAGGTTGCGCCCGGCCGCGGGCACTTAGCGCCGTCTCGCGTTCTACGTTTCGCGTTCTATTCGGAAGAAGTTAAAAGCTGAGGGTTAAAAGTTAGGGTGCGTGCGGTTAGAATTTCAGCTCTTAACTCCTTCCGAAATATACCCTGGCCCGAAAACCATTACAACGCCAAAAGGCCCTTCCCGAACGGGAAGGGCCTTTTGCATTTGCCGGCGAACCGGCGGCGGCCTTATTCTTTGATGAGACGCTTGGCCAGATTCACGACCTGGCCCCCGTTGGTACCGCGCACCAGCACGGTGTAGGTGCCGCTGGCGATGGTGTTCAGGTCCAGGGCGTGCGCCCGGCCCGCCGTCAGCCGGGTGCTCAGCACTGTCCGGCCCGTGGCGTCCAGCACGCGCACCTGGTAGGAGCCAGCGGGCAGCTGGCTCAGGTCCAGCTGCGTGGCGGCCGTGGCCGGGTTCGGGAACAGGCCAATGGCCGGAGCCGCGGCAGCCCTAATGAAGGCCACCGTGCGCACGGGCGAGTAGGCGCTCGTGCCGTCGGCGTCCACCTGCTTGAGGCGGTAGTAGACCGGGCCGCTGACCTTGGCGCCGATGCCCGAGTCGGTCAGGGCGTAGTCCGTCGGGGCCGAGGAGGTGCCCTGGCCTTTCACCTCCTCGAACTTCACGAAATCCGTGCCGTTGAGGCTGCGCTCCACGTCGAAGTGGTCGTTGTTCTTTTCCGAAGCCGTGCGCCACACCAGGGCCGCGTCCATGTTGCGCACCGCCCGGGCCTCGAACGACACCAGCTCCACCGGCAGCGGGCCGCTGCCAACGGTAACCACACCGGAGAATTCCGACGTGCCCACGCCCGCGAGGGTGGCCGTGGCACTGAGGACGGCCCCCGCCAAACCGCTGCCCCCGCCGGGCAGTGAAGCGAGCGGAATGCTCATCACGAAGAGCTGGGTGTTGTCGGCGCCCTGGTTGATGCCGTTGACGAGGCCGCTGTAGGCCGCCGTCCGGGCGTCGCTGTCCACCGCCCCGTTGGCTGCGTTGCTATTGCCTTCGACGATTGCGGTCAGGTAGGTGGCCCCTTCGCCAAAACCGGACGCGTCGGCCGTGCCCACGGCAAAGAGCTCGATGCGGGCGCCGGGCCGGGCGTAGCCGCGCACCAGCAGGTTGGGGCCGTTGATGCGGGCCTGCGCAATCACCGGGAAGTTGAGCAGGCCATTGCCCCCAATGACCGACGAGCCATTGCTGCCGCCGTCGACGTCGCCCGTCTCGTTCAGCGTCACAATACCCGCGGTTTCGCTGTCGCCGGTGTTCAGCAGGTCGATGCCCAGCCGGGTGTTGTTGAAAATCGAGTTCTGGCTGATAAACGTAGTGCCCTGCACGTTGGGCGCGTTGGTACCGGCGCGCACCAGCACCCCGTTGCCGGCGCTGCCCGTGATGACGTTGAGGCTAATAGTGTTGCCCTGGCCAAAGGCGCGCACGCCCGACGTTTCGGCGCCGCCCGTGCCGTTGCCGCTGATGGTGTTGCCCGTGACCAGGCCGGCCCCATTGGTACCCGCGAAGTCCACGCCCGAGCCGCGGTTGCCAATTATCAGGCTGTTCCGCACAGTGCCCCCGGCCGTACCCAGGTGCACCCCGTCGGCGGTGGCGTTGAGCAGGGCGTTGCTGCGGATTTCGTTGCCCGTGATGAGCACGCTGTTTTCCGTGCCGTTGGCCAAGTTCTCCACCCCGCTGGCCCCGTGGTAGCCAATCAGATTGTTGCTGATGACGGCCGACACAAACCCCCCGGTGGCGAAGCCGGCCAGCAAAACGCCGTTGCCGGTGCTCCGGGTCAGGTTCGTATTCGGGTCCACGCCGGTGGTTGGAAAGGCCGTGGCCCCCGTGCCGATGACGTTGTTCGTGATGAGCAGGCCGGTCGTGGCCGTGCCGGTTACGTAGATGTTGGCCCCGCTGAGGTTGCCGCTGCCGGTGGCGCCTGTGTTGCCGAAGCCCAGCACCGCCAGGCCCCTCACCGTGAGGTTGGAAGCAGCCAGGGTCAGGCCGTAGGTGGAGTTGGCCTGGCCGGGGGTACCGGTCAGTTGCACTTCCGGGCCGTTGACCTGGGCCAAGGGCGTGCCCGAGCCGCTGCCCACGCTGCCGCCCGCGCCCAACACCACGTTGTTGGTGTTGGTCACGTTCAGGGTTTGCGTGGTACCGTCGAGCACGGTGTTGGGGTCAGTGAAAGCGGGCAGGGCCCCGTTGGCCGCCGTGTTGGGCGCGATGACGGCCACGCCGCCGGGGAGCTGGTTGGTCAGCCCGCCGCGCAGGCCGTTGCGCGGCGCCCCGTTCGAAATCATGAAGATGCTCGTCTCCACCCCCGGGGCCGGGTCGGTGCCGCCGGCGTTGGAGCTCGCGGCCTGGTCGAGGTTGCCATTGCCCAGCGCGTTGGAATTAAGAATAAACTGCCGCAGCGAGCCCTGGCCGGTGTCGTTGGTGTTCACAACGGCGTCGAAGTTGAAGCCGAAGTCCACGCCGGTGGCGCCGGCGCCCGCCAGGGTCAGCGGGGCCACGCTCTGCGTAACGACGCTGCCGCTCACCGCCCCGACAGTAAAGGAACCCCCGGAGTAGGTGTTGAAAACACCGTCGTTGGGCGCCTGCACCCGGCCAATTTCAACGCCGTTGATGAGCACGGCCACGGTCTGGTCGTTGGTCTGGCCGCCCTGGTTGCGCTGCGTGGCCTTGAACCGCACCGAGTAGGTGCCCGGACTCAGCGTCAGGGCCTGGTCGGCCGAGCCGGTAAACTGCAGGAAGGCCACCTGGGAGCCGGCCGGGGCGGCCGGGGCCCCAAAGCCGCTGCCGTTGCCCGCGATGCCGGAATTGCCCGCAAACGTCCAGGCCACGTCGACGCCGGTTGGGCCGTAGATGAAGCCGTTGCCCACGTTCGGCGTCTCGAAGCTGCTGTTGAACAAGGCAGTTGCCACCACGCTGTTGCCGGCATCCACTATTTCCACTTGGTCGATGAAGGCGGTGTTGTCGCCCCCGCTCAGGTTGAGGCCGGCCAGGCGCAGCGTCACGCTGCTGAAGTTGGCCGGGCCGTCCACTTTGGTTGGGTCTTCGCCGCCCACGCGCTCCGGGTCGGGGGCCCCTTCGTTGGTGCGGTAGGTCTGCACGGGCACCAGCCCGGTCACCGTTTTGTTGCGGACGGACTTCACCGTCGAGCTCACCGCGCGCACCGTGTAGGTGCCCACGGGCACGCCCGAAAACCCGTAGCGGCCGTCGGCCCCCGTGGTGGTAGCGGCGATGAACGCATTCGAGCTATTGTAGAGCTCGACGCGGGTACCGGCGCTACCAATCGCCCCGGCGGCGAAGCCCGACGCCACGGCCGACGCATCGGCGGTTGCCAGGTCGCGGCCGGAGCCCCCGCCATAGTTCACGTCGTCGAACACCGTGCCCGCGATGCTGTTCACGGCCGTTACCCGGATGTTAGCTGCCGGCAGCGAGCCGTCGTTGTTGGCCAAGCGGGGGTCAAAGTCTCCGCTCGACCGCGAGGCCGCCGTGCCGAGCACGTTCTGGTTCGGCATCGAGAAAAGCACGCGGTTGGGCAGGCCGGTCAGGGCATTTACCAGCGTCGCTCCGTTGACGAGCACCGCCACGGCCGGGAACGTTACCACGCCGGTGCCGGGGTTGTAGGTCGTGCCGTCGGCGAAGGTGAGCACGCCGGTGGGGCTGGTCGTGAAACTCGACTGGCCATTCGGCTGCACGTTGGCCAGGTTGGGGTCGATGGTGATGGTTTCCTGCACGTTGCGCGCCGTGCCCAGCCCGTTGTTGACGGTGTTGGCGGTGAAGGTCACAGCCGAGTTCGGGGTGGCCGTGTTCGTCGGCACATTAGCCGTAGCACTGGAGGAAATGGTGGTCATCACGTCGGCTGGGCAGCCTACCACCACGTTGGGCACGTCGGCCCGGGTGATGCTGCTCAGGCCCTGGCCCAGCGAGGCCGAGGCCACGCCCGAGCCGTAAGTAGCGAAGCCGAACGTAGTGCCGTTGGGGCCCGGGGTGAGCGAGGAGGCCGCGTTCGTGACCGAAGAAGTAAACGAGACGCCGCCCGCGCCGCCGCCGCCGGGGCCGTGGGGCGAGCCGCCGCCGGTGTTGGAGCCGCCCGCGCCGCCGTTGGCCAGGATGGTGATGCCCTGCAGCACCGGGCTGTTGGCGTTGCCGTCCGAGGCGTTGCAGAGCAGCACCACGGAGCCGCCCGCGCCCGCGCCGCCCGAGCCGTCGTTGTTGGGCACGAAGTTCATGGAGTTGCCGCTCACGTCAATCGTGCCGGAGTTGGCGCTCACGGTGGTGGCCCGGATGATGACGATGCCGCCGCCCGCGGCGGCCGAGGAGGCAAAGCCGTCGGCCGCGATGCCGACGTTGGCCGGATAAGCCGTGAAGTTGTTGTTCACCGTGCCGTCGTTGGTGGTGCCGGCCCCGCCGCCCCCGCCCATGATGATGCGGCTGGCCGTGGCCTGCGTGAAGCCCGCGCCGCCGTAGCCGCCCGTGGAAGAGTTCGAATCCCAGCCGTTGCCGCCCACGCCGCCACGACCCGCGTTCGAGCCGCCGCCGCCGCCGGTGTTCTGGTCATTGGCCGAAGGGCGACCGTCGGTGCCCCCGCCGCCGGCGTTGCCCGGCGCGCCCCGGCCGCGGTCGCCGCTGGGGTAGCCGTCGCTCAGGCCGGCCGGCAGCAGGCCGCTGGCCCGGGTGTCGAGCCGCGTTCCGTTGTCGTTGAGGTAGCGCGGCGTACCGGTGGTGCCTTCGCCCTTGTTGGCGCTGGTGTTTAACGTGGCGCTGTTGCGGTACGAAGTCGACACCACCCCCCCGGCGCCGCCTAGCTGCTGGCCGGCACCGCCGCGGAAGCCGCGGCCGGCCATGTCCAGCTTAAAGCCGGCCAGGTCCAGGGTGCCGTCCACGTCCATCGCCATCACGCCCCCGGTGAGGCCGTCCCAGCGCGGGGCCGTGACGTTGGCGTTGAGGGTTACGTTTCGGTAGCGCGGCACCCGGATAACCTGGAAGCGCCGCTGGCCGCTCGTGGCCGTGGCCACCGCCGAGACGTAGCCGAAGCTCAGCCCCTGCGTGAGCTGGAGCGTGCCGCCGGCCGTGCCCACCGTGTTGTCGGCAATGGCGTACTCGTACACCCCCGCCGTGAAGTTGGCGTTCAGGATTACCCCGGCGGCCAGATTGTCCCCGTTCACGCCGTCGCCGTAGGCGTCGGCGTTGGTGTTGTCAATGTCCCCGCCCTGCATTTGTATGATAAGCACCAGGTCGCCGGCCACGATGGGCGTGGTAGCGGCGCCGGCCGCGGCCGGGCCCAGCGTGAGGCTGGTGGCGGCCGTGGCCGCCGTGCCCACCCCCGGGAAGTAGGTATTGAAACCGGACGGCAGCGGGTTGGCGTCGCCGTCGGCCCCGGGCACCACGCACAGCAGCGTGGCCGCGGCACTCACCACCTGGGTCGTAATCCGGGACTGCGCCGCGGTGCCGTCGTTGTTCACCGCCACCGGGTCGCCGTTGGCGGTGGTGCTGGTGGCCGAAGCGGAGGCCGTGATGGTGCCCCCGGTAGCCGTGGGCGAGTTGAAGCGCACCGTGTACACGAGGCTGACCCCGTTCGCCAGCGAGTTGATGAGGGGCCAGGTCACGACCCCCGTCACGGCGTTGTAGGCGCCGGAGCCCGGCGCGCCGGGGCCCGAGGCCACCACGCCGGCCAGCCCCGTGGCCAGCTGCGCCCGCAGGTCGACCCCGGTGGCGGTGCTGGGGCCAATGTTGGTGGGGACCACCGAATAAACCACCGCTTGGTTGGAAAGCACCCGCGTCGGGCCGTTGATGGCCACGCTCACGTCCGCCGCCTGGGTGGGGTTGGTGAAAGTGGCGCCAATGTTATTGTTGGGGTTGGGGTCCGACTGCCCCGACACGGCCGAAGCGGTAGCGTTAACGGTGCTGCCCGGCATCGAAAAGGCGATGTTGCGCGAAAAGGTGGCGCCGACGCCCAGGCCAACGGCTGGGAAAGTAGCCCGGCCGTTGGCGGCGTTGTAAATGCCGCTGTTGGAAAGCGACACGCCGGTCAGGCCCGTCGGCAGGAAAATGGTGATGACGACGTTGGTGGCGGCCACCGGGCCGCTGTTGGTCGTGGTGGCCGTGTAGTAGAGCAGGCTGCCTTCCGGAGCCGTGGTGATGAGGGGCCCGCCCAGGGCGACGCTGGCCGCGAGCGTCGTGCCCAAATCAGCCTGGCTGGTGTTTTGGGGAATGGTGTAGGTGGCCGGGCCGCTCTGGGCGCCGGCATTGTCCGTCACCCGGTACTGAAAGCTAACCGAACCCGACGCCCCGCTCGGGGCCGTGTAGGTCAGGCTGCCAATATTGGCGACCAGCACGGTGTAGGGGACGTTGCCGGCGGTGATAACCGTGCCGCCCTGCTGGAGCGTACCCGTGGCGGGCACCGACGTAATCTGGTACGACAACAACGACCCCGCGCCGTCCGCATCGATGGCGGACAGGTTGGGGTTTAGCGTGGTCGTGGTGCCGTTGGCATTCACCGTGACGTTGGTGCGGTCCTCGGCCACCGGGGCCGCGTTGGTCAGCGTTAAGGTCAATATTCCCGTGTTTGAGGTCTGCACCGGAGTGCCCCGGTCCTTGAAGTTGTAGCCGACCGTGGCGGTGCCGACGAAGTTGTTGGGGTTGGTAAAGGTGATATTGCCGGTAGTACCGTTGGCCGTGAACACCACGCCATTGGCATCGGTGTAGGTCCGGCTGGTGGTGGGAGTGCCCGTACCGGCGCTGAGGAATACCGTCGTCAGGTTAGGATTGCCGGGAGTAGCCACATCGTTGGCCAGCACGTTGACTAGCGCCGTGGATTTGTAAGAAACGGTGGCGGCGTCGTTGTTGGCCACTGGCGTGCTGTTGACCGTAACCACCCGGCTGACGGTCACCAGTCCGCCCGCGTTGGTAGCGTTGGCGGCCGAAGCCAGCACTGCCGCCGTAAAGGAGGCAGTACCAGCAGGGACAACGAAGGAGATGGTGTAGTTGAGCGTATTCCCGTTTTTGGCCAGGTTGTAGGGCCCGCCGGTAAACGACACCGTGCCGGCACCCGGGTCGTAGACGGCGTTGGCGGAGCCAGCACCACCAAAAGTCACTCCGGTCAAGCCCGTGGGCAAGCCCGTTACCGTGCGCACCACGTTGGTGGCGGCGTTGGTTCCCGAACCCGTGTTGGTCGTGTTAATCGTCAGCGTCAGCGTGGCCCCGACGTTTACAGCAGCGGCCGTAGTGGGAGTTATTCCCAGAAAAGGAGAAGTCTGTGCCCAAGCTTTGCTACTAATAAACAAGACGAATAAGCCAAGAAGTAAGGCAAATCGACGTAAAAGTGTTGTCATAAAATAAGTGAAGAAGGATTAAAAAAGTACCAGCCGTGGATATGAGGAAAAAACGTCCTCAAAAGTAGAATTGGACCCAAGACGGGAATGGGGATATTAGACGAGTGGGCCTCTCGCCCCAGTGAATGGCGCGGAACCGTAGTAGCAAACTAAAACGACCCACGAAACCCCTGCCCCAACCAATCGAATGAAGGATGCGCTAAAGTCCTACCGTCACGAAATGGCGCCGACTGATAATTTAAGCTTGAAAAAATAATGTTATTGCTAGAATCGACCACAAGCCTGGTTCACCCAGGCAGAATACTGACCTTGGTTTTTTCATAAAATCCATTCCGTCAGCAATAAATTATTAGGGTATCTTGACTGCTTGCGCTGGGTTGCTTATGTGGAGCGCCAGGCTGACTTGTTCCGCGCGGGGCCCTCTTGATTACAAGGTCCCGCGGCCGCATACAAATACGCGGCTGAGCAGCCCTGCCAGAGGCAAGGCCGCTCAGCCGCGGTCAGCAAGCGCGTAAGTGGGCCGTTTGGTTGGGGTAGCGGTTGCGGGCGGCCGTGAGCTAACGGCCGCTGGCCCGGACCATTTCCCGCAGCGGCTCGTTGAAGCCCGCGGCGTCGACCAACTCTTCCAGGGGAAGGTGCAGGCGGTATTTCCAGAAGTGGGCGGGGTTGCCGGGCATGTTGATTTGCTCGTCGTGCGGGTTGGCGCGGCGCAGGCCGGTGTCCATTGCCAGCAGGTCCTGCAGCGGGAAGATGGCCCACATGGCGGGCGAGTGCAAGTGCTGCACCAGGATTTCGCGCGCCACCCAGGGCTCACAGTAGAACGGCGCCACCTCGCGCCAGTGGCCGAGCATGGTTTCGAAGTAGCGCTGGGTGCGCACCCGGTCCTCTTCCCACCAGCCGCGGACGGTGCTCATGTCGTGGCTGCTGGTCGTGACCACGCTCAGGTAGGGCGCGGTGGCGGGGTGGCCAAACTCGGTTTCGGGGTTGGCGGGCATCCGCTGGATGTGCAGGCCCAGGATGCCGAGCTCCCGCATCACGCCGGGCACGGAGGCGGGCACCATGCCCAGGTCCTCGCCGCAGATGAGCATGTCGGTGGCGTAGCGCACGGGCGGCAGTTTCACGAGGCCCTGCTGGCGCCAGAATTCCTCGTGGCGGCGGAAGAAAAAGTCCACGTAAATGTCGTCGTAGAGGCGGCGGCGGTCCTCGTCGCGGTCGAGCTCCCGGAACGAGTAGCTTTTGTTGAGGGTGATGCGCGGGTGGTAAAAATCGTCGCCGGCGGGCACAAACAGCACCTCGTTCACGAGCTTAAACAGACCCGTTTGCAGCCAGGCGAAGTAGTCCGCGAGTTCAGTTAAAAGTGAAGAGTGGAGAGTTAAAAGGTTCTCCCCTGCTTTTAACTCTTCGCTCTTCACTTTTAACTTCTCCGCGATGTAGGCTTCAATTTTACGCTGGGTGTTGACGTGTTCCTTTAGGTGAATGCGGCCGTAGCTGGCGTCGTCCAGGTACTCGTCGAACACGGCCTGGGCCTCGCCCTGGAAAATATCCTGCAACATGTGCCAGCGGATGTAGGGCTCGCACAAGCGGCTGTAGTCGAACCAGCCGAGGCGGCGCTCAATCTCGTGGCGGTGCAGCGGCAGGGCCGGCGCAAAGTGCCCCAGCAGGCCCTCGACCGACGCTATCGGCATCTCCCAGATGCGGAAGAAGCCCAGGATATGGTCGATGCGCAGCGTGTCGAAGTAGCGGCTGAGGTGGCCCAGGCGCTGCTTCCACCACTTATAATCGTCCTGGGCCATGCGCTCCCAGTTGTAGGTGGGGAAGCGCCAGTTCTGGCCGGTGGTGGAAAAGTCGTCGGGCGGGGCGCCGGCCTGGCGGTCCAGGTGGTAGAGTTCGGGCTGGGTCCAGGCATCCACGGAGTGGCGGTAGATGCCGATGGGCAGGTCGCCCTTGAGCACCACGCCGCGGCTGCGGGCGTAGGCCACGGCGGCGCGCAGCTGCTGGTCGAGGTGGAACTGGGTGAAGAAGAACAGGCCGTAGGCGTCGTAGTCGGCGGCGGTTTCGGCGGTGAGGGCGTTCAGGTCGTGCGGGGTGCGGTACTCGGTGGGCCACTGCTGGAAATCGGCGGTGCCGAACCGGTCGCGCAGGGCCGAGAACGCGGCGTAGGGCACCAGCCAGTCGGCCTGACTGGCGTAAAACTCGCGGTAGGCGGGGTCGGCCAAAAAAGCCGCTTTCTCCTGCTGATACAGCAGCTTGAGAAACTTCCACTTGGCGGCCATCACCGGCTCGTAGTCCACGAAGTCCCGGGCGTTGAGCTCCTGCCTGAGCTGGGCCAGCTCGCGCGCCGCCTTTTTGTCGTTAAGCGCCGCAATGCCTTCGAGGTGAATGAATTGCGGGTGCAGCGCAAACACCGAAATGGCCGCGTACGGGTACGAATCGGCCCAGGTGTGGGTAGCGGTGGTGTCGTTGATGGGCAGAATCTGCACCAGCCTGAGGCCGGTTTGCACGGCCCAGTCGGTGAGCAGCTTCAGGTCCGAAAATTCGCCCACGCCCAGGCCGCTGGCGCTGCGCAGGGCAAAAACGGGCAGTGCCACGCCGGCGCCACGCCAGGCATCGGGGTGGCGGTAGCCCTCGTCGTTGAACACGCGGGCGGCGGTGTGGTCGGCGGTGGCGGGCACCACGCGGTTTGCGCCGCCTTCCATATCGAGAGCGTGGCCGGCCTGGGCGTCCCACATGGCGTATTTATACAGGCAGTCCTCGGCGGGGCGGGCCAGCCGGGCGGTGCCGGCCCAGGTCGGGTAGTCCCGGTCGGTCAGGACCAGGGCTTTGGTATTGTCCCAGGCGCCCAGCGCGGGGTCGGAGCCCAGGATACAAAGCCCGTGTTGCGGCGCCACGCGGGGCGCCAGGAGGCGAAACACGGTGTCGCCGGCGGCCGGGGCGTTAGTTGTTGTTTGCTCGTTGTCAGTGGTCAGGGCCGTTTCTGCCGTTAGGCGGGCGGCAGCCGAAGCGCTGGCTTTGGCCTTTTTGGCCTTGGAAGCGGAGGCCGCAGCCGGCGCGGGCCGGCGGAACAGGGCCTTGGTGAAGGCGGCGGTTAGCAGCTCGTTTTCGGGCTGGGCAGGGGCGCGCCAGTAGTCGGCCAGGTGCAGGCGCTGGGCGCGGGCGGCGGCGTAGGCCACGGCGCGGTTGGGGCCAAACTCCCACTGCGCGCCGCCGGTGTTGGCGTCGAGCAGGACGTATTTATAGGTAAGCTCGTCGGCGGCATCGGCCACGGTCAGCTCGTGGCTCCAGCAGGTGGTGGCCTCGTCGTACTGCATCAGGGCCGCGCCGGCCAACTGCCAACCGCCCAGGTCAGGATGCGAGCCGCACACGGCCAAACGCTGGCCAAAAACAGTGCGGTAAGGAAGCGAAAAACGAAGTATCATGCGAGCTCAGGTAGGTTTTGGGGCCGCAAGATAGCGCTACGCCCAGACGCTGCGCGTGGACGCTTACGCTTAATGAAGAATGAGGAATGCGCAGACGGAAGTCATGTCGAGCTTGCCGAGACATCTCGCGTGGGGAGGCAATCCAATCGTGCGCCGGTTTTGATTACAGCTGCACGCGAGATGTCTCGGCAAGCACGACATGAAGTTACGTCTGCGCATTCCTCAATCCTCATTCCTCAGTCTTCATTAAGCGTAAGCGTA
>NZ_JANNOD010000008.1:0-34863 GCF_031398885.1 Hymenobacter sp.
TGCTTCGGCAAGCTCAGCATGACGGCCTTTTTATCAGGTTGCCTAGATACAAGTGCTTACTTGATGGCTATCGGCGCTTCCAGGTTTTCCCAGCGCAGCGTCAGGCCCTTGGGCGTCACCTCGTAAGCCAGCCGCTCGGCCGGGGCCGCCGCTTTGCGGGGCGTCACCGTCACGCGCAGGGCGTCCAGCTTCTGGTCGTACTTATAGGCGCCCCACTGCTTGGGCTCTTTGTTAAAGATGACCGTCCACTGCTTTTCGGTCGGAATCACGAAGAAGCTGTACTTGCCGGCCGGCAGGGCCTTGCCCTCCACCGTCACGGGCTTGCTGAATTCCACGGTCGTGGCCTCGTTGGCGCCGGCGCGCCACACCTCGCCGTAGGGCACCAGCCCGCCGTAGATGGCGCGGCCCTTTACCGCCGGGCTGCTGTAGGCAACGGTCACATCGGCCGCGCCAATCTTGCCGGTGGCCGTGGCGGCCGGGCTGGGCTTGGGTTCGCTGGCGGCTGGGGCTTTGGCCGCATCGGTTTGCGCGTAGGCGGCGCTGGATGTCAGCACGGTGGCCAAACCAAAAGCAAGTTGGCGAAACAGTTGGAGGGTTTTCATTAGAAGGAAGAAAAAGGTTGAAGATGAAACGAAGGTTGGCCCCAACGGCCGCGCCCGGAAACCCGGGATGGCCGCGCAAGGTTGTAAGGTCCGCGAAATTACGGTAACGGTTGCTTACGCCGAACCGGCCGGGGCGCCCCGCCGGCCCGCGTCTTGCATTCGGCCGCCGCTTGTTGTACCTTTGCCCCCGAAGTTGGTATTCGCTTTGACCAAGAGGGGACGCATAGTCCCCTCTTTTTTTGCCCCGGTTGTTCCCCCTCCCATGTCCTTCGACCGCACCCTGCTGCTGGAAATGCTCCGCGACGCCATCGGCGACCAGGAGCTGTTCATCGTGGGCCTCACCGTGTCCGATTCGGTGATGCCGAAGGTGACCGTCACCCTCGATGGTCCCGAGGGCCTCGCCATTCAGGCCTGCGCCACCATCAGCCGCCGCCTGGCCCGCCGCATCGACGAGCACTACGGCGAAGAGTCGGCCTACTCGCTCGAAGTGACCAGCCCCGGCGCCGACCAGCCCCTGACCGACCCGCGCCAGTACCCGCGCCATGTGGGCCGCTCCCTGGCCCTGAAGCTGGCCGACGGCACCGAGAAAACCGGCGTCCTCACCGCCGCCACGCCCGAAGGCGTGGAGATTGAAGAAGTTATCAAGCAAAAAACCAAGAAAACAACCCTGCCCGCCGCCTTTTATCCTTTCGGGGACATTCAGGAGGCCAAGGTGGTTATCTCCTTTAAGTAAGCTCTTTAGTTGTCAGTTGCTCGTTGTCAGTTGTCAGTTGCAAAACTGAGAATTGAACGACCTGACAACGAACAACTGACAACTGACAACTAACCAATGAACAGCCACGAACTAATCGAATCCTTCGGCGAATTTGCCCGGAGCAAGAACATTGACCGGCCCACGATGATGAGCATCCTGGACGACGTGTTTCGCACCATGATTCGCAAGAAGTTTGACCAGGACGAGAACTTCGACGTCATCATCAACCCCGACAACGGCGACCTGGAAATCTGGCGCAACCGCGAGATTGTGGACGACAACTCGGAGGACATCTGGGACCACGACAAAATCACCCTCACCGACGCCCAGAAAATCGAGCCCGACTTCGAAGTGGGCGAGTCGGTGGCCGAGGGCGTGAAGCTGGAAGATTTCGGCCGCCGCGCCGTGCTCATGGCCCGCCAGACGCTGATTCAGCGGGTGAAGGACCTGGAGCGCGACAACCTCTACCAGAAATACAAGGACCAGGTCGGCGAAATCGTGACTGGTGAAGTGTACCAGGTGTGGAGCCGTGAGGCCCTCATTATGGACAAGGACGACAACGAGCTGGTGATGCCCAAGGGCGAGCAAATCCCCAAGGACCGGTTCCGCAAGGGCGACACCGTGCGGGCCGTGGTGCACCGCGTAGAAGTCATCAACGGCACGCCGAAAATCATTCTTTCGCGCGCCGCCCCGGCTTTTCTGGAGCGGCTGTTCGAGCTGGAAGTGCCCGAGATTTACGACGGCCTCATCGTCATCAAGAACGTGGTGCGTGAGCCCGGCGAGCGCGCCAAAGTGGCCGTGGAGAGCTACGACGAGCGAATTGACCCCGTGGGCGCCTGCGTGGGCATGAAGGGCAGCCGCATTCACCCGGTGGTGCGCGAACTCGAAAACGAGAACATCGACATCATCAACTACACCGATAATCTGGAACTCTATATTGCGCGGGCACTATCGCCGGCCAAAGTGGGTTCTATGAAAATCAACCAGGAAAACGGCCGGGTCTCGGTGTTCATGAAGCCCGACCAGGTGAGCCTGGCCATCGGCCGCGGCGGGGCCAACATCAAGCTGGCCAGTCGGTTGGTGGGTATGGAAATCGACGTGTTCCGCGAGGCCATCGACTACGAGGAAGACATTTCGCTGGACGAGTTCCAGGACGAAATCGAGCCTTGGGTGCTGGCCGAGCTGAAGAAGATTGGCCTCGACACCGGCCGCGCCGTACTGGCGGTGAAGAAAGACGACATCGTGCGCCGCACGGAGCTCGAAGAAGAAATGGTGGACGATGTGTACCGCATTATCCGCCAGGAATTTGCCGACGACGACGACCTCGACGACAACGCGCTGGAAGCGGCCAAAAGCCGCGTAGCCGCGGGCAAAACCTCGGACGAAGCGGCCGCGCAAGCGGAGGTGGCAACCGAAGAAGCCGCCGTTACGCACGCTTCGGCCACGGAAACGGCGCCGGAGCACACCGCCCTGGCTACGGACCTTGCCGACGCCACGACCGAGGAAGCGGGCGCCAGCTCTCCCGCCGAGCCAGCCCAATGACGGCCGCGCGGCCGGTACGGCAAGGGCAATAAATCGGGCCAGCGGGCGCGGTTTACGCCCTGTTGGCAAGATTTAATGTAATACCTTTGCACCTAGAAGCGTATCGTACGCGAGAACAGATAAATGGCGGAAGCAACCCCGAAACGGCTACAACAGGCGGCCAAAGACCTGAATATTGGAATGGACAGGGTGGTCGAAGCCCTGGCCAAGAAAGGTATACAAGTAGAGAACAAGCCGACCACCAAGCTCACCGGCGAGCAGGTGGCTTCGCTGGAAAAGGAATTTGCCGCCTCTGCCCACGACCGCCAGGAGGCGCAAAAAGTCATTCAGGCCAAGCGTCAGAGCGACCTTGACGCGGCGCCCAGGCCCGCCGCCGTGGTTCCGCGGCCGGTGCCGGCCCCGGCCGCGGTGCCCGCTCCGGCGCCCAAGCCGCTCGTGCCCGCGGCTCCGGTGGCGGCCGCTTCGGTCCCGGCTGCTCCGGTAGCCCCCGCGGCGCCTGTTGCCGCTGCCCCCGCGGCGCCAGCTTTGGCGCCGGTGCCCGCTGCGGAAGCACCCGCTACGCCCGGCCTGAAAGTGTTGGGCAAGATGGAGCTGGACAGCAAAGGCCGCGTGGTGGCTGCCCGTCCCGCGCCCGCTGCCGCCCCGGCCACGCCCGCCGTGCCAGCCCCGGCCGCGCCCAGGGTGGAAGCGCCCGCCCCCGTTGCTACCGCCGCCGCAGCGCCCGCTGCCCCGGCGCCCGCTCCGGTGGCGCCCGTAGTCAAAGCTCCTGGGGCCCCCGCGGCTCCGGTTGCGGCCCCCGCCGCCCCCGCCCCGGTTGCTCCGACCCCGGCCGCGCAAGCTGCCCCACCCGTTGCCCCGACGGTTCCGGTGGCCGCAGTGGAAGGCGAAACCCCCGAAGACACCAGCACCATCGTGGCCAAGTCGGACACGCTCAAGGGCCTGACCGTGCTGGGCAAGATGGATTTGTCATCCATCAACAACGACCGGCGCGGCCCGGGTGGCCGCGGCCCCCGTCCCATTGCATCGTCGGATGTCAGCAAGCGGGGCTTGCCCGCCGGCCCCGGCCAGAAGAAGCGCACGCGCCTGCCGGGCCCTCCCGGCAGCACCACCTCGCCGCCTAACCCCGGCTACCAAGGCAACCGCCCGGCTGGCGCCCCCGGCCAAGGCGGCTACCAAGGCAACCGCCCTGCCGCGGGCCCCGGCCAGCGCCCCGGGGCGCCCGGCCAACGCCCTGGCCAGCCGGCCCCCAAGCCCAATGCGCCCGCCCTCACCCCGGAGCAAGCCGAGAAGCAAATTCAGGAGCAGATTAAGGCCACGCTGGCCAAGCTTGGCGGCAACAAGGGCGGCAACACGCAGAACCGCGCTAAGTACCGCCGCGACAAGCGCAGCATGCTGGCGGAGGACCGCGAGGCCCTGCGCGCGCAGAACGAGCTCGACGCCAAAATCCTCAAGCTCACCGAGTTCATCTCGGCCAATGACTTGGCTTCGCTGATGGACGTGAACGTGAACGAGGTCATTAAGGTGTGCCTGGGCATGGGCATGTTCGTGTCCATCAACCAGCGCCTCGACGCCGAAGCCATTACGGTGATTGCCGACGAGTTTGGCTTCGACGTGGAATTTCTGTCGAAAGAAGAAGAGGAAATCAGCATTGACGCCGGCGACGACGAAGAGGACCTGCGCCACCGCGCCCCGATTGTGACCATTATGGGCCACGTCGACCACGGCAAAACTTCCCTGCTCGACTACATCCGCGACGCGAGCGTGGCCAAGGGCGAGGCCGGCGGCATCACCCAGCACATCGGCGCTTACGAAGTGCGCACCAAATCGGGCCAGCCCATTACGTTCCTGGACACGCCGGGCCACGAAGCCTTTACTGCCATGCGGGCCCGCGGCGCCAAGGTCACGGACATCGCTATCATCGTGGTAGCGGCCGACGACTCGGTGATGCCCCAAACTAAGGAAGCCATCAACCACGCCCAGGCGGCGGGCGTGCCGATTATCATCGCGCTCAACAAGATTGACAAGCCTTCGGCCAACCCCGAGAAAATCCGCGAGGAGCTTTCCCAGATTAACATTCTGGTCGAAGAGTGGGGCGGCAAGTACCAGAGCCAGGAGGTTTCGGCCAAGTCGGGCATTGGCATTGAGGATTTGCTGGAAAAGGTGCTGCTGGAGGCCGAGCTGCTTGACCTCAAAGCCAACCCCGACCGCAACGCCATTGGCACCGTCATCGAAGCGTCATTGGACAAAGGCCGCGGCTACGTGACTACCGTGCTGGTGCAAACCGGCACGCTCAACGTGGGCGACATCATCCTGGCCGGTCCGCACTTCGGCCGCGTGAAGGCCATGACCGACCACCGCGGCAAGAAAATGAAAACCGCGCCGCCCGCCACGCCCGTGCAGGTGCTCGGACTGACCGGCGCCCCGCAGGCCGGCGACCGCATCCAGGTGATGGAGACGGAGCGCGAGGCCCGCGAAACGGCCACCCAGCGCCTGCAACTGGCCCGCGAGCAGACCATTCGGACCAAGAAGCACATCACGCTGGACGAAATTGGCCGCCGCTTGGCCATCGGCTCGTTCAAGGAGCTCAACATCCTGGTGAAGGGCGACGTGGACGGCTCGGTGGAAGCCTTGTCGGACTCCTTGCTCAAGCTCTCGACGCCGGAAGTAAAGGTGAACATCCTCGCCAAAGGGGTGGGCGCCATCTCGGAAAGCGACGTGCTATTGGCTTCGGCCTCCGACGCCATTATCATCGGTTTCCAGGTGCGGCCCTCGCAGAGTGCCCGCAAGCTGGCCGAGCAGGAGCAGATTGACGTGCGCCTTTACAGCATCATTTACAACGCCATCAACGAGGTGAAGGATGCCATGGAAGGCATGTTGGCCCCGACGGTGCAGGAAGTAGTGACGGCCAACGCCGAGGTGCGCATGGTGTTCAACATCACCAAAGTGGGCTCTATTGCCGGCTGCATGGTCACAGAAGGCACCTTCCAGCGTAAAACCCGCGTGCGGGTGGTGCGCGACGGCATCGTGCTGCACACCGGCGAAATCCAGGACCTCAAGCGTTTCAAAGACGACGTGAGCGAGGTGCGCCAAGGCTACGAGTGCGGTATCTCCATCAAGAACTTCAGCGAGTTGCAGGAAGGCGACAACATTGAGGGTTTCGAAGAAAAGGAAATCAAGCGCACCCTCTAGAAATTGCTGGTTAAACATTCAACCAGCAACCCCGAGCCCGGCAAGCAAAAGGCCCCGTCTGCAATGCAGACGGGGCCTTTTGCTTGCCGGGGCAGGCCACGGCCGGGCCGCATGAGGGGTAAGGACTAGAACAACAAGAATTTCTTCTGGCGCGGGTGCTTGTGCACCAAGGGCTTGCCAGCGGGGTTGGAGCCGCCGATGGGGTGGCTCTTGCCGCGCTTCTGCTGGGCGTAGCCGGGCTTGCCGGGCTGGGCCTTGAACTTGCGCACCGTGAAACCGCCGCCGCTGCGGTTGGAGTCGAACTGCCGCTCCGGGGCCCCGTTGCGGCCGCCGAAGCTGGTGTTGCCGGTGCGGGCCTCCAGCAGCTCCAGCTGCTGGTCGCGCTTGATTTCGTCGGGCGACATGGCGGCACGGCGCTGGTTGCGGGCCAACTCTTCGGCGTTGTTGCCGGTGTTGCGGCGCGCGCCGGCTTCGCTGCTGCCCTGCCCGCGCGTGGGGAAGGCGGGGCCCGAGGTCTGGGCGCGGGCAGCGGGAGTGGCGGCCAAACCCAGGCCACTGAGGAGGGCGGCGGTAAGTAAAATTTTCATGTCAGCGGAAAGGAAATGGAGCCGGAGGCAGGGGACTAACGGAGCGTGGCAGCAAGTGGTTCACCGCGGGCGGGCGTTAGCCCCCACGGCAAGCTTTGGCGCCCCTAAGTTCGCAACTTATTTTAAATCCACGCCTTACCTGGCTCTGGCCAAATGACAGCTTGAAGCTAAAAGTAGCGAAACCACGGCGGACTGCTCGGCAAACAGCGGTTTTTTCACGGCGAAAGATTGACGCCGATTAGGCGCGTCCGGCTCGCAGCGAGTCGCGGATTTCCATCAGCAGCTGCTGGTCGGTGGTGGGGGGCGCGGCCACCACCTCCACCGGCGCTTTGACAATGCGGTTGGCCGCCTTCACAATCAGGAAAATGATGAAGGCCAGGATGAGAAAGTCGAGCAGGGCGTTGATGAACAGGCCGATTTTCATGGGCCCAAGCATGATGGTGGAAAAGTCAATCTTGCCCACGGCCAGGCCCACGACGGGCATGATGACATCGTCGGTGAGGGAGCTGACGATTTTGCCGAAAGCCGCGCCGATGATGACGCCGACCGCTAAGTCGAGGACGTTGCCTTTGGAAATGAACTCTTTGAATTCGGAAACAATGCTCATTGTGGGGAAAGGTTAGGGGTTGAAAAAAAGGATTGCTAGCAAATAAAGCTAAGTATTTAAATCAAAAGGGCATCTGGTTATTACCAGGAAAAAGGTCAGCCAACCGCGGGCCCCCACGAAGTTCGCAGGGGCCGGGCCGGGCCCGCGGGCGGCCAACCCGGACGTTGGCCCGCCCGGTGCCGGCAGGCCCGTGCCCTATCTTTGGCCGCGCCAAACCATTTGATTTCCGCTTCTGCAATGTCCGCTACCTACGAAAACCTGCTGTACGAACTGGACGCTGCCAGCGGCATCCTGACGATTACTCTCAACCGTCCCACCAAGCTCAACGCCCTGAACGCGGCCACGATTGCCGATATTGATGCCGCCGTGCAGCGGGCCCTGGATGAGCCCGGAGTGCGCGGCATCATTTTCACGGGCAGCGGCGAAAAGGCTTTCGTGGCCGGGGCCGACATTGCCGAGCTGGCCGCCCTCACGCCCGCGCAGGCCGCCCGCGCCGCCGAGTACGGGCAGGAAGTGTTTGCCCGGATTGAGGAGAGCACCAAGCCGGTGGTGGCCGCCGTGAACGGCTTTGCGCTGGGCGGGGGCTGCGAACTGGCCATGGCCTGCCACCTGCGCGTGGCGGCGGACAACGCCCGGTTTGGCCAGCCGGAGGTGAACCTCGGGCTGCTGCCGGGCTACGGCGGTACCCAGCGCCTGCCCCAGCTCGTGGGCAAGGGCAAGGCCCTGGAGCTGCTGCTGACGGCCGACGCCGTGAAAGCCGACGAGGCGCTGCGCCTGGGCCTGGCGAACCACGTGGTGCCGCTGGCCGAGCTGCTGCCGTTCTGCCGCCAGCTGCTCGCCAAAATCATCGGCAAGGCGCCCCTGGCCGTGGGCCTGGTGCTGGAATGCGTGAATGCCCACTACGCGAAGGACCTGGACGGCTACGAAGCCGAAGCACAGGCCTTTGGAAAGGTGTTTGAGAGCGACGACTTTAAGGAAGGCACGGCGGCGTTTGTGGAGAAACGGCCGGCCGTGTTCACGGGGAAGTAGAGAATTAAAAATTGAGAATTAAAAATTAAAAATGGGTGGAAGGTCATCCCGGGTCCAGCGGAGGGCATCTTTTAATTTTTAATCATTCATTTTTAATTCGTTTCGAATGAGCGTAGTTAAAAAATTAGCGTCGCAGACCGCCGTGTATGGCGTCAGCAGCATCGTGGGCCGGGTGCTCACCTACCTGCTGGTGCCGTTTTATACGCACGCGTTTGCGGCGGCGGAGTTTGGCGTGGTCACGGGGCTGTACGCCTACGTTTCGTTTCTAAACGTGGTGTTCACCTACGGCATGGAAACCACGTTTTTTCGCTTCGCGAACCAGCCCGGGGCCGACCGGCGCGAGCTGTACGACCGGGTGATGAGCCTGTTGGTGGTGAGCACCGCCGGGCTGACGGCCGCGCTGATGCTGCTGGCCCGGCCCATGCTCAGCCTGCTGGAGATTCCGCCTGGCCGCGAGCGGTACGCCGTGTGGGTGGCCTTGATTCTGGGCCTCGACGCCCTGGCGGCCATTCCGTTTGCCCGGCTGCGGCTCGAAAACCAGGCCCGCAAGTTCGCGGCCCTCAAGCTGGGTGGTATTTTGGTGAACGTCGCGCTGAACCTGTTTTTCATCGTGCTGTGCCCCGTCGTGGCCAGCGGCACCGCCCTGCCGGCGCTGCGGCCGTTGGTCGCGGCCGTGTACGACCCGACGCTGGGCGTGGGCTACGTGTTCCTGGCCAATCTAGTAGCCAGCGCGGCCACGCTGCTACTGCTGGGACGCGAGGTGCTGGACTTCCGCTTCCGCTTCCGCCTGGCGCCGCTGCGGCCGCTGTTGCAATACGCATACCCGCTGATGCTGATGGGGCTGGCGGGCATGGTGAACGAGACGCTCAACCGCATTCTGCTGCCCAAGTGGCTGCCCGACAACTTTTACCCCGGCCAGAGCAGCCTCACAGCGGTGGGCATCTTCGGAGCCTGCTACCGGCTGAGCATCTTTATGACCCTGGTTATTCAGGCTTTTCGCTACGCGGCCGAGCCATTCTTCTTTGCCCAAAGCACGGAGAGGAACTCGCCGGCCACGTTTGCCCTGATTATGAAGTGGTTTACGCTGTGCTGCGTGGTGATTTTTGTCGGGGTCAGCCTCAACCTGGAAGACTTCGGGCTGCTGTTTCTGAAGCGTGCCGAGTACCGGCAGGGGCTGGTGGTGGTGCCCATTTTGTTGCTGGCCAACCTGTTTTTGGGCGTGTACTACAACCTGTCGGTGTGGTTCAAGCTCACCGATAAAACCTACTACGGCACCTACATTGGGGGGGGCGGGGCGGTGCTGACCATCGCGCTCAACTTTCTGCTGATTCCGGTGCTGGGCTACGTGGGCTGCGCCCTGGCCACGCTGGTGTGCTACTTCACCATGGCCGTGCTGTGCTGGCGGCTGGGCGAGCGGCACTTCCCGGTGCCCTACCCGGCGCGGCGGCTGGGGCTGTGGCTGCTCGGCGCCTCGGCGCTGGTGGCCCTGGGCTGGGGCGTGGAAGTGGCCGACTGGTGGGCCCGCCACGCCTGGCACGCGGGGCTCACGGCGGCGTTTCTAGGGGCGCTGTATTTGGTGGAGCGGCCCCGCCGGGCGATGACTTAGGGGCACTACTTTTTCGTCCGTATTAGGGCATCAGAAAACAGCTTTTGGGGATGTTACGAAACCGCTGACGCCGGGCGCAGCCGCTTGCTTGCCAAAGGCTAAAGCCGTTCGCGTTAGCCATGCCCTATGCTGTTTTGCCGGGGCGCGCACCCAGCCAATCGGGTTGGCCTGGCCGCTGAGAGGACCGGCGCACGGATTGCGCCTCGCTTGGCAACTGTTCAGACCGCACGTCTCGTCGGAATAACTGTTTACGGGCGCGCCGGCTGCCCGGCCGGCCGCGGCGGGCCACAGGGCCCAGCCCAAGAGCCCCCAGAAAAACAGCGGCAGCAGCAGGTACGACCGGGCCGGTGAGTAGTCGGCGGCGATAAAGTCGTCGCGGGTGGGCTCGTAGCGCACGGCCAGGCGGGCGCCGGCGCTGTCCCGCAGGCGGGCGTAGTCGGCTTCTTCGATGGCCACCTCGCGCTCCCGGCCCCCGTGCCGGAAGGTAGCGGTGTAAGTGTAGGTGTGGAAGTTGTAGCTCTGGGTGGTCTGGCGGTCGGCGTGTTCCTCGGCGCGGAGCACGGCCACCGTCAGGGGCTGGCCGTCGCGTTGCAGGGCCGCGGCGTAGCGGTAGTACTGCGCGGCGTCGTAGGTGAAAAACACGGCCCCCGCGCCCAGCACGACGGCCCCCACCGGCCGGGCCAGGGCCGAAAGCCAGCCCAGGCCGGGGAGGGCGGCCAGCAGCCCGCTGCCCACGAAAAACAGCGCCCCTGCCGCGAGCACAAAGAGCAGCAGCGCCCGCGTCTCGGGGGAGAAATCGGGCAGGGCCGACCAATTGATGAGCCGCGACACGCCCGGGTTGCGGCGGGCAAGCGGGGCCGCCCGCAGCTGCCCGAACACGTCCAGCCCCGGGTGGTAGCGCAGGGCCAGCTGGTCGCCGGCCGCCAGCCAGCGCGTGGGCGACACGCAGCGCACCTCGTAGGGCCGGCCCTGGTGTTGGAAGCCGACGTAGACGAAGTTGCCCAGCGCGTCCCACACCTGCCGGGGGTGGCGGTCGGTGCGCGCCAATTGCACCGTCACGTGCTGGCCCTCGGCGGCGAGCTGGGCGCGGAGGCGTTCTTCCTGGTAGAAGTGCCAGGCGGCCAGCGTGGCCGCGCCCAGCAGCGCGGCCACGAGGATAGTGGCGAGCGAGGAGTAGAGGCGGCTCAGCAGGCGGGAGAGGTTCGAGGGCATGGCAAGACGTGAGCGTTGGAGAGGATAAGCAGGGGCGAATGGTCACGGGGGCTGCTGGGGGCCGGACTACCGCTGTGCCTGGGCGCCCTGGGCCACGGGGGCCTCGCCCAGCAGGCGGGCCACCTGGGCTTGCAGGCGAAGCAGCGCGGCGTGGTCGGCCGCGGCCGGCGCCGTCTGGGCTTGCAGGGCCGCTACCTGAGCCTTCAATGCCTTAAGCTGGGCCTGCTGCTCCTGCACGGCGCGCACCAGCGGCACCACAAACTGAGCGTAGGCCAGCGAGTAGTGGTCGCGCGGGTTGGCCGGGGCGTGCACGCCGTCGAAGGCGTAGCCCACGGCGCGGGCGGCGGCTTCCACGTCCTGGGCCAGGAAGCCGGACTGCACGGGAGCCGCGGAGTCGGGCATGCCGCCGGGCAGCGCGCCGGTGCGCTCAAAGGCCGCCAGCTTGGCCGTGTCGAAGCGGTAGGTGACGGGGCGCAGGCGCTGGATGAAGGCCAGGCCCGGCACGGCGGGCCGCACGTCGTACTTGAAGCGCGCGTCGGAGGGGCTGGAGAAGCCCACCGCGCCCTCGATGACGGTGATGGCCCCGTTGCCAAGGCGGATTTTGTTGTTCGCGTTCACCCGGGCGAAATGCCCAAGGGCCCCGGTGTTGTTCAGGTTGCCCGTGCTGGGGCCGGCCCCGTAGCCAAAGGCCCAGTTGTCGCTGCCTGTCGTGTTGTTCTCGCCACTTTGGTAGCCGTTGAACTGGTTGCCCGAGCCCATCGTGTTGTTGGTGGCGCTTTGGTAGCCGCTGAACTGGTTCTGGCCGCCCGTCGTGTTGTTCTGGCCGCTTTGGTAGCCGCTGAACAGGTTGCTCGAGCCCGTCGTGTTGCGCAGGCCGCTCTGGTAGCCGCTGAACTGGTTCCGGCTGCCTGTGGTGTTGCCAAAGCCGCTGCCGTTGCCGCTGAACTGGTTTTCGCCGCCGATGGTGTTGGCTGCTCCGCTCTGGTAGCCGCTGAACTGGTTGGCGGTGCCGGTCGTGTTGTTAGAACCGCTCTGGTAGCCCACGAACAGGTTACGCTCGCCCGTGGTGTTGCTCAGGCCGCTCTCGAAGCCGCTGAATTGGTTGCGGATGCCGGTGGTGTTACGCAGCCCGCTCTGAAAGCCGCTGAACTGGTTGTCGGTGCCGGTGGTGTTGCGCTGGCCGCTCTGAAAGCCACAAAACTGGTTGAAGATGCCCGTGGTGTTGGCCGCCCCGCTCTGGTAGCCCACGAACTGGTTATAGATGCCCGTGGTGTTAGCCGCCCCGCTCTGGTAGCCCACGAACAGATTGTTTTCGCCCGTGGTGTTGCTCAGCCCGCTGGCGTAGCCGCTGAACTGGTTGCGGCTGCCAGTGGTATTGCTCAGCCCGCTTTGAAAGCCGCTGAACTGGTTTTCGGTGCCCGTCGTGTTGTCGCGGCCGGCCTGCACGCCCACGAACTGGTTGTAGCTGCCCGTCGTGTTGGCCGCCCCGCTGGAGGTGCCGGTAAATAAGTTGTTGCTGCCCGTTGTGTTCACGGCCCCGGCCTGGGCGCCCACGAACAGGTTCTGAAAACCCTCCGTGTTGGCCTGCCCGGCCCGGTTGCCCTCGAAATGGTTGAGGTAGCCCGTGGTGTTAGCGGCCCCGGCCCGGTAGCCCACGAAGTGGTTGTCGGTGCCGGTGGTGTTGGCCGCCCCGGCCTGGTAGCCCACGAAATGGTTGGCAATGCCCTCACCCGTGCCCACGTTGGCCGCGGTGGCCGCCCCGGCCTGATAACCGGCGAAGAAGTTGTTGCCAACCGTATTCTGGGCCAGGTTCAGGCCGCCGTCGGCGCGCACGCCCAGGCCCACGGCCGCGCCCACGCTGGCCCCGGCGCCGGTTAAGGCGTTGGCTTGCAGGTTCAGGTTGGTTGTGGCCACGCCGTTGCCCAGGTTGTCGGCTCCGCCGCCGGCCGGGTTGAGGAACACCCACGCGGCCGGGCTGCCGCCGAAGTACCAGAAGCCCGTGCCGGTCCCACCGCCAGGGGTGCCGTCGGTCTGGTACACCATCAGGCCTTGGGGCGGGGCAGCAATGGCCGCGCGCTGGGCGGCCGTCAGGCGCGGGACGAGCAGGCCCTTGTCGGTGGCCCGGATGTCGAGCGCGGCCTTGGCATCGGGCGTGGCCGTGCCGATGCCCACGCTCTGGGCGCGGGCAGTGGGGCGGGCCAGGAGCAGCGCCGCAAATAAGAGCAGACAGGCAACAAGGGTTTTCATGGACGCGGAAACGTAAAGTGGCGAACGGAAACGGGCCGCGGGCACGGCCGTTGGACGGTTGGCTAGCGGCCGGCCCTGGCCTGGGCGCCGGCCGCCTCCAGCGCCCGCAGGCGCTGGGCGAAGCCGGCGGCCTGGGCCTCGGCGGCGGCCCGGTCCTGGCGCCGCTGCTGGCGCAGGGCGTCGTTTTCGGCTTTCAGCTCCTTAATGGCCTCGATGAGGACGGGGGCGAGCTGGGCGTAGTTGACGGCTTTATAGCCCTGCTCATCGGTGCTCACCAGCTCGGGGTACACCTGCTCCACCTCCTGGGCCAGCAGGCCGAGCTGCTCGCCGGCCGGCAGCTTCCGGTCCTTGAACTCGGCTTGGCGGAAGGTGTAGCGCACCCCGCGCAGGCGCCCCACCCCGGCCAGGGCCCCGGCCAGCGGGCGAATACCCTGCTTGAGGCGGGCGTCGGAAGTTTGCACCAGCAGGTAGCAGCGGATGTTGCCGTTCACGTCGAGCGTGTAGGTCGGGGCAGTCGTGCCGATGCCCACGTTCACGCCGTAGGAGCCGGTGCCGCCCAGTACGATGCTGTTGTTCCGGCTCACGCGGGCCTCGTAGCCCAGGGCCCCGGTGTTGGTCAGGTTGCTGGCGTTGGGCCCGGCGTTGGTGCCAAAGGCCCAGTTGTCGCTGCCCGTCGCGTTGAAAACGCCGCTGCCTTCGCCCACGAAGAGGTTGTGCCGGCCCGTGGTGTTATTGGCACCGCTGGAGTACCCGAAGAACTGGTTGAAGTCGCCCATGGTGTTGGCACGGCCGCTCTGGTACCCGACAAACGTGTTGTAGTTGCCCGTCGTGGTGGCATAGCCGCTTTGGTAGCCGCTGAACGTGTTGTTGCCACCCGTCGCATTAGTATAGCCGCTCTGGTACCCACTGAATGTATTGGCGCTGCCCCTGGTATTGGCGTAGCCGGTTTGGTAGCCATTAAACGTGTTGTTGATGCCCGTCGTGTTGGCGTAGCCGCTGCGGTACCCACCGAACGTGTTGTAGCCGCCCGTCGTGGTGGCCTGGCCCGCCTGGTAGCCCATAAACTGGTTGTACGCCCCCGGGTCGACGCCGTTATCGGGGTCGCCCACGATGGACTGGCCGGTTTGGTAGCCAAGGAAGAAGTTGTTGCCGGCCGTGTTCTGGCCCAGGTTCAGGCCGCCGTCAGCCCGCACGCCCAGGCCCACGGCCGCGCCCAAGTCGGCCCCGGCGCCCACCAGAGCGTTGCTTTGCAGGTTCAGGGCCGTGGTGGCCGTGTGGTTGCCCAGGTTGTCGGCCCCGCCGCCGGCCGGGTTGATAAATACCCACACGGCGGGCGCGCCACCAAAATACCAGAAGCCGGTGCTGGGGCCGCCGCCGGCCGAGCCGTCGGTCTGGTACACCAGCAGGCCCTGGGGCGGGGCGGCAATGGCCGCGCGCTGGGCGGCCGTCAGGCGGGGCACGAGCAGGCCCTTGTCGGTGGCCCGGATGTCGAGTGCCGCCGCCGCGTCGGGCGTGGCCGTGCCGATGCCCACCTGGGCACGAGCGGCTACGGGGGCGGCCAGCAGCAGGGCCAACCCCGCTAGCCGGGTCCAAAATAGGAAATTGGTTTTCACAGCTGTGTATTGTAATGATGAGGAATGAAAGGATAAAGAGGGTGGCCGACCAGGTCGCGTCTCACTCGCGCACCAGCTTGAGGCGCGCCTGCCGGGGCCCCTGGGTCACGCGCAGCAGGTACACGCCGGGCGCCAGCCGGCCGGCGGCCTCCAGCGGCACGTCGTTGGCGCCGGCCAGCAGCGCCGTGCGCTGGCCCAGCAGTCGGCGGCCCACTCCATCGGTTACCGTCAGCTCGGCCGGGCCCGCGGTGCCCGTCGTGATGCGCAGCCGGGTGCCGGCATTGCCCACGGGGTTGGGCGCGGCCGTGGCGGCGAAGCTGGCCGCCGTCACGGCCACCGCCGCCACGGGGGAGTAAGCGGCCGGGCCGTCGCGGTCTACCTGCCGCAGGCGGTAGTACACCACCGGCGCGCCGTAGCCCAGCAGGGCCGGGTCGAGCAGCTCGTAGTCGGTGGGCGCGGTGGCCGTGCCCCGGCCCGCCACGCGGGCAAACTGGCGGAAGGCCCGCCCGTCGAGGCTCGCCTCCACCCCGAAGTACTCGTTGTTCTGTTCGCTGGCCGTGCGCCAGCGCAGGCGGGCGGCATCGCCCTGGCGCACCGCCGCGAAGGCCACCAGCTCCACGGGCAGGGGCGCCGCGCTGGTGCTGACCGTGAACTGGTCGAGAGCGCCGCTCACGGCCCGGGCCAGCGTGCGGCTGCTGGCGTCGGCCACGGGCCCTACCGCCAGCCAGCCGGCGCCGTTGCGGCGCCAGAGCTGGGCGGCGGTGAAGTCGGTCAGGCCGTTGTCGCTGGCCGCCAGCCAGGTCAGCTCCAAGGTGACGGCGGTGATGGGCTGGATGGCCGGCAGCACCCGCCACACCTGGTCGATGCTTTTTTTGGTAGGGTCCAGCGGGTTCACCCCGAAGCTCACGTTGGCGAGCTGCAGGCCGGCGGTGCGCAGCACGGCCACGTTGCCCAAGGCGTTGCCGCCGGGGTTGAGGCGGGCGCCGTTGCCAAAGTCCACGAAGCCGGTTCCGGCCACGGCGTCGCGCTCGGCGCGCAGGTGGCCGGCCACGTAGCGGGTGGCGGTTTCGCCGAGCAGGGCCGCGCCGTTGGGTAGGGTCAGGGTGGCGGCCGGGGCCGTGCGCACCATCCCGGCGGCGAGGGTTAGCTGGTGGGTCACGGTCAGGTTGGAGGCCACGGCCACGGCGGGCGGCGCGGCCGGGTTGTCCACGGTCAGGTCGTAAAGGGTGGCCCCGCCCAGGTCGAGGGTTTGGGCGGCGGGGCCCACGAGTAGCACCGCGCCGGTGCCGGGCACGAGCGTGCCGGCATTCACGAAGTTGCCGCCCACGCGCAGCTGGCCGCCGGGGCCCAGGCTGAGGGTGCTGCCGGCCTTGTTGGTCAGGCTGCCGGGCACGGCCAGCACGGCCCCGTTGGTGAGGGCAATGGTGCCGCCGTCGTTGGTGACGTCCTGGGCCGCCACGGGCCGCCCGGCCGCTGTCAAAAGCAGCAAAAATGGGAAGAGGGGTTTCATGGCGATTAGCAAATTCGTCGCGTGAAAAAGAAGGGAAGGTGGAATGGCGAGCGGGCGCCGGACGCAGTCGAAACCGAACTTTACTTATAAAATATATTTGTATTCAATTTATTAAATTAAAAAGAAATCACCATTAAGGCTGAAGTAGTTGGCTTCAAGCTAGGCAACGCCGGCCGCGGTAGCCAGCTTATTCGACTGCCGCCGTCCGCGCGCTGCTTTACGACCGGCCAGCAGGGACCAACGACCGGAGCAGTTGTTGGTCGACAAAAACGGCCGGTTAGTCGGCCACCGCCCGTTCGCCGCCCGCTGGGGCGCTCAAACGCCGCCGGTAATAGCCGGCGAGGCAGCCGGCATCTATCTTTGCCCGCCCGCCCACCGTCCTTTCATGCACATCCCCGTCATCAACCGCTCCGGCCACCCGCTGCCCGAATACCAGACGCCCCACGCCGCCGGCCTCGACCTCCGGGCCCACCTGCCCGACGCGCCCCTGACGCTGGGCCCCCTGGAGCGGGCCCTGATTCCGACGGGCTTGAGCCTGGAAATTCCGGTTGGTTACGAAGGGCAGGTGCGGCCCCGCAGCGGGCTGGCCGTCAAGCATGGCATTGGGCTGGTGAACAGCCCGGGCACGATTGATGCCGACTACCGGGGCGAAATCCAGGTGCTGCTGGTGAATTTATCCGCCGAGCCGTTCGTGGTGCACGATGGCGAACGGATTGCCCAGCTGGTCGTGGCCCGGCACGAAGTCATCAGCTGGCAGCCCGCCGAGGCCCTGAGCGCAACCCAGCGCGGCGCGGGCGGGTATGGAAGCACGGGAGTTTAGCAATTAGTGGTTAATGATTAGCGGTTAGTGGTTTTTTGAGCAATACTAACCGTTAATCATTAACCACTAATTACTGCCCACTAATCACTAATCACCAACTACTAATCACTAATGAAGATTATCGTCCCGATGGCCGGCATGGGCAAGCGCATGCGCCCCCACACCCTCACCGTTCCCAAGCCGCTGATTCCCATCGCGGGCAAGCCCATCGTGCAGCGCCTCGTGGAGGACATTGCCAAGGTGTGCGGCGAGCCGGTGGACGAAGTGGCCTTCATCATCGGCCGCTTCGGGGCCGAGGTGGAAAAGAGCCTGGTGAAAATTGCCGAGTCGGTGGGCGCCACCGGCACCATCGTGTACCAGGACGAGCCGCTGGGCACGGCCCACGCCATTCTGTGCGCCCGGGAATCGTTGACCGGGCCGCTGGTGGTGGCCTTCGCCGACACGCTCTTTAAGGCCGACTTCACGCTGGATTCCTCCGTGCCCGGCACCATTTGGGTGCAGCAGGTGGAGGACCCGCGCCCGTTTGGCGTGGTGAAGCTCAACGAAGCCGGCCAGATTACCGAGTTCGTGGAGAAGCCCCAGGAATTCGTGTCGGACCTGGCCATCATCGGCATCTACTACTTCCAGGACGGCGAGTACCTGCGCCGCGAGCTGCAGTACCTGCTCGATAACGACATCAAGGACAAGGGAGAGTACCAGCTCACCAACGCCTTGGAAAACATGAAGAACCAGGGCACGGTGTTCGTGCCCGGCCGCGTGACCGAGTGGCTCGACTGCGGCAACAAGGACGCCACGGTGTTTACCAACCAGCGCTACCTGGAGTACTTGAAAGAGCGCGGCGAGGCGCTGGTGGCCGAGTCGGCCGTCATTACCAACTCGGTGCTGCTGCCGCCGGTGTACGTGGGCGAAAACGCCGTGATTACCGACTCGGTGGTGGGGCCGCACGTGAGCCTGGGCGCCCACGCCAACGTGCGCGACTCGCGCCTGTCGAATTCCATCGTGCAGCAGTCGGCTACGGTGCTCAACGCCGTCATCACCAACTCCATGATTGGCAACTTCGCCACCGTGACCGGCACCCCCGACGACCTGAGCCTGGGCGACTACAACCAGCTGCGGGTGTGAGACGCTGCGCTTGACGCTGCGCTTAATGAAGAATGAGGAATGAGAAATTAAGAATTTCCGGTCTGCCATTCTTCATTCCTCATTCCTCATTCCTCATTCCTCATTCCTCATTCCTCATTCCTCATTAAGCACAGCGTCCCCCTTCTCTCTTAATTCCCCGTAATTTCGCAAACCGGGCCCGGGGCCCGGTTTTATTGCATATGCGTCAAGTCGTTCTTACTCTGTTGTTTTGGTGGGGGCTGGTGGCCCTGGGCCACGCGCAGCCCGCGGGTGGTGCCCCCGCGCCCTCCGGCAAGCTGACCCGCAAAGAGCAGCGGGCGCTGGAGAAAGAGCAGCACGACATGGAGAAGAAGCTGGCCGAAGTCCGCGCCCGGCGCGTCGCCGCGCGCTCGGCCATGTCGGCGCAGCAGTCGGAGCGGGAGCAGGAGCAGAGCGAGGCCCTGTTTGTGGAGGGGGTGAAATTTGTGCTCCTTGAGGACTATACCAAAGCCCTGGAGCGGCTGCTGAAAGCCTACGCGCTGAACCCCGAAAACGCGGCCATCAACTACAAGATTGCGGAGGCCAACCTGCTGAGCGGCAACCTGCGCGACGCCACCAACTACGCGGAAGCCTCCATCCGCCTGGAGCCAAAAAACGCGTATTACTACCTGCTGCTGGCCAACATTCAGGCCAGCCAGAAGCAGTACGAGGGCGCGACCAAAACCTACGCGGCCCTCATCAAGCAGGTGCCCAATTCCACCAACTACCTCTTCAACCTGGCCGACCTGTACCTGGCCCAGAACAAGCTGCCCGACGCCCTGACCACCCTGGAGCAGGCCGAGAAGGAGTTCGGGCAGGTGGACGAGATTTCCTTCAAGAAGCAGCAGATTTACCTCAAGCAGAACAAGCTGGATTTGGCCATTGCCGAGGGCGACAAGCTCATCAAGGCCAACCCCACCGAAAGCCGCTACGTGCTGGCCCAGGCCGAGATGTACGCCAGCAACAACCGCCTGCCCGACGCCGTGCGCGTGGCCCAGCAGGCCCTGCGCCTCGACCCCGACAGCCCCCAGGCCCACATGATTCTGGCCGAAGTGTACCGCCAACAGAACCAGCCCGATGAGTCGGCCCAGCAGCTCAAGCTGGCCTTCGCCAGCCCGGCCCTGGACATCGACGAGCGGGTGCGCATCCTGGTGGGCTACATCAAGCAGCTGCCCAGCCCCAAGGAGCCGGTGAACCAACTGGCCCGGGACCTGGCCGCGGCCACCATCAAAACCCACCCCAAGGAAGCCAAGGCCTACGCCGTGGCCGGCGACATCCAGACCCTGACCGACCGCAAAAAGGAAGCCCGCGATACCTACCTCAAGGCCCTGCGCTACGACAACTCCAAATTCCAAATCTGGCAGCAAGTGGTGCTCATCGACGCCGAGCTGAACCAGACCGACTCGCTGCTGGCCCACACCGACCGCGCGCTGGAGCTGTTCCCGAACCAGGCGTCGCTCTGGTTCTACAACGGCGTGGCCCACTTGCTGAAGAAGCAGTCGCAGAAGGGCGTGAAGGCCCTGGAGCACGGCCGCCGGCTGGTGGTGGGCAACGCCGTGCTGCTCGGGCAGTTCGATTCGCAGCTGGGCGATGCCTACCACGAGCTGAAAGAATACGACAAGTCGGATGCCGCCTACGAGGCCGCGCTGGTCAGCGACCCCAACAACGTGCAGGTGCTGAACAACTACAGCTACTTTCTGTCGTTGCGGGGCGAGAAGCTGGACAAGGCCAAGCAGATGTCGGGCAAGGTCATCAAGCAGTTCCCGGACAGCGACACCTACCTCGACACCTACGCTTGGGTGCTGTACAAGATGAAGGACTACGCCGGGGCCCGGGCGGCATTCGAAAAAATCCAGCTGGCCACCAAAGACGGCTCCATCATCGAGCACTACGGCGACGTGCTCTTCCAGCTCGGCGAGCGGGAAAAAGCCGTGGCCCAGTGGCAGCGCGCCCGCAAAATCGGGGGGGCGTCCAACCTGCTGGAGCGCAAGTTGAAAGACCAGAAACTGTATGAGTAGAGTTATTTCAATGAGCAATGAGCAGTTAATAATGAGCAATGACAGCCAAATGGCCGTGGCTGTGCTGTCCCGAAATGAGTTGACTGGAGGGAGAGGCCGCTCTTCTGGGCGTTCATTTAAGCTTGGGGCCTTGCTCGTTGCTCATTGCTCATTGCTCATTGCGTCGGGTTGCGCCCGCAAGGCCGTGCCCACCACGGCCACCAACGGCCCGGGTACGTCGGTGGCCGTGGCCGAGCCGGCCGTGCGGTCCACCAACACCACGTTCACGTTTCTCAACGCCAAGGGCAAGGCTCAGATTACCCTGAAGGGCAATAAGCAGGGCGCCAACATTGCCCTGCGCATGCGCCGCGACAGCATTATCTGGGTGACGGCGGGCCTGCTGGGCGTGGAAGGCGTGCGGGCCGTGCTCACCCGCGACTCGGTGCGGGTGCTGAACAAGCTGGATAAAACCTACTTCACGGGCGGCTACGACTACCTCGGCAAGCTGCTGAACGTGCCCGTGAGCTTCGCCCAGATGCAGGCGTTGTTGCTGGGCGACTACCTGCCCGCCCCCGCCGGCACCGCGCCCACCGTAACCACCGAAGAAGCTGGCCGTCAGCGCGTGAGCTACCCGCTGGCGGGCGTGCTGGTTGAGCGGCTGCTGCAGGCCGGCACCGGCCGCGTGCAGCAGTTGAAGGTGAGCGACGACAGCACCAAGCGCAACCTGACGGTTGACTACACCGACTTCCGGCCGCTGGAGGAACAGGCCAGCCTGCCGTTTGCGCACGCCACGTTTATTCAGGCCCAGCAGCCGGGGACGGGCGTGGTCACGGCGGCCGTCAACTACACTAAGGTGAATGCCGGGCGCGAGCGGCTGGCGTTTCCCTTCACCGTGCCGAAAGGCTACAAGCGGATTAAGTAGGTTGCTGGTTTTAGGTTTCTAATCTTGATGGCCGACAACAAGAAACCAGCAACCAGCAACAAAATTTATAAATGGTGGACGTTGAATAAGCAAGCACTACTATCTGGTGGAAGCCTGAGCGCGCTGGCCAGGCCGCGCGCTGCGCGGGGCCTGGGGCCCTGGTGGCTGCTGGGCCTGCTGCTGCTGGGCCTGCTGGGTCTGGCCGCCCCCGCCGCCGCCCAGCAGCGCCCGAAGAAACAGCTGCCCCAAACCACCAAGAGCAAGCGGCCGGTAACCCGAAACCCGAAACGAGGAACGCGCAACCCGCAACCCGCCAAAAGCAAGGCCCAACTGGAGCGCGAGCGGCTGGCCAACCTGCGGCAAATCCAGCGCACCAGCCAGGCCCTGAACCAAACCCAGGCGAAGAAAAAGGTAAGCCTGGGCCAGCTGAACGTCATCAAGGTCAAGCTGACCCAAAAGAAGGAAGTCATCCGGGGCATTTCGACCCAGCTGCGCGGCATCGAAACCAACGTGAACCAAACGGCCGGCCAGGTGCTGCAAACCCAGCGGACGCTGCGCGAGCTCAAGGCCGAATACGCCCGGCTGCTCTACACTGCCTCCAAAACGGCCAGCGGCTTCAACCAACTGATGTTTCTGTTCGCGGCCGAGTCGTTCAACCAGTTTGCGCTGCGGCTGCGCTACGTCCGGCAGTACACCGAAGAACGGCAGCGGCAGGCGGCGCGCATCGTGGGCACCCAGCAGCGGCTGTCCCAGCAGCTCAGTGGCCTCACCCGGCAGCAGCGCCGCAAAAGTAGTCTGCTCAACAGCCAGCTGAGCGAGAACCGCAACCTGCTCACCCTCAAATCGCGGGAAGACGATATGGTGCAGCAGCTCAGCCAGCAGGAGCAGGGCCTGCGCCAGGAGCTGGAGGAACGGCGCCGCGCCGTGGCCCGCCTCGAAAACCTGATTGCCGAGCGCGTGCGCGAAGAAATTGCCCGGGCCGCCCGGGCCGCCCGTGGCGCTGCCGGCGGGGCTGGCCCTACCCGCCCGCGCCGCGACCCTGACGCCGCGGAAGGCAGCCCCGGCGGCGACGATGCCACCGCCGCGCCCGAAAGCGACGCGCCCGAAACCGCCGCCGAAACGGCCGCCGACCGCCGCGCCGTGCGCATTGCCCTCACGCCCGAAACGGCGCTGCTCTCTTCGTCCTTCTCGGGCAACCGCGGCCGGCTGCCCTGGCCCGTGAGCCGCGGCTTCATCAGCCAGCGGTTCGGGCGGCACCCGCACCCGGTGCTGCGCAACGTAACCGTCGAGAACCGGGGCGTCGACATCCAGACCGGGGCCGGCGAGGCGGTGCGCGCTTGCTTCGACGGCAAGGTGCTCACCATTGCCAACATCGCCGGCATGAACACCATCGTCATGATTCAGCACGGCGACTTCTTCACCGTGTACGCCAAGCTGCGCGCCGTGAGCGTGAGCGAAGGCCAGCGCGTGAGTGCCCGCGACGTCATCGGCACCGTGGCCACCGATGCCGAAGGCACGTCCGAAGTCCAGTTTCAGGTGTGGCACAACTCGGCCAACCTGAACCCGGAAAGCTGGCTGGGCCGCCGGTAGGGGCGGCGTGCTCCGTGGGGAGCCGCCCCCGTCGGCAGTGGGCGTAAAAAAACCCGCGCCAAAGGTGCGGGTCTTTCTGAGCTATGAAAACAAACTTAGCTCTCGGCAGCAGCGGCTACTAGCCAGCGGCAACCGATAACCGAATCAAAGGTGGGGCTTTGCCCGCAGCGTCCCCGGGGCTACTCGGCGAATCGCCGTGCCCGCGCGGCGAACGTCCGTTTTGCCTGGGCGCAGAGCCGGCCCCGCGCCCACGGCGCATTTTTCAGACCAGGTTCAGCCGCCCGAGCAGGCCGGCTTTGTAGGAGCTGCCGATGGGCACCCGCACCGGGGCGCCGGTCTGGCCGGCAAGGTGCCCGCCGCTGCTGTCGAGCAGGGCGGTGTCGGCTTCAATAGCCGCGATGCGGTCGAGGCGCACGATGTACTTGCGGTGCACGCGGGCAAAGTCCCGGGCTGGCAGCTTGGTTTCCAGGTCTTTCATGGTGCCGTACACCGTGAGCCGTTCGCGGGTGGTGTGCAGGGTCACGTAGTCGCCCAGGGCTTCCACGTACCGCAGGTCGGCCGTGGCCACGCGCACCAGGCGCTGGTCTTGCTTGACAAAAATTTCGGTTCGGCCATTCGCGTAAGCGGCCTCGTCGGAATTGGTGGCCATGCGCAGGAGGCCGGCCAACTGCTGGCGCTCGTCTTCGAGCTGCCGGCGGATGCGGCGCAGCTCCAGGTGGCCCGTCACCTGGCGGGCCAGGATGCGCAGGGCCTCGCGCTGGTCGGCGCTGAGCTGCCGGGGCACGGTGTCGAGGGCGCACAGGGTGCCCAGGAGCTGGCCCTCGGACGTGAGCAGCGGCGCGCCGGCGTAGAAGCGGATGTTGGGCGCGCCGGTCACCAGCGGGTTCAGCGCAAAGCGGGCATCGGCGGCGGCGTCCGGAATCTCCTGCACGTCGCCGGCGCGCATGGCGTCCTGGCAAAACGCGTGTTCGCGGGGCATCTGCTTGAGGTCCAAACCCACTTTGGCTTTGAACCACTGGCGCTCGCCGTCAAGCAGCGACACCAGCGCCATGGGCGTGCCGCAAACAAAGGCCGAGAGCTGGGCCAAGTCGTCGAACACTTGTTCGGGGTTCAGGTCGAGCACCTGGTAGCCAGGGAGTGCCTCCGGCCGCTTAGGCTCGTTGGTTTGGCGTAGGGCGGCATTCGCCGGAGCTGCCTGCTTGGGGATTTTCACGGCCGATAGGGAAGTAAAAGGGCGCTGAATAGCTTGATTATGAAGACAGCCCGGAATTAAGGACTTAACAAAGCTAAGTTGTAGGCCCAAGGATGTTGCGCCGGATTTTGTCAGATACGAATCCTGGCGCGACCAACTGATTTGGTTTGCCCACCAAAAGCGTCTTCACCCGCCGAACCCCGGCTATCGGGTATCTTTGGGACTCCAAAAGACGTTGGGCTGCGTATATCCTCTTTTATAACCCTAACCGGGCCCTGGCGCCCACCTGCTCATGCTTCATTCCCTGTTTCTTATCGGCAGCTTCGGCACCACCGAAATTCTGCTCATCGTATTTGTCATCGTACTGTTGTTCGGGGCCAAGCGCATTCCCGAGCTGTTCAAGGGCATGGGCCAGGGCGTCCGCGAGTTCAAGGACGCCAGCAAAATAGAAGAAACCCAGCAGCCGCAGTACCGCGACCAGCCCGCCGCGCCGCCCGTGCAGCCCCCGTACCAGCCGCCCTATCCGCAGCAGGGCGCACCCCAGGCTCCGTACCAGCAGCCGGGGGCTTCCCAGCAAGGCTACCAGCAGCCCGCGGCCCCCGTTTTCAATCCCAACGACCCCAACAACCAGCCGCGTCAGTAACCGTCGCTCCGAGTCATGCAAACCCCCTTCATCCTGTTCTTAGGCGACATCGGCGGCTCCGAGCTCATGCTGATAATGGTCGTCATCCTCATTTTCTTCGGGGCCAATAAAATCCCAGAGCTGGCACGGGGCCTGGGCAAAGGCATCCGCGAGTTCAAGGACGCCAGCACCGAAATCCGTAAGGAGTTCGAGCAGTCCGGCCAGCCCGCGCAGCCCAGCTATTCGCAGCAGCCCAGCTACGGCTCCGAGCACCAGTACCCCACGCCGCCGCCCGCCGCGTCGGTGGCCGAAACCGGCTCGGGGTTCGACCCGTGGGCCGCACCGGCCCCGGCCGCCGGCCTGCCCGTCGCTGATGCCGACCACGCGCCGGCGCCCAGCCAGCCCGACCCGGCCCCGCCCGTGGCGTACGCGCTGCCGCCCAACCTGGCCCCGGAAGGCACCCAGCCCCGGCAGCCCTACCTCCCCGCCAACCCTGATGCCTAGCCCGTCGGTCACCTAATCTGCAAGCAGTTTGAAGCGTTTTCATTCCTTATCCGAAGTTCGTAGCGAGCTGGCGGCGGGCACCACGTCCTGCCGCCAGCTCGTTGCCTATTACCTGGGCAACATCGAGCGCCAGCGGCACCTCAACGCTTTCCTGGAAGTGTGGGCCGACGAGGCGCTGGCCCAGGCCGACGCCGTGGACGCCAAGCTGGCCGCCGGCACCGCCGGGCCACTGGCCGGCATGGTGGTGGGCCTGAAGGATGTGCTGGCTTACGCCGGGCACTCACTGCAGAGCAGCAGCCGGATGCTCGACGGCTTCAAGTCGTTGTTTACCGGCACGGCCGTGCAGCGCCTGCTCGACGCCGATGCCATCCTCATCGGCCGCCAGAACTGCGACGAGTTTGCCATGGGCGGCTCGAATGAAACATCTTACTTCGGGCCCGCCCGCAACGCCGCCGACCCCAACCGGGTGCCCGGCGGCTCGTCGGGCGGCTCGGCCGTGGCAGTGCAGGCCGACCTGTGTCTGGCCTCCATTGGTTCCGACACGGGCGGCTCGGTGCGCCAGCCCGCGGCTTTCTGCGGCGTGATTGGGCTGAAGCCCACGTACTCGCGCATCTCGCGCTACGGGCTGGTGGCGTTTGCCTCGTCGTTCGACCAGATTGGGCCCCTGACCCGCTCGGTGCAGGACGCGGCCCTGCTGCTCGAAGTCATGGCCGGGGCCGACGGCCTGGACAGCACCGCCAGCCAGCGCCCGGTGCCCGCCTACAGCCGGCAGCTCACGCCCGCGCCGCACTACCGCATCGGCTACATCGCCGACGCCGTGGACAACGCGGGCCTGAACCCCGAAATCAAGGCGGCCCTGGAAACGCAGCTCAACCTGCTGCGCGGCCAGGGTCACGTGGTGGAAGCCGTGGACTTTCCCTACCTCGACTTCATGATTCCGACCTACTACATCCTCACCACGGCCGAGGCCAGCTCCAACCTGGGCCGCTTCGACGGGGTGAAGTACGGCTACCGCGCCCCCGACGCCACGGACCTAGAGTCGTTGTATAAAAAGAGCCGCGCCCAGGGTTTCGGGGCCGAAGTGCAGCGGCGCATCCTGCTTGGCACCTTTGTGCTCAGCGCCAATTACTACGACGCGTACTACACCAAAGCCCAGCGCGTGCGCCGGCTGATTAAGGACAAAACCGACGAACTGTTGCGGCAGTACGATTTTCTGGTGCTGCCCACCACGCCCACCACGGCCTTCAAAATCGGCGAGAAGCAGAACCCGGTTTCGATGTATCTGGCCGACATTTTCACGGTGCAGGCTTCGCTGGCCGGCGTGCCCGCCATCTCGGTGCCGGTGGGGGAGGATGCCGCCGGCCTGCCCATTGGCCTGCAAATAATGGCCGGCGCCTTCCGCGAAGCGGAGCTACTGGCCTTTGCCAGCGTGCTTACGGAAGAAGTGCTGGCGTAGGGCTGCTGCGCCTGGTGTTGATACCTCCCACACTGGAATTGACGAAGGCTTGCGCGCTTTGGCGGCGCCCACTACTCGATTTCAGCGTAGATTTTATCAGCAATTAGCTCTAGGTCAGCGGTGTCGGTGTTGGTTAAAATGAGTACTGCGTTGGTGAACTCCTCGTTCGTCAGCAGGACCGAATTAAACCCGTCAATGCTGCCCCGGCGCTCCAGGACTGGCTTGGCAAACGTCTTGTTGTTGTGGTAAAACCCGACCGTTGAGCGTCCGCGGGCGTATTCTAAAAATTCCGCCTGCTGCGGCTTCTGGAGGTACGCCGCGGTGGTTTTTGCTGACAGCAGCGTGTTGGCCTTCAGTGCTTGCAGCAGCTTGTACAGGTCCGCCACTGTGGAGTACACCGCGCCGGCGCCCGCGTAATTCGACAGCTTTCGGGAGTCGTTCTTCAGGGTGTCTTGGCGGCTGCCGGTGCCGAACGAGTAGTTGTGGTACCCGTAGGCCAGGCTGGGAACGACGCTTGATTCTTTGACTACGCCTGAATCGTTCATTCCCAACGGCCTAAAGATGTTTTCTCGCACCAGATTCGCAAATGATTTTTTGGAAACCGTCTCCAGAATTCGCGTCAGCAGGACGTAATCCACGTTGTTGTAATTGAAATAGGAGCCTTTCCTGCTTTCGTTTTTAAGCACAAATTTCTTCACGTATTCAGTGGTTGAATATGCGACTTGATAAGCCTCGATTGGTTCGTTCTTCAGCCTGGAATGATGGGTCAATAGCGCGGTAATCGTGATGTCCTGGCAGTTGGCGGGCAAACCGGGGACGTAGGCGGCGGCTTTGTCATCCAACCGCAGCAACCCTTTTTCATGTAGCTGCAGCGTCAGTACCGCGGTGAAAAGCTTCGTCATAGAAGCGACGGGGAACCGGGTGTCGGGGGTGATGGGAACCGCAAATTGAAGGTTGGCGTAGCCTTTGTTCACTTGGGCCACAATCTGGCCGTTCTTGACTGCGAGCACCGCGCCATTGAAATGGCCCGCCTCGTATTCGGCGTCGATGATGTTGGCAATCTTGGTTTGGGCAAAGGCGTTGGTAGCCAGGGTTATCAAAGCAAAAAAAAGAAGACGTATCATGGGTCAGGGGGAAGGGTGCCGTTGTGGCTCTCAATAATAGTTGCGGGAGGTTATAAAAGCAGAACGGCCGTTGCGCGACCGGGTTCAGAGCTCAACAACGCTGCCGCTGAGCATATTTGAGTTGGGAAGATGATTTGCTATCTCCACAAGTTGTTTACCTCTGCCCTACCTTAGTGCTATGAAGCAAGGGATTAAGCAAGTGAAAACTGCTCGGAACGGTCGGTTTTGGTGGCTGCTGGTGCTGCCCTGGCTGCTACTGCCGACGACGGAAACCAGCGCCCAACAGGTACCGCAACTGGACTCTGAGGGTCGGGTAATTGCCCCGATGCCCGCGCTGCTGGGCGACACCGTGCGGGTGCGCCTGGAGTTGCAGCCCGACTCGCTGGTGGCCGTGCCGCTGGTCCCGGCGGCCGTCGACTCGGCGCGACTGGAGTGGCTGCGGACCCCGCCCACCGTGCGCGATTTGGTGTGCGACCGGATTGGCTGCATTGAAACCGACGTGCCGCACCAGTTTAATAACTCGGTGATGGCCTTCGTGACGCTGTTCACGGCCCGCAACCGCGACTACCTGCAGCGGGTGCTGGAGCGGGAGAATTTCTATTTCCCCATTTTCGAAAAATACCTGGCGCAGTACAATCTGCCCACCGATTTGAAGTACCTGGCCGTGGTGGAGTCGGCCCTGATTCCGACGGCGAAGTCGCACGTCGGCGCCACCGGCCTCTGGCAGTTCATGGGCCCCACGGCCGGCGACCTGCGCCTGAAGCGTGACGAGTGGGTGGACGAGCGGATGCACCCCGAAAAAGCCACCGAGGCCGCCTGCAAGCACCTGCGCTACCTCTACGGCATTTTTCACGACTGGGAATTGGTGCTGGCCGCCTACAACTGGGGCGCGGGTAGCGTGCAGCGCACCATGCGCCGCACCGGCAAAAAGACTTTCTGGGACCTCTACCCGCACATGCCCGCCGAGACGCGCAATTACGTGCCCACCTTCACGGCCATTATGTACAGCATGAAGTACGCCGAGGCCCACGGCCTGCGCACCGACCAGTTGCGCTACCAATACGCCGAGCCCCTGGACACCCTGGGTCTGCGCGGCCACGCCTTCGACCTGCGCCGCCTGAGCCGGGCCTGCGGCTATGCGGATTCCCTGTACCTGACGCGCTTTAACCCGGAGCTGCGGCGCGGCGCCCTGCCGGCCGGCTACCGGCCCTACGTGGTGCGGTTTCCGGCTGCGGCCGCGGCGCACCTGGGCGACGTGGACAGGGCCACGCTGCTGGCCTACTGCCAGCCCACGGCCGAGCTGCCGCAGCCCCTGGGTTTCTTGCCGCCCCGGCTGGCAGGCGTGGAGCCGTGGACGAGCCAGGCGCCGCTGGCCGCCACCGAAGGCCCGCGCGCTGAAACCGAAGCAGCCGCGCCGCGCTCCCGGCGGGTGGCCCACAAGGTGCGGCGGGGCGAAACGCTGGCTGGTCTGGCCGAGCGGTTTGAGGTGAGCCAGCAGCAGCTGCGCCGCTGGAACGAGCTGCCCAAGGGCCGGCCGCTCAAGCCCGGCAAGCAACTGGTGGTGTTTGTGCCGCTGCCCGCCGCGGCGCCGCACCGCCCGGTGGCGCCCATAGCGGTGGCCGGACCACCGGTAGTGGCCATCGCGCCGGCTTCGGTGCGCCCGGCGCTGTCCCCGGAAGAAACGGTGGCCCGGCGGGAGCAAGCGGCGGCCAACGCCCGCGAACTGGCCCGGCTGCAGGAAATAACCCGTCAAGAAAAAGTGCAGGAGGCCCGGCTAATGGCCATCCGGCAGCGGCAGGCCGTGCAACAGGCCGCGGCCGAAGCGCAGGCCCGCACGGCGGCTCGTTTCGCGCAAGCCCAGGCGGCCGAAGCCAAGCGCAATGAAGCGAAGGCCGCGGTTGCCGTGGCCGCAGAGGAAATAGCCGAGCCAGCGCCGGGGGCCGCCGACGAAGCGCCGGCAACCTACGTGGTGCGCAAGGGCGACTACCTCACCAAGCTGGCGCGCACGCACAACCTGAGCGTGGCCCAGCTCGTGGCCTGGAACAAGCTGAAGTCGGAAAACGTGGTGCCGGGGCAGCGGCTGGTGCTTCGGGCCCCGGCCAGTACCGAGATGGAGGCCGCGCCGGAAGCGTTGCCCCAGCCGATGAAAAGCGCCGCCAAGGTAGCCGCCGCCACACGCGCCGAGCTACCAAAGGTGCACCTGGTGCAGCCCGGCGATACGCTGTTCAACATCTCGCGCCGCTTCGGGGTGAGCGTGCAGCTGCTGCGCGAAGCCAACCACCTCACCTCCGACGAAGTGAAGCTGGGCCAGAAGCTGCTGGTGCCGCAGGGCTGAGCCGGGGCCGCGCCGCCGAATGCCAGCGTAACCGCCGCCGCCCCGCGCATTTCCCGCTAATTTCGCCCCACCCGGCCGCGCTGCCCGCGCGGCCGGCTTCATTTCTGACGATTCCTAATGCTGAAAATAAACAAACAGGACGCCCTCAACTACCACTCCCAGGAACCCGCCGGCAAGCTCGAAGTGGTGCCCACCAAGCCCATGAGCACCCAGCTCGACCTGGCCTTGGCCTACTCGCCGGGCGTGGCCGAGCCCTGCAAAGCCATTGCCGAAAACCCCGACGACGTGTACAAGTACACCGCCAAGGGCAACCTGGTGGCCGTCATCAGCAACGGGACGGCGGTGCTGGGGCTGGGCAACATCGGCCCGGCGGCCTCCAAGCCGGTAATGGAGGGCAAGGGCGTGCTGTTCAAGAAGTTCGCGGGCATCGACTGCTTCGACATTGAGATTGACGCCACCGACCCGGACGAGTTCATTCGCATTGTGAAGGCGCTGGAGCCCACGTTTGGCGGCATCAACCTGGAGGACATCAAGGCGCCGGAATGCTTTCGGATTGAAACCGAGCTGCGGGAGAAGATGAACATCCCGCTGATGCACGACGACCAGCACGGCACGGCCATCATCACGTCGGCCGCGCTGCTGAACGCGCTGGAAATCGTGGGCAAGAAAATCGAGGAGGTGAAGGTGGTGGTGAGCGGGGCGGGGGCGGCGGCCGTGTCGTGCCTGCGGCTGTACCTGGCGCTGGGCCTGAAGCTGGAAAACGTGGTGGTGTTCGACAAGGATGGCCTCATCCACGAGCGGCGCACCAACCTGGCGCCCATTCAGATGCAGTTTGCCACCCGCCGCGCCATCAACAACCTGGACGAGGCCATGGAAGGTGCCGACGTGTTCCTGGGCCTGTCGGCGGCCAACGTGCTGCCGGCCGGCCTGCTGCTGCGCATGGCCGCCAACCCCATCGTGTTTGCCCTGGCCAACCCCGACCCGGAAATCAGCTACGACCTGGCCATGGCCACGCGCGACGACCTCGTGATGGCCACCGGCCGCTCCGACCACCCCAACCAGGTGAACAACGTGCTGGGCTTCCCCTACATTTTCCGCGGGGCGCTGGACGTGCGCGCCACCGAAATCAACGAGGCCATGAAGCTGGCGGCGGTGCACGCCCTGGCCCACCTCAGCAAGGAGCCCGTGCCCGAGATGGTGAACAAGGCCTACGGCGACAACACCCTGGCGTTTGGGCGCAATTATCTCATTCCTAAGCCGCTGGACCCGCGGCTTATCACCACCATCAGCCCGGCGGTGGCCCGGGCCGCGATGGCCAGCGGCGTGGCGCGCCTGCCCATTGCGGACTGGAGCGCCTACGAGGACCAGCTCCGCGCCCGCCTCGGCGTGAACCAGAAGCTGATGAACCGCATGACCTCGGCCGCCCGGGCCAACCCCAAGCGCGTGGTGTTTGCCGAGGCCGACAACTACAAAACCCTCAAAGCCGCCCAGATTCTGCACGACGAGGGCATTTGCCGGCCCATCCTGCTGGGGCCGCCGGACAAAATTGAAGCCCTGGCCCGGGAGAACAGCCTGGATTTGGAGGGTTGTGAAATTATTAACATTCTGAAGCAGGACGCCAAGCGCGACGAGTACGCCGCCCTGTTCTACGAGAAGCGCCAGCGCCGCGGCATGACGCTGTACGAAGGCCGCCGCCTGATGCGCGAACGCAACTACTACGCCGCCATGATGGTGGAAACCGACGAGGCCGACGCCTGCATCACCGGCCTCACCAAGGACTACGGCAAGAGCATCATCCCCTCGCTGCAGGTCATCGGCACGGAAGAAGGCGTGCGGCGGGTGTCGTCGATGTACATCATCCAGCACAAGAAGGGCCCGTACTTTTTCGCCGACACCACGGTGAACATCAACCCCACGGCCGAGGAGATGGTCGAAATCATTGGCCTCACGGCCCGCGCCGTGCGGTTTTTCGACACCGAGCCGCGCATGGCCGTCATCAGCTACTCCAACTTCGGCTCGAACGCCGGGCCGCTGCCCGAGAAAACCCGCCGCGCCACCGAGCTGGCCAAGGCCCGCTTCCCCGACCTGCTCATCGACGGCGAGATGCAGGCCAACGTGGCCCTGAGCCCCCGGCTGCTGCAGGAGCACTACGGCTTCAGCCCGCTGGCCGAAAAAGGCGCCAACACCCTGATTTTCCCCAACGTGGAGTCGGGCAACATTGCCTACAAGGTGCTCCAGGAAATCGGCGGGGCCGAGGTCATCGGGCCGGTGCTGATGGGGATGCGCAAGCCGGTGCACATCCTGCAGCTGGGCGCGTCGGTGCGCGATATCGTGAACATGGCGGCCATTGCGGTGGTCGACGCGCAGCAGGGCAGCAAGGCGCTGTAGGCGAACCTCACCCCCTGACCCCCTCTCCCGCGGAGAGGGGGCACCGGTTTTGCGCGGAAGCCGGTCTTTAAATTGTCATGTTGACTATCGCGGAATTTGTGGTAGTGTCCGCGCAAAACCGGTGCCCCCTCTCCGCGGGAGAGGGGGTCAGGGGGTGAGGTCAGCACCGGAGCGACGCTTAAATCCCCCAATTCGGTCTAATTTCTTTGGCCGAAAAGCCAGTAAATTTGGGAGATAAAATGCTTTTGCTGGTGTTTCCTAGTCTCTGAAGAACTTCTCTGTATTTCTCCTCATCCCGCTTTATGATTGCCTACCTCGACGGTAAACTTGCTTACAAAGACGCTACCCAGGCCATCATGGACCTGGGCGGCGTGGGCTACGAAGTGCGGATTTCGCTGGCTACCTACTCCAAGCTGCCGGCCGAGGGCACGGCAACGAAAATCTACACTTACCAGCACATCAAGGAGGACGGGCAAACGCTCTACGGCTTCCTCGACCCGAACGAAAAGGCGCTGTTTCTGCTGCTGATTTCGGTGTCGGGCATTGGGCCGGGCACGGGCATCGTGATGGTGAGCAGCATGAGCGTGGGCGAAATCCGGGAGGCCATCGTGAGCGAGAACGTGCGGGCCATCCAGAGCATCAAGGGCGTGGGGCCGAAGACGGCCCAGCGCGTGATTCTGGAGCTGAAAGACAAGCTGCGCAAGGACGAGCTGCTGGCTAAGGCCGGCGTGGACACCGTGCCGCTGGCGCGCCAGCACAATACGCGGCGCGCCGAAGCGTTGCAGGCCCTGGTGACCCTGGGCTTCGCGCGGGCCGCCGCCGAGAAACTGCTGGACCAGATTCAGCAGAAGCACGGCGGGGAGCTGAGCGTGGAGGAATTGATTAAATTTGCTTTGAAGTCGCACTGAGTCGAGGCGCGAATTTTTGCATTCGCGCAACCGCCTGAGTTGCTTCATCGAGTGGTCGGTACCGAACAGTGCGCCGCCCCGCGGCCGCCCGGTTTCGGCGGCTGACTACCCAGCACCGACTGCTCGCTTTGTCCCAAGTGCCGTGCCCGACGCGGGCCGTTTTGCCCGCGCCACTATTCACCCTTCCTGCTTGAAATCCGGTCAGAAGCTTTTACCCGCGTCGGTTGTTGCGGTTGCGTCGTTGCTGGCGTGGTGGTCCCAGGCCACGCCCGTGGCCGGCCCGCGCTGGGCCACGGCCGGGCTGCGCGCCAGCCGCGCCCTGGCCGCCGACACCCCCCGGCCGGCCACCGACACCACGGGCCCCTACCGCCCCAGCCGCCGCCCGCGGGTGCGGCCCCGCGACCGGCCCGGCAGCCCGTTCGGCACCGAGCGGCGGGAGTCGCCGCTGGTGCTGCCGCTGCCCAAGAACGTGAAGCTGAACGTGACCGTGGACGACAGCCTGACCCAGTTCGACGTGCGCGAGCGGGTGGGGGCCGACATTGACTACCGCGACCCGAGCGTGCTCACCTACCAGGAGTACGCGGAGTACCAGCGGCGCGAGGGCATCCGCAACTACTACCGCGAGAAGGCCAAGGGCGGCGTCGCGGGGCCGGCCGCGGCGGCCGGCACGCCGCAGGCCCAGCGCCTGATTCCCAAAATTTACCTCGGGCCCGTGGCCAACCGCATTTTCGGGGGCAGCTACGTCGACATCCGGCCCGCCGGCTCGGTTACCCTCAAGTTTGGGGGGCGGTACAACAGGAACGAGAACCCGGCCCTGACCCTGCGCCAGCAGAGCGTGGGCGACTTTTTGTTCGAGCAGAACATCAACGTGAACCTGACCGGGCAGATTGGCACCAAGCTCAAGCTGGTGTTCAACTACGACACCAAGGCCTCGTTCGACTTCGACAACCAGATGAAGTTCGACTACGCGGGCGAGGAGACGGACATCATCCGCAAGCTGGATTTGGGCAACGTGAGCCTGCCGCTCACCAACTCGCTGGTGCAGGGCGGCCAGAACCTGTTCGGCATCAAAACCCAGCTGCAGTTCGGCAAGCTGGGCGTGACGGCCGTGGCCGCCACCGTGCGCGGCACCGCCGACGAGGTGCGCATCCAGAACGGCGCCCAGAGCCGGCAGTACGAAATCAAGGCCAGCCAGTACGAGCGGGACCGGCACTTCTTCCTGTCGCAGTTTTTCCGCGAGAAGTACGACCAGGCCCTGCGCAACCTGCCCACCATCCAGAGCGGCATAACCATCACGCGCCTGGAGGTGTACGTGACCAACGACAACCGCACCACCGAAAACCTGCGCAACGTGGTGACGCTCCAGG
>NZ_JANNOD010000027.1:0-3837 GCF_031398885.1 Hymenobacter sp.
CTGCGCCACGTCGGCCCAGCGTTGGGTGCGCGGGTCGTACTGCCGGATTTTTTCGTTGATGCCGTCGCTGAACGTCACAAACAGGAAGTCTTTGGTGGAAGTCAGGCGGGTGATGTTGAGCTGGCCCTCGGGCAGCAGCACGGCGGCGGTGGCGGGGCTGGGCGCGGCGGCGCTGGTCACCAGAATGCGGCCGTTGGGGGCGCCCTTCACGCTGTAGAGGTACAGTTGGCTGCCCAGCTTGGTGTAGCCGTGCACGCTGTCGGCGGGCACGGCCAGCCGCTTCCATGCGATGGTAGGCTTGCCCAGGTCGGCCGCCGGGGCCACCCAGGCGGTGGCCCGCCGGTCCACCGAACTCATGTCGCCGTAGACTTGGGTGTAGTCGTTGGAGAAGTACATGATGGGGTACTGGTCGGGCCGGATGCCCATGCTCGGGTTTTTGGCCCGCGAAAGCAAGTCGGGGTCGGCCGTGGCCGGGGTGCCGAGGCGGTGCACCCGGGCGTGGGTGTCGAGGTTGCCCTTGGGGTCTTTGGGGTCGGCCGAGTTCTGCGGGGTGTAAAGGAAGCCGGTACCGTCGGGCAGCCAGTCGATGCCGCCGCCGAACACGGCCGGAATGCTTTCCGAACGAAACGCCTTGGTGGCCACGATCATGGTGCGCAGCGTCGACAGCTCGGCGCCGCCTTCCTGCAAGCCAATTACTACCTGCTGGCCGTCGGGGCTAGGCGTGAAGGCCGTCATGGCGTAGGTCTTCTTTTTGTCGTAGGCCAGCGGGTCGAACAGCAGCTTTTCGGGGCCGGTTTTGCCCTCGCGCACGTACAGCTTGCCCACGGTTTCGCTGGGCAGGGTGCGGCGGTAGAAGTAACGGTTGCCCCGCTTCTTGATGTCGCCGTAGCGCACGGTGAGCAGCTTGTCGTAGGCCGCGAAGGTTTCGATGAGCCGGTCGCGGCCCGGAATCTGGGCCAGGGTTTGGGCGGTGTAGTCGCCCTGGGCCTTGAACCAGGCCTGCACCTCGGGGCTATTGGTGTCTTCCAGCCAGCGGTAGTTGTCCACCACCTGCTTACCGAAGTATGTGTCGGTGACGGGCCGCTGGGGCGTGGCGGGCGGGGCCGTTTGGGCGCGGGCGGGCGTCAGCAGCGACGGTAAAGCAGCGAGCAACAGGACCATTTTTTTCATGAGTGGCGTCGGAAAAGATGAAATGTGAAAGGGTCTTCTTAATCAGAAAATGGCGCCGGGTGCCGGAAAACTCCGGTCTTCACCGAAACTTGGTGAAGCTGAAGCTGCCGTTGGTCACGCCTTGCGTGCCGGTGGCGCTGGTGTTGGGCAACGCCCCGGCCGTGAAGCTGAACGTGCCGCTGAGCTTCTGGCTCGCCTTATCATATTGGCTCACCGTGATGCTGCCGTTGCTGGCGTTGGGACCGTACAGGGTGTTGTAGGTGGTGCCCGCCCCGCCGCTGCCGTTCAAGTTGAGGACGCCGGCGGGCAGGTTGTCGAGCACCGAGCCTTTGCGGAGGTCGTACACGCTGGCGCCTTTGGCGTTGATGCCTTGCAAGCTCAGCGACAGGATGTTTTTATTGTCGTCGGAGCCGGCCGAGACGATGATTTTATCGCCGGAGTCGACGATGGCCGACGAGCGGACGGTGCTGGTGTAAGTGGTGCCGCTGTGGGTCCAGGTCACGGTGCCGTCGCCAGCGGCGGCGGGGTTGTCGTCGTCATCGTCGCTGCCGCAGGCCGTGAGGGTCAGCAAGCCGCCGCAGAGCAGGGGCAGCAAGTAGCGCGAGAGGTTACGGAGGGCTTTCATGCAAAGAATCAGGGAAAAAGAGGGTTAGAGGACCAAAATTTGAACACGGCTGATACCCGCAGGCTGCCCGGCGTCCTGGGCAGCCCGGGGCAACATCCTACTACTCCACCAGCAGCGCCCGGCGTAGCAGCGTTTCGCCGGCTCGCACCTCGGCCAGGTAGCGGCCGGGGGCCAGCGTGGCGGGCAGCGTCAGCACGGCCGAAGCGGGCACGGCTTGCGCGTGCGCCACGCGGCCCACGGCATCGAGGAGGCGCAGCGTGGCGCCGCCGCGGGAGGCCGCGGGCAGGGCCAGGCGCAGCACCCGGTCGGGGCCCACGGGGTTGGGCCAGGCGTCCAGCGGCGTGGCCGTCTGCGCCGCGCGGGTCGCCAGCGCGGTGCCGCCGAGCCGGGCCACGAAGGCGTCGTCCTGGCCAGCGCTGGCCAAGGCCGGCAGCGCGCCGAAGGTGGCCGCGCCGTTGAAGCTCCCCGTGAGGTAGCAGTGCGCGGCCGCGTCAAGGGCCAGGCCGCCGGCTTCGTCGTTGGCGCTGCCGCCGGCCCGCACCGCCCACGAGGCGTTGCCGGTGGCGGGCAGCTTGGCCACGAACACATCGGTGCCGCCCGCCGAGGTGACCTCGGCCAGCGACCAGCGCACGATGCCGCTGAAGCGGCCCGTCACGTAGGTTGCGCCGGCCGCGTCGCGGGCCAAGCCCGTCACCCGGCCGAAGCCCAGGCTGCCGTTGCTGCTACGGCCCGCCGTCACGTTGCCCGCCGCCGCGTAGCGCACCACCATCGGGGCCGGGCTGGCGCCGGTGTTGATGATGGTGTCGAAGTTGCCCACCACGACGGTGCCCTGAAACTCGCCGCCCGTCACCACGGTGCCGTCGAGGTCGGCAGCCACGGCGTAGTTGGCGTAGGTGGTGGCGCCCGTTGACCCTTCCGAGCGGGCCCAGGTCAGGTCCAGGAACCGGTCGTACTTAATCAGGAAACCGTCGCGAACGGTGCAGCGGCGCGTGAGGGTGGTGGTGCCCACCGGCAGGGTAGCGCCGTCGAAATTGCCGGTGACGTAGAGTGCGGCACCGGCCGTGGCAATGCCCTGCAAAAATTCACTCCCCGCGCCGCCGGCGCGGCCCATGCGCACGTAGGTGCCGGCGGTGTTTACCTTGACGAGGCCATTATCGCGCCCCCCGGCGCTGACCAGCGTGGTGGCCGTGCCCGTGACGGTGGCCGTACCCTGGAATTGGCCCCCGAGCCACACAAACCCGTCGTCGTCAAGGGCCACGGCCGTACCAAAATCGTCGCCAGGGCCGCCGGCGCGCACGCCCCACTGGGGCACGCCGGCGGCGCTAAGCCGAGCCAGAAACATGTCGCCAGAGCCGGCATTGGCCAGCGTGGTGCCACCAACGGCAAAGGAACTTGAGAAAAAAGTGCCGGCCACGTACACGTTGCCGGCGGCGTCCACGGCGAGTTCGTCGGGGTAGTCCTCGCCGGTACCACCGAAGCGAGTGGCCCAAAGCACGCCCCCGGCCGGGCTGTACTTGGCCACGAACACGTCAGCGCCGTTGCCAACGTTGTTGAGGGTAGTGCTGCCGATGGTGACGGTCGCCGAGCTGAACCGGCCGGCCACGTAGGTGTTGCCGGCGGCATCGACGGCAATGGCGGCGCCCGCGTCGAGGCCAGCGCCGCCGACGCGGCTGGCGTTGCTCCAGGCGGGGGTTTGGGCCTGGGCGGCGGCGGCCAAGCAAAGCCCGGCCGCGGCCAGGACGGTGCGCAGCCAAGGCCGCGCGGTGAAGGAGTAAAACTGTTTCATACTTACCAGAAATGGGGTGTGGTGAAAAAATGAGGTGGCGTGAAAAAAAGGCAGGGTCCATGCAAGCGGGGCTAAAAGCCCAGGGTCAACACCCCCGTCGGTTGTGTCAGCTGGCGGTTTTCAGCCCGGTGTTTATGACGGGCTGAAAAACGCCAGCAGAAAAGCCATGGGCGAGGTTAGCCCCTACTTAGGCACCACGTTGGGGCGCACTTGCAGGGGGTTAATCTGGTTGGCGTTGACGGGCGGAGTGCCCGCC
>NZ_JANNOD010000029.1:0-25082 GCF_031398885.1 Hymenobacter sp.
CGTCGAGCGCAGCATCGCTTGGGCTGGCGCCAACCGCCGCCTGGCCAAGGACTACGAGCGCAAAACCACCCACGCCAACGCCTGGCTTTACCTGGCGAACATCCGACGACTTGCCCGATTAACTTAAACAGCCTCTTAGAAGCGGTGTATTAGCTGCTGCGTAGCCTGAACGTAGTAGCGATGCGTATGCGCGGCGCCGCCGCCGCTCCGATTTTCGTTTCACGACCAGGGACGCAAACACGCGTCGCTACTTCGTTTCAGGGCCCGGAAACTAATTCAACCAGCTTCTGAGCAAAGGACAAACACGGTTTTGATGCCTGAAACTACCATGGCCAGCAGCCCGGCCTTGCGCACGGCGCTGGCAGTGAGCGCCGGGGTGGTCCTCACGGCGTAGCTGGCCCGCGCGGCGGTAAGAAACCGCAGCAATTGCAGTGCGTAGAGAAGATACTGTTGCCTTAAAGTCAATTGCGTTTTGGGGCGGTTTGGGTTTCTCGACTCATTGGGATTATACTTGCAGCTGTCTACTCTTCTACTGAAAAAGCAGTTAGTAATGACAAGCGAAGAATTAACAACCCACGTTCGATGCGCAATAAATCCACAATTTGAAAACTGGGTTTTATTTAGAAACGGGACTTACATCGTATTCGATAACCCTGAATCAATTTCTGACATTAGGAAGGAAGCAACCGATTTGATGAAAGAATTTGGTCCCGTTCACGTGGGTGGACCAGCGGGTGATTTCGGAGTTATTGCTTTAAGCGAAACCGACGGGTGGGTTGTTTCGGGGCACGGCTACGGGATGTATACTTATGTTCATCCAACGGAACTCGATAACCCCAAAGCCGCAGATTTAGAAATTGGGCTCTACGGCAGGGAAAAAAGGGATGCGGATGGAGGTAGCCCAGAAATAATCTTCATCAACGAAAAGCAAGTAAAATAAAGCCCCGCCGGCTGCAACCGACGGGGCTTTTTGGGAAGTAAATGAAGCTTGAAACTACGCTTCTACCGCCACTTTGGGCGCCCCGGCCAGAATTTCGTCATTCGCGAATTCGGCGTATTTCTTGAAGTTCTCCACGAATTTCTCGGCCAGCGACGCGGCGGTTTTGTCGTAGGCCGCCCGGTCGGCCCAGGTGTTGCGCGGGTCCAGGATTTCGGATGGGACGCCGGGCACGGCGCCGGGCACTTCCATGCCGAAGACGGGGTGCTTGGTGAATTTCACGCCTTCGAGCTGGCCGTTGAGGGCGGCCGTAATCATGGCGCGGGTGTAGGGCAGCTTCATGCGCGAGCCCGTGCCGTAGCTGCCGCCGGTCCAGCCGGTGTTGATGAGCCACACGTTGATGTCGGGGTTCTCGTCCATTTTCTGGCCCAGCATCTCGGCGTACTTGGTGGGGTGCAAAGGCAGGAACACGGCGCCGAAGCAGGCCGAGAACGTAGTTTGCGGCTCGGTCACGCCCATTTCGGTGCCCGCCACCTTGGCCGTGTAGCCCGACATGAACAGGTACATGGCGTGGCTCTTGTCGAGCTTGCTGATGGGGGGGAGCACCCCGAAAGCATCGGCGGTGAGGAAGAAAATGTTCTGCGGCACGCCGGCCACCGAGGGCTCGACGGCGTTGTTGATGAAGTGGATGGGGTAGGCGGTGCGCGTGTTTTCGGTCACCGACTTGTTGGCGTAGTCCACGGTGTGGGTGCCGGGCACGAAGCGCGTGTTTTCCACGATGGCGCCGAAGCGGATGGCGTCCCAAATCTGGGGCTCTTTCTCCTTGCTCAGGTCAATGACCTTGGCGTAGCAGCCGCCCTCGAAGTTGAAGATGCCGGCGTCGGGGGTCCAGCCGTGCTCGTCGTCGCCGATGAGGCCGCGGTTGGGGTCGGCCGAGAGGGTGGTTTTGCCGGTGCCCGAGAGGCCGAAGAAGATGGCCGTGTCGCCGCTTTCGCCCACGTTGGCCGAGCAGTGCATGGGCAGCGTGCGCATCTCGTGGGGCAGCAGGTAGTTCAGCACCCCAAAAATGCCTTTTTTCATCTCCCCGGCGTAGCCCGTGCCCCCAATCAGAATCATCTTCTTGGTGAAGTTGAGGATGGCGAAGTTGGGCTGGCGGGTGCCGTCCAGGGCCGGGTCGGCCGCGAAGCCGGGGGCGCAGATGATGCTGAAATCGGGCGCCCAGCTCGTGTCGACGCCCTCGGCCGGGCGCAGGAACATGTTGTAGCAAAACAAATTGTGCCAGGCCTGCTCGTTCACGATGCGCAGCTTGAGCTGGTAGTCGGGGTTGGCGCCGGCGTAGGCCTCGCGCACGTACAGCTCCTTATCGGCCAGGTAGGCCACCATTTTCTGGTGCAGCCGGTCGAACTTGTCGGCGTCGAAGGGAATGTTGACGTCGCCCCACCACACGCTGTTCTCGGTGTGGGCGTCGCGCACCACGAACCGGTCCTTGGGCGAGCGGCCGGTGAACTGGCCGGTGTCGGCCATCAGGGCGCCGGTGTCGGTGAGCTGGCCCTCGCCGTTGCGCAAAGCGTGCTCGACCAGCTCGGCCGGGGTCAGGTTGAGGTGCACGGTGGCCACGTCGCCGAAGCCCAGCGGCTGCAAACGTTTGTGGGAAATATCGGCAAGGGGGGAAGCTTCTTGCATGGCAGTTATGGTGTTGGGTGGGTGTTCTCGTGTGTGAGGCGGCAAAGGTAGAATTATTCGGCCCGTGGGCAGTGAAACAATTCGTTTCTTTAAGGGGACAAATCAAACCTTGTCTTCTCAGTACGTTACTTTTGACCAAAGAAGGCGGGAGAAAGGGCCCGTGGCGGCCGAAGATATTGCGCGGCCCGCGCCCGATAGGTTTGCTTTGTCCCTGCTTAACTCCTTGCCCATGACCACCGACATTGCCCGCTACAACGGAATCTACGGCGACAGCAGGGCCCGCCTGTCGCACGACTACCTGCAGAGCCAGCTCATCGTGCCCCGGCAGCGCCTCACCGATTGGGGCCTTAAGCCGCACTTGCACGAAAACCTGTTTCAGCTGTTCTTTCTCGAAGCGGGCCGCGCGGCTTTCGAAGCCACGGCGCTGGTCGAGTTGGTCACGCCCTGCCTGGTTATCATTCCGGCCAACACGGTGCACGGCTTCACGTTTAGCCCGCAGGTGAAGGGCCGCACCCTCACGCTGGCCGAAACCTTGCTCGATACCATCCTGCAGGCCACGCCGGGCGTGCTGGTTGAACTCAACACGGTGCACATTCTGGCCGATTTCAACGCCGAAGTCAGCTTTGCCGATTTGCTGGCGCTGGAGCAGCAAATCCACGCCGAAATCTACTCCGAGCTGCCCGGTAAGCAGTTGGCGTTGAACGGCTATTTCAAGCTGCTCTTCGTCAAAATATTCCGCCTGCTGCACCACAACCGCCGCAAGGAAGAAAGCCCCAACCGGGCCCTGCACTACTTCCGCGAGTTTCAGAAAGCCATCGAGCGAACCGCGCCCTTTGAGAAGAAGATTTCGGAGTTCGCCCGGGAGCTCAAGATTACGCAGGTGCACCTAAACCGCATTTGCCAGGCCGTGAAGGGCAGAACCGCCCAGCAAATCGTTCAGGCCCACACCATCCGCAAGGCCCACAATTACCTCGTGTACACTTCCCTCTCGGTGGCCGAAATAGCCTACGAACTGCAGTTCCTGGACCCCGGCTACTTCACCCGTTTTTTTCGCAAGCAAACCGGCCTCGCGCCGGGCGCCTACCGCGCCAAAGCCTACCGCACCGACGCCGCGCCCAAAACCGCCGCGCCGGGCGGGCGGGAATGGCCGCCCCTTCCCACGGCCCCGTAATGCCGAAACTTTCCTAGATTTACCGTGCCCGCATTGCGTTGCTTGCGCAACGAAACGGCTGTTTTTCGTTCACCTATTTATTCTCTCCCCTGATTTTTTCCATGCAAACCATCCCCGCCCAGACCGGGCAACCGCTGTCCGTGGAGTCCACGAGCCATCCCCGCGGCCTGTATTTATTATTCGCCACCGAGATGTGGGAGCGGTTCAGCTACTACGGCATGCGGGCCGTGCTCGTGCTGTTCCTCACCAAGGCCATGATGATGGACAAGGCGTTTGCCTCGAAGTTCTACGGCGGCTACACCAGCCTGGTCTACCTCACGCCGCTCATCGGCGGCTTCATCTCGGACCGGTACTGGGGCAACCGGCGCTCCATCCTCACCGGCGGGCTGCTGATGGCGCTGGGGCAGTTCACGCTCTTCTTCGCGGCTTCCAACTACGGCCCCGCCTCCACGCACGCCTTCAGCCACCAGTTGCTCTACCTGGGTCTGGGGGTAATGATTTTGGGCAACGGCTTCTTCAAGCCCAATATCTCGTCGATGGTGGGCTCGCTCTACAGCGCCACCGACAAGCGCAAGGACGCGGCCTACACCATCTTCTACATGGGCATCAACCTGGGCTCGTTCATCGGCAACACCACCACCAGCCTCATCGGCGACACGGGCCGCTCGGAGAGCTTTCGCTGGGCTTTCCTGGCCTGCGGCATCGCCATGCTGCTCGGCACAGGCGTCTTCCAATGGGGCAAGAACAAGTACCTGCACACGCCCGAAGGCGTGCAAGTGGGCGAGACGCCCGCCATCTCGGGCGGCATCAAGGGCGTGTTTGCGCTGCTGCCGGTCATTCTGGCCGTCATTCTCGGCGTGCTTTACCTCGACACGGCCAAGTTTTCGACCATCGTGCCCTTGCTGTTGGTGGCCGTAGTGGGCATCGTCGCCCTCATCTTCACCGACAAGTCCCTCACGCCCGGCGACATTCAGCGGGTGCTGGTGATTTTCATCGTGTCGTTTTTCGTGGTGTTCTTCTGGGCCGCGTTCGAGCAGGCGCCGGCTTCGCTCACTTTCTTCGCCGACGAGCAGATGGACCGCACCATTTTCGGCTACACGCTGCCGCCCAGCATTTTCCAGAACCTGAACGCCATCTTCGTCGTCATCGGCGCGCCGCTCATGGCCCTTATCTGGACGGCCCTGGGCCGCCGCAACGCCGAGCCACCGTCCCCGCTCAAAATGGCGTTTGGTCTTGCCTTTCTGGCCCTGGGCTACCTCGTCATGTGCTTTGGCGTGAGCGATTTGCAGCCCGGCGTGAAGGTGAGCATGTTCTTTCTGGTGGCCCTGTACTTCCTGCACTCGGTGGGTGAGCTGTGCCTCTCGCCCATTGGCCTATCGCTGGTCAACAAGCTTTCGCCGCTCAAATTCAGCTCCCTGCTCATGGCCGTGTGGTTCGTGGCCAACGCCATTGCCAACTACCTCGCCGGCTTCATGAGCAGCCTCTACCCCGAGGAAGGCAAGCCCGCCAAGCAGCTGCTGGGCTTCCAGATTGAGGGGCTCTACGGCTTCTTCCTGGTGTTTGTCGTGTCGGCTTCCCTCGCCGCCCTCATTCTCTTTCTGGTGAACCGCAAGCTGGTGAAGATGATGAACGCGCCGGTGTAATTCGCCTGGCTTTGCTCTTCCTCATTAGCGGCAAGCTGACCAGGATGCTGGACGCCCGCAACTACCCCGCGCCCATCGCGCAGGCGTAAGGCAACTCCGCTTTCCGTTTCTGAAGAAGCCCTCGGCGCCCCGGCGTCGGGGGGGTTTCGCTTAACTTTCATCATACCAAATACCGCACATGAACTCCAAGCTCTTTCGGTTGCTGCTTGTCTTCCTTGGCCTGAGCATTGTGTACTGCTTGCTGGGTATCGTGAACGTTATGGTCAGCCTCAAGTACGAAATCGTGGCTGATGAATGCGTTTCGGTGGTGACTGGCCAGAATTTATGCTTTATCCTGAATTGTTACCGACTCGGAGTCCTGGTGTTCTTCATCGTCTTGGTTGCACTATCCATCAACGAAAAGAAAATTGTTAAGCCGCGCAAGTAGTGAGTGGTCGTCAGCACAAAAAAGCCCCGCTGGCATTGCCAACGGGGCTTTTTAAGCTAATAGCCAAAAGCTAATAGCTAGCAGCTAAATGAAATTACATCATGCCGCCCATGCCACCCATTCCGCCCATGCCGCCGTCGCCGCCGTGGCTATGGCCGTTTTCCTTGGGCTCGGGCTCGTCCGAAATCACGGCTTCGGTCGTCAGCAGCAGGCCGGCGATGGAAGCGGCGTTTTCGAGGGCCAGGCGGGTCACCTTGGTCGGGTCGATGATGCCGGCCGCCACCAGGTTCTCGTAGCGGTCCTCGCGGGCGTTGTAGCCGAAGTCGCCCTGGCCGTCGCGCACTTTCTGCACCACCACCGAGCCTTCGCCGCCGGCGTTCTGCACGATGGTGCGGAGCGGGGCTTCGAGGGCCGTGCGGATGATGTTCACGCCGGTGCGCTCGTCGCTGTTGTGGGTGTCCACCGCGGCCAGGGCCTCAATGGCACGCACGAAGGCCACGCCGCCGCCGGGTACCACGCCTTCCTCCACGGCGGCGCGGGTGGCGTGCAGGGCGTCGTCCACCCGGTCTTTTTTCTCCTTCATTTCCACCTCGGTGCTGGCGCCGATGTAGAGAATGGCCACGCCGCCGCTCAGCTTGGCGAGGCGCTCCTGGAGCTTCTCCTTGTCGTAGTCGCTCGTGGTGGTTTCCATCTGGGCCTTAATCTGCGCGATGCGGCCCTGGATGTTCTCCTTGTCGCCCTTGCCGTTGACGATGGTGGTGTTGTCCTTGTCGATGATGATTTTCTCGGCCGTGCCCAGGTACTCCAGGGTGGCGTTCTCGAGCTTGTAGCCGGCATCTTCGCTGATGACGGTACCGCCCGTGAGGGTGGCAATGTCTTCGAGCATGGCCTTGCGGCGGTCGCCGAAGCCGGGGGCCTTCACGGCGGCAATCTTCAGCGAGCCGCGCAGCTTGTTCACCACCAGGGTGGCGAGGGCCTCACCGTCCACGTCTTCGGAGATGATGACGAGGGGTTTGCCGGTCTGCAGCACTTGCTCCAGCACGGGCAGCAGCTCCTTCATGGTGCTCACCTTTTTGTCGTAGATGAGCACGTAGGGCGACTCCATCTCCACTTCCATTTTCTCCGGGTTGGTCACGAAGTAGGGGGAGAGGTAGCCGCGGTCGAACTGCATGCCTTCCACCGTTTTCACTTCGGTTTCGGTGCCGCGGGCTTCTTCCACGGTGATGACGCCTTCCTTGCCCACTTTCTCCATGGCATCGGCAATCATCTGGCCAATTTCGGCGTCGTTGTTGGCCGAAATGGTGCCCACCTGGGCAATCTCCGCCGAGTTCTCAATCTTTTTCGACTGTGACTTCAGGTTGGCCACCACGGCGTGCACGGCCTTGTCGATGCCGCGCTTGAGGTCCATGGGGTTGGCGCCGGCGGCCACGTTCTTCGAGCCGGCCGTGTAGATGGCCTGGGCCAGCACGGTGGCGGTGGTGGTGCCGTCGCCGGCCTGGTCGGCGGTCTTGGAAGCCACTTCCTTCACCAGCTGGGCGCCCATGTTCTCAATCGGGTCGCGCAGCTCAATTTCCTTGGCCACGGTCACGCCGTCCTTGGTGATGGTGGGCGCGCCGAATTTCTTGTCGATGATGACGTTGCGGCCCTTGGGGCCGAGGGTCACCTTCACGGCGTTGGCCAGTTTGTTGACGCCGGCCTGCAAGCGGGCGCGGCCTTCGGTGTCGAATTGAATGTTCTTAGCCACTTTTAAGGGAATTAAGAATTAAGAATTAGGAATTAAGAATTTTCAACCGGCTTAGAGCACGGCGAAAATGTCCGACTCGCGCATGATGAGCAGGTCTTCGCCGTCGACGGTGATTTCGGTGCCGGCGTACTTGCCGTACAGCACCTGGTCGCCCACGTGCACCTGGGGCTTGATGATTGCACCTGCGTCAGAGGTTTTGCCTTCGCCCACGGCCACTACTTCGCCGCGCTGGGGCTTTTCCTTGGCCGTGTCGGGGATGATAATGCCGGATTTGGTTTTCTCCTCGGCGGCGGCGGCGCGGACAATGACGCGGTCGGCCAGCGGTTTCATGCTAAGTGCCATTCTGTGTGTGTTTGGGTTGAATTAGGTGGAAAAACTACGTGGCCGGCCCTGTCTCACTTCCCGTGCCAGGGCCACAAACCTGACAAAATGGGCAATTTCCGAAGCCGGGCGGTGGCAAAAGTGGCCGGTAGCGGCCGGTCGATGCTGTCAGCTCCCGGTCCCGGGCCAAGCCAACGGCCAGCCCCAAGCCCCGGGCGGTCAACAAAAAAGCCGGTGAATCCACTGGGGAAGCACCGGCTTTTCAATGCTGGCAGCGCGAAAAGCGCGAAAGTTACTTAGCAGGCGTAGAGGCTGGGGCCGTGGGCCGCGGGGCCGGGGCCGTGCTGGTGCCAGCGGGGGCAGTCGGAGCACCCGTCGGAGCGGTAGCGCCAGGAGCCGGGGCACCCGGGGCCGGGGCCGGAGCGGGCAGGCGGGTTTCAAGGGCGCGCTGCTGGTTCACGCTGCGCACGGGACCAGCCGAAGTGCCGGTGACCATGTGGCTGCCGAGCGACAGCACCACGAGGCCAATGGCAAAGCCCCAGGTAAGCTTTTCAAGGAGGTCGCCGGTGCGCTTCACGCCCATCATGCTGGCCGCGCCACCGGCGCTGAACTGGCTGGAGAGCCCGCCGCCTTTGGGGTTTTGGGCCAGCACCACGAGGGCCAGCAGGAAACACACGACGAGAATAAGAACGATGATGATAATGTACATGAGGGGCAAAAAAGCTGAAAGGCGGGCTACGCCGGGGGTTGCAATTGTTGGATTTGGGCCGCAAAGTACGCCATTTTTTCCGGCTGTTTCACCATTAGCTTCTCGTATACCTCGATGGCGCGGGCGGTTTTGCCCTGGCGCACCAAGATGCGGGCGAGGCTTTCGGAGGCCAGGTCGGGCTCGGCGCGGGTGCTGCGCACGCTCAGGTCGGCCTGGGCACTGGCTGCGGGCGGCAGCATGGCGGGCCGCGTTAGGCGGGGCTGGTGGCGCAGGAAATTGTTGATGAGGTCGAGCGAAGAGGGCAGCAGGGGCGCCGGCGGGCAATGCGCGGCCCAGTGGTCGAGCAGCAGTGCGTCGGGCTCGAAGAACACCCCCGACGGCGGTAGCGGCGCGGCCGGTGGCAAAGCCGCCAGCGCCGAACGGCATTCGGCGGCTTCGGCGTGGGCACCGAACGACTCCAGCAGTTGCAGCGAAAATCCCAGGCGGCTGCTCTCCCCGAACGCGTAGCCCACGGTGTCGTCGCCGGTGAAAGCGGCGGCGGTCATCTCAGCCGATGCCGACGGGGCCGGGGCCGGCGGTTCCGAAGTCAAGGCGGGGCTGCCCATGCTGCGGGTGACCGCAGAAGCAGCCCACTCGTCCACCAAGCCGGGCAACTCATAGTTGGGCAGGACCGCGGGCGCCGGCTCGGCCAAGCCAAACTCGAAGCGGGCAGCGCCCGCTTCTACCGGCGGGCGAATAGCCGGCGCCACGGCCGGCAGGTCTTCTTCCGCGGCGAAAATTGGCGCCGCAAAAACTCCGGGCGCGGCGGTAGCGGCAATCTCAGCTCCTTCCTTGTCGATGAGCTCGGAAGCGCCGGGCTCCGCCGCGGGGGCCGCTTCCTCAAAAGGCGAATCTGAAGCCGGCGGCTCCGCCCCCGCTGGCAAATCAGGGAGGAATTCGGCGGCTATCGGGGCAAGCTCGGGGCCTTCCCCGGGCACCACGCCCGCCACCGCGTGGGCAAGGGGTTGGGGCGCAGTTGCCGTGGTTTCCACTTCGTGCGCGGCTTCTTCGACGAGGGGCGTCGCGGCGGCGGCGGGCGCCCCGGGCAGTTGGCTGGCGCCCCGGGCCGCGAAAACGACGGGCTCGAAGGAGGTAGTTGCTTCCTCCGTAGCTGCGACCGGCTCGACTTGCTCAACCGGCTCAACTTGCTCGATGAGGCGGCGCAGCAGCGTGCGGTCGGCGGCGTAGGTGGCGGCGCGGCGCAGGCGTTGGCCGGCGAGCATGGTGCCCTGGTCGTGGGCCGCTTTGGCCAGCAGCAGGTGGGCCGTTTGGCAGTACGGGAAGGCCTGGGCCAGCTGTTCCAGCTCGCGCACTTCGGCCGGGCCCAGGGCAGTGGGGCGGTCGAGAACGTGCAGGAGCGTGGCGCGGGTCACGGAGAGGGCGGCTTGGGTTTAAGCGCAGCGGATTGCGGACCCGAGGCCCGGAATCTTTGCCGCGGACGCAATAGCGGGGCGCAACATTACGCTAATTTACGCAAATGCCCGCGTGGTCCATGCCCTGCCGGCCCTCCTTGCCTTCAAATGGTCACGGGCGAATAGCCGGCTCGAAGCGGAAAGCCCGTCCCCTCCCAACCTGCCAATTACCAGTTGGCCACCGATTTATTGAAAATATCGGTGATGATTTTATTCGTGGTCGTTCGAACGGCGTTCGGGTCGCTGTTGATGGTCGCAATGTTGCGACTGGCGGCGTAGTCGTCGAAGTTTTGGAACACCTGCTCGAAGCTTTGCTTGTCGTCCTTGGTGTTGGTGAAGCGAATTTTGACCTGAATGGTGAGCCGGTTGGAACCGGCCTGGTCGACGCCGTTGAGTTGCTGGATGGCGGCCGGCGCGAAATCGTAGGCCACAATGTTGCCATCGAATTGCAGGTCGCCGTCGCGCGGCACGATTTGCAGGCTGGTGTTGCGCTGGAAATAATCCTTCAGGTCTTCGGTGAACCGCTGGGTGAGGAAAGCCGGGCCCTGGGGCGCGCTATTTTGGATGGTGGCGATGGAAATGGTGCGGACGGCGGGGTCAATGTTGGTGCCGTTGAACGAGTAGATGCCGCAGCCACTCAGGCATAAGCTGATGGCCGTTAGCTGATAGCTGATGGCTCTTTTGCGCAGGGCATTCAAAGAGCTAATAGCTAATAGCTGACAGCTAACAGCTAAAAACTTACACTTGCTCCAGGTCATACTGCTTGAGTTTGCGGTACAGGGTGCGCTCCGAAATGCCCAGGTCGTGGGCGGCGTACTTGCGCTTGTTGTTGTGCTTTTTCAGGGCCTTGAGTATCATTTCCCGCTCCTTGACATCCAGCGAAAGGGTTTCTTCTTCGGTTTCGTGGGTGATGTCTTCCACCGGGGCCTCGTCGTCGTAGCCCGGCACGGGCTCGGCGTTGTAGGGGTTGGGGGCGGCGGGCAGGAAGTATTCGCTAGCTGGCCCGCTCTCAAACGCGCCGGCCGGGGCGGTATTGTTGAAGAGGTGGCTGTTCTGGCGCAACAGTTCCTGGGCTTCGTGGGGGCGCTGGCCGGTGGCCAGCTCCAGCACCATCTTCTTGAGGTCCGTCATGTCGCGGCGCATGTCGAACAGGATTTTGTAGAGCAAGTCCCGCTCCGAGTAGCCGGCCGTGGCGCCGTCGACCGCGCCGGGGCCCAGCAGCATGGGCAGGCGGCTGGCCTGGTCCTGCGGCAGGTAGGGGGCCAGGCGGCGGGCGTCCACATCGCGCTCAGTTTCGAGCACCGACATCTGCTCGGCGATGTTTTTGAGCTGGCGGATGTTGCCCGGGAAGCGGAAGCGCGTGAGCGCCGGCACCGCGTCGGGCAGCAGGGTGATGGGCCGGGTCCGGTACCGCTCGGCCGCGTCGGAAGCAAACTTGCGAAACAATAGGTAAATATCCTCGCCGCGCTCGCGCAAAGGCGGCACCGTGATGGGCACCGTATTGAGGCGGTAGTACAGGTCCTCGCGGAAGGTGCCGGCCTGCACGCGGTCGAGCAGGTTCACGTTGGTGGCGGCCACCACGCGCACATCGGTCTTCTGCACTTTGGACGAGCCCACCCGGATGAACTCGCCGTTTTCCAGCACGCGCAGCAGGCGGGCCTGGGTGCCCAGCGGCATCTCGCCAATTTCGTCCAGGAAGATGGTGCCGCCGTTGGTCACCTCGAAGTAGCCCTTGCGGGCCTCGTTGGCGCCCGTAAAAGAGCCTTTCTCGTGGCCAAACAGCTCGGAATCGATGGTGCCTTCGGGAATGGCGCCGCAGTTGATGGCAATGAACTGCCCGTGCTTGCGCGGCGACAAGGCATGGATAATCTTAGAAAACGACTCCTTGCCCGACCCGCTTTCGCCGGTAATGAGCACCGTCATGTCGGTGGGCGCGACTTGCGCGGCCACTTGGATGGCGTAGTTCAGCGCCGGCGCGTTGCCGATGATGCCAAACCGGAGCTTGATGGATTGAATTTCTTGGGTGGTCAAGGCTGTCCGAAAATGTGGATGGGTATTTAGGCGGCCAGCTGTAGCCGCTGACGGGGCGCAGGGATGGGCCGGCCCAACTCACGGGCCGTCGCCAACCACTCGTCAATGATGAGGGCGACATTGCTCAACGCCTCGGCTTGCGTCCCGCCGTCGGCCATGCAGCCGGGTAGGTCGGGCACCTCCGCGAGGAAAGCGCCGTCTTCTTCGCTCCAGAATAAAATAACCGGGTAATGACTGGCTTCCTGCATGATAAACGGATTAAGATTCCGGGTCGTCCTGACCGTGGTCAGTCAACTGGTAGCGAATGAGGATTTCGCGAACCTGCTTGGCCTGATACGGCTTAACCGTGCCGCCCGGCGCAGGTTGCAAGTTGATAATTTCTTCAACGCCTTCCTTGGTGTAAATGTGATGGCTGCCCCGGACGCGTTCAGCAAAGCCCATCGCGCGCAGCAGGCTGCATAAAGTCAGAAAGCTCAGCGTGGAGGCGTTGCGAGCCGCTAGTAGTTGCGCCAAAAATTTCTGCCGCTGGCTCATACCGCCTCGCCCAGCATGGTGCTGGCGCTGCTGCTGTGCACCAGCACATCCACGTAGTCGCCTTTCGCGAAGTTTTGCTTTGGGAAGATGACCACTTGGTTCTGGCTGTTGCGTCCGCTGAGGTGCTCTTTCGAGCGTTTGGAGAAGTTCTCGACCAGCACCCGGTGCACGCGGCCCACGCCGCGCTGGTTGCGCTCGGCGCTGTGCCGCTGCTGCAAGTCGATGATTTCCTGAAGGCGGCGCTTTTTGACTTCCAGCGGCACGTCGTCGGCCAGCTTGCGGGCGGCCAGGGTGCCGGGGCGCTCCGAGTAGAAGAACATGTAGGCCATGTCGTAGCGCACGTGCTCCATTAGGCTCAGCGTGTCGCGGTGCTCGTCCTCGGTTTCGGAGCAGAAGCCCGCAATCATGTCGGAGCTGATGGCGCAGTCCTCGCCCAGAATCCGGCGGATGGCTCGCACCCGCTCCTCGTACCAGGCGCGGTCGTAGGTGCGGTTCATCAGGGCCAGCACGCGGGAGTTGCCGCTTTGGGCGGGCAGGTGGATGAACTTGCAGATGTTGTCGTGGCGCGCCATGATGTGCAGCACCTCGTCGGTAATGTCCTTGGGGTGCGAGGTGGAAAAGCGCACGCGCAGCGCCGGGCTCACCAGGGCCACTTGCTCCAGCAGCTGGGCGAAGTTGACGCGCTCGGCGCCGTCGGCACTGGTCCACTTATAAGAGTCCACGTTCTGGCCGAGCAGGGTCACTTCCCGGTAGCCGGCGGCCACCAGGTCGCGGGCTTCGCGCAGGATGCTGTGGGCGTCGCGGCTGCGCTCGCGGCCGCGGGTGAAGGGCACCACGCAGAACGAGCACATGTTGTCGCAGCCGCGCATGATGCTGATGAAGGCCGACACGCCGTTGGAGTTCAGCCGCACCGGCGTGATGTCGGCGTAGGTTTCCTCGCGGCTGAGCAGCACGTTCACGCCCTTCTGGCCGTCGTCGACCTGGCGGATGAGCTGGGGCAGGTCGCGGTAAGCATCGGGCCCCACCACTAGGTCAACAATCTTTTCTTCCTCCAAAAACTTGCTTTTCAGCCGTTCGGCCATGCAGCCGAGCACGCCCACCAGCATGGCCGGCCGGCGCTTTTTGTGCGAGTTGATTTGCGTGAGGCGCATGCGCACCGTCTGCTCGGCCTTTTCGCGGATGGAACAGGTGTTGAGCAGTACCAGGTCGGCGCTGGCCAGGTCGTCGGTCGTGTCGAATCCTTCGTCAAACAAGATGCTCGACACGATTTCGGAGTCTGAGAAATTCATCTGGCAGCCGTAGCTCTCGATGTAGAGCTTGCGCTGGCGGCCGGTGCGGGTGGCGGCACTCACGCGCACCTCCCCGCCGGGCGGGGCCTCGGCGGCGGGCGCTTCTTTGTCTAAAAAATCAAGGGTCAGCAGGGGTTGGGACATAATCGCAGCGCGCTTCGGCGGGCCGCAAAGATACGGGCTCACTCGCAAAAATGACAGAATGGCAGGGTAAAGAACAGTTGACAATTAACAGTGAGCAGTGAACAATGCTGTTACACAAGCCCTTCAAAATTGCTCATTGCTCATTGCTCATTGCTCATTGCTCACTGCTCACTGCTCACTGCTCACTGCTCACTGCTCACTGCTCACTGATAACCGTACCCAGCACTTCCAGCAGGGCCTGGGCTTTGAGCAGGCACTCGGCGTACTCGCGCCCGGGGTCCGAATCGTAGGTGATGGCCGAGCCGACCTGGAAGCTGACGTAGCCGGTGTCCTGGCGGTATTGCAGGGAGCGAATGACGACGTTAAAGTCAAAGTTGCCGCCGGGCCACACGCAGCCAAGGCTGCCGCTGTAGAGGCCCCGTCGGCTGTGCTCGTAGCGCTCGATGAGCTGCATGGCCCGGATTTTTGGGGCGCCGGTCATCGAGCCCATCGGAAAGGTGGCGCGCAGCACGTCCACCAGGGTGGCATCGGGGCGCAGGTCGGCCTCCACGGTGGAAATCATTTGCCAAAGGTGGCGGAAGGGGTAGAGGCCAAACAGCTCGGGCACGCGCACGGTGCCGGTCTGGGCCACGCGGGCGAGGTCGTTGCGCACCAGGTCCACTATCATCAGGTTCTCGGCGCGCTCTTTTTCGTCGTGCAGCAGGGCGAGGCGCTGCTGCTCGTCCTCGGCCGGCGTGGCGCCGCGCCGGATGGTGCCCTTGATGGGCTGCGAAACGATGCGCGGGGCGCGGTGGGCCACGAACCGCTCGGGCGAGGCGCACAGCAGAAAGTGGTCGTGCCACCGCACAAAGCCGGCAAACGGCGCGGGCGAGGCCTCCATCAGCCGCCAAAACACATCGGCGGGCGCCAAGCGCACGTTTTCGGCGTAGAATTCCTGGCACAGGTTCAGCTCGTACACTTCGCCGTTGAGGATGTCCTCCCGGATGGCGGCCACGGCCCGCAAGTAGTCGGACTTGGGCAGGCGCGGGCGCAGGGCGGGCAGGCGGGGCGCCGCGGCTGCCGCAACCGGCTGCGCCAGAATCTGGGCCAGCACGCCCTCCGTCTGCCCGTGAATTTCCACCGCCCCGGCTCGCCAGCACAGCCAGGTTTGCGGCGTAAAGAAGTGCAGCTTCGGCCAGTTCAGCCCGTCGAAGTTTTGGCTGGTGAGGGCCTCAATTTCATTCTTGATGTCGTACCCAACGAAGCCGCAGCGGAAGCTGGAACCCGAACCGGACTGGAGCAACGCCTCCAATTCGGCGAGCGAGCCAGCGGCCTCAACCGGGGCCGCCGCCACGGCCAGGAGGCGTTCGAACGGGCCACGGGGGTACGCCAGGTCGTTGGGCTCGAAGTAAACGCAATGCGGGAAGCTGGCCCCCCACTGCAAGGCCCGCACGCGGAAGTCGGCGGGCAAGTCCGCCAATAAAACCGTCGCGCCGGGAGAGAAGGAAGCAGCTATCACGCAGAATCGAAAGAATGGTGAAATGGTGAGCCGCGCAGAACCCAGCCGCGCGGTGAGGGGGCGGCGCTAGCGCAACTCGCGCAGGGCCAGCAGGGCCTTGGCGTCGGTGCTGTTTTTGTACTCGTGCCAGGGGTAGCGCAAGGCCCTCTCAAAGTAGAGCCGCGCCTGGGCTTTGTTGCCGGCTTCCTGCGCCAGGTAGCCCTGTTGCAGCGCCGCCTGGGGGGCGAAATAATATGGTGCTTGCGGGCCCGCCACGCTCTGGGTGCGCTCGAAATAGAACCAGGCCGAATCGAGGCGGCCCAGGCCCTGGTAGGCGCGGGCGCGGCGGTAGGGTTCCTCGATGCGGTCGCGCCACAGCGTGGCGGGCGTCACGCGGAAGCCGCGCAGGGTGGCCAGGGCCAGGAGGTTGTAGCCGCCGTCGGTTTGCAGGCGGGCCCGGGTGAGGACGGGGTGCAAGGCGACGGCTTCGTGGTAGTAGTGCTGGGCGTAGTTGTCTTCTTCGACTTCGGCGGGGCCGGGCTGGTTGATTTGGGCGCGGTAGCGGGCCACCGCGGCGGCAGGCGCCCCGCCCAGCCAGGCCGCCAGGTAAAGCTTAAACGCCGCGTCCTTGCGGTAATGGATGCCCCGGTATTCGCGCAAAAATGCCAGGTTCTCGCGCTCCGAGGCGGCGTAGTCGCCCTGGTAGAGCAGCAAGTCAGCGGCCATGTGGCGCAGGTAGGGCACGGGCAGGTAGGCGGGGCCGGTGGGGCGGGTGCGGAGGGCGGCCAGGGCCGCCTCGCCGTGCCGCTGCCGCTTGTTGGTGCTCAGCAGCAGGAAGGAGAAGAGCAGGTTATCGGGCTGCTGGGCGTGCAGGCGCTCGGTCAGGCGCAGGGCTTCCTCGGGCTTTTTGTAGTAGCCCTCCCGAATCAGGGCGAAGTACAGCTGGCTTTCGGTTTGGAAGTCGCTGGGCCGGGCGGCGGCCATCGCCAGGTTGCGAAGGCCGGTGCCGACGTCGGCGCGCAGGCCCAACAGGCGCAGCAGCCAGTGGTAGCCCTCGGGCAGGGAGCCCACGGCAAACTCGCAGATGCCCAGCGTTTTGCGGGCGGGCACAAACGCCGGGTACCGCTGCACCACGGCCTCCATCTGGTGGTAGCCGCTGCGCAGGTGGTAGCCGCCCGCCACCAAGTGTTTGAAGACCAGCTGGCTCAGGCCGAGGTGCAGCGTGATTTCGGCGCGGGCGTAGTCGCGCAGGGCCCCGGCCGGCGCCTGGTCTAGTGCTGCCAGGCGGGACTCCTGCGATTCTACCAGGGCCTCGTAGCGGCTGGCGTCCTGCGTGATGACGAGTTCCACAAAATCGGCGCAGTTGGCCACCAGCAGGGGGGCGGGTGCGGCGGGCGTGCGGGCCAGCTCGGTCCGCAGCAGCTCGCGGGCGGGGCCGAGCCGCAGCTTCAGCACTTCGGCGTAGGCCAGTCGGCTGGCCGCGGTGAGCTGCTCGGTGGGGGCGCTGCCGGCCTCTGGCTGCGTGCGCGCTGCCGCCTGCGGGCTGGCGATGCCCGACAGCACCAGCAACCCCATCGCCGCCGTGCCCCGCCGCGTGCGGGCGCGCAGCCCCCGGCGCTGGGCGCCCGCCTCCCCCCAAAAATTAGCCAGCAACGCCATGAGCTACGCAACAAAAAAGGAACGGCAGTCGGCCGTTCCTTTCTACGATTTCAATCGGCAACTTAGTTTTTGAACCCGTCCAAAACAAGTTATACCGCGCGGACTTCCACGTCGGCCAGAATGCGGCCGCAGTGCTCGCACACGATGATTTTCTTGTGCGAGATGATGTCGGCCTGGCGCTGGGGCGGCACCGTGTTGAAGCAGCCGCCGCAGGCGTCGCGGCGCACCAGCACCACGGCCAGGCCGTTGCGCACGTTGCCCCGAATGCGGGTGTAAGCCGTCAATAAACGGTCTTCCACGGGCTGGGTGGCGGCCTCGCGCTGGGCCATGATGCCGCGCTCTTCCTCCTCGTTCTCGCCCACGATGGTGTCAAGCTCGGACTTCTTGTTGTCGAGGTCCTTGCGGCGCTCGTCCAGCTTCGCCTTCGTGCCGCTGATTTCGGCGTTTTTTACGTCAATCTGGTACTGCGACTCCTTGATTTTCTTGTCGGCAATCTGAATTTCGAGGCGCTGCAGCTCGATTTCCTTGGCAATGGCTTCGAACTCGCGGTTGTTGCGCACGTTCTGCTGCTGCTCGTCGTACTTCTTGATGAGCGTTTCGGCTTCCTTGCTGGCCTGCTTGCGGCTCTTGATGAAGTCGTTCAGGCCCTGAATTTCTTCGTCAAATTTCTTAACCCGGACTTCGTAGCCGGCAATTTCGTCTTCCAAATCCCGGACTTCCTCGGGCAAATCGCCGCGCACGCGCCGGATTTCATCGAGCTGCGAGTCGAGGTGCTGCAGGGTGAGCAGGGCTTCGAGCTTGGCGGCTACGGGAACGTCGGCGGGGGCCACGGCGGCACTTTTAGCAGTCATACTGAACGGGGTTCGTAGGGGTTTCGGCGATTAAGACCGCAAAAGTACGCTCAAATCCGGCCGTTAGCAAGTCCCGAAACACCTCGCCGGTGAATTGTTCGCTTTCGAAATGGCCGACGTCGCAGAGCATGAGCTGCCCCGCGGCCCCAAAAAACTCGTGGTACTTCACGTCGCCGGTCACGTAGGCATCGGCCCCGGCCGCCCGCGCCGCCCCAATGAGGAAAGCGCCCGCCCCGCCGCAGAGGGCCACCGTGCTGATGGTTTTCTCAAATGCCGTGTGGCGCACCACGGGCACCAGCAGCCGTTGCTTCAGCAGCGCCCGGAACGCGGCCGGGGCCAACGGCGCCGTCAGCTCCCCCACCAGGCCCGCGCCGACGTGCTGGTGCTCGTTCTCCAGCTTAATCAGCTCGTAAGCCACCTCCTCGTAAGGGTGCGCGGCGCGCAGGGCGCGCAGCACGGCCGCCTGCCGGTGCAGGGGCAGCAGCACCTCCAGCCGCAGCTCGGGCACGGTTGTGGGCTGGTGCGCGGCCCCGATGGCCGGCCGGGTGCCCGCGCCCGGCGTGAAGGTGCCGGTGCCCTCGGAGCGGAAGCTGCAGGCGGAATATTGGCCCATCTGCCCGGCGCCGGCCGCGTACAACGCGGCCAGTACGCGGCCGGCCACGTCGGTTTGCTGGTCTTCGGCCCGGTTGGGCACGTAGGTGATGAGGCGCGCCAGGGTGCCGCTTTGGGGGGCCAGCACCCGGGTGTTGGCCACGCCCAGCTTCTCGGCCAGCTTGTCGTTGACGCCGCCGCGCACGTTGTCGAGGTTGGTGTGGGCAGCGTAGAGGGCCACGTCGTTTTTAAGGGCCAGGATGAGGGTTTGCTCGACTTCGTTAGCCCCGGTGAGGCGCTTGAGCGGCCGGAAGATGACCGGGTGGTGCGCCACCACCACGTTGCAGCCGCGGCGCAGGGCCTCGGCCACCACGGCGGGCGTGCAGTCCAGGGTAATGAGCACGCCGGTGATTTCGGCCTGCGGGTTGCCGCACTGCAGCCCGGCGTTGTCGTAGCTTTCCTGGTAGGCGAGGGGGGCAGCGGCTTCCAGCAGGCGGGCTAAGTCTTGAACGGTGGGCATGAGAGAATTAAAAATTAAAAATGAAGAATTAAAAATGAGCGCGGGCGGGCCGAGCGGTGGACAAAAACTTCAAACGGGCGGTACTCAAGGTCCACTACCCCATCCGTTTCTTGCTACTTTATTTCTTCATTATTAATTGACAATAAACGGCCCAGCACGTCCACGTAATGGGCCACGTGGGCGTCCAGGTCGCGGCGGCGGTATTGCATCAGGTAACGGGGATGGTCGAGGACCATAATTTTTTCGAAAAGCCCCAGCTCATCGTTCAAACGCTCCAGAAAAATGCCGTTGCGTTTGCCCAGGCTCACCGCGACGTCGGTGCGGAGGCCGAGGTCCCGCACCTGCTGGCGTAAGGACAAGCCCAGGTCCGCCCACAGGGCTTTGATGAGCGCCGGCGAATCGTAATAGTTGTAATTCAGGCCATTGCGCAGCAAGACTAAGGGATAAATCGACCCCAGGTAAAAGTGCTGGTAGAACGTCGTTGGGCCGCCCACGGCCGCCACCACCCGGTAGATAAACTGCGTGGAAATCTCGGGGCGCTGCCGCGGCAGGTCGTGGGCAATGCCGCAAAATTCGGTCAGGGCGCCGGGGTCGGTGAACGCCACGCCGGTGCGGCCCATGCCCAGCCGGCCCGGGTTGATGCCCAGCACGGCCGCTCGGGGCGGGCCGTCGGCGTAGTATTTCCGGGCAAACTGGCCCAGCAAGTCTTGCACGGGCAACTCCCGGAAGGGGCTCTGGGCCACCACGCCGTCGGGCAGGGCCGCGGGCAGGGGGAAGGTGGCGAGAAAGCGCAGGAGCTGGTCAGCAAACGCGGGCATCAGCAAATCGTAGCACTGGGGTGTTTTCAATAAAGCTCAGAAGCTGTTTAAATTAGCCTTTGGTCGATGTAGAGACGCATCCTGGCGTCTCTATACCGTTCTCATGCCACCAAGAAATAACTCAAACAGCTTATCAGAAAACATCAGCGGGTGGGAGCCTGCCGAGCGCTGCTCAACGGCAGCACCAGCGCCACCCCGCCGGACCCAACCCGCAAGCGGCTGAGCAGCGGGTAAAGCGCGCGGTTGCCGTGGCGGTGGTGAGCGGCGTATTGAAACCCGTCGAAGAGCAGCAGGAAGCCGCCCTGCAGCAGCAGCGACTGCCCGTAGCCGCGCCAGCGCTCGGAGGAGCCCGAGGCGGTGGGGTTACGGCCTTTTTCGAGCAGGTAAACGCCGGTGGCCAGGTAGGCCACGTCGAGGCCGGCGTTGAACAGGTACAGGTTTTCGGTTTTGAGCTGCGCACGCACGTTGCCGGGCCGGTCGGGGGTGGGGGGCTGGCGCCTGGCGCGGCGCGCGGCCAGCAGGCCGGCTCCGGCCAAGGCCAGGTTTACGGCACCCCAGCCTATATTCATTTGGTGGAAATAGCGGGCCGAGCCCTCCGTTTGGCCGGTGGCAATGCTGCCAATCAGGAGGTTGGCCCCCGCCCACCCGCCCAGCACCCGGAGGCCGCGCCGGTCCAGGCGGGCGCGTTCGGCCGCAAAACCGGCCAGCGCGGTGGGAGCGGGGGGGCGGGAGCGTAGCGTGTCCGGGCCGGGCTGGGCCCAGCCGGCGCGAGGGGCCGCCAGCCCGACCAGGAAAAATAAAAACAGCAGTGGGCGCATGGCAATGGGTGGGGAAAAGATGCTGGGAATTGCAAACAACCGTTTGGCCGCCACTTTGGCGCGGCGGCCGGGCCACCGCCGTACTTTTGCCGGGCCTTGTCCGGGCCCTCCGCTCCCGCATGCCGTCAGTATTGGCTTTTTTGTTGCTGCCGTTTTCGTGGCTGTACGCTGGGGTGCTGGCCGTGCGCAACTGGCTCTACGACAGCGGCTGGAAACGGGCTGAAACCTTCGCCGTGCCCCTGCTCTGCGTGGGCAACTTGCGGGTGGGCGGCACCGGCAAAACGCCCCACGTGGGTTGGCTGGTCCACGAATTGCTGCGCCTGGGCCACCGCCCGGCCATTCTGAGTCGGGGCTACGGCCGCCGCACCCGCGGCCCGCGTCTGGCCGGCCCCACCGACTCGGCCGCCACGGTGGGCGATGAGCCGTGGCAGTATTTCCAGCACTTCACCGGAGAAAACGTGCCGGTGGCCGTGGCCGAAGAACGGCGCCTGGGGGTGCAGTTGCTGCTGCGAGCGCACCCCGGCCTTACGGTGGTGGTGCTCGACGACGCCTACCAGCACCGCGCCGTCCGGCCCGCGCTGAACGTGCTGCTCACGGAGTGGGCCCGGCCGTTTTACCAAGACCAAGTGCTGCCGGCCGGCCGCTTGCGCGAAAGTCGGGCCGGGGCCCGCCGGGCCGACGTGATTGTGGTAACCAAGTGCCCGCCCGCCCTGGCTGCTCCGGCCCAGGCCGCGATAGCCGCGCGCATCCGGCGCTACGGCCGGCCCGCGGCGCCCGTGCTTTTTTCGGCCTACGCCTACGGCGCGCCCCGGCCACTGGCCTTGGCCGGGGAAATAGCCGGCGGGGCAGCTGAAGGCCTTTTGCCAGCCGGCCCGGCGGCCGGGCCGGCGCTGCTGCTCACCGGCATTGCCCAGTCGGAACCGCTGCGGGAGTACCTCGAAACCCAAGGGTACGCAATCCGCCATCATGCATTGCTGCCCGACCACCACGCCTTCCAGCGCGCTGACCTGGCGGCCCTGCAGGCGCATTGGCAGCTGGGGTGGCCTATTTTTACCACCGAGAAAGACGCGACGCGGCTGCAGGCCCCCGGGTTGTGGGCCGGCCGGCCCGCCATGCTTGGCGCAACCCACACTATTCCGGTACGGGTGGCGTTTTTAGGCGACGGCGGCGCGGTGCTGCGGCGGCTTTTGCCCCGAATGCCCGCGCCGGCTGCCTGATTTTATTTTGACCCAGCCGGGCTCCGCGCGAGCCCCGGCGTATTTGCTACCCGTTTGAAGCCACTGCAACGACGATTTTTAGGGGCCTGTCCATTGTTGCTGCCATCACTGGTGGCAATGCTGGCATTGCTGGCGGCGCCCCGGGTTGGGGCCCAGGTGCTCGACGACTCGACCAAAGTGGTGTACGGCCCCAAAACCACCCGCGTCATCTACGAAGCCGAGGTGTTGCGCGACTCCACCAACGGCACGCCGCTTGACACCGCGCTCACGCGCTGGCCCCAGGCCCGGTTTTGGTTCCACGACACCACGTTTCAGCAGGACCTGGGGGCCGTGGGGTCGGCTTCGCGGCCCTTGCTTTACCAGCCCAACCTGGAACTGGGGCCCCGGCTGGGGCGCAACGCGTTCGACAAGTACGCCCGCAATGCTGCTTCCGTGCCCTACTACGATTCCCGGTCGCCGTATTCGTTTTTTCGGGTGGTGCAGACGGGGGCCGGCGAGCAGGTATTCGAGATTAGCTACAGCCGGAGCCTAAAGGAGAACTTCAGCGTGGGCGTGGCCTACGAGCGGATTGCGTCCAACAAAATTATTGCCTCCGCGGGGCCTCGCGACGCTCTGGTGGAGCACTCCAACGTGTTGTTCTTTAGCCGCTACCAGAGCGACAATGAGCGCTACCACTTGCTGTTTAACTACAGCAACGTACGCCACCGGGCCGCGGAGCAAGGGGGCATCCGGCCGAAGTTTGACACGCTCCGACCCAGAGAATTATTCAACTACGCGCAGGAACAGGCCTACCTGACCCAGGCCGCCAACGAGGAGGACCGCGACGAGCTGTACCTGACCCAAACCTACCGGCTGCTCGGCCGGGGCCTGACCGTGTACCACACCTTCGACGCCAAGCGCCAGTACAACACTTTCACGGATTTGAGCCTGCTCACCGCGCGCGAGGATGGGGTGACGGATGGCGCCTTCTTCCCGCGCGTTCTGCGCAACACGGCGGCCACCCTCGACCGGGCCGATTTCCGGCAGGTCGAGAACACCCTGGGCGTGCTCGGGCGCACCGCCGCCGTGGAATACCGCCTCTACGGCCGCGCGCGCCGGGCCGACCTGGTGACCCAGACCCTGCAGCCGTCGCCCGACAACGCCGGCCTGAACCTGATGCGAGCGGTTGACCCGCGGCGTTCCCCTTTCGTTGGGTTTGTGGGCGGCACGGCGGCTTTCAACTACCGCACCATCTACGCCGTGGAAGCCGCCGGCGAGTACAAGTTCTTCGACGAGTACTGGCTGCGGGCCGCCGTGCGCACCGGGCCGCTGTCGGCGGAATTTCTGAGCTCTGTTTATTCGCCCACGCTCACCCAGCAGGAGTTTGTCGGCAACCACTACGAATGGTACCACTCGACTGACTCCGGCAACGCCTTCAAGAACACGTCGGCCAACCAGCTCACGGGCCGCCTGCGCCTGAAGCTGCCCAACCTGCTGGGCCTGACCGACCAGCGCTTCGAGGCCAGCGTGAGCGGGGTAGCAATTAACGACCTGGTGTACTATGGTATCGCCGGAGAACCAGCCCAAATCAATGATGCGCGCAATCTGCTCATCGGCTACGCCCGGCACCGGGCGCGGCTGGGCCGGGTGAGCTTCGACAACCAGGCGACGTACACGCGGGGCGGTGACGTGGAAGGCCTGCGCATCCCAACGCTGGTGACCACCTCGCGGGTGTACTATGAGAGCTACATTTTTCGCAAAGCACTCTTTTCTCAAGTGGGGGCGGAGTTGTATTATCAATCCAAATTTCAGGCGTTTGATTACAGCCCCAGCACCCAGCAGTTTTACCAGCAGAATTCTTTCACCATTCGCAACTACCCGATTGCGGACGTATTTTTCGTGGCCGACATCAAAGCCGTGTCGGTATTTTTAAAAGTGGCCTACGTCAACCAGGGAATTTACCGGGACGGGTATTTTGCATCGCCGTATTATTCCGGGTATCCCCGGCGGTTTCAGCTGGGCGTCAAGTGGAATTTCTTTAATTAAATAAGCCGATGATAAAGGAAAAAACCATCCTGAAATTAAAGCTAAACACCGACCCGCGCTGGGTGAATATTGCCGAAAAAAACATCGAAGATATTCTGGTGGACCACGCCTGGTGCGAGCAAAAAGCCGCCAGCACGGGCATCAGCATGATTATCCACTACCCCGAGAAAACCCGCCTCGTGGACGCGCTCACCGACCTAGTGGCCGAGGAATGGAGCCATTTCGAGCGGGTGCTGCTCGAATTGCGCAAGCGCGGCTTCGCGCTAGGCCGGCCGCGCAAGGACGAGTACGTGGTGCAGCTGCTGGCCCACGTGCGCAAGGGCGGTGCCCGCGAGCGGCAGCTCATGGACCAGCTCCTGGTTTCGGCCCTGATTGAAGCGCGCAGCTGCGAACGATTTAAATTACTGTGGCAGAATATCGTCGACCAGGAACTGAGTAAATTCTATTACGAATTAATGGTGTCGGAAGCCGCGCATTTCGTGAGCTACGTGGACCTGGCCAAAGAATATTGTGACCCCAAAATAGTGGAAGAGCGGTTGCAGGAGCTGCTAATTATCGAGGGCGAAATTGTAACAAATTTGCCGGTGCGCGACGACCGAATGCATTGAGCGCGGAGTTTCGCGAAGGTTGAAATAAAGTCTCGCTAAATAAAATAGCGTCTGATTTTGCGGGACTTAATTTTTCGCTTTGCGAGACTTTGCGCGCCAGCCAGTTTACTCGGCCGGCAGCACCGTCCCCGTTACTACCCCAAAGCCGATGCGGACGCCGTCCTTTTCGGCGTAGCCGCGCAGGGTCACCGTGTCGCCGTCGAGCAGAAAGCTGCGCTCGGTACCGTCGGCCAGCGGCACGGGGCGGGTGCCGCGCCAGGCCAGCTCCAGCAGCGAGCCGAGCGAGTCGGGCGTGGCGCCGCTGATGGTGCCCGAGGCGTAGAGGTCGCCGGCTTCGAGGTTGCAGCCGTTGGAGGCGTGGTGGGCGAGCTGCTGGGCCATGCTCCAGTACAGCAGGCCGAAGTTGCTGCGGCT
>NZ_JANNOD010000022.1:0-12226 GCF_031398885.1 Hymenobacter sp.
CACGCGAGATGCTTCGCTCCGCTCTGCATGACCGCCTATCAAGATAGGCTCTTAGGACCCTAGAACGTTGTAGAGATGCGTACTCACGTCTTGTTATTCACACGGCCAATATATCGGGTATCGTTCAACGACGAGACGCAAATATGCGTCTCTACCGCGTGTTGACTGTTGCGACTCCGGCGGTTCTACGTCCGTGTTGGGGCACTGTTGGCCGTCCCAAAGAACTAAAAAGGCCACCTTGCGGTGGCCTTTTCGCTTCACGGTGGAATCGTCGGGAAATCTTCCAAATCCGACGAACCCACGGTGTAGGAGAGGAAGCAAGCGGGCTGGTTCCGACTTGCCTAGAACTGGGCTTCTTCGGTGCTGCCCACCAGGGCGGCGGTGCTGGTCTGGTTGTTGGTCACCACGTTCTGCACGGCGTCGAAATAGCCCGTGCCTACGAAGGACTGGTGCTTTACGGCCTGGTAGCCGTCCTTCACCAGAGCAAACTCGCGCTCCTGCAGCTCCGAGTAGCCGGCCATGCCGCGGTGCTTGTAGGCCTGGGCCAGCTCGAACATGCTGGTGTTGAGGGCGTGGAAGCCGGCCAGGGTGATGAACTGAAACTTGTAGCCCAGGGCGGCCAGCTCCTCGCGGAAGGTTTCCATCTGCTCCTTGCTCAGCTTGGAGGCCCAATTGAACGAAGGCGAGCAGTTGTAAGCCAGCAGCTTGCCGGGAAACTTGGCGTGAATGGCTTCGGCAAACTGCCGGGCCTCGCCCAGGTCGGGGTGCGAGGTTTCCATCCAAATCAGGTCGGCGTAGGGCGCGTAGGCCAGGCCGCGGGCAATGCCGGCCTCCACGCCGCAGCGGATGCGGTAGAAGCCTTCGTTGGTCCGCTCGGCGCCTTCGATGATGAAGGGCTGGTCGCGCGGGTCCACGTCGGCCGTGAGCAGGTCGGCGGCGTCGGCGTCGGTGCGGGCCACGATGAGCGTGGGCACGTTCAGCACGTCGGCGGCCAGGCGGGCGGCCACCAGCTTGTTGATGGCTTCCTGGGTGGGCACCAGCACCTTGCCGCCCAGGTGGCCGCACTTCTTGGCCGAGGAAAGCTGGTCTTCCCAGTGCACGCCCGCGGCGCCGGCCTCAATCATCATCTTCATCAGCTCGAAGGCGTTGAGGTTACCGCCGAAACCGGCCTCGGCATCGGCCACGATGGGCGCCAGCCAGTGCACGTCGCCCTCGCCGCTGAGGTGCTGAATCTGGTCGGCCCGCAGCAGGGCGTTGTTGATGCGGCGCACCACGGCCGGCACGCTGTCGACGGGGTACAGGCTCTGGTCGGGGTACATGTGGCCCGCGCCGTTGGCATCGGCCGCCACCTGCCAGCCGCTGAGGTAGATGGCCTGCAGGCCGGCCTGCACTTCCTGCACGGCCTGGTTGCCGGTGAGGGCGCCCAACCCGGCCACGTAGTCCTGCGCGTGCAGCATTGTCCACAGCCGCTCGGCGCCCTGGCGGGCCAGCGAGTACTCGACCTCGACGGAGCCCTGCAACTTGTTCACGTCTTCGGCCGAGTAGGGGCGCTCGATGCCCGCCCAACGGGGGTTGGTGGCCCAGTCCTGCGTCATTGCGTCGATGCGTGCTTGTTTGGATTTCATGGGATTGAGTGGGTTTGTGAGTTGATGAGTGATAGTTAGCGAAGGGCTTGCGGGGGCGGGCACCTCACCCCCTGACCCCCTCTCCCGTGGAGAGGGGGCACCGGTCTTGATTCAGTTAAAAATTAAGAGTTAAAAGCAGACAGTCGGTAGTTAAAAGCAGACAGTCGGTTTTGGCTCTTCACTTTTAACTCTCAACTTTTAACTCTTTTCCGGTGCCCCCTCTCCGCGGGAGAGGGGGTCAGGGGGTGAGGTTATGCCAGTTGCTCGTAGGCTGGCACGGTCAGAAATTCGACGAATTCCTTGCTCATCACCAGGCGGTCGAACAAGTGGGCGGCTTTGAGGTAGAAGCCGTTTTCGTAGGCCTCTTCTCCCACTTGGGCCTTGATTTTTTCGAGTTGGCCGGGCACCAGCGAGCGGTACAGCTCCGTGGTGACGGGGCGGCCGTCGGCCAGTGCCGTGCCGGGCGTGTGCAGCCACTGCCACACCTGGGCGCGGCTGATTTCGGCGGTGGCGGCGTCCTCCATCAGGTTGTAAATCGGCACGCAGCCGTTGCCGCCCAGCCACGAGGCCAGGTACTGAATGGCCACGTCGATGTTCAGCTTCAGGCCCTCCTCGGTGATGGTGCCTTTGGGAGCCCGCACGAGGTCGGCGGCCGAGACTTGCACGTCGGGGCGCTTGTTTTCGATTTGGTTGGGGCCGGGCATGAGACGGTTGAAGACCTCCAGGGCCACGGGCACCAGGCCGGGGTGGGCCACCCAGGTGCCGTCGTGGCCGTTGGTGGCCTCGCGGATTTTGTCCTGCCGCACTTTCTCCAGGGCCGCGTCGTTGGCGGCCGGGTCGTTCTTGATGGGAATCTGGGCGGCCATGCCGCCGATGGCGTGCACCCCGCGGCGGTGGCAGGTTTGGATGACGAGCTGCGAGTACGCGGCCATGAAGGGCACGGTCATCGTGACCTCGGCGCGATTGGGCAGGCGGAACGTCGGGTTCAAGCCCAGGCGCTTGATGTAGCTGAAAATGTAGTCCCAGCGCCCGCAGTTGAGGCCCGCCGAGTGGTCGCGCAGCTCATACAGGATTTCGTTCATCTCGAAGGCGGCGGGCAGCGTCTCAATCAGCACCGTGGCCCGCACCGTGCCGTGGGGCACGCGCAGCACCCGTTGGCAGTCCTTGAACACGTCGTTCCACAAGCGCGCTTCGAGGTGACTTTCGAGCTTGGGCAGGTAGAAATAGGGCGCGGTGCCGCGGCGGACGAGCTCGTGGGCGTTGTGGAAAAAGTAGAGGCCGAAGTCGAACAGGGCGCCGCTTACCGGCTCGCCGTCCACTTCCACGTGCTTTTCGAGCAGGTGCCAGCCGCGGGGGCGCACCATGAGCACGGCGGTTTCGGCATTGAGTTGGTACTCCTTGGCGGGGGTGCGCAGCGAAATGGTGCGGCGCACGGCGTCACGCAGGTTGATTTGGCCCTGGATGACGTTCTCCCAGGTCGGCGCGTTGGAGTCCTCCAAATCGGCCATGAACACCTTGGCCCCGGAATTCAGGGCGTTGATAATCATCTTGCGCTCCACCGGGCCGGTGATTTCCACCCGGCGGTCGAGCAGGTCGGCCGGCACGGGCGCCACGGTCCAGTCCCGCTCGCGGATGGTGGCGGTTTCGGGCAGGAAGTCGGGCAGCACGCCGGCCTCGAACTCCTGCTGCCGCTCGGCCCGGCGGGCCAGCACCTCGCGCCGGCGGCCTTCGAAGTGGCGGTGCAGTTCGGCCACGAAGGCCAGCGCCGAGGGCGTGAGGATTTCGGCAAACTCCGGGGAGTAATCGCCGAGGACCTTGACCCGCTCCGGGGTGAGGTAGGTGGGCAGGGGCGCGGGGGCCGTGTCGATGAAAGTCATGGGCTGATTATTTGATGTGCTAGGGGGCTGATGGGCTGGTTTCGGTTGGGAACAGGCAAGAGAAAGGAGCGTGGAAAACCGGCAGCCTCGACAGCAACTATTGCAAACATACAAAGCGAATTCTAATTATCAGCGAATTTTCGCTAAACAACCAAAATTTGCAAACATCCTTACCTTTGAGGCTCTTTTTTCTGCTACTGGAGTGATTCCTGGGTTCGTGTGCGTGGCTGGCTTCACCTCACCCCCGGCCCCTCTCCCGCGGAGAGGGGAGCCAGACGACCAGTACACGAATCTGGGAACGGCTGTAAAAAGCGACTTGCTCATGCACGTAGGGCATATTCCCATTCATTGGGGTCAGCCCACCAGCACATCAGCATATCTCCACGTCAGCACATCAGCCCATTCTAGCATCAGCACATCAAATAACCAACCCATGCTCAACCACGGCCAAGTCGTCCGCCTCATATTTGGCCTGAAGCTGCGGGAGCTGCGGCAGGAGCGCGGCCTGAGCCCGGCCGATTTGGCGCGGGTCTGCGACGTGTCGGTGAGCTACCTCAACGAGATTGAGAAGGGCAAGAAGTACCCTAAGGCCGACAAGATTCTGAGTTTGAGCCAGGCGCTGGCGGTGCGCTACGACCAGCTTACGTCGCTGGAGCTGCCGCGCCGGCTGGAGCCCATCGCGGAGCTGCTTACTTCCAAGACCCTGAAGGAATTTCCGCTGGAGATGTACGGCCTGGAGCCGGCCCGCCTCATCGAGCTGATTGCCAATGCGCCGGCCAAGATGAACGCCTTCATCAGCACCATTTTCGAGATTGCCCGCAACTACGAGATGCGCCAGGAGCACCTGTTTCTGGCCGCGCTGCGCTCGTTTCAGGAAATGCACGACAACTACTTCGAGGACCTGGAGCAGGACGTGCGGGCCTTCGTGGGCAGCCACCAACTGGCCACCGCCGCGCCCTTCGACCTGCGCCAACTAGAACACGTGCTGGTGAAGGAATACGGCTACGCCCTCGACCGCGAGACGCTGGGCCATCACGCTGTGGCCGCCCAGGCTCGGCTGCGGTCGGTGTTTCAGCCCAAGGCCCGGCGCCTGCTGCTGCGGCCGGGCCTGAGCCGGGGCCAGCAGGCCTTCGTGCTGGGCCGGGAAGTGGCCTTCAACTACCTCAAGCTAACGGAGCGGCCCTACGTGAGCAGCAGCCTGCAGATTGGCTCGTTTGACGAGGTGCTCAACAACTTCAAGGCTTCGTACTTCGCCGGGGCGCTGCTGATGGAGGAGGAAAGCCTGCTGCGTGATTTGAAGAAAATGTTCAGCGCAAAAAAGTGGCATCCCGACCTGCTGCTGGACCTGCTGACGCAGTACGACGTGAGCCCGGAGATGTTTATGCAGCGCCTGACCACGCTGCTGCCGCGCCATTTCGGGCTGCAAAGCCTGTTCTTTCTGCGCTTCGACCAGCCCGGGGCCGACGCGCCCTACGACCTGACCAAGGAGCTGCACCTGGCCCGGCTGCACAATCCCCACGGCAACGACCTCGACGAGCACTACTGCCGCCGCTGGGTGAGCCTGCGCCTGCTGGCCGACGCCCGCGCGCTGCCGGTGCCCGACACCGCCGCCGCCCCCGTGACGGTGGCCGGCGCGCAACGCTCGCGCTATTTCGGCACCGACGACGAGTACCTGTGCTTCACCCTGGCCCGCGCCGGCACCCCTACCCAGCCCGCCCTGAGCGTGACCGTGGGCCTGCGCTGCGACGACCACCTGCGCAGCCAAATCCGCTTCTGGGCCGACCCGGCCCTACCCTTCCGCACCGTGAACGAAACCTGCGAGCGCTGCCCCATTCCCGACTGCGAGTCGCGGGTGGCGGCGCCCACCGAAGTTACGCGCCTGGCCGAGCGCGCCGCGTTTGAAGCGGCCGTGACGGCCCTGGTGCAGGAGGGCTGATGCGGCGGGCGTTGAAGAGTTAAAAGTTGAGAGTTAAAAGTTAAAACTCAAAGAGCCTTCCAAATTTTAACTTTTAACTCTCAACTTTTAACTATCCTCACCCTCCGTTCTTCTGATTTTTGGCAAATTCTGTTTCCCGACGCCTGTTCTTATTCGCTGGCGTCCTGCTCCTGATGCTGCTGGGCGCGGGCGGCTACGCGGCGTGGCGCCTGCTGTACCGGCCCAACGTGGCCGCGTTTGCCGAGGGGCCGGCCTACCTGTACATCCGCACCGGCGCGGGCTTCGCGGCCGTGCTGGATTCTTTGCGCAACCAACAACTGCTGCTGGAGCCCGCCGCATTCCGGTGGGTGGCGGAGCAGCAAGACTATCCGGCCCGGGTGCGGGCCGGCCGCTACCGCCTCGACCCCGGCCTGGGCAACCTGGACCTGGTGCGGATGCTGGCAACGGGCCAGCAGGACACCGTGAGTTTCGAGCTCAAGCCCTTTCACTACCTCGACCGCCTGCCGCGCCAGTTGAGCCGGCAGCTGGAAACCGACTCTTTTAAGCTGCAACTGCTGCTGGGCAACAACGCCGGCCTGCGGGCCCGCTACGGGCTGGACACCTGCACCGTCCGCACCCTGTTTATTCCGGGCCGCTACCACCTGCTGTGGAACACCGGGGCCGGCGCGTTTCTGGACAGCGTGGCCGCCCACCACCGCCGGTTCTGGACGGCCGAGCGGCGCGCCCGGGCCGACTCGCTCAAGCTCACGCCGGTGCAGGTGAGCGTGCTGGCCAGCATTGTGCAGCGCGAAACGGCCCAGGCCACCGATAAGCCGCTCATCGCCGCCGTGTACCTCAACCGCCTGCGCAACGGCCAGCCCCTGCAGGCCGACCCCACCCTGCTCTGGCCCTTGCACGGCCTGGGCACCCGCAAGCGCGTGCTGAACGTGGACAAGAAAGTAGACTCGCCCTACAACACCTACCGCCACAAGGGCCTGCCGCCCGGCCCCATCACCACGCCGCTGCCCAGCTCGCTGAACGCCGTGCTGCGCCCGGCCCACAACCAGAACCTGTTTTTCTGCGCCCGGTCCGACGGCAGCGGCTTCTCTGATTTCGCCGAAACCTACGCCCAGCACCGCCGCAACGCCCGCCGCTACCAGCACCGGCTCGATAGCCTGGGCGTGAAGCGCTGACCAGGTTGGAGGACGCCCGGGGGTGTGAGCCGTGCGGGCATTCTTGACAAATAGAGGCTTTGTGGCCACTCAGTTACCGAATTCTACCAGGCGGCCTATTTGCCGAACCGTGCGCGGGACAGCAAGCGAAGTGCGTACTTTTGTTCGGCAATTTTCCGCAAATCCGTCCGTATGCGCCTACTTCTTCTTTTTCTGGCTCCTTTCTTCTCTGGACTGACGGCGGCGGCCGGCGGGTTCGACGCCGGCCCGCAGGGGGCGCGGGTCCTGGGCCTGGGCGGGGCCAGCACGGCCTACATCGGCAGCATTGCCGGCCTGAGCACCAACCCCGGCTTGCTGGGCCAGTGGGGCGACTCGCTCCTGCGCGTCAGCCTGGGCGGCATCGGCCAGGTCCGGCGTTCCTCCTTCATCGGCCAGGACAGCTACCAGCGCACCGACCAGGACCTGACTGCGCAGCCCGGCGGCTACTTCTACGCCACCCGCGGCCTGGGCCCGCGCCTGAGCGTGGGCCTGGCCCTCACCACGCCCTACGGCTACCACACCCGGTGGCCCAGCACGTGGGAGGGCCGCTCGGTCGTCCAGGAAAGCCAGCTCGACACCTATTTCGCCCAACCGACGGTTGGCATCAGGCTGAATGACAATTTCAGCGCCGGGGTGGGCTTGGTGTACGCTTTTGGCAAATACCGCCAGCGCCGGGCGCTGGGCCAGTACGACGACCCCGCGGCCCGGTCGGAACTCAGCGGCAGCGGCTCGGGCTTTGGCGTCAACGCGGGCCTCTACGGACGCACCGGCGACAACCTGGCCTTTGGCATCAGCTACCGCAGCGGGGTGGAGCTGGAAATGAACAACGGCGTGGCCACGGCCACCGGCGTGCCGGACCGCGACGCGGCCCTGTACCCGGCCACCACCGACTTCAACACCCAAATCAATTTGCCCAGCACGTTATCCGTGGGCATCGCCGACCGCGTCACCAAGAAGCTGCTGCTCACGTTTGACTTCACCCTCAGCGGCTGGAGCACCCTCGATTCGCTGAACCTGGACCTGGCCGCCAGCGGCCCCGCGCCGGCCCGCCGCCTGAGCACCGCCCGCCGCTACGAAGACGCGCTGGCCTTTCGCGTGGGGGCCGAGTACCTGGTCGGCCCCAAGCTCACGGTGCTCGGTGGCTTCCGCTACGACGAAACCCCTATTCGCGACGAGTTCATCAACCCGGAATTCATCGACGCCAACCGCCTCGGCGCCTCGGCCGGCCTGAGCTACCAGCTGGGCGCACGCCTGGCCCTGGAAGCGGCCTACGCCTACGACTACGGCCAGTTGCGCACCGCCCGCGTCAACCAAACCGACGCGCGGGTGGCCAACGTGAGCGGCACCTACCGCACCGCGACCCACACGGCTTCGGTGGGCGTGGCCGTGGCGTTCTAGGCACCCGGTATCGGGCAGTGGCGGGCGAAAACCAACGCGCTGCTGCCAACCGCCCGATGCACCCAACCCTCCGTAGACTTCCCTTTTTGCGATGAAAATTTTTACCTTGAACTCGTGGGGCAGCGCCGGTCTGCTGGCCGTGGCCGCCCTGCTCCTGCACGCCTGTGCGCCCGCCCAGGACGCGCCCGCCCCCAGCGCCGGCGTGGACGTGAGCGCCTACGTGGCGGTGGGCGACAGCTACACGGCCGGGCTCAGCGCGGGCGGCCTCACGCGCGCCAGCCAGGAGTACTCGTACCCCAACTTGCTGGCCCAGCAGCTGCGCCTCGTGGCGGCCGATGCCGCGTTCAGCCAGCCGCTGCTGGAGGCCGGCAGCGGGTCGGGCTACCTGACGTTGGTTGATTTTCTGGCCGGTGACTTGCCGCGGACCCGGCGCGTGGCGGGCCAAGCCGTGCGCCGCACCGTGGTAAACCCCGCCGCCTGCGGCGGCCCCGATACCGTGCGGCTGCTCACGCGCAGCGCCACCGCGGCTGCGCTGCCCCAAAACCTGGGCGTGCCCGGCCTGCTGCTCAGCCAGATTGAAACGGCCAACCTTGGCAACGAGAGCGCGGCGGTCCCCGGCGGCAATTTCAACTCGTATTTTGAGCGCCTGCTGCCCGCCGCCAGCAACCGCACCTACTTGCAGGCCGTGACCGATGTTGCCGCGTCGGCCACGTTCTTCACTTATTTTCAAGGACTTGACGACTTGATGCCCTACGTGCGCAGCGGCGGCGAGTGCGGGCCGCTGCCGAACACAACTTTAACGAACCAACTGCGGGCCAACGCCCGCAAGGTGCTGGACCGCCTCACGGCGGACGGCCGCCCGGGCATCATCGCGAAGCTGCCCGCTCTCACGAGCCTGCCGATTTTGCGCCTGGGCCGGGGCCTGGATTTGCAGACCCGGCTGCAGGCCCGCTTTGGCGACAACGCCTTGCTGTACATCGAGGACCCGTTGGGATTTCGCCCGGCCCAGCCCATTACCAACAGCGACTACGTGCTGGCTACCGCCCTGCCGCGGGTGGGCCAGCTCACGCCCGTGCAAGTGGGGGCTGCCACCCTGATGCTGCCGTACGGCCGCGACGCCCGCAACCCCCTGCGCGATGCTGATGTACTCGACGACACCCAAGAATTCAGCCGCATCAAGGGCGTGCTCGACAGCTACAACGACGAGCTGGAACGCCTGGCCAAAGACGTCTACAAGCTCCCCGCCATCAGTACCGCCACTGGGCGAAGCACCCTGGACCTCGACGAAGCGTTGTTCAACCAGGTGGCCGGGGGCATTTCCGTGGGCGGCGTGGTGTATTCAATGGAGCCCGTGCGGGGCAATTTCTTTTCGCTTGATAACTACACGCTCACGCCCCGCGGCAACGGTTTGCTGGCCAACGCCTTCATCACGGCCATCAACCGGGCCTACCGGGCCAATATTCCGGCCGTGGACGTCAACAACCTGCCCACCACCGCCCAGTAACTGCCGCCGTGGCGCACTACGGCAGTCGCGGCAGTCGGTACAGGCGCAGCGGCAGGGTGTCGGCCGCGGCCGCCCGGCGCGCGGCCAGGGTTTCGGCAAACCCACGCCCCGTGAATTCCGAATGCTCCAGAAACAGCAGGGCGCCGTGCAATTGAGGGGCGGCCCAGGCCGCCACCGGTGCCTGGCGCCGCAGCGAGTCGAAGCGGGACACGCCCGCTGCCCGCCAGTAGCCATCGAGCAGCACGTACTGGTAGCCCCGGCGGCGCAGGCCGGCCAGCTCCCGCTCGTTGGTGATGACGGCCAGCGCTTGGTTTTTGCTCAGGTAGGGCGCCAGGCCCAGGCCGGCCGTGCTGGCTACTTTGGAGGCGCCGTGCTGCCGCAGCCACGCCGCCACCTGCGGGTACGGACTGGGCAGCGGGGCGTACAGCTCTTGCTGAATGCGGAATACATTCAGGCTCACCCCTGCCACCAGCGTGCCCGCCAGCGCCCAGCCGGGCAGCACGCGCCGGCCGCCCAGCACCACCAGGGCCGCCAGCGGCAGGTACGCGAAGAGAAGTCCCCGGGGCGCTTTTATCAGCAGGGACATGCCGGCCAGCCAGCAGCCCGCCCACACCAGCAGGTAGGGCAACAGCCCCAGCGGCGACTTCGGCATCCGGCGTTGGCGGCGCCAGGCCCGCCACGCCAGCCACCCGGCCAGCACCAGCCCGGCCAGCAGCAGCGGCGACTCGTAGCTGACCAGGTACCGTACGTAGTACAGCAAGTCGAGGTGCAGCGTGGCTTGCCGGCCGGCCGCGTTGGCCGCCGGCGGCACCACCGTGCGGAAGTAAAACGCCAGCCAGCGGTGCCACGGCAGGCCCGCCACCACGCCCGCCGCCCCAAACAGGAGGTAGGGCTGGGCCAGCACCACCAGCACCCGGGCCCCCACGCGCCGCCGCCACACGCCGTCGGCCTGCGCCACCTCCAGCACGGCCAGGATGGGCAGGGCGAACAGGAACTTGTAGTTGAAGCACAGCCCCACCGCCAGCCAGCGCGCTACCCGCACCACGGCCACCCCGCTGGGCCGTTGCAGCCGCTCGAAATGACTGCCCAACAAGCCCACGAACAGCACCAAGCTGACGGAGCTCATGGTAAAATCGCGCCCCGAGAAAGTGAGCAGCAGCGACGTGCCCGCCAGCAGCGTGAGCCCGGCCGTTTCGCGCGCTGTGAGGGAAGCCTGCCGCGAAACCCAGGCGGCAAACAGCCCCAGCCCGGCCAGCCCAAACAGCGCGTTGATGGCCTGAAACACGAGAAAATTCCGCGTCAGGGCCGCCACCGGCACGTAGAGCAGCAGAAACCCCGGGCTGCCGTGGTGAAACAGGTGCGCAAAATTGCCCTGCGCCAGTTCCTGAATCACCTGCCAGTTGCGCACCGAATCGTAGTCGGGCGGCCCGGCTTCGGGGAGGCGCCACAGCCGGAGCACGGCCACGGCCAGCAGTGCGGCCAGCAGCCCCGGCGTGCGGCTCGTGGCCGGGCGGCCGTTATTTGTGATGACGTAGGGGCGCATTAGCTGGTTTGGCACGGGCGCGAAGGTCGGCAAACCCCACTAACATCTTCTTTCCAATTTAACATTCTCACCTTTTCTCTTTCATGCGTCTTGTTGTGCAGCGCGTCCGCGAAGCCCGGGTCACCGTCGAAGGGCGGGTCACGGGGCAAATCGGGCCCGGGCTGCTGGTTCTGGCCGGCTTCGCCCCGGCTGATGATACCACCTCCCTCGCCTGGATGTGCCGCAAGCTGGTGCACCTGCGCATTTTCGGCGACGAGCACGGGCAGATGAACCGCAGCGTGGCCGACACCGGCGGGCAAATCCTGGTGGTAAGCCAGTTCACGCTGCTGGCCGACGCGCGCAAGGGCAACCGCCCCAGCTACAGCGGGGCCGCCCCGCCGCCCGTTGCCGAGCCGCTCTACCAACAGTTTGTGGCCCTGGTGGCGGCAGCGCTGGGCCGGCCCGTGCCCACCGGCATCTTCGGCGCCGACATGCAGGTGAGCTTACTCAATGATGGCCCGGTAACCATCGTGCTGGACTCGCCGGCTTAGCACCAGCGCCCTCTCCCGTAACCGTTAATTTCCAAGACCATGACCCTCGAAGAAGCCCAAAAAACCGTTGATACCTGGATAACCACCACCGGCGTCCGCTACTTCAACGAGCTGACCAATATGGCCATTCTCACCGAAGAAGTGGGCGAGGTGGCCCGCCTCATTGCCCGGCAGTACGGCGAGCAGTCGTTCAAGGAATCCGACAAGGGCCGCGAGCTGGCCGACGAGCTGGCCGACGTGCTGTTCGTCGTCATCTGCCTGGCCAACCAAACCGGCGTCGATTTAACCGAAGCCCTGACGCGCAACCTGGCCAAGAAAACCCAGCGCGACAGCCAGCGCCATAAAGAAAATGAAAAGTTAAGGATGAGGAATGACGCTGCGCTTAATGAGGAATGAAGAATGAGGAATTACTAAGAGCCTATCCCACTAGGCAATTGATACTAATAGGGCGTCATGCAGAGCGCAGCGCAGCATCTCGCGCGCATCGTTCAACGATTGAGAATACTGCGGCACGCGAGATGCTGCGCTGCGCTCTGCATGACGCCCTATTAGTATCAATTGCCTAGTGGGATAGGCTCTTAGTAATTCCTCATTCTTCATTCCTCATTAAGCGCAGCGTCATT
>NZ_JANNOD010000119.1:0-17050 GCF_031398885.1 Hymenobacter sp.
CATGCTGAGCTTGCCGAAGCAGCTCGCCCGCTTCGTTGGGGGTACTAACCCGCGCGAGCTGCTTCGGCAAGCTCAGCATGACGGCCTTTTTACTACGCGGTTACTTAGGCACGAATACTTACACAGAGTCACATTGAAACGTCTTGCCGCGCGCTGCCAAGCATGGCGTTCGCTGAACCCATGTTGAGTGTTTGGGCACGTGAAGCGCTTCGCGGCGCGCGGCAGAACGTGTTTGGTTAGGTTGGCTTAGCAAGCGGGCGGTCCACGGTGGGCCGCCCGCTTACTTTTGTAGATTCCCTGATTTCAATAGAATGGACTATAAACTCACCCAGTACAGCCACGGCGCGGGCTGCGGCTGCAAAATTGCACCGGCCGTGCTCGACCAGATGCTGCACACCAGCATTGCCCAGCCCCCCGACGCGCGGCTGCTGGTGGGCAACGCCAGCCGCGACGACGCGGCGGTGTACGACATTGGCGGGGGCCAGGCGGTGATTTCGACCACCGACTTCTTCATGCCCATCGTGGACGACGCCTACGACTTCGGCCGCATTGCTTCGGCCAACGCCATTTCGGACGTGTACGCCATGGGCGGGCGGCCGCTGCTGGCCATTGCCGTGCTGGGCTGGCCCGTGGACAAACTGCCGCCCGAAGTGGCGCGCCGCGTGCTGGAAGGCGCCCGCAGCATCTGCGCCGAGGCGGGCATTCCGCTGGCCGGCGGCCACAGCATCGACTCGCCGGAGCCTATTTTTGGCCTGGCCGTGACGGGCCTGGTGGACATCAAAGACCTCAAGCAGAACAACACGGCCACCCCTGGTTCGGAGCTGTACCTGACCAAGCCGCTGGGCGTGGGCATTCTGACCACGGCCCAGAAGAAGGACCTGCTGCGGGACGAAGACGCGGCCGTGGCCCCGGCGCAGATGATGCAGCTCAACAAGATTGGCACCGAGCTGAGCAAGCTGCCCGCCGTGACGGCCCTGACCGACGTGACCGGCTTCGGCCTGCTCGGGCACCTGGCCGAAGTGTGCGAGGGCAGCGGCCTGACGGCAGAAATTGACTTTGCCAAGGTGCCCCGCATTGCGGCGGCGGAATCGTACCTGAAGCAAGGCAGCGTGCCCGGCGGCACGGGCCGCAACTGGGCCAGCTACGGCCACAAGGTGGGCGCCGTCAGCGACGAGCAGCGGGCGTGGCTCTGCGACCCGCAGACCTCGGGCGGCCTGTTGGTGTGCGTGGCGCCCGAAGGCCGCGCGGCGGTGCTGGCAGTGTTTGCACGGCACGGCTTGGCGCTGGAAAGCTTCGGGCAGCTGCGGGCGCACCTCGAGGGCGAGGCCTGGGTGCAGGTGGGCGCCTAGGTTCGGCCGCAACGTATGAAAACATCTTTTTTGCGCCCGCTGCTGGAAGTGGCGGTGGTGCTGCTCGTGGTGCTGGGCGCGGCGCGCTGGGTGACGGGGCTTTTTTCGAAGCGCACCCACACCTACCGGCCCACGGCGGCGCGGCAGCTGCGGCTGCTGTTCTGGCCGCTGCTGGCGCTGGGCGCCGGGCTGAGCGTGGTGCCGCCCGTGGCGCTGGGCGGTGCTGAAGCCAACCCGCTGGAGTTGGGGCTGGCCGCTGTTTTTGTGGTGTTCACGCTGGCGCTCAGCGGGCCCGCATTGCTGCTGCACCTGCGGTACTGGGCGCTGAACCACGAAACAACCCTGGTCTTTCAGCCCGCCGAAAACCGGCTGGAAGTGTACCAGTTGGGCCAGCGCATGGCCTTTGAGCGGCGCGACCTGGCCGGCGTGGAGCGGGTGACGTGCCGGGCGCGCCGCACCTTCTGGGCCAAGTACGACTACCTGCGCCTGCGCCTCGTGGACGGCCGCGTCATCGTGCTCACTTCGCTGCTCACCGAACTGGAGCCCCTGGCGGTTTTCCTTCGGAACGTACCCACCGAGCGGCGTACGCCGGCGTGGTGTTGGGTGTAAGAACCCGCACATTCTCCTACTTCCGGCGGTACAGGCCCGGCGTGCCGGTAAGCGCGTAGGCACCAAATACGCCGGGCAGCAGCAGCTTCAAGCGGGGCACCTCGCTGACTTGGTCAAGCAGGTAATCGGGCGGGACGGGGCCCATCCGCTGGGCCACGCGCACCACGGCCGCGTATTCGTTTAAATGGCCGAAGTCGGCTTGGGAAAGCGGCCAATCCAAGTAGGGCGTGGCGGGGCGGTTGTGCAAGTAGGCGCGGTCATCGGAGCCCAGCACGAAAAGGCTCTGGCCGCGCAGGGCGGCGTAGCGGGGGTCGGGCTGCACCCCAAAACGGCTTTCGGCGGGCATGCGCAGCAGGGCTTCGAGACGCGGCACCTGGGCGCGGTAGCGCAGCACCACGGCCGCGTTGAGGAGGAGGAGCAGCAGCAGCTCCAGCAGCCAGGCCTGCCGGTGGCGCTGCCACAGGAACAGGCTGAAATAGGCCAGCGGGGGCAGCAGCAGCACCAGCACGCCCGGCGCCGCGCCGCGCTCCACAGCGGCCGTAACCAGGGCCACCAGCAGCCACACCAGCATCAGCTGCCGGAATTTTATTTGAAAGACCAGGCCCAGCGACGTGCCCAGCGACCGCAGCAGGGCCAGCACCAGCACCACCCCGGGCACCACCAGCAAACGCAGCTGCAAGCCGGCGGGCAAGGCGCTGGCAATCAAATTCGTCAGCCCGGGCTCCAGATGAAATTGCGCAAACCCCGGCAACGCCCCCGTGTAAAAGAAGAACGTGGCCACCAGCGCGTACGGAAAGAAAAAGCCGCACAGCAGCAGCAAGGAGTTGCGAAACGAGTTGGGGGCAAACACCACCACCGCAAACAAGCCCACCACCACAAAAAGGGCCAGCGGCAAGTAGCACAGGGCCCCTAGTCCAATCAAAAAACCGGCCCGAAACAGGCGGCGGTTGTCGTAGCCCTCGCGGGAGGTGGGCAGCAGCGCGCTCAGCGCAAACACCACGAAGGTGTGCCCCAGCAGCAGGGGCGACAGCGCATCCAAATCGGTGCTGATGCTGCCCACCAGCAAATACGTGAGGGCCGCCACGTAGCCGCGCTCGGGGTGCACGTCGTAGCGGTTCAGCACCAGGTTCAGGCGCAGGGCCTGCACCACCAGCAGAAACAGCGCCGCCAGCCGGTAGAGCGCCACCGGGCGCGACAGCACGGCGTCGAAGGCCGCGAAGGTGGCCGCGGCCAGCGGCGCCGTGCCGTCGAACAAGTCGCGGTAGGGCAGCGCGCCGCCGTGCAGCCGCTCGCCCACCAGCAGGGCCCGCAGCTCGGCCGCCGTCAGGGGCAGGCCCAGCCAGAGCAGCGGCAGGCGCAGGGCCAGCACCAGGAGCAGCAGGGCCAGTAGCTGGGCCGGGAGGGAGCTTTTGAAAAAGCGGAGCAATTAGAGAAGCGACAACAGTGTAAAAAAAGGATGCGGCAAAGGTATCGGCGGCAACCCTTCGCCCCCCGCGCCCTTCCGCTGGCCCCGCCCAGCGTCCCGGTTGCGTACTGCCTTGTGCGCCAAATCGTACCTTTGCCAGCTATATGGAAAGCAAACGACAGCAAAAAATGGCCAGCCTGCTCCAGCAGGAACTGGCCGCCGTGTTGCAGCGCGACCTGCCGCACCTCTTCGGGGGCGGGCTGGCGCCCGGCATCAGCCTGGTGCGCGTGACGCCCGACCTCGGCCAGGCCCGGGTCTACCTCAGCCTGCTGCTGGGCACCGACGCCAACGACCGCCTCGAAACCATCCGCGAAAACGCCAAGGCCATCCGCCAGGCCCTGGCCAAGCGCATCCGCCAAACGGCCCGCGTGGTGCCCGAGCTTATTTTCTTCCACGATGACAGCGCCGCCTACGCCGCCCACATGGACCAGGTGCTCGGCACGCTCGACATTCCGCCCGCGCCCCAGGCAGACGCGGGCGACGGCGAGAACCTGCCCACCCCCCGGCCCCGGCTTTTCAAGGGCGAGTAATTGGTTGATGTGCTGATTTCATGATGTGCTGATGTGCTGTCAAGGCTGTCGGCAGCACTAATGAAATCAGCACATCATGAAATCAGCACATCAGCACCTCCTCCTTTGTACTACGACCCCATTAAGAAGACGCTGGGCCAGGTGTTTAACCGCACGCCGTGGCTGCGCCGGCTGTTTTACCACTTGCTCGATTTGCTGTTGCTGCGCACCTGGCACGTGCACCGGGAGCTGCGCCACTGGGCCAAGGGCCGCACCCAGGGGCCGCTCAACATTCTCGACGCCGGCTCCGGCTACGGCCAGTATACCTACTGGCTGAGCGGGCTGAGCGCCAAGTGGAACATCCTGGCCGTGGACGTGAAGGAGGAGCAGGTGGCCGACTCCAATAAGTTCTTTCGCCAGATTGGGCGCCGCAACGTGCAGTTCGCCGTGCAGGATTTGGTGCTCTACCAGGAGCCCAATTCCTTCGACCTGGCCTTGGCGGTGGACGTGATGGAGCACATTCTGGAAGACGTGGAGGTGTTTCGCAACATCCACGCCTCGCTCAAGGACGGCGGCATGCTGCTCATCTCCACGCCCAGCGACCAGGGCGGCTCCGACGTGCACGACGACGGCGGCACCAGCTTCATCGAGGAGCACGTGCGCGACGGCTACAACATCCGCGAGATTCAGCAGAAGCTCAGCACCGCCGGCTTCGAGCGCGTGGAGGCCCGCTACGGCTACGGCGAGCCGGGCCAGATTTCCTGGCGCCTGAGCATGAAATACCCCATCCTGCTGCTGGGCAAGTCGCGCCTGTTTTTCCTGCTCCTGCCGTTCTACTACCTCGTCACCTTCCCCTTCTGCCTGCTGTTGAACTGGCTCGACGCCCGCACCGTGCACGACTCCGGCACGGGCCTCATCGTGAAAGCCTGGAAGTAATTCCCGTTTTAACGCAGCGGATGTACCTTGCCGCCGGCTAGCTACCCACTTTCTCTTTTCGCGCCATGGCGGATTCCAACGATGTTCAGCAGTTGATTCAGGTGCTCACGGGGCGCCTCGACCGCCAGGAAAAGCAGCAGGAGGTGACCAACGACTTGTTGCTGCGGATGCTGACGCAGCAGGAGGCCATGTTTCAGCTCCAGCAAAACTTTCAAAGAAGCCAGCAAGGCTTCAATGAGCGCCAGGAGCAGTTCAACGAACGGCAGGAGAAATTCAATGAGCGGCAAGAAAAATTCAATGAGCGCCAGGACCAGTACAGCATCATCTTTCTGGACGAAATCCACGACATCAAGCACGATGTGCGCGAGTTGAAAAAAGACATCGGCATTCTGAAGGACGTGACGCTCAAGCAGCACGACGAGCGGCTTAAGAAGCTGGAAGACTTCATGGACGGCTTGCTGCGCAAGGCCAGCTAACCCGCTCTCCGCCCGCCAACGCCCCCCTGTGAACGTTCCCCTCCTCATTGCCCAGCGCTACTTCCGTTCCAAGAACAAGCGCAACATCATCACCATCATCTCCAACATTTCGATGATTGGGGTGGCGGTGGGCACCATGGCGCTGATTATCGTGCTCTCGGTGTTCAACGGCCTTGAGGACTTGGTGCGCACGCTCTACGGCAAGTCCGACCCCAACCTGGTTATTTCGGCCACCAAGGGCAAGGCTTTCGACGTGGACCGCACCTTTCTGATAAAGCTGGAGAGCATGCCCGGCGTGGCCCTGGTCACCGAAGTCATCGAGGACAACGCCTTGCTGCAATATCACGACCGCCAGATGGTGGTGAAAATGCGCGGCCTCTCGGACAACTACTTCGGCCAGAGCCAGATTGACGCCAACATCCGCGAGGGCGACCACCGCCTGCGCCGCGACAGCCTGGAGCTGGCCCTGGTGGGCGCCGGCGTGCAGCACGAGCTCAGCATCACGCTCAACAACCGCCTGGCCCCCATGCGCCTGCTGTATCCGCGCAACTCGCCCGGCCGCAAAACCCTGAACATGAACCCCGACAAGGCCTTCAACGAGCAGGACCTGCTGGCCGGCGGCGTCTTCCTCATCGAGCAGCACATCGACGACAGCTACATCTTCGTGCCCCTCACCTTCGCCCAGCGCCTGCTCGGCTACACCACCCGCCGCACGGCCCTCTACGTGAAGGTGGGCGGCAGCTTCGAGGTGGAAACCGTGAAAGAACAGCTGCGCCAGCGGCTCGGCCCCACGTTTAAAGTGCAGGATTCCGACGAGCAGCACGTGAGCTTGTTCAAGGCCATCAAGGTGGAGAAGCTGTTCGTGTTCATCACCTTCACGCTCATCCTGCTCATCGCCTCGCTCAACATCTTTTTCTCGCTCTCGATGCTGGTCATCGACAAAAAGAAGGACATTTCGGTGCTGCTGGCCATGGGCGCCAGCCAGCAGATGGTGCGGCGCACCTTCCTGCTGGTGGGGGCCATCGTGGCGCTGGTGGGCGCGGCCACGGGCCTCGTGCTCGGCGTCACGCTGTGCTGGCTCCAGCAGCGCTTCGGCTTCGTGAGCATGGGCATGGCCACGAGCGTCGTGGACGCGTACCCCGTGAAGATGCAGGTTTCCGACTTGGTCTTTACCTGCCTGTCCATCATTTTCATCACGCTGGCCGTCAGCATCCGCCCCGCCCTGAACGCGAGCCGGTTGGACTTGCGGGAGAATTTATAGGCCGGGGGCATCCATTGGGGACCGGGGCCGTAAGGCCCTAGTCTTATCGTGCTGAAGCCCCGCGCCATCGTGCCCATTTCCGCTTTCGGCCCTACCTTGCGCTTTCCGCGTGCCCGGCTATGAAAGTATCTACCGCAGAACCGTTTCAGATTGTCTACTCGCTCTTTGAGCACGAGTGCCTCGGCCATTTGTTTGCGGCCTACGTGGTGCAGCTGGGCCCGCGCGGCCAGCTCACGCTGCAGCACCAAACCGTTTCGGGCAAAAACGTGCACGAGTTTGCCGCGGGCCTCGACGCCACCGACTTCGAGCTGGTGGAGCTCTGCGACCAGATTCAGCAGGAGGCGGTGGTGAAAGAATTCTGGCCCCGCAAGATTGCCACGGCCGAGTTCTTCCTCAAAACCTACCACCCCGAGAAGGGCGACAAGCCCCTGCAGGAGGTCATCACCCGGCACGTGCAAACCCGCATGGCGGGGCTGCTGGCCCGGCTGGCGGGCAAGCGCGTGTTCATCATGGGCCGCGACGGCGAGCCCACCTGGCGCGAAATCGGCCTGGCCCCGGCCCGGGCGTCCATCCTCTTCCACTTCCGCCGCAACGAGGAAGGCACGCACTACTTCCCCACCATTCAGTACCAGGGCCAGCGGCTCGATTTTCAGTACAAGGACGCCCTGTTGGTGTGCCTGCAACCGGCCTGGTTGCTGCTCGGCGACCTGCTCTACTCCTTCCGCACCGAAGTGGACGGGCGCAAGCTGCTGCCTTTTTTGAAGAAGAAGTTCATTGTGGTGCCCCGGCAGGTGGAAGAGAGCTACTTCCAGAAGTTCGTGGCCCCGCTCATGGAGTCGTTCGAGGTCCACGCCCGCGGGTTCGACATCCGCTCGGAGCGCTACGTGGCCCGGCCCCGGCTCACGTTCAGCGACGCCCTGCCCGCGGCGCCCGCGCCCGAAGCGCCCGTTCGGCCGCCCGGCCCGCCCCGCCGGGGCCGCGTGCCGACGCCCAAGCCCGCCGCGCTCCCGCCCGCCGGGGGCGAAGCCGACCACATTCACTTCGAGCTGAGCTTTCGCTACGGGCCCCACCTCATGGCCCTCGGCACCGACAAGCCGGTGAGCGTGCGCCTGGAAAAAACCGCCGACAGCTACGTGTTCCACCGCCTGCTGCGCAACCCGGAACAAGAGCAAGCGACCGTGGCCGAGCTCAGCCAACGGTTGCTCACCGTGGAGAATGGCCACGCCTCGCTGCCCAAAAGCCAGGCCTTCAAGTGGCTGCATGACCACACGCCCGCGCTCGCGGAGCTGGGCTACACCGTGGAAGCGTCCGCTACGGCCACCAAGAGCTACTTCATCGGCCCGACCAGCGTGCACGTGGGCATTCAAGAGGCCGGCGACTGGTTCGACGTGCGCGGCACGGTGCGCTTCGGCGACATCGAGGTTCCCTTTGTTCGGCTGCGGGGCCACATTTTGCAGCGGCGGCGGGAGTTCAAGCTGCCCAACGGGCAAATTGCCATCATTCCCGACGAGTGGTTCACGGACTACCTGGAGCTGTTTGCCTTCGGGGAAGAAACGCCCGACGGCCTCAACCTGCGCCGCCACCACCTGGCCCTGGTGGCCGACTTGCAGAGCAACGAGCTGGCCACCGTGCGCATGGGCCGCAAGCTGGCCAAGCTGCGCGACTTTGCCGAAGTGGAAGACCACCCCCTGCCCACCGGCTTTTTGGGCGAGCTGCGGCCCTACCAGAAGGCGGGCTACAACTGGCTGCGATTCGTGCAGGACTACCATTTCGGCGGCTGCCTGGCCGACGACATGGGGCTCGGCAAAACCGTAATGACGCTCACGATGCTGCTCCAACGCCGCGAGAGCGGCGAGGCCCGGGGCGCCGCCTCGCTGCTGGTGCTGCCCACCTCGCTGGTGTTCAACTGGCTGGCCGAGGCGGAAAAGTTTACCCCCGACCTGCGCATCCTGGCCTACACGGGCACCTACCGCGACAAAAACCCCGACCGGTTCGCCGACTACGACGTGGTGCTGACCAGCTACGGCATCGTGCGCCTGGACACCGACTTGCTGACCGGCTACAAGTTCGACTACGTGATTCTGGACGAGTCGCAGGCCATCAAGAATCCGTCGTCGACCACCTCGCAGGCCGTGCGGCAGCTGCGCTCCAAGCACCGGCTCATCCTCACGGGCACGCCCGTGGAGAACAGCACCATGGACCTGTGGTCGCAGATGTCGTTCATCAACCCCGGCTTGCTGGGCACGCAGGCCTTCTTTCGCAAGGAATTCCTCAAACCCATCGAGAAGCACCAGGACGAGGGCCGCACCCGGCGGCTGCACGCCCTCATCAAGCCGTTCATCCTGCGCCGGCACAAGGCCCAGGTGGCCAAGGAGCTGCCCGAGAAAACCGAGCACCTCAGCTACTGCCCCATGACCGAGGAGCAGGCCCACGCCTACGAGGAAACCAAGAGCTTTTACCGCAACAAGATTCTGCGCAACCTCGACGAGCACGGCCCGGCCAGCACCCAGTTTCTGCTGCTCCAGGGCCTGACCCGGTTGCGGCAAATTGCCAACCACCCCCGCCTGGCCGACGAAACCTACGCCCACGAGTCGGGTAAGCTGCGCGAGGTGCTGCGCATGATTCGCAACGTGGTGGCCGAAGGGCACAAGGTATTGGTATTTAGCCAGTTTGTGCAGCACCTGGCGCTGGTGCGCGCGGCCCTCGACGAGCGCCAGTTGGCCTACGCCTACCTCGACGGTGCCACCCGCGACCGGCCCACCGAAGTGGCCCGCTTCCAGAACGACGAGGCCTTGAAAATCTTCCTCATCAGCCTCAAAGCCGGCGGCGTGGGCCTCAACCTCACCGCCGCCGACTACGTCTTCATCCTCGACCCGTGGTGGAACCCGGCGGTGGAGGCCCAGGCCGTGGACCGCGCCCACCGCATCGGCCAGCAGCGCCCGGTATTCACCTACAAGTTCATCACCCAAAGCACGGTGGAGGAGAAAATCCTGGCCCTGCAGCGCCGCAAGCTGGCCCTGGTCAGCGAGCTCATCGCCACCGACGAGGCCGTCATCAAGCACCTCACCCGGGCCGACATTGAGGAACTGCTGGGGTAGGCTCACACCCGCCGGTTGCTAAACGGCCGCACAACCACTATAATTACTGCCGGGCGGCAACCAGCACTGCCCCTACTTTCGCCTCATGCTCACGTCCCTCCGCATCCAGAATTTCCGCAGCATCCGCGACGCCTCGGTGAAGCTGGGCCAGGTGAATTTGTTTATCGGGCCGAATAACTCGGGGAAGTCAAATTTTTTGAAGGGAATCGAATTTATCGCGGCGCGTGTCACTGCTTATCCGGAAAAACAAGCAGCGCCAATTGAATGGTATGAGCAAAATTTGCTAAGAGGCAAGCTGGATGTTTTCGAGCCGCCAGCGATTCAAATTCAATTGAATGACCAGCTTTCTAATGATGAATTATGTGAAGTTAATTATTCAGTTCAGGGTGATTATGTGATTGATAAGACCACTAAAAATACTTTACAGTCGATACTTTTAAACACACGAAATGGATTGAATATAAGAGAGGAATTAGACCTAAGTAACGCAACTCCTAGTTTCAGGCTCTTTCCCAGAGACTTTCATACCGTTCGAACTCACCTGACAAACTGCATAATATACAAGCCTGACCCAGGTAGATTTCAGGCCGCTTCACCAATTTCTAACGAGACTTTAGTGGCTGCCGACAGTTCCAATTTAGTTTCATTCCTTTTTTATCTAAGTCAAAATCATAAAACTAAATTTCGGCAGCTAGAGAACGACTTAGCACAATATGTGGGCGATTTGGTTTCCGTTTCGACTCCCGCCGACCCCGGAGAAGCAGGCAAATTCAAACTCAAGTTCTTTGACAAAAACGACATTGGCTACTGGGCCGAAGAAGTCTCCGAAGGCGTACTGTATTTCCTCGCCCTACTCTGCATTGTGCACCAGCCCGACCCGCCGAAACTGTTGCTACTGGAGGAACCCGAGAAAGGCATTCACCCACGCCGCATTCGCGAGGTGATGGATTTTATTTTTGAGTTGGCGCGGCTGCGGGACATTCAGATTATTCTCACCTCGCACAGCCCGTATGTCGTGGATTATTTCGCGGATATCCCAGAGTGCATTTCGGTGTTTGACCGCGAGAATGGCGAAACGGTAATTCACAATGCCGGCGACATCATCAGTGAAACCAACGACAAGCTAAGGGCCGAAGGGAAAAAACTAATTCGCTACTCCGATTCGCTGGGTGAACACTGGGTGTCCGGCTTTCTGGGAGGCGTACCGGCATGAGCATTTTACGCTATGGCTTTTTTGGAGAAGACGAGGCGCAACGGCTGTTTTTGCATCATTATTTGCAGGCGATAGCCGTTGGTCACACGCAGCAGTTCGAAGCAAATGAATCTTTTGCAAAACGTTTCAAGGGCCAGAACAAAACCCAGGTTGACGACCTGTTTGACGAAGTTTGTGAAAATAGGTTTGCGGGAGTATCGGCTGCAATGCTTTTTCGTGGGCCTCGACCTGGACGATTTTGATTCCGCCGCCTTCCAAGCCAAGCAGGCAGAGATGCGAGGCCGATTGGAAGCCCGGAAACTACAAGCCATCTTGCTCATTCCGGTGCAGTGCATCGAGCACTGGCTGTGGTGCCTGAAGTGGCGAAAGGAACACCCGCATTCCACAAAAAACGAGCGTTTCGAAACGCAGCCCCGTGAAAATGCGAAATTGGCTATCTATAACGCCAGAAAATGTTCTACTAAGCACTCCAGCCCAATAGTTGAAGAATTGGCCGCCGGCATGGATGCTGACTGGCTGTCTACCCGGTCGGCCAGTTTCCTGGCTTTCCATACGCAAGTCCGGGCTTATTTGGAAGCTGTTTGAGTTAGTCGAAACGTTGCAGGGACGCACTGTTCCGACCAACTCAAATAACTCCTCAATAAAATCTCTCCCGCCGCTGGTGCTGCTTGTGTTGCCCAGGATGCTGCGGACCCCGCTGGTTGCCCTTCACGTGTTCTAATATTTTTTCGATTCAAATGAAAAATATTAGAATCGAACGACTAATATTTTTCATTCTCATCAAAAAAATATTAGCCCCTACTCAGCTAACTTTCTTAATCGTCAGTGTCGCGGAGGGTCGTTTACCTTGGGCCACTCGCACCGCCCCGGCCGCGGGTGACTTTTGGAAGTGGCTGCGCTTCTTGCGTCTCCGTAATCCATCACCGCCCGAAAGCGCCCTCACTACCCCATAACCATGCGCGTTATCCTTCGCACCGCCGTGGCCCCGCCGCCGGCTGTTGTCATGGCGGGCTTCACCCGCGAGCTGTTTCTGGCACTGGCGCCGCCGTTTCCCAAGCTGCGCCTGGTGCGCTTCGACGGCTGCCGCACCGGCGACCAAGTGGAAATTGAGTTGGACACGCTGGTCACCAAGCTGCGCTGGACATCGCTCATAACCGACGCTGGCGTGCAGCCCGACGGCACCCATTACTTCGTGGACGAGGGCCAGGTGCTGCCCCCGCCGCTGCGCTACTGGCGCCACCGCCACCTGCTGGCGCCCGGCCCGCGCGGCGGCTGTGTGATTGTGGACGACCTGGAGTACCGCACGGGCTTCGCGGCCCTGGATGCGGTGCTCTATCCGGCCATGTGGGCGCAGTTTGCGTGGCGCCAACCCATTTACCGGCGCTGGTTCAACAAGCAGTAAGGACGCCGCTAAAGGTCCAGCACCATTTTCACGTCGGTGCGCTGGTAGGGCGAGGGCGGCACCGGCACGTGCCGGAAACCCAGCTTCTCGTAGAGCGCCAGGGCCGGAATGAGCCGGGAGTTGGACAGCAGCTCCACGCGGCGGGCGCCGAGCTGCCGGGCCTTGGCCAGCGCCGCCTGCCCCAGCGCCCACCCGATGCCCAGGCCCTGGGCCCGCGGCGAAACGGCCATTTTGACCAGCTCGTACACGTTGTCAGGTTCCTTAACGAGAGCGCAGGTGCCCACCAGCTCGATGCCGTGGCGGGCCATGAGGATGTGGCCGCCGGGCGCCAGGATGTAGCCCTCGGGGTCGTCCAGCATCTGGTGGTCGGGAGGCTCCAGGGTGAAGTACTGCGAAATCCACTCGCGGTTGAGGGCGCGGAAGGCCGGTTGGTGTGCGGGCTCGTAGTCGAGGATGATGAAGTCGGTGGGCATGGCCGGGGAGGCGGTTGACGGTGGCAACGGGCGGGCAAAGTTCGCCCAGGAGCCGCCGTACCTTTGCCGGTCTATGCCGAACTCCGCCACCATCGTCCTCAAAAACGGAAAAGACCATTCCTTGCGCCGCCGCCACCCCTGGGTTTTCTCGGGGGCCATTGCCCGCGTGACGGGCGAAACCCGCGAGGGCGACCCGGTGCGGGTCGAGGCCATTGACGGTGAGCTGCTGGGCGTGGGTCATTTTTCGGGCGGCGGCTCCATTGCCGTGCGGATGCTCGACTTTGGCCCGGAAGCCGCCTTGCCCACCCCAGCGTTCTGGGTCAAGAAGCTGGGCGACGCGTACCAGCTGCGGCAGCGCCTGCGCCTGACCGGCACGGCCGACACCGACGTTTTCCGCCTCGTGCACGCGGAGGGCGACGGGCTGCCCGGCCTCATCATCGACGTGTACGGCGACGTGGCCGTGGTGCAGGCCCACAGCGTGGGCATGTACCGCGCCCGCCCGGAAATTGCGGTAGCGCTGCAAGCCGTGTTCGGCGACAAGCTGTGCGCCATTTACGACAAGAGCGCCGAAACCGTGCCCGGCAACGCCGTCGCCGACGCGCAGAACGGCTACCTGTTCGGCGAGAGCACCGGCGCCGAGCACCTGGTGACGGAAAACGGCCACCGGTTCGCGGTGGACTGGGAAACGGGCCAGAAAACCGGTTTTTTCATCGACCAGCGCGACAACCGGGCCCTGCTGGCGCGGTACTCGCCCGGCCGGCGCGTGCTCAACACGTTCTGCTACACGGGCGGCTTCTCGGTGTACGCCCTCGAAGCCGGCGCCGAGCTGGTGCATTCCGTCGATTCGAGCAAGAAGGCCATTGCCCTCACCGAGCGCAACGCCGAGCTCTCGCAGCACGCCGAGCGCCACGCCGCTTACCCCGACGACGTGCTGGGCTTTCTGAAAAACCACCCGGCCGCGTACGACTTATTGGTGCTCGACCCGCCGGCCTTTGCCAAGCACATGGGCGCACGCCACGCCGCCCTTATGGGCTACAAGCGCCTGAACGCGGCCGGCCTGGCCCACCTGGCGCCGGGCGGGCTGCTCTTCACGTTCAGCTGCTCGCAGGTGGTGAGCCCCGAGCTATTCGAGGGCGCGGTGCTGGCGGCGGCCATCGAGGCCGGGCGCCCGGCGCGCATCCTGCACCGCCTCACCCAGCCCGCCGACCACCCGGTGAGCCTGTTTCACCCGGAAGGCGCGTACCTGAAGGGATTGGTGCTGGCGGTGGAGTAATCATCAAGGGGCCGGCTTCACCAAAAGCCGGGCCTTACGCGCGGCCTCCAGCTCGTTCACCTGCGGCTGGGTGCGGCGCTGAATTTCCGCAATTTTTTCGGCTAGCGTGGGCAAATGGTCCAGGCTCCGCAGGGCTTTTTCGCGCCACTCCCACACTTCGCGCAAGGCCCGCGGGGCCGTTTCGTCAGTTTCCATCGCCAAGTAAGTCCAGAGGGTTGAGAATGCGGAACGAGTGAAGGTACCCAAGCGACTGATTGACGGCCAACAGCCGCCGCTCCCGGTTGACGTTGGCCAGGTGCTTAAAATTCCAGCTCACCAAATAGTCAAGCTTGGCTACCGTGCAAAAAGCCACGTGCAAAGCATCGTAAACCTTGTTCGGCGGCAGAGCCCCGGTCGTCAGGTATTGCTGGGCCAGCTCTTCAATGGCCGCCGGGCCCGGGGACGTCAGAATCTCTATTTCGTACCCGTCCAACACGTTCAGCAATTGCTTGCGCTGGTCATCATCGGGCGTTTGTCGCAATTCATCGAGCACAAAATCAGACACGCACGCCTGGTACACTCCGGGGCGAATGAAATTGGTAAAAAAAGTTTGCGTGATTTTTTGCAACTCAGGACTGTCGGTGGCAAACAGAAAGTTGATGACTGAAGTATCCAGGTACACGCCTGGCTTGTTCATAGCACCAAATTAGCTTATCATCTTTATGAAAGAACCCATTGCCATCATCGGCGCCGGCATTGCCGGGCTGGCCACGGCGGTGCGGCTGGCCGTGGCCGGGCACGCCGTCACAGTGTTTGAGGCCAGCGGCACGTTTGGGGGTAAGATGCACCAATTCCGCCTGCCCGGCGGCTACCGGTTCGACGCCGGGCCGTCGCTGTTCACGCTGCCGGAATTGGTGGATGACCTGTTCCGGCTGGCCGGCCGCGCGCCCACTGACTACTTCCGCTACCAGCGGCTGGACCCCATCACCAACTACTTTTTTGCCGACGGCACGCGGCTCACGGCCTGGGCCGACGCCGACCACTTCGCGGCCGAAGTGGCGGACAAGCTCGATGCGCCGGCCGCGGCCGTGGCGCAGTTTCTGGCCCGCAGCGGCAAGAGCTACGACGCCACCGCGGGCACGTTTCTGCACAAGTCGCTGCACAAGGCCGGCACCTATTTCAGCGCCGAGACGCTGAAGGCGGTGGCCGCCCTGCCCGGCCTGGGCCTGACGGGCACCATGCACCAGCGCCACGAGCAGGCCTTTGCCGACCCGCGCCTGGTGCAGCTCTTCGACCGCTACGCGACCTACAACGGCTCGGACCCCTACCAGGCGCCGGCCACGCTGAGCATGATTCCGCACCTGGAGCACGGCATCGGCGCGTTCTATCCCGAGGGCGGCATCTACGCCATTGCCAGCAGCCTGGCGCGGCTGGCGGCCGAATTCGGCGTGCAGTTCCGCTACCACGAGCCGGTGGAGGAGATTATCGTGGCCGAAGGCCGGGTGACGGGCCTGCGCACGGCGCAGGACGTGTACGACTTTGGCCGGGTGGTGAGCAACATGGACGTGGTGCCCACCTACCGGCGCCTGCTGCCCACGCAGCCCGCGCCCGAACGCACGCTGGGCCAGCCCCGCTCCTCTTCGGCCCTGCTTTTCTACTGGGGCATCGCCCGCGAATTTCCCGAGCTGGACCTGCACAACATTTTCTTCTCGGCGGACTACCAGGGCGAGTTTCAGGCCATTTTTCGGGACAAGACCGTGGCCGACGACGTGACGGTGTACGTCAACGTCACGTCCAAGAAAACGCCCGCCGACGCCCCGCCCGGCCACGAAAACTGGTTTGTGATGGTGAACGTGCCCCACGACCAGGGCCAGGACTGGGAGGCTTTGACCCAAAAAACCCGCGCCGTGGTGCTCCGCAAACTCGGCCAGGCCCTGGGCACGGACATCGGGCCGCTGATTGCCGCTGAAAAGGTGTGGACGCCGCCCGGCATTGCGGCCGACACCTCTTCGTTTGGCGGGGCGCTCTACGGCAGCTCGTCGAACAACGCGCTGGCGGCGTTTTTGCGGCACCCCAATTTTTCGGGGCGGCTCGAAGGGCTGTACTTTTGCGGCGGCTCGGTGCACCCCGGCGGCGGCATCCCGCTGTGCCTGCTATCGGCCAAAATCGTTTCGTCCCTCATTGATAGTTGAGAGTTAAAAAGTGCCCGAAACGAGAGCGGTTTTTAACTCTCAACTTTTAACTTTTAACTGCCTGGCTCCACCGAATGGAGTATTCTGAATTGCTCAATTCCCCTACCGCCACTGCCCCCCCCATCCGCCGGCTGCGCGTGGCCCAGGGCCTGGTGCTGCTGTTCCACCTCACGGGCTTCGTGGGGCTGGCCTTTTCGAAAAACCCCGATTTTTACCTGCGGTTTACGCCCCTCACGCTGGTGCTCACGGCGGGGCTGCTGCTGGCGTTTCAGCCGGGGCGCGGGTTCAGCTTCTGGGGGTTTTGCTTGTCGGCGGCGCTGCTGGGGTTCGCGGCCGAGTTTGTGGGCGTGAACACCGGGCGGGTGTTTGGGCACTACACCTACGGCGACACGCTGGGCTTTAAGCTGTTCGATGCCCCGCCCTTCGTGGGCGTGCCGCCGCTCATCGGCCTCAACTGGCTGGTGCTCACGTATGCGTGCGGCGTGCTGGCCCGCTACGTGCCCCTGCCCGAGCTGCCCCGCACCGTGCTGGCCGCCCTGCTGATGGTGGGGCTCGACCTGTGCATGGAGCCCGTGGCCGGCCGCTACGACTTCTGGCACTGGTCGGCGGACGTTATTCCGCTGCAAAACTTCCGCGACTGGTTCATCCTCGCCTGCATCCTGCAAATGCTGTTCAACCGGGCCAACTTCGCCAAAACCAACCCCCTGGTGCCGGTGGTATACCTCGCGCAGCTGCTGTTTTTCTTCCTGCTGGGCGCCGTGCACTAAGGGCCTATCCAACTAGGGCGTCATGCAGAGCGGAGCGAAGCATCTCGC
>NZ_JANNOD010000001.1:0-16311 GCF_031398885.1 Hymenobacter sp.
CGACTCGCGGAAGTACAGCACCACCCCGATGCAGCCCGCGCACAGCAGCCAGTTGAGCGAGGCCACGTAGCTCTGCCCGCGCAGCTCCGTGGGGTAGGAAATGCGCACCTTGGGCCAGAAATTGAGCCGCAAGGCTTCCACCACCAGCGTGAACGAGCCCGAAATGAGGGCCTGCGAGGCAATGATGGTGGCCAGCGTGCACAGCGCAATGGCCGGCAGCAGCAGGGCCGGCGGTATCATCAGAAAGAACAGGTTTTTGTCGCCCAGCTCGGGGCCCAGGTGCTGGAGCAGCCAGGCGCCCTGGCCCAGGTAGTTGAGCACGAGGCAGGTTTTGACGAAGGTCCAGCTCAGGTAGATGTTGGGCCGGCCCACGTGGCCCATGTCGGCGTACAGCGCTTCGGCGCCGGTGCTGCACAGGAAAATGCTGCCCAGCAGCCAGAACGCGCCCGGCACCTGCGTCACCATGTGGATGGCGTAGTACGGGTTCAGGGCCCGCAAAATGCTGGGGGCCTGCACCAGGTGCACCACGCCCAGCACCGCCAGCATGGCAAAAAACACCAGCATGACGGGCCCGAAAAACTTGCCAATAATGGCCGTGCCGAACTGCTGAAACGTGAACAAGCCCAGCAGAATGACCACTACGATGGGCACCGTTTCCAAGTCAGGCTTGAGGATTTTCAGCCCCTCGATGGCCGAGGCCACCGAAATGGGCGGCGTGATGATGCCATCGGCCAGCAGCGCGGCGGCCCCGATGATGGCCGGGATGTAGAGCCACTTCACCGGCATGCGCCGCAGCCGGGCAAACAGCGCCAGGATGCCGCCCTCGCCGTTGTTGTCGGCGCGCAGGGCAATGAACACGTACTTGACGGTGGTGAGCAGGGTGAGCGTCCAGAGCACCGCCGAAATAGTGCCAAGCACCACGTCCTCGGTTACGGGCCGGTGGGCGAACACGCCCCGCACGGTGTAGAGCGGCGAGGTGCCGATGTCGCCGTACACGATGCCCAGGGCAATGAGGGTGCCGGCGGCCGTGGCCCGGGAATGCATGTCGGCGTGGGTGGCGGGGGCAGCGGCGGTGGGCAAAGTAGCCGTGGACATGGGCAATGGGGAAGCGGGTGGATAAGGCCGGGCGCCGGGGCCAGCCGTTGGGTGGGAAGTTACGCAGGCGCGGGCCGGCCGTTGGCGGAAATGTGCGGGTTGGGGCAATCCACGACGGGAAGGCGCCAAAGATGGGCCAAAATGGGCCAAAAAACCAGGCCGCGGCCTAGCGTTCTGACATAACCCCTTGCAAAATGCTAGGACTGGGTTTTAGTGAATCTACTCCTATTGTATGCGTCGGCCTTTTTGCCTGGCTTGGTACGGTCATCGCGCAACGCCCGGCACACGGCAGTTGCCCCGCCAACGGAGCCGGCCGGCTTATTTTCTCCTTCTTTTTTACACCTCGTATGAGACTCATTGTTACCGGGGCCCTGCTCCTGAGTACCACAATTGCCTTCGGCCAAGTCAGCCGCCCCGGCAGCGGCGGCCTGCACCTGAGCGACTCCACCAATGCCCCGGCCGACGCCGCCAACGGCCGGGCGCTGCCCTCGCCACTGTCCGCGCTGCCATTTCCGAGCGGTGAGTGGGTGGGGCCCGTGATTGGGGCTCCCGACAAAACTTCGCTCTACCCGTTGCAGAAGGCGCTGGGCGGCCAGGCCACCAGCCGGTACCGGGTGTATGGCTGGCTGAATCCGTCCTACACCGCCAGCACGTCGAAGAATTCCAACATTCCGGTCGCCTACAACATCAAGCCCAACGCGCTGGTGATGAGCCAGGCCGTGGTGCGGGCCGAGCGCATCATGAACACCGTGCAAACCGACCACGTGGACTGGGGCTTCCGCTCGTCCTACCTCTACGGCATCGACTACCGCTACACCGTGGCCAAGGGCCTGTTCAGCGACCAGCTGCTGAAACGCAACAGTTTGAACGGCTTCGACCCCATCGAGCAGTACCTCACGCTGTACGTGCCCAAAGTGGCCGAGGGCCTCACGCTGCGGGTGGGCCGCTACATCTCGCCGCCCGACATCGAAGCCCAGCTCGCGCCCGACAACTACCTGTTCAGCCACTCGCTCACCTTCAGCTACGACCCGTTCACCTTCACCGGAGCCCTGGCGGCCCTGCGCCTCTCGCCCCAGGTGACCGTGCAGCTGGGCGTGCACGCCGGCAACGAAATGGTGCCCTGGAGCGAGTCGGCCAAGCTCAACGGCCAGGCCTTCATCCGCTGGGTGGCCAAGAACAACAACAACTCGCTTTACGGCGGCATCAACTCGCTGGGCGAAGGCAGTTACAGCCGCCAGCATGACAACGTGCAGATGGTGGTGGCCACCTGGGGTCACCGCTTCGGCCCCAACGTGCACATGATGACCGAGAGCTACTACCTCTGGCAGCGCGACGCGCTGGCCGGCGGCACCGTCATCAACGGACCCGACCGGCCCTGGGCGGGCTCCGGCGCGGGCGCGCTCATCCCGGGCCGCTCGCACTCCTACGCGGCCGTCAACTACTTCCAGGTGCTGCTTTCGCCCACCAGCTACCTGTCCGTCCGCAACGACCTGCTCAACCACCTCGACGGGCAGCGCACCGGCAACAAGACGCTGTATTCCAGCCACACCGTCGGCTATGTCAAGCATTTCGGCGGCGGCCTGTTCACCTTCCGCCCCGAAATCCGCTACGACAACGCCTACGCCGACGGCATTCGGGCTTATGACAAGGGCACGAGGCGCGACCAGTTGGTGGGCGCGCTGGATTTGATTGCGCATTTCTAGTTCACCTCACCCCCCGGCCCCGCATCTGCTACATGCGCAGAGTCCCGCGGAGAGGGGGAGCCTGACGATTTTCATCCGCTTGCGTTAGGCTCCCCTCTCCGCGGGAGAGGGGCCGGGGGTGAGGTGAACGCGAAAGGGCTGACTCATCAATACTCACCATGTTCCTCAACATCCTCACCGCCACCCTGCTCTTTGGCCTGGCCGTGCTGCTGGCCTGGCCCCTGGGGCGCTACATGGCCCGCGTGTACGCCGGCGAGCGCACCTGGCTGCACTTCCTCACCCCGCTCGAACGGGGCTTCTACCGCCTGGCCCGCATCAACCCCGAGCAGGGCATGACCTGGCCGCGCTACGTGGGGGCCCTGCTGGCCATCAACGCCGTGTGGCTGGTTTGGGCCGTGCTCGTGCTGCTGGTGCAGGATAAGCTGCCGTTCTGGAACCCGGATGCTATTCCGGCCATGAGCTTCAGCCAGGCGCTGCACTCGGCGGTGAGCTTCCTCACTAGCACCAACGCCCAGCACTACTCGGGCGAAACCGGGGCATCCTACTTCGCCCAGCTGACGGTGTTCACCTTCCTGCAATTCGTGAGCGCGGGCACCAGCCTGGCCGCCGGCATTGCCGTGGTGCGGGCCCTGGGCGGGCGCGAGTCGAGCAACGTGGGCAACTTCTACCAGGACTTGGTGCGCTCCTGCCTGCTGATTCTGCTGCCGCTGTGCTTCGCGTTTTCGGTGCTGTTTATGCTCACGGGCGTGCCCATGACGTTTGAGGGCGCGGCTGCCTACACTTCGCTGGAGGGCGTGGCCGGCACGGTGGCCCGCGGGCCGGTGGCGGCCCTGCTGTCCATCAAGGAGCTGGGCTCGAATGGGGGCGGCTTCTTCGGCCCGAACTGCGCCCACCCGTTCGAGGGGCCAAATTTCGCGTCCTTCGCCCTGCACCACCTAGCGGTGCTGCTCACACCCATGGCTTTCGTGTTCATGCTGGGCTACTATTTGAAGCGGCCCCGGTTCTCGCTCATGGTGTTTGGGGTGATGACGGCCGGCCTGCTGCTCCTGCTGGTGCCGGCCGTGCTGGCAGAAATGCAGAACACGCCCTTTCTCAACTCCCTGGGCCTGGACGCGGCGGCCGGCGGCAACCTGGAAGGCAAGGAAGTGCGGTTTGGCGTGTTCCACACCGCGTTCTACAACAGCTTCAACATGGCCATCCCGGCCGGCACCGTGGTGGGGGCGCAGGACAGCTTCACGCCGCTCACCGGCGCCCCCTTCATGCTGCTGATGCAGATTGACGCCTTCTTCGGCGGGCTGGGCACGGGCTTCCTCAACTTCCTGGTCTACCTCGTCATCGCCGCGTTCGTGGCCAGCCTCATGGTGGGCCGCACGCCCGAGCTGCTGGGCAAGAAGGTGGAAGCCCGCGAAATGCAGTTGGCCACGCTGGTCGCCATTGCGCAGCCGGTGGTGGTGCTGGCCTGCACTGCCCTGGCCGCCTACGTCTGGGCCGCCACCCCCGACGCGGCCGAGTCGCTGAAGTGGCTCAACAATTCCGGCGCCCACGGCTTCAGCGCCATGCTCTACGAGTTTGTTTCGGCTGCCGCGGGCAATGGTTCGGGCTACGAGTCGCTGGGCGACAACACCCCCTTTTGGAACCTGCTGCCCTGCGTGGCCATGCTTAGCGGGCGCTTCGTGCCCATCATCGGCACGCTGGTGCTGGCGGCGGGCCTGCTGGCCAAGTCCTACACACCACCCAGCCTGGGCGGCATCCGGCTGGAGAGCTTCACGTTCGCGGTGCTGCTGCTCGTGGTCATTGGCATCCTGGGGGCGCTGCTGTTTTTCCCGGCCCTCACGCTGGGGCCGTTGGCAGAGTATTTTAGTGGTCAGTGATTAGGGGTTAGTGGTTAATTTTTTTAGTGAGCAGCGTTGAGTTGTGCGAGCGAGAGCATATTGAAAACCAAGTCTTTTGCATTTGCCGTGCGCATCGTTCGGCTCTTTCAACATTTGCAAGCGGTGAAGAATGAATTCGTTCTGGCGAAGCAGCTGCTGCGGTGCGGCACCTCGGTGGGGGCAATGGTCCGGGAGGCTGAATATGCGGAAAGCAAAAGTGACTTCATCCATAAAATGGCCATCGCGCAGAAAGAAATCAACGAAGCACTTTACTGGCTCGACCTACTGGCCGCCACCGACTACCTGACTCCCCAAGAAGCCAGCAGCCTGCATTCCGATACCCTGGAACTGCTCAAGATGCTCACCAGCACCCTCAAAACAGCCAAAGCCAGCCTCACCTCCACTAACCGTTAATCACTAACCCCTAACCACTATGCTCCGTCCCGTGCTCCTGAGTGGCTTGCTGCTGCTCACGTTTGGCTTCGTGTTTCCCGGGCTGCTCTGGGCCGTGGGGCGGCTGCTGCCGGCCCGGGCGGCGGGCTCGCCGGTGGCGGTGGGCGGGCAGGTAGTGGGCTTCGAGCGCATCGGCCAGAAGTTCACCCAGGCCCGCTACTTCCAGGGCCGCCCCTCGGCCGTGGATTACAACGCCGCCTCCACCGGCGCGTCCAACGCTGGTCCATCCAACCCCGCGCTGCAAGCCGTCATCCAGGCCCGGCTCGACACGCTCCTGCTGCTGAACCCTGAGCTGCGCCGCGAGCAGGTGCCCACGGAACTCGTCACCGCTTCGGCCTCGGGCATCGACCCCGACCTCTCGCCGGCCGGCGCCTACGCGCAGGTGGCCCGCGTGGCCGCCGCCCGCCTGCTACCGCCCGCGCAGGTGCGGGCCGCAGTGGATGCCGCCATCGAGGAGTCCTGGCTCGGCTTCATGGGCCCGGCGCACGTGAGCGTACTCCGGCTGAACCTGGCCCTGGATGCGCAGCGGCCCTAGCGGGACCGGCTGGCTAGTGCAGCCGTGAGCTGCGGGCCTCGCCGCCGGCGCCCAGCGCGGCCAGGGTCAGCAGGCCCGCATCGGCGTAGCTGAGGCGGGCGGTTTGGCCGGCGTCCAGCAGCTCGCGCACCAGCTCCGCCCCTTCCACCTCGGGGGTGAATGCGGTGGTGGTGGAAACGACCACAATTGGCCGCTGGGGCAGGGCGGCAAACAAGGTGCGCCGGTCAATTTCGGGCGGAAATACGGCGGCGTACAATATCAGCCGCTCAAAAACGAGGTGGTTTTCGGCCAGCCAGCCCACGGCGGCGGCCGCGCCGTGCCCGTAGCCGAGCACCGTGACGGGCGTGCCGGCCGGGCAGCGCGCCCGGATGTGGTCGGTCAGGCCGTCGAGGTACGTCGTCAAATCGGCCAGGTCCGCATCCACCGAATGGGGCGCAAACCACACGCCGAGGGCATCGGTGGGCCGGTCCGAGGTGGCGGGGTCGGCGCGGCGCGAGAGGGCTTCGGGCAGGACAAGCAGGCGCTCGGGCGTGTCGAGATTCACGAGCTGAGCCGCCAAGTCGGCCACGGCCTGGTCGTGGCCGTGCAGGCACACCCACAGGTGCGCAATGGCCGGGCCGGGCTCGCCGAGGCTGTAGAAATGGGCGGTGCGGGGCGTGGTGAACGAATACGGCGACATTTTTAGTGATTAGTGATTAACGGTTAGTGATTAGCGGTTTGCATCTATGGGTGTACATTGAGTGGTGGGATTCAGTGACAAGCAAATAATTCTCTATCATTAATCACTAATCGTTAACCACTAATCACTATTTAACGCGTTGGAGACGGGCGGCCAGCGGCCCGATGGTCAGCCCTTGGCCCAGGATGGAAAAGACGACCACCACGTAGGTGATGCCCACCAGCAGCTCGCGCGGCATCGACGGCGGCAGGCTCAGCGCCAGTGCCACCGAAATGCCGCCGCGCAGCCCGCCCCAGGTGAGCATGGTCAGGTTGAACTCCGAGAACTCGCGCCGGCCCCGCAAAAAGCTCAGCGGGATGCTCACCGACACCAGCCGGGCCAGCAGCACCACCGCCACCGCAGCCAGCCCCGCGCCCAGGTACTGGCCCTTGATGCGCAGCACCAGCATTTCCAGGCCCATGAGCGCGAACAGCACGGCGTTCAGCACCGAGTCAATCAGCTCCCAAAACTTGTCCACGTAGTCCTCCGTGACTTCCGACATGGCGTGCCGGCCCTGCTGGCTGCCCACAATCAGGCCGGCCACCACCATGGCCAACGGCCCCGATGTGTGCAGCTGCGCGGCCAGCGCCGAGCCGCCCGTGACCAAGGCCAGGGTCAGCAGCACCTCGATGCGGTAGTCGTCCACATTGCGCAGCAGCCCATACACCCCGTAGCCGAGCGCCGCCCCCAGCGCCAGCCCGCCCAGGCCCTCGCGCAGCAGCAGCGTCAGCACGTGGCCGGCGGCTACGGTATCGGCCCCGGACACGGCCACCGAGAGCACCGTGGCGAACAGCACCACGCCCACCCCGTCGTTGAAGAGCGACTCGCCCACGATGTTCGTTTCCAGGGCCTTGGGCAGGCCGGCTTTGGTCAGGATGCCGAGCACGGCCACCGGGTCGGTGGGCGAGATGAGGCTGCCGAACAGCAGGCAGTAGATGAAATCCAACGGCATGCGGAACAGCGGCAGCAGCAGGTAGAGGCTACAGCTCACCACGACGGTCGACAGCAGGGTGCCCACCGTGGCCAGCAGCAGCACCGGCACCCGCTGCCGCCCCAGGCTGCGCGTGTCGAGCTGCATGGCCCCGGCAAAGAGCAGAAAGCTGAGCAGATACTGCATCAGCACGGTGTGGAAGTCGAGGGTGCGCACCAGCTCGGCCACCCGCAGCACCGCCGGCACGCCCAGCCGCCCCAGCCCCACCAAGCCCAGCGACGCCAGCAGCGTGAGCGCCAGCAGCCCAATGGTGGGCGGCAGCCGCAAAAAGCGGTGATTAAAGTAAGCAAACAGCGCCGCCACCACCAGCAACAACGAAAACGTCGAGTACAACTCCATGAAAACACGAACAGAACGGTTCGGCGGCGAGGGTGCTGGAACCACTTGCCACTTCCCGTGACTCACTTGGGTCTGGCTGAAAAAGAGCTACCGCCTTCCCATGGGGCGCCGCCACTGCCGGGGTGCCGCGAAGCTAAGCAACGCCGCCCAAGCACGCGCATTCGGGGCCAAGCCCCCGGTCCGACCGGTTGAAATCAGGGCGACTCCGTTTCGACGACCGGTCGGACCGCCTAAGTGGTCCGACCGGAGCACTCTGCACGAGTGGTTAAACACCGGAGGTGTCGCCGCCGGCCAGCAGGGCGTCGGCGGTGCGCTGCAACTGGCGGGCTTGTTCGCGCAGCTGCTCCACGAGGCGGCGCTGCTCGTCGGTTTCGGCCGCCGTGGCGGGAGCGCCCGCGCGGCGGTAAGTGGTTACAATATCGAGCGGGCCGCTGGAATCGATGCGGGGTGTGCCGTCGGCGGTTTCGTAGCCTTCCAGCTTCTGGGCCATATCGTTGAAGGCGCGGGCCACGCCCACAAATTCGGGGTGGGTGTCGGTGGGCAGGCGCTGCGAATAGTCGCCGGCCCCCAGCCGCTGAATGCCCGCCGTGAGCTCCTCCACGGGCTGGATAATGTAGCCTGGGAAGGAGAAGATGAACGAGAACGTGGCCAGGATGCCCAGCGCCGCAATCAGCCCCAGCGTGGTGATGGTGCGGTTGGCGATGCGCCGGGTGCTTTCGCTCTGCTGCTCGATGGCGCGCAGGTTGAGGGCGGCCACGCGCGCCGACTGGCGGCGCAGCTGCAAATAGCCCGCCCGCGAGGCCTCCGCCGCCGGGTCAGTCTGCAGGAATTGCCGGAAGCCCACGGCCATGGAGTCGGCCAGCTCGCCCTCGCCGGGCTCGGTGATGTTGCGCTGCTCGGCGGCGAGGAAGCGCTCAAACGTTTGGCGGGCCTGCGCGGCAGCAGGAGCAGCGGCCGTGGCGCGGGCGTCGCGCAGGTCGGCCAGGGCATCGGTCATCTGCTGGGCGTAGTTCACCGAGCGGTAGTTGTCCTGCAGCGTGGCGGCGGCGCTGCGCGAAAGCTGGTAGAGGAAATACGCGCCCACCCCGCTCAGCAGCAGGATAATCAGGAACAAAAAGCCCAGGCCGAGGGTGAGCTTGGATTTGATGGTGGCTTGCATGGCGGAAAGGGGTTTGTGTATCGTTAGGATTAGGGTAGGCAGGCGGAGACGAACGAGGCCCATTCTCATTTCTCCCGAGAACGTCATGCTGAGCGCAGCCGAAGCATCTCGCTCGCATTGTCGAACGATTGAGTCACTACCCCACGCGAGATGCTTCGACTGCGCTCAGCATGACGTTTATGCGTCATTTTTCAGGTTTCCAGAATAATTCCAACCCCTCACCCCGCCACCGGCAGCGTGAAGCAAAAGGTGCTGCCGCTGCCCAGCTCGCTATCCACCCACAGCCGGCCGCCCTGGGTGGTGATGAACTCGCGGGCGATGCTCAGGCCCAGGCCGGAGCCGCCGCGGTAGCCGGTTTTGTCGGGCAATTGGGCGAAGCGCTGGAAGATTTTCTCGTGGTGCTCGGCCGCGATGCCCGGGCCGCGGTCCTGCACGCTCACCTGCACGAAGGTACCGGCCAGGGCGGCGCGCACGGTGAGGGCCTCACCGCGGGGCGAGTAGCGGATGGCGTTGGCCAGCAGGTTGATGAGCACCCAGGTGGTTTTTTCCACGTCGGCGCGGGCGGCGGGCAGCGCGGCGGGCAGCTGCAGGTCAATGCGCAACTGCTTGTCGTCGAGCTGGGGCTGCACGGTGGCGGCGGCGTAGCTCACCACGTCGGCCAGGTTGGTGGGGCGGGCGTCGAGCTGGATGCCCGCGCCGGCGTCGAGGCGCGAGACGTCGAGCAGCTCGCCCACCATGCGCTGCAGGCGCTGGGTTTCCTGGCGGATGTAGCCGGTGATGCGCTGGCGCTCGTCGACCGGCAGGCGCTCGTCCTGCAGCAGCTTGGTGTTGAGGTTAATGCTGGAAAGCGGCGTTTTGAGCTCGTGCGACACCGTGGCCAGGAAGTTCGACTTCACCTGGTCGAGCTTCTTGTAGTCCGACACGTTGCGCAGGGTCAGGATTTGGCCCACGAACTCGTTTTTGTCCAGCGCTTCGTTGAAGGACACCAGCTCCTGCACCGCGAGGCGGTAAAAGGCTTCCTCGCCCTGCTGGGCAATGCGCAGCAGCGGGGCGTCGGCCACGGCCTGGTCGCGGCGGGCGGCGTCGACTTCCAGCGGGCGCAGGATTTCGCGCATCAGGTCGTTTTCCTTGGCCACGGCGGCAGCGGCGTAGCCCACCAGCTTGTCGGCCGGCAGGCTCAGCAGGGCGCAGGCCACAGGGTTGGCCAGGATGATGCGGCGGTTTTCGTCCAGCAGCAGCAGGCCCTCATCCAGCCCGCTCACGATGCTGGCGGCGCGGTTGCGCTCGGTAATCAGCTCGGCCAGCGTGGAGCTGCGGTACTCCTGCAGCTGCACCAGCATGCGGTTGAAGGCCCGGGCCACGCGGCCAAACTCGCTGTTATTTTCCACCGGAATGGTGGCCGTAAAATCGCTGTCGGTGGCGTGCTCCAGGCTCTGGGTGAGCTTGCGCAGCGGGCCGACGGCCGCCTCGGGCACGCTGAGCACGAACATGAGCCCCAGCAGCAGGCTGACGACGATGAACGCGAGCATGTAGCGGCCGGCCTGGATGGCGCGCTGGTTGGCCAGTTCGTTTTTGCGGGTGAGGGCATTGGTGTTCAGGGCCACCATGCGGTAGGTTTGCTGGCGCAGCAGCTGCAGCTCGGGCGCCCGCGCTTCGGCCGAAGCGCCAGCGTCGAGCAGGCGCTGGAAGTCGGCCTGGTTCTGAATAAGGCTGTCGACCACTTCTTTCTCGCCCACTTCGGTGATGTTGCCGGCTTCGCGGGTGAGGCTCTGGCGGAAGCGGGCCAGGCCGGTGGGGTCGTTGGGCGCGGTTTCCATCCGGTCGAGGGCCTGCAGCATCTGCTGGCCCAGCTCCACCGAATAAAAATTATCCTTGAGCACGTTGCGCGAGCTGCGGTCGAGCCGATGCACCGAGTAGTAGGCATAGCCGCCGATGGCCAGCAGCAGGGCCAGCATCGCCAAAAAGCCAAGGGTGATGAGGGTTTTGAGGTTCACGTAAATTAGTGATTAGTGGTTAGTGATTAACGATTAGTGGTTGTGGTTAAGGGTCAACGATTAGGGCTGGTGGCTAACTACTAGCCAATACCTATTAATCAATAATCACAAAAAAACTAATCACTCAGATAGATTTGCTTTGGCGGTTTTGATGGTGCTCGTGAGCATCTTTAGGAGTTCCAGCGCGTCGGCCTGCAGGCTCTCGGATTCCTTGGGAATCAGATAGTCGGTGGCGGCCAAGAGGTCCAGCCAATACAACGTTTCGTTGATTTCCTTTTGCGCAATAGCCATTTTGTGGATGAAGTCACTTTTACTTTCCGCGTACTCCGCCTCCCGAATCATGGCACCCACCGACGTGCCACAACGCAGCAGTTGCTTCGTAAGCACGTACTCTTTCCGCACCCCCTGAAGGTGTTGGAAAAGCCGCACAATGCGGATGGCAAAACCAAAGAACTTTAATTTCAGTACGCTCCTACTCATGGCACTAATCACTAACCGTTAATCACTAATAGTTAACCAAGTAAACGTCCAGGTCGCTGCCGTCGCGGGCCACGGCGCGGAGCAGGTCGTTGGTCACGCCGCGGCGGGAAATCTGCTCCCACAGGCCCTTTTCGCTGGTGACGCCGCAGACCAGCAGCGTGGCGTTTTTTTCCTGGGCCACCCGCTGAATGGCCGCTACAATGTTGTCGTCCTTCACCCGCAGAATCTGGGCGCCCAGCTCGGTGGCGAGCTGGAGGTTGTTGAGCAGGTGGCGCTGGGTGGCTAGGCCGATGCGGTCGGAAGTTTCGCGGCCGGTCTGGATGTAGAGCACGTACCAAGCATCGGCCGCGAACCGGTCGGCCAGGCGCGAGGTCTTGCGGATGATTTCCTTGGCGGCCTTGTCGTTGGAATTGATGCAGGCCAGCAGGCGGTCGTCGTTGCGGCGGGCGGCCGACACGGCGGGCGCCCCGCCGGCTTCCGACTCGATTTGGTGGCCCAGCAGCTGGGCCACTTCGCGCACCGCCAGCCGCCGCAGTTGCAGCAGGTTTTCGGCCTGGAAAAAGTTGGCCAGCGCGGTGGGCACCTTGGCCTTATCGTAGATTTTGCCTTCTTCCAGCCGGGCGCGCAGCTCGCCCACGGTCAGGTCCACGTTCAGCACCTCGTCGGCCGCTTTCAGCAGCCGGTCCGGGATGCGCTCGGTCACGTCGGTGCCCGTGATTTTCAGCACCTGGTCGTGCAGGCTTTCCAAGTGCTGCACGTTCACGGCCGTAATTACCGAGATGCCTTGGCTGACGAGGAATTCCACGTCCTGCCAGCGCTTTTCGTGGCGCGAGCCGGGGATGTTGGAATGGGCCAGCTCGTCGACAATCACCACCTGCGGGCGGCGCTGCAAGATGCCCTCCACGTCCATTTCCTCCAGCGAGCGGCCCTTGTAGAACACGTGCTTGCGAGGCAGCAGGGGCACGTCGCGCAGCTCGGCCACGGTACCGGGCCGGCCGTGGGTTTCGATGTAGCCGATGAGCACGTTCACGTCGTGCTGGTGCAGGTCGTGGGCTTCTTGCAACATGCGGTAGGTTTTGCCCACGCCGGCGGCCAGGCCCAGGTAAATTTTGAGCGTGCCCCGCCGCTTGGCCTGCACCAGGCGCAGGAACCGCTCGGCGGAAGTATCGCGCTGGTCTTGCTCGGTGGGGTTCATGAGGTGGTTTTGGGCTTAGATAATTTTTGGTGGTCCTGCTGAACTGGTCGGAGCATCTCGCCTGCTTCGTTCAGGCGGGGGCCTCACCCCCGCCCCCGGTTCGCTTAAAACGCGAAGCCAAAAGAGAGGGGAGCCGGACGCCCGCGCCGAACCGGTGCCCCCTCTCTTCGGGAGAGGGGGTCAGGGGGTGAGGTTGCCGCCTGAACGACGCGGCATAGATGCTTCGACCAGTTCAGCAGGACGTGCTTTTTTCCTACTGTTCAATTTTTCCTACTGTTCAATTAAAATGTCAACCCCAGCAGCACCGTGGCGGCGCCGTTGGTGCGGATGGGGGTTTTGTTCTCGATGTACACCTTCTTTTGGTCCACAAACTGCTTGACTTCGCCGCGCAGAATCACGCGGGGCACGGGGTTGTAGTCGAGGCCCAGCGAGTAGCCCACGGTGTTGAGGCCGCCGGCGCGGGTGGCGGCCAGCACCCCGGCCGGGTCGCGGAAGTACTCCGCACGGCCCACCACGCCGGCGCGGGACCACAGCCGGCGGCGGATGATGAGCGCGGCGCCCTGCCAAGTGTCGTAGCCGCTCCGGCCGGCGGCGCGCTCCTCCCAGCCAGTGTCGAACGCGGCCGCGATTTTCCACTTTGGCGAGGGGTCGTAGGTGAGGTAGAAATCGTGAAAATAGCGAAACTGCTGGCCCAGCGAGTCGGGCCGGTTGGCGCCCTCGCCCAGGAAGGTGCTGGAGTTCAGCAGCAGCTTGGACGTGGGGCGGAATTGAATCTGGGTGCCCACGGCCTCGTTCTGATTGCGGTCCCGGATAACCTGCCAGCCGTTGATGGCCAGGGCCGTGAACAGCCACTTCTGGCCGGTGTCGTAGGTGAGCTTGGCGCCGGCCTCGTAGTAGGGCGAGTTGTCGGCCATGATGCTGCGGGTTAGCGTGAGGTCGTCGCGCGAGATGGGCCCTTCCAGCCCGATGTGCGACAGGAAAATGCCGGCGTCGAGCCAGAGCTTGGGGGCCAGCCGCACGCCGCCCCAGGCCTCGTAGATGTTCTTGAAAATCTGGGGCTCGGGCGCGTAGTTGGCGTCGGGGTAAGTGCCGGTCTGAATGGCGAAGGTGCCGCGCGCCCGGTCGCCCACGTAGCGGGCCCCGAGCAGGGCAATGTTGACCGCAATCTGGTTGTGCAGGTTTTCGGAGTAGATGAAGCCCGGCCGGGCCAGGCCCGCGGGGTTGCTGAAGTCGTAGCCGTAGTATACGCCCACGTACCCGAAGAAATCGGGCTTGGGGTCGGCCGCGGCCGTGTCGGCGGCGGCCACGGCGGTGGTGGCGGCGGCCGTCGTGGTGGGCGCGGCGGGCGGCGCAGTGGTCGTGGTGGTGGTGGGGGCGGGCGGTACCGTTTGGGCACCCAGGCGCGCCAGGGGCAGCATCGAGCCAACGAGAATACCGGAAATATGAATAAGCTTCATAGCAATAGGCAGGAAAATGGAAACCGGCCGGCCGTTGGGGGCCGGCCGGTTTCGGAATCTGGAAGCGGGGAAAGTTAGAGGCGGAAGTTTACCGAGAAGATGGCCCGGTTTTCCGAATCGCGCAGGTCGGGGGTGTAGTTGGTCAGGCCTTGGTCGATGTAGCCCGAGGGCGAAGTCGTGCCGCCGCGCCCGGCAAAATACGGCACGTTGGCCCGGCGGTGCAGGTACTCGAAGCGGAAGGTCACGAAGTCGCTGGGCATGATGTCGAACGTCACCGTGCCTTCGCGGGCCGTCAGCTTGCTGGCGTCGAGGTTGGTGAAGCCCACGGCCGAGGGGTTGAAGCTCAGGTAGCGCGAAGGGTTGGTCACGAAGCCCACGCGGGTGGTGAGGGCCAGCCGGTTCTTGGCAAACCACAGGCGGTTGGCCAGCGAGCTGCCGAACATGTAGTTGTCCTTGCGCTCCACGCCGTCGCCGCTCTGGAAGCCGTAGTGCGTGTTCAGGCTGAACGCGGCCTGGGTGATGCCACTCAGCGTCTTGCTCTTGTCCTTGTGGTAGTAGCGGGCCACGATGGAGTTGTCGTGGTGAAAGCGGATGACGTCGGGGTAGGCGTTCGGGCCCACAGCGGTGGAGTCGGTGCCAGGGCGCGAGTCGTTGCCGTAGTAGAAGTTGGCCACCAGCTGCAGGTTCTCGCTGGGCCGGTAGTAGTTGGAGTTGCCCAGCGCCGGCTGCTTGTTGAAGGTGTTGTAGGTCTGCCAGCCGTTCATCAGCCACAGCTCGGTCTTGAACTTCTTGCTGGGGTAGAACTGCACCCGCGCGCCCTGGAAGTAAAAGGGCGTGAAGTCGCACACTAGGCTGCGCTGGTAGTTCCAGTTTTCCTGCATCACGTAGCTTTCCAGGCCGATGTAGCTCATGAAAATGCCCAGCTCCACGTTCAGGCCGTAGCCCTTGTTGAAATGGTAGCCGGCCGCGGCTTCGCGGATGAGCTTGAGGTTGCCGGTGCCCGTGTTGCGGCCGCGCAGCACCGAGCCGTCGGTTTCCTGCACCACGTGCAGCATCGAGCCGGTTTGCAGCCACAGCCGGCCGATGATGTTCTTATAGTTCGATTCGACGCCGATGGTGGCCAGGGCCAGCGAAAACTCGTTGGCGCGGCCCGTCACCGCCGAAATGGTTTGGGTGTGGTCAATCGGCCGGGCGAAGTTGTAGTTGAAGTAGCCGTCGAGGATGGCCGTGCCGGTGAGCACGGTTTCGCCGTCGCCGTCCTTGAACACGAGCGGGAAGTTGGCCTGGCGGTTCTGGCCGTTCACCCACGTCAGGTCCATGCCCTCGAAGGGCACTTTGGCCGTGGCCGTGTCGGCCTTGGTGGCCGGGTTTTGGGCCGCGGCCGTTTCCGTGGTTTGGGCCAAGGCCGGTGCTACGGCACCCGCGGCGAGCAGCGTGGTCAACACCGTGCTGCGCAGAGCGAAATGAGAGAGGTTTTTCATGTGAAAACCGGGTGGGAATTAGGGCTTCGCCGCAGCTCGCAAGAGCGGCTGCTAAACGAAGCGGGTAGTGAAAAATAAATTGGATTGAATTACTTACCAGGGGTCAGTGCGTCCAGCGCCAGGTTTAATTGCAGCACGTTCACGCGGGCGGGCGCCACGAGGCCGGTTTCGGTGTTGGCTTGCACCAGCGCTTGCACGCGGGCCGCGTCCAGGTTGCGGGCCCGGGCCACGCGGGCCACCTGCACGGCCGCGCCCCGGGGCGAGAGGTGCGGGTCGAGGCCCGAGCCGCTGGCCGTAATCAGCTCGGCGGGCACCTGGGCTTTGGTCACACCAGGGTTTTGCAGCAGCAGCGTATCGAGGCGCTGCTGCACCACGGCCAGGTACTCGGGGTTGCTGGGCCCCTTGTTGGAGCCCGCCGAGCCGGCCGCGTTGTAGTCCACCGCCGAGGGCCGGCCGTTGAAGTACTCGGGCCGGTCGAATTTCTGGCCCACGTTGGCGTAGCCCACCACGCGGCTGTTCTGGCGCACGGTCACGCCGCGGCCCTGGCCCGGGGCCAGTTGCGCGCCGCCCCAAATCAGCAGCGGGTACACCACGGCGCACAGCACCAGCAGCACCAGCGTGAGGCGGAAAGCAGGAAGGAGGTTGTTTTTCATGGTCTTGGTTGGGAGTAGTATGCTGAGCTGGTTGAAGCATCTCGCAGGCATCGTTCAGGCGGGGGCCTCACCCCCTGACCCCCTCTCCAAAAGAGAGGGGGCACCGGTCCGACTCTGGCGCCAGGCTCCCCTCTCTTTTGGCTTCGCGTTTTAAGCGAACCGGGGCCGGGGGTGAGGCGCTACGCGA